>CBDUBA010000282.1:0-1517 GCA_965365275.1 uncultured Cyclobacteriaceae bacterium | reverse complement strand
GCCGGCTATAATACAACTAAATACAGCATAAAAGTTGATGGCGAATTGTTTGAGGAAAAGTGGATCAGCGATGATGCATCATTGGATGATTTGATCAGAATTATGAATACTACTATGGATATGTCTTTTAAAATAGCAGGTTGCACCGTTCCTGATGAAGTTTTCCTGAAAAACGCACCGGAGTTTTCGGAAGCTTATAGAAATATCGAAAGGGCTGGCATTGAATTGAAAAGTGTCAGTTACGAATATGGAAGCGGTGAACCCGGATCAGAAGTGGTAAGTCTGCAAAAGGAAGATCTCTCTTCGGATGAATTTGAAGTACCCGGAGATTATTCTCAAATAAGTTTCGATGAACTAATCATATCCATGTCAGGTATGTAGGTCTATTAAATGCTTTTATGAAATGATCTCCTTACATTAGATGCCTTGGGATATATGATCTGATCAATTAAAAACCTGAATGAATTCTGGCTTATTCTGGCTATAGTAACGCCTCCTTTAACAGCCTGTGTACAGTATTGGGAAAACAGTCCTGATCGTTTTTATAATGTAGATTCGTATAAAGCCAATATTACCCATACAATCCATTATCAATATTCACAATCTGATAAATAAAATTCAATATCTGTCTATTTATTGATTTGATTATTACATATTCCTCCGGTATTGTCCACCCACCTCAAACAGGGTATGTGTGATCTGTCCAAGCGAACAATATTTTACCGCTTCCATCAGGTGTGAAAAGGTGTTTTCCTCTTTAAGGACCGCCTTACGGAGTTCGGAAAGGTGCTTTTTCCCATCCTGTGCATTGACTTTCTGAAAATTTCGCAGATTCTGGATCTGCCTGTCTTTTTCAGCCTTGGTAGCCCGGGTGATCTCTCCCGGAACCAGGGTCGGGGACCCTTCCGAGGAAAGGAATGTGTTTACCCCGACGATCGGATATTCCCCGGAATGCTTCTTCGTTTCATACAAAAGACTTTCCTCCTGTATCTTACCCCGTTGGTACATGGTTTCCATGGCACCCAATACCCCGCCCCGGTCGGTCAGACGATCAAATTCTGCCAGGACGGCTTCCTCCACCAGGTCGGTTAATTCCTCGATTATAAAAGAGCCTTGAAGAGGGTTTTCATTTTTTGCCAATCCAAGTTCACGGTTGATGATGAGTTGAATGGCCAGGGCCCTTCGTACTGATTCTTCCGTTGGTGTGGTGATCGCCTCGTCATAAGCATTGGTATGCAGTGAATTGCAATTGTCATATACCGCATACAGTGCCTGGAGGGTAGTGCGTATATCGTTGAAATCAATTTCCTGGGCATGCAGGGATCTGCCGGAGGTCTGGATATGGTACTTGAGCTTTTGGGCACGTTCATTTCCGTGGTATTTCAGTTTAAGTGCCTTGGCCCAGATCCTTCGAGCTACCCGACCGATCACTGCATATTCGGGATCTATACCATTGGAAAAGAAGAATGAGAAATTCGGGGCGAAATCATTTACTTTCATACCCCTTGACAAATAAT
>CBDUBA010000281.1:0-1583 GCA_965365275.1 uncultured Cyclobacteriaceae bacterium | reverse complement strand
GATTCCTCACAAGCTTCGATCACCGTCTGGATGGCTTCGGTATTAAGTGCAATGCCATCTCTTGGTTCTCCATAATCCCCTATATTGAAGTAAGAGTATTGAGTCAGTACAGAATAGGGTAAAAGAATTATTAAAAATGCGATCAGGGTCTGCCTCAAATACTTGAATCTATATTTCATATCTAAAAATTATAAAGAAGATCTTATTGGATCAAATAATAAAAAATCCGAATGGTACGATAAATTAAACTTTTTATGGATAGGAGGCAATGTATTGTATGATAAATTACAGGCAGGGGAAGGTGTTTTAATTACCTGATATGCCATATACATTTTGGTTGATTCCAGGTTTAGTGGCGAATCGATCCATAAACGTATTAAAGGCTGGAAAGTTTAAGCTGGAAATCAGTAGTACAGGCAATCAGAAATTTTACTATGAAGATGAAGCTGATCTTAGAGATGAATCCGCCAGGACACCCCGAAGTCAACAAATGCATCCATTACTCCACGATTTTTTCCATATCCTATCGATAGATCTAGAAGCAAATCATTATTTACGAGATAATCGATTCCCGTATCAAAGAATGTATTTAGATTGCGATTGAATAACCCTCCGTAATTCTCAACAAAACAACCTATTTTATTGGATATCGGGAATGAAAAATTTATAGTGTATAGGCCTGATGGATCCCCATTATTGCCATTCCACACTATGCCCCAGTTTGTGGTCAGTTTCAGCCATTGGGTCAGCTTCTGACTATGGAGTAAAAGCAGTGCCGGTTCAGGATTATCCGGGTTAAACTCAGGGCTCAACACATTCAGGTTAATATTTGCCTGAAATCCTAAGGAAGGCTTATACGTTCCTGCATTGTTTAAGATATTGAATCTTATACCCAGGACCATAGCACTCAATCCGTTGGCAATCCCATCTTCCTCATCAATTGTTATTTTATCGCGGTTAAGTCTAAAAGCATAGCGTATTTCTACCGTTTCTGTGATCCCGTATCTCAACGACATTAAGTAATTAAATCCATGTACATCAAAATTTTCTTCCGAATACTTGATCTGATTGATATTAAAACCGGTCTGTATCTGGAATATTTTTTTACCGGTGGTAAACGGACCAAAAGACTGCCCCGGCCTGGCGGAACGGATGGTTTCATTATATTGTCCGTGGGCATGAAATCCTGTTGCTAAAAATAAGATGAAGAGGACCGTCTTTATCGAATGCATGGTATCATGATCTGAAAATTTGCTTTATGCTTATTATGGCTATTAAGTAAGACGAAGTAATATCGAAAAAGTCACATGGTAAATGTAAATATTCTTTTCCTAATTAAAAAAACCCTTAAAATGTTCAGAGATATCAGTGACAATTTATGTTTTGACAAAATCAATAAATTCTCAGAACAAAATAAATAGTACTATATCTATTTTTCTAATCAATCGGGTAATTATGATTTTATTTAAGGTATGAAATCAACGGTTTACTGCTCTACTGGGCTGTATATATTTTACCAATGATTAACATTTGTTAATAACCTTATATAATTTTGATGTTTCTGATAACGTATTTAAAAATAT
>CBDUBA010000280.1:0-1718 GCA_965365275.1 uncultured Cyclobacteriaceae bacterium | reverse complement strand
CCTGAAACACAAATGGTATTGCATTATGACACTGTTTTTGCTGAGCTACCCGATTTGAAATTTGGTGAAACGGTCAACCGGTACCAGATTATATCCATTCCACTTGAACTACAAAATTCTAATGCTGAAGCTGTATTTGATGAATTGGATGGATATAATGTGAAATACTGGCGCTTATTCCACCATAATGGACTGTCAAATATCGAATATAAAAATGGATTTACTGATATAATCCCAGGTTTGGGTTACTGGCTCATAGCACGTGATTCTACAACAATCGAAACCGGAGCGGGTCGAACCGTACGGCTGGACAGTATCTCCAAGGCATATGACCTTAACCTCAATCCGGGTTGGAACCAGATTGGGAATCCCTTTGACATAGACATCCGATGGGATGATGTAATCTTTGACAATAAGAATCTTAATATTGGGAGGGTCAGGCTTTATACAGAGGATTCTCTCTCGGAAGGCAATGTCATTCCCAGATTCAGGGGTGGATTTGTGTTCTTGGAAGGTGAGGATACTATAAATGTGCAGCTTAGACCTGACATTATATCCGTTTTAGCAAGAAGACAAGAATTTGTAGATCAGGATCGCTTCAATACATTAGATCAACCAAGTTGGATTGCCGGATTGAAAATATCCAATGGATCATTTACAAACACCCTGTCAGGAATAGGAATGCATCCGGAGGCAATAGAAGGTAAAGATTGGCATGATGAAGTACTAATGCCTGTACCGAGAGAAATTATTCCTTTCGAACTTGCATTTAACCATCCGGATGAAAAATATGATAAATTCAGCCTGGATGTAACTCGGACAACAGATAAGTATATCTGGGAATTTGAAGTGCGCAGTTTTATAGAAGGACAAAAACTAACGATCAACTGGAATAACAAACATTTTGGAGATAATGACATGAATCTGATATTGATCCACAAAGGAATTGAAAAGCTTATCGATATGAAGGATTTGAACACCTATTCTTTCCACGGAACGGGCATAAATCAGTTCAGGATAGTGTTTGGGGATGATTCATTTGTTGATGAATATTTGAAACCTGAAACATTAACCTTCGGAAATGGCTATCCAAATCCATTCAGGGAAGAGGTGACGATACCGTTTACACTTCCTGATAATGAATCTGAATATTTAGTAACAGTGAACATCTATGATCTTACCGGCAATATGGTTAAGCAACTTGCTGATGATTATTACAGCCCTGGCTATTATACGCTTAATTGGAATTCTCTGGAAAGCTCAAAAACAATTCGAAATGGCATTTATATTATAAAAATGTCCGTTCAATCCGATAGGATCAACACTTCATTGATCAGGAAAGTGCTTAAATATTAATAATAATTCCTTTAATAACTGATAAACTTCTATTTAAATCAGTTTCATAAAGTATTACTTGAAATAATTCAATTGAAAAATAGGTTTTTATTTATTTGATTATTTTTATAATTTTTTGCAATTTAACAGGTCCAAGCAAAGGGCATTATGAGGAGGTTATCAACTACTATCGATATTGGTCTGAAAAATGGATCATTTACAGGGATGGATTCTCACCAAAATTCCTGCTTAGAAAAACCTATAACTCAATTTAGGTTCTTAAGGTTATTATTGTGGGCTGTATTATTTTTGTTTTTTGCTTCTGCAGCCTATCCCCAGAGCGATAATACGGAAATACGGGATTTCAAGTTTCCTCAGGAAAC
>CBDUBA010000279.1:0-1737 GCA_965365275.1 uncultured Cyclobacteriaceae bacterium | reverse complement strand
ATTTCATTATTTGTGGCAGCAGTATCCACTACATCAGCGATGAGATAATTGGTGATCTGTGCCATCAGAATCCCGATGACTATGGTCAGTTGGTTCAAAGAAACAAATCTTCCTCGCCATATTCCCGGTGTTACCTCGGCAATGTAGATTGGCGATTGGGTTGAGGCCAATCCGATCCCAATCCCGCCCAAAAGACGGAAAATTATGAAAGTAGACAGAACATTTGAAAATCCTGTTCCAACAGCCGAAATACTAAATAGGAAAGCAGAAATAATCAAGGATTTTTTCCTTCCGTATTTTTCACTCAATATACCTGATATCATAGCCCCGGCAATACAGCCAAGTAAGGCACTGCTCATTGCCCATCCCTGTAAATTGGGTGATCCGGCTATATCGAAAAACTTCTCATAAAATGGCTTCGCTCCGCCTATAACTACCCAGTCATATCCAAACAGCAGACCGCCCAGGGCGGATACCAGAGAGATCCTGATCAGGAATGCTGTATTGAATTTCATATAATCCTGTTTTAAAAAATCAAGCTGGTTGAAAAACCTAATATCATATTTATTTTTTAATTTACGAAAATGATAGAGTTATTTAGTTTTCATCCCAATATCTTTCAGCATAAGGGATATACTATTAGTCTAAACCCATAAATGCATGTCGAATCTTCCAGTTGTTGATCTGATTATAATTGCAATATATATAATTGCCATTGTTTTGATGGGGGTATATTTTGCTGTAAGAGGGGGTAGTTCCAATCAATTTGTATCGGCAGGGGGAGTCTTGCCGGCCTGGGCTGTGGGCCTGTCTATTTTCGGCACCTATCTTAGCAGCAACACCTATATCGGGGTTACCGGTAAAGCTTATGGAGGCAATTGGAATGCCTTCGTTTTCAGCCTGGCGATCCCCATAGCAGCGTGGATTGCATCCAGGTATTTTGTCCCCTTTTACAGGGAAAGTGGGAATATCTCGGCTTATGCTCACGCAGAAAAACGATTTGGTGCCTGGGCCAGGTTGTATATGGATATCTGCTATCTTTTAACCCAATTGGCCAGGATGGCTTCCATTATGTTTGGGGTATCCCTGGTATTAAATGCGCTGACCGGGATTGATATTGCTTACATCATTATAGCTATGGGTGTACTGGTAACTTTATACACGTTGCTTGGGGGTATTGAAGCCGTGATATGGACGGATGTGATACAAAGTGTTGTACTGACCCTGGGAGCTCTCCTGATTGTAATCATATTATGCATGGATGTGGATGGTGGGTTCGTGGGAATAATTCAAAAAGGAATGGTTGCAGACAAATTCAGCCTTGGCAGTTTCAAATTAAGCCTAGCATCATCTACTTTCTGGGTAGTAATGTTATATGGTATATTCATTAACCTGAATAATTTCGGTATTGATCAGAGTTTTATTCAACGCTACCATACAGCTAAAAGCACCACCTCAGCTCGAAGATCCGTCTGGATGGCAGCAAAATTATATATCCCCGTATCCCTTCTTTTTTTCTTTATTGGTACCGGCTTATGGGTCTATTACCAGGAAAACCCACAAAACCTGGAACCTTTAATTGAAGAGACCTTATATGAAAAATCCCTGTCCTCAATTGAAATCCCTCTAATTGGAGAATCATTAAGTCCAAAACCCCTGTCCCCAAATGAAAAATCCCTGTCCTTAAATGAAGAATTTCTATCCTCAAATGAAGAATCCCTATCCTCAAATGAAGAA
>CBDUBA010000278.1:0-1818 GCA_965365275.1 uncultured Cyclobacteriaceae bacterium | reverse complement strand
CTGTAAAGGCGATTGCAAAAGAAGCGTATATCTATGCCTATCCCATGGTAGATGCCTATCGCATCGAATATGCCTATTTCATTGATACCGAAAACCCAGAATACAAGGCTCCTTTGAATCAATTAAGGAACATTGCACATGTGTATACTTCTGATGACCGAGCGGTACAAACACCAAACTCCGACACACCATACTCTATGGCAGGATTAGATCTGCGCACTGAACCAATGGTATTAACCGTTCCTAAAATAGAGAAAAATCGTTATTTCAGCTTCCAGCTTATAGATCTATACACTCATAATTTTGATTATATCGGCAGCAGGACAACTGGTAATGATGGTGGAATTTTTATGATAGCCGGGCCAAACTGGAATGGGGACAAGCCTGAAGGAATTACAAAAGTTTTTAAATCAGAAACAGAATTTGTACTTATAATCGGTAGAACACAGCTTTTTGATAAAAAAGACCTTGAGAATGTTAAAAAAATTCAGGATGCTTATAAATTACAGCCACTTTCAGCATTTTTACAAACTGAGGCCCCCCAAAGCTCACGAAAAATCGATTTTCATGCTGAACTTACCGATGATCTGGATAATAAGTCCTTTGAGAATTTTAATATTATAACACCACTAACTACGGAATTGGAAAAAAAGTCTGTTGAGACTTTTAACATTTTAAACTTCCTGCTGCAATTTTGTCCTACTCATCCTTCAGAAAAAGCGTTAATGGCTCGTTTTGCTAGAATTGGGATTGGAGCGGGGCAAAAGATTGATACAACACAGTTATCATCTGAAGTAATGGAAGCCATGAAAGAAGGAATCCATGAAGCCTGGTCATCAGATTTTGCACAACTGAAGAAACAAATTGATGCGGGAAAAGTCACCTCCGGCGATGTGTTTGGTACTCGCGAATATTTAAAAAACAATTACCTTTATCGCATGACCGCCGCGGTTCTTGGAATTTTTGGCAATTCAGAACAGGAGGCAATGTACCCTCTTTACACCAATGATGCAGAAGGCAATCCATTGGATGCTTCAAAAAACAATTATACTTTAAATTTTAGCGCGGATAAATTACCACCAGTCAATGCATTCTGGTCACTGACAATGTATGAGTTGCCGTCAAGTTTACTGGTTGATAATCCGATTGATCGCTACCTGCTCAACTCACCTATGCTGCCTGATTTTAAACGTGATAAGGACGGAGGGATAACTTTTTATATACAAACCACCTCTCCCGGTAAGGATAAGGAATCCAACTGGTTGCCAGCACCTGATGGGGCATTTATGGTTGTATTGAGGTTGTATTGGCCTCAGGAAAGTGCATTAAATCGTACATGGAAAAGTCCTCCGATAAGCGTGCGGCAATGAGCATGTTGCTTGCATAACACATGCCATTGGGGCTTTTTTAATATTAAAGATTAATTTGAACCTTCAATTAACAGTTTTTGCCCCGCTAACAGGTGTTATATACCCGCCAGAAAAATCTTTAGATTTTTCTTTATGATCTCATATGCCTGAAAAAGAAAAGATTTGCCAAAGGAATGATAAAGAAGATAAATGTACCTACATGAACATCAATTATGGATATACCAATTGCTAATACAGAAACCACCGGTACAATGAATAAAAATCTTTGATATAATTTAAATTGTCTTTCTGTTATTTCGACACCCAGCAATTCCTCATGCTTATGGATATAGCCCCAAAGAATGATCAGCAACATACTGATGATCATGTGTATAATGGAATATAAAAGAAAAATACTATTGTGGATAGAAGAAAAAAAGGATTCCGATAATCTTCAACCGGAATCCCT
>CBDUBA010000277.1:0-1820 GCA_965365275.1 uncultured Cyclobacteriaceae bacterium | reverse complement strand
TAAAAACGTTCTTTTTTCTTTTTCTTCATCCAACCCGGAGGATTCAATTCCAGGTTATCATTATAAAAGGCAGGACAAGGTATGGGCTTTTTCTTTTTTCTCAGTTTCTTGATCTTTCTGGTCTTGAATTGGTAGATCAATGAGAATTCATGAGCGCCATTGGTATTAACACCCAATTGTGAAACCGTAAAATCATAACTGTAGTTAAATTCGAAATTCCAGGCAGCGAAACCCACCAGGAAGATCAGGGCATCATGGCTCATATAGGTGTCCCCCTGAGGACCGGTAAACCGCTGGATGGGTACTCCCCGGTACCAGATCCCGAATTTTATAGGTTCATAATAGTAATTGATACCTATATCCAATTGAGTGAAACTATCCTGCATCTTGTAATAAATGGATGGAGTAATATGCGTAGGACGCTTTGAAGCAAACATTCCAGAGTTCAGACGAATCTTCATGCCTGCATGCATGGTGATCTTCATTGGCAAGCGGTATTCATCTTCCAGAAAGGAAGTATTCGGTTCATTCAAATGACTGGCGGCCATGCCAGCCCAGATCTTATCGTTATAGAATAACATTCCAAAATCAAAATCAAAGAATCCAGTGTTTCTTAAATTATATGATGCCGGGTCTATACTTGGAGCTCCTCCTGTGCCTCCAAATTCGAGCTGATCACCAAATAACATTTTCGTAAAATCAATATCCCTGATGGCATATTTGAAATTCAGGCCTGAACTCCATACCCAGTTGTTGCCAAGATAAACCTTATATGAATAAATCAATCCAAAACTTGTAGACCGCAAAGCCACGGTTCCTGCCTTATCGGCTATCACCTGGATCCCAAAGCCACTGTTCCAGGTAGGCATGTTCATATCCCAACTGAAAGCATTAGAAATAAAAGCCTGGGGCAGACTGGGCCACTGGATACGGCTATTCAGGGTGACCCTGTGTGCAAAGCCTGTTCCGGCAAAAGCCGGGTTCAGGTACAATGGCGATGCATAATATTGAGAAAACTGCGGATCCTGACCGTAGTTTTCAGATATTATACCTAATAAAAAGATCAATATCAGAACGATTTTTTTCATCATTCTACAAATTCCATATCGTGCTAAATAATTTTCCACTTTAATCGACATATATATTCCTTATCGCAACAGCATCACATCTCCAAGACGTGTTACCCGTCTTCCATCATTCAATTTTAAATCCAGTTTGTATACATAGACATCTGCCGGCGATAATCGCCCACGGTAATATCCATCCCAACCCTTGTTTTTATCATAACTCTCGAACAACATTTCACCCCAGCGGTTGAATATTTGTAAATGAAACTCTACGGCGCCTTTTTCAATAGGCAGGAATACATCATTAAATGCAGGATTACCTATTCCTCCTCCCGATCCGCCGGGACCGTCCGGATTCGGCGTGAAAACGTTAGGTGTCGCTACGATTCCTCCTTCCTCCGCACGTACTGCTTTTTCTATCAACAGAGAATCTTCACATCCATATTCATTGGCCACCCAAAGGAATATATCATAAACACCAGGGTATTCATACGTATAACTGGGTTCAAATTCAGTTGAAGTTCCTTCTCCATCCCCGAAATCCCAGAACCATTCCACTCCACCAATACTCAGGTTGGCCGTATAGACAGGTTGGTCCGGCACATATACCAGTCCAGGCCTTACATTAAATTGTGCCAATGGGACGTCCCAGACTTCAATATAAAATTCTTTGATCTCCCTGACCACAATACCCAGCTCATTGGTGGCTTCGAGTATTACCGTATAAGATCCCGGATCGTAAAAAGTAAAGCT
>CBDUBA010000276.1:0-1841 GCA_965365275.1 uncultured Cyclobacteriaceae bacterium | reverse complement strand
AAACCGTTTATAAGTATCATGGTGTGCCCTGAAGCTTCAAAAATTACATTTTCTTCTTTATCAGCTGTGAATTCCAGGTATAAATAGCCGGATCGTAAGGCTCTGTCATTGAATTCATTTTTTTCATCCACTTCAATTTTCTCCCATTTGAGTGGATTGCCGGAAGCATCTTCAATGAACGCATCTCTTTCGTTGATCTCTTTAGGATCTTCCAGGAGAAATTTTGCATAGACCGCGTTTTGGGGTGTGGAGCTGGAGTTGAAACCGAAAGACCTGATCCTCAGGATCAATCCCTCCTTGAAGACATGTTTTACGATTCCTTCATGTATTTCTTCAACCTTTTCCTTGCCAAAATATTCTACTATGTTCCCTTGCTTGCTTTCCTGTGCAGAAACAGAAAATGCAATAATAATAGACAATACATAAATCAATGTCTTAGCCACAGATCTTATCATAATGAATTCTTATTAAAAATTAAATTTGGGATCTCAGAATGCGATGAATAATATCTTAAACCGCCCTGAAATTCTGGGGGGTAAAGGTAATACTAATCCGGCATTACTTAAAACTCTTTCACAAGGGAAACGGCTGATGAAATAAAAGTTTATTCATACTTTATATCTTAATGTGTTTAGCATGTACAAAACTAAAATAAGTGTATTATAAATATGATTTTATGGACATACACATGAATTCAGGTCTATTTAAAAGCGTTATTTTCAATAATTTGTCAATTGTTGTATCTTATCACCAGGGTTTGAATTTCAGGAGGAGATAAGTTTTAAAGGCATCAAAATGACACCAAGGGATCGAATGAATATGGCCATGAGGTTGCAACATCCTGACCGGGTTCCGCTTATGTGCCAGTTCAGCTTTGGATTCATCAATCAACAGTTGAAAGGCTCAGGGATCAGCCCTATGGAGATGTGGCTGGATGCCGGTAAATATGTGGAAGGGCTGATGATCCTGCGCGAACGCTTCAGTTTTGACGGTATCCTGGTATCGGTCCATGGTCATTTCGATGACTGGCGCTCCCGGATCAAAAAGTTAGACTTCGAACACGGTATGGAGATTGCAACCTTTGAGGATAGGAGGGAGTCTTACCCGGATGATGACCTGCCTTCAGCCAAGTTTTTTGGCAGGCATGAACAGGATATTGGCCAAATTCAGGTTAAAGATATCCCGGATGAGATCGGTCAAATACCATCATCAAAGGATTGTCATATCATTCTTGATCTCCAGGATCCTTTCCGTGTCTTTGATATTATAGATGAAAAAATAAAGGGGCAATATTCGATCCATGGTGAGATCACATCCCCTTTTGATTATTTTCTCGATCTGCTGGGATATGAAAATGCCCTGATGGCCTTATTAAATGATCCTGGCAAATGCAAAAAGATCCTCCAGCGATTTACAAATGGACTTATTCGCCTTACGGGAGACATGTGTGATCAAAATATAGATGCCGTAAAGATATCCTCTCCTTTTGCAGGGATGGGATTTATCTCCCCGGACCAGTATCAGAAATTTGAACAACCCTATATCCGGCAAATAACGGAGGTGGTTTCACGATCCGGCAAGTTCTCCTACGTGCATACTTGCGGGCTTATAAACGACAGGCTGGAGTTTATGAGGGATACTGGTGCTAATGGCCTGGAATGCCTGGATCCTCCACCGATCGGGAATGTAGAATTGAAAGATGCTTTTAACCGTATTGGCAGCAAGATGTTTATCAAAGGAAATATCGATCCGGTCAATACCTTGTTCTATGGCAATGAAGAATCAATTGTAAGTGATGTTATAAAAAGGTTGGAAATAGGAATGCAGAATCCGGGATTTAT
>CBDUBA010000275.1:0-2176 GCA_965365275.1 uncultured Cyclobacteriaceae bacterium | reverse complement strand
CCGTTTTCAATGGACCAGTCATTCCCGAAAAAGCCGGCACCTTCAATGCCTGCAACACCGTTATCGATGACCTTGCTATTAACAATAATTAAATCAGGGAATGTGGTTCCGTTAACGAGGTAATGGTTGGCATAGGTGGCCTTCATCCCTTTTTTACCGGTGGCAGAGACTACCCCAACGCTTGCTGTATTGCTGTCGGGTCTGGGGTAAATAAAATAAGTGCCATGATCTCCACCGTTTAATGATCTGTCAGGCATGGAGATCTTATCATTCTCTACCTGAACAGGGCAGGCCTGGAGTAATAATTCCCATACTGAGTTGTTATCCCTGTTTCCATAGAGGATCACATTCCGGTCCGGGTACTTTTCAAGGGAGAATTCTGTGTCCCTCACAAGTTCAACATTTCCGTTTCCTCTATAGTAGAACTTCTCCGCATCAAACAGTGCCCTGTTATACCACCACTCGTTTTCTGTTCTGGATCCTTTAGAGGCATAAACCAATACCATATTATTCCTGAATGCATCCTTAAAACCCCCGTTACGGTGAGGGCCTTTCTGATCGGCTCCAGGTTTCGGGGAAACCTCCCAGGTGTCATTGTTTTTTGATAAGCTCAATACAGAGGTATTATCTTCAATGCGTATGTCCTGGTCATCCACTTTTATCACAGATGTGGAAATGCCCATTTTACCCAGATCGATATTGAGGACTGCAATATTTTCTGTAGTTATGCTTGAGATGCTGTCTCTCCTAAAATTAAAGGAGCTGATCTCAAAAGGAATTTCCTGTTGATGGATTTCGATAAAATGTGATTTTGAAGAAACACCTGGTGAGGCGGTATAAAACTCAATCTTTTCGATCTCATTGGATGGTTTGATCTCTCTGAACTTGAAAAAATCAAAAATAGGGGGCCAGTCTACACTATGGTCTCCATACCAGTGGGATCCGTTTGGATATTCATAATAGGCGAAATCATTGTGAAAAGTTCCAAGATCTGCCCGCATTTCACGAGCAATGAAGGTCGGGACTACGGTGTCTACTTCCCCATGAAGGATATATACCCCATAATGCAGGTAATTTCTTTTCAACTTCAAGGTACGACTCGGGTTACCAGCCCTTCGCATAATCGAATCGATCAGGATATCTTCTTCGTCTGTAAGTGTATTGGCAGCCAGCATTTTATTGATTTGTTCCCTCGTCATGCCAAATCTCTGTAAGGCTTCATCGCTCATATTGTTTAATCTTCGTGTAAAGCTGCCCCGGTAAGCCAGCAGATCCGGATATCCGGCAGCCGGGGCAATGGCAGCCCATCGATCAGGATAGGTCGCACCCAGGTACCAGGTACCATGCCCTCCCATGGAATGACCGGTCAGATAGGTATGCTGAGGATCCGTTTTGAGCAAATTTTGCGCATGTTCCAGGACTTCCAGCGCATCAAGTCGACCCCAGTCTTCCCAGGCAAACCCAAAGGGACGGCGATTGGTGGGTGCTACGAGATGTCCCCAGTCTTTTTTCTTGTACGCACGGGCCTGGTTGACCGCTTCCACAGATGCCCCATGAACAGAAAAGAACAAGGCCGGATTTTCAACGTTTTTATTGGAAGAAGGGGCAACGCTGTAATACTGTATACTTCCGTCTATATCACTTATAAAAGTCTCTTTGTGATGGTCAAATTTGGATTTGATATCCAGGCTGATGTTTTCCTGGTGCAAAACGGTACCCCGACGATCTTTTAGTAACAGTTTGAAGGTGGCCTTTTCACCATCCAGATTATCAGGTGTAGGAATTTTAAAGGGGACCTTTCTCACATTCAAAGGAGATATGTTAGGAACGGAGGTTGTTACGCTTTTTGATCCATTTTCGCAGGTAATAGTTCCACCTTTGAACCAATTTGTGTTTACATTCATTACCCGTATAGCTGCCAGGTAATCTTTTTTCTCTTCTTTCAGAATATCCGGTGTGGTCATATCTCTTTTGGTGAAAGCGATGCTGTTTTCCGGTGTCAGTATCCTGGCCCTCATTCTTGGAAACCTTCCCCCCTGCAGGACGAAAGAATTGCTGCCTTTCTTTAATCGGATCGGGATCAGGCTGTATCCGAAATCATAATGATCGCCTTCGTGTGGGAAACCGTTTATAAGTATCATGGTGTGCCCTGAAGCTTCAAAAATTACATTTTCTT
>CBDUBA010000274.1:0-2217 GCA_965365275.1 uncultured Cyclobacteriaceae bacterium | reverse complement strand
ATATAACCATCTAAACACTAAATATCATGAAAACAATAACACCTCTAATTGCATTATTTTTCTTATTGATTCTTTTCGGCTGCAAACAGGGATTAGAAGTATCTGAAAGCTATCAGGATGAAGTTTGTGCTGAATTAACTCAGTTAACTCACGAATCTCTTGAAACCTGGGAGAATGAAGATGTGGAAACCTACATGTCTTATTTAGACAAAGATATCATAAATATGTATTTCTATAATCTTTCCATGAACCTTGAGGAAAACAGAGCGGGATTTAAAGACCTTTTTGACACTTATTCTATTGAGGATGTCAAATTTGAAGTAGTAGAGTGTTTTGCGGATCATAATTATGCCTTCGTTGTTGGATATCTTGATCAGAAATGGATCTCAAATGACAAAAGGGATACTATAGTCACCGACAAGTTAAGATATTTAACAGTTTTCAAAAAACAGGAAGATGGAGAATGGAAGATTTTCAGGTTGATTGGTCAACATAAAACACCAGATGAAATTAAAAGACTCTCGACATTGTATCATGAACGTAATTTGGAGGACGTTGATAAGCTTCTTGCGGATGATTTTATCGGCAGTTATTTATATCAAAATACAGAACCTGATACCTGGAATAAAGAAAACCATAAAAATGCTATAGCCGCAAGGCCTGATGTTAAAGATTCAGTACTGATTCAAATTGCAGAAAACGATTGGGTGGCCGAACGATTTATACGATCTGCTAATATTGATGGAACCGATATGAAAGCTGAGATAATGCAATTCAAACAGTTCAGGGATGGGAAGATCGTTAAGAGTTATGAGGTCATTAGCGACCTTAAATAATTAATATAATATCAGGAAACACAAATCAATGCTGATTAAAATCCTCACCACCCTTATAGCTTAATATTATCGATATAAAACAGGAGTTGGTTAAAATAAATCAAGAAAGGGCAACCAAATAAGGCGTATTAATTCTAATATTTCATTATTGTATGTAGAAAGTCAATATACCACTGTTGTTTTCCCAACCAGGCAATGGGAAAAACAGACAGGTTGACCACTATTCCGAAAATTATAGCAGGGTGTTTCAATTGCTTTAATCGTAATCCCATAATTATAAATGCAACGATTATAATTATCCCTGATACATTTAAAGCAGGGATGAACGGCATCTTAAAAATTACAGCTACTGCACGGCCCAGGCCAGCGGACATGATGTATAAAACCGTACTTGTAATCCATATGGCATGATCATTCAATTTTTTTCTTTTGATAATTGCCATAATGACGGCAATAATAAATGCCACAATCATTACCAGGTCTGAGGTGATCACACCATAAATAAATGTCGGATCGAAATTCCCTGTTTCAGCTCCATGATCTCCACTTGCAACATTTCTGGAAATTACAGCCAGAGCACTGAAGGCCGTTCCACCAGCTAAAAAAAGACCGAGCATTCCCCAGAGTCTATGGAGTTCCATCTTTTTTCGGGTAGCGAAATAGGGCTGAACGATAAGTAACAGGTACCAGCTCATTGCTGAAAACCCATGCACATGGTCAATCCAGGGTTCGTTGGACCAGTTCATCCAGTAACCTTTTATAAACCCTGCCTGCATTACAACAAATGCCAATAGCATCCACCAGTGTGCATTCTTAAATTTATTCATGATGATATTTAGATTTTAAGTTTGTATTACAATTTTATACCTGAAAACTCCGCACAGTACAATCACAATCTTCTCACTTAATTTCACCATATGTTTTTACATTATAATTATTATAAAAAGATGTCAGGCTTGAATAAATCTGATGATAGTGATTTGTACAATCTTTCAAGATATGAACATTAAAGGAATAAATGCAAAAATTGTCGCTTATTTGTTATTCAGGGAATCGACCATCTGGTCTGAGAACATTTCGAAACAATGGGTGAATTGCCAATTAACGAATATAATCGGCACGACTCATACATAATACATATGATCTTCCTCCCTGAATCATGAAGGTGTTTTATTTATAACCTGAAATTCCTGACTTTTTCTTATTTTTCTTAACTTGTATAAAGATAGGTTTCGTGCAGCTGATTTTTTAATCCACAAACATCGCCTTCACTAAACTCCTAGGTCATGAAGGACTTCGGTGTTTAAAATGTTACGGCGATTGAAACATGACTCAAAAACGCTTAGCGGCCATCATGTTCACCGACATCGTCGGGTATACT
>CBDUBA010000273.1:0-2257 GCA_965365275.1 uncultured Cyclobacteriaceae bacterium | reverse complement strand
GGATTAAATGATCAGTATTGGAATTATCCGGTGATGCAGGGAAATCAGCAAAGTATGCATTTCGCTTTCCTGTTCAATTGGGTAGGTAAACCCTGGCTGACCCAAAAATGGAGCCGTGCGATTATCGATCGATATTATGGTTTTGGCATTGCCAATGCTTACCTTGGCGATGAAGATCAGGGCCAAATGAGTGCCTGGTTTATGATGGCTTCCATGGGCTTGTTTCAAACAGATGGAGGCTGTCGCGTTGAACCAATTTATGAGATTGGCAGTCCGCTTTTTGAAAAGATTGAAATTGATTTGGGCAGACAATTTGGTCGTGGCGAATCTTTTATAATTGAAGCCAAAAATGCATCGAGACTCAATAAATATGTACAGTCGGCTAAATTAAATGGCAAAGAATTAATTAGTTTTCAATTTCCTGCAAAAGAACTGTTAAAAGGTGGAAAGCTGGAACTCGAAATGGGCCCTGAGCCTAATGAGAACTGGGGAACAATGGCAGAATAAATGAACCATTATATTGAAGGTCTATCTCAAGCCTCAATTATAAATAAAAAATACCAATAAAACTTTCAGCCTCCGTTTCCTCTTCAATATCCTTCCGGACGCTGGATGCCTCCCGCAATTTCGGATAGCTTTCCAGCCAGATATATAGGGGTTGCATCTTCAAGAAAAGGACCAATTACCTGTAATCCGACGGGTAAACCAGTGTCTGTAAGACCAACAGGGAATACAGTGGCAGGCAATCCCGTAAGGGTAGCAAATGAGATCCAGAAAAGTATGTCATCATAATCCCGTTCACCCTCTGGTGTATTCAATATCCTTCTGTTGACAGGATCCGGATTATTCGGGTACCATGGTTTTTCAATGTGAGGAAAAGCCGGCACAAAGGCAACTGGCATCACAAACGCATCGTACTTGCTGAAATATTTCTGCCAGTCTTCCCTGGCTTTCAAGCGTCTGGATTCCTGTTCTTTAAAGTATTTATGCGGATCGGAAAAGGCTTTTGCCCTGATATTACTAAGAACTTTTTCATTACTACCAGCTGATGCACGCAATCTTTCAATTTCACTATCCGTGGCACCACCCGACACATAGGCGTGAAGCAAATATATGTAATTATGATATTGTTCTTCGGGATTGATGGTATCCGGCCAACCTTCTTCCAGGTTAAGTTCTGCCTCTCTGAACTTACTCAAAGCTGAGTCCAAAACAGGTTTGATCTCAGAGGAAACAGGGCATAGAGGATCATCCATTACATATTTGATCCGGAAATCCTTCAGGTTAGATTTTCTGATCCCAGGCAATTTCCAGGAATACGCAGTAGATTCTGGTTCAGGAGGCCCTCCACATATTTCCATCAATAATTTCAGATCCTCCGCACGCCTGGCTAAGGGACCCGCCACCGATAATCCATTCGACTTATATGGCAAAGAACCGGGAAGAGGTGGAATCTGACCTTTTTTAGGGACCACGTCGATCGTTGGTTTATGGCCGAAAACACCACAAAAATGGGATGGGATCCGAATAGAACCCGCGGTATCACTGCCGAGACTGAGAAAACTGAGTCCGGCCGCGAGTGCTGCTGCCCCACCACCCGTAGATCCACCGGGCGAACAGTCCAGGTTCCAGGGATTCAGCGTTCTACCGTAAACATCGTTGAAACTCTGATGATCGTCCAACATATACGGCACATTGGTATTCCCTAAAATGATGGCACCTGCTTCTTTCAAACGGGCTACTGAGACAGCATCATATTCCGGAACATAGTCTTTGAGCACCGGATTCCCGGCCGTGGTCACAACTCCTGTGATACGGAAAGAATCCTTGATCGTGATGGGGACACCATGCAGAGGGCCCAGGATTTCCCCCCGGGCCAGCATTTCATCAGCTTTCTTAGCGTTCGCCAGGGCTTCCTCCTTTAACAAGACATTGATTGCATTGATCTTTTTATCTATTTCAGAGATCCTGGAAAGCATCATCTGCGTCAATTCAACCGATGATAATTTTTTATTCCGTATCAGATGGGCTACTTCAGCAGCCCCGAGGAAAGGGATCTCTGAATCACTGATATTTGTGTCTCCTCCATTCATACAATTGGAAAGGGATGAACTGAGTGTAACAGATGATGCCAGTATTGCGGTTTTCTGCAGGAATGATCTTCGATCGATAGAGTTTTTCATGTAGGATATCTTTTATTTCATCTCTTGATTAGCAGAGAGGAATATATTGATTATTGTATCAAATATCAAATCGA
>CBDUBA010000272.1:0-2295 GCA_965365275.1 uncultured Cyclobacteriaceae bacterium | reverse complement strand
CGCAACTTGTTTTTTCTTACCTAAATTATTGTTTTTATATGGAAGAACAGTCATAAAATTTAATCAATGAGAATATCCTGCTTAAGTAAGAAGATTGAGAAAGCGTAAAGAAACGATTTTTTACTGGATAAACCGCATTACTTTGAATTCAACTCGCCGGTTAATTTCTCTTCCATCCCTTTCATCATCGTTAGATACGAGAGGTTTTTCTTCACCATATCCGGTAGCCATAATTCTGGCGGCATCTATCCCCTTCCTGGTAAGTACATTTACCACTGCCCTGGCCCTGCGATAAGAAAGATCCTTATTATACTCTTTTGTTCCTATATTATCGGTATGTCCGGAGATCTCTACAACCAATCTGGAATTCTCAGCCAGCATGTTATACAGTTTATTGATTTCAAATAGTGATTCATCTTTAAGGGTAACTTTATCAAAGTCAAAGTAAATGTTCCTTAATACTAACCTGGATCCAGCAACCGCTTTTTTCAAAACAAAATCATACTCTATTGATTGAACCTTGTCAGTGCTTGCAGGAATGGTAAACGTCCTATTTATAAAAACATATCCATCTTTTTCAACGGAAATTGTATACTCACTCGGCTCATCATTTTTAACTGAAGCACGATATTTTCCGGCACTCAGGTTGCTAATTCCTGCCAAAATATTCTGTGAATTATTCCGTATTTGCACATTGGCATTTATAAGATTGTTATTTTCATCCTTGACATTTACAGTAATATTAATGGGTTGTTTATTGTCGGGTAACCGGACAAATTCGGGCTCTTCTTCCGTTATATTTTTTATTTCCTCGGGTATGGTAAACATATATATGTCCTGATAACCAAATCCGTCCTCTCTTACAGAGGAAAAATAACCCCGCTCTCCATCCTGTGTAGTGATGAAGGAAATATCATCATCCGGAGTATTAATGGGATATCCTATATTTACTGGCTTGATCCATGTCTGGTTGGCTGTATCATACACGGTTTTATAGATGTCATATCCGCCCATTCCTTTATGTCCCGTACTACTGAAATAAAGGGTTTTACCATCAGATTCCATAAATGGAAAATCATCGTCACCAGGGGTATTAATGGTGGATCCCAAATTGACCACATTTATCCAATCCCCTTTTCTGTCGCGTGTAGCATAAAAGATATCAAGTCCACCGGTTGAGCCCACCCTATCACTGGCGAAGAACATAATACTTCCATCCGGAGAAAGCGCAACAGATGTTTCTTTGTTTCCGGTATTTACTTCCCCTGGAATAGGAACCGGTTTAGACCAAACATCACCGTTAGTCTTTTCTGAAAAATAAATATCTCCCCTGTTCTCATCCAGATATATATACAATTCCTGGCCATCATCGGAAATGGTCAGGCTGGATTCAAAAAACGGGGTGTTTATTACATCTGATATATTGGTTGCCTTTCCCCACCGGTCGTTTTCCATTTTAGCTACAAAGATTTCTTCATAAGGGAAATTATCTTCAAACACATCCTG
This sequence comes from uncultured Cyclobacteriaceae bacterium, assembly GCA_965365275.1. Classification (GTDB taxonomy): domain Bacteria; phylum Bacteroidota; class Bacteroidia; order Cytophagales; family Cyclobacteriaceae; genus JAGTVG01. The sequence continues at coordinate 789 of CBDUBA010000272.1, read as the reverse complement.
ATTGAGGTTACCGTCAGGTCGTCTGGAAGTAAATACGATAAGCGTTTCATCCTGATTGACAGAAGGTCCATAATCAGGCCATTCCGAATTAACATTAGGTCCTACATTTGTGATGTTATAATTCAATGGTGCACCGACCAGGTCTGCCCCGATGAAACACTCTTCAATATGCTTTTCTGCAAGTTCTGGTGGTATCCTGTCCTCACCCTCATAATCCGACTCTGTCTGGCACAATTCTATATATTTATAAAAGAATTCTTTGGCATTATCAAAATCCAGGGCAAACTGGTAAGCGCGCCCCAGTTGATAGTACAGGTCAAAAGTATATTCAGGATCGATCTCATATACTCTTGCCAGGTATGGAACAGCTTTTTCCTTATTTATGGTCTGGAGGTATAAATAACCTGCCATATAATTGGCCTTCACATTATCTGGATCAAAATCCAATACCTGGACATAGGCATCCCTTGCCTGGATTTCCGCATTTGAATTAATATAGATTTCATCAGCTATCTGTATTAACTGGTTGGCTATTTCCTGGTTGTCCTGTGCATAGCCATGAGAAACAATGAAAAATACAAATACAGGGAAGAATAGGTAACCCCTTTTATTTCTTCGATAAGTACAATTATCTTTCAAATTACTATCTTTCGTGTTTATCACTCTAATATAGATATGAATAATCAATATTCAAAAATACAAGCGGTTTTATACGAAACTAAAATCATACAAAAAAAAGGGAGATTTACTGTGTTCTGGTTAAAGTAACATTTTTTACAATATCTTCAG
>CBDUBA010000271.1:0-2330 GCA_965365275.1 uncultured Cyclobacteriaceae bacterium | reverse complement strand
TAAATCCTTAAAAACAAAAATCGACAAAGGGCATAAGGAACAGTTCAGCCAGCTATTACGACGTATTGAATCAGGAGGAGAAGCAATCATTCCCATGGATGAACTGATCAATTCCTCTATGGCCAGCTTTGCAGCATTGGATTCATTGGTTAAAGGGACCTGGGTCAACCTGTGAGGAAAACTTATACTTATATCATTCTTTTTATTCACCTTTTAAGGAATATGGGTGTTGTATATATCGTATACAGAACCTGGTATGTCTTCCTGAAAAAGAGTGGCCTGATACGCCTCAAATTTCCGGCCCGATCAAGAAAATTAAGGATAAATCCTTCCTCCACCCCAATCTGGACCGACAAATTTGTGAGTATAGCCTTTATCGAACCCAGGGAGGATCTGAATATCGGGATGCATAAAAGTGATGTTTTAAAAACAGTAGGTGAGAAAATACTGGGAGGGGAATTGCTTTTCTTTAATAACCAATGGATCTGGATGGGTAAGAATTATGATTGGGTGACAAATCCAAAAACCGGCTATACCTATAGTATCAAGGACCACTGGGCATCAATCAACGAATTTGACCTGGACGCCGGGGATATTAAATATGTCTGGGAAAAATCGAGATTCACTTATCTGATTACCTTGATGCGGTACGATTATTTCTTCCAGGTGGACTGCAGCGATTTTGTATTCAGTGAAATAACTTCCTGGATCAAACAAAACCCGGTAAATAAAGGTCCTAACTGGATATGCAGCCAGGAAATGAGTATTCGATTGATCAACTGGTACTTTGTTCTACACTATTACAAAAACAGTCCTAATCTATCACAGGATATATTTGAGATCATTCTTCAATCCATATATGATCAAATACAGCATGTCTATGCAAATATTATGTTCTCTCTCAAAACGGTCCGCAATAACCATGCATTGACTGAATCGTTATTGCTTTACATTTCCGGGCATGTTTTTCCATTTTTCGATGAATCCGAGAAGTGGCGGGTGAATGGAAAGAAATGGTTTGAACAGGAGATTGAATATCAGATCTATGAAGATGGCAGTTATATACAGTATTCAATGAATTACCACAGGGTAGTTGTACAATTGCTAACTTTAGCTCTGTCTTTTTCCGGTAAGGTAAAAGATCCTTTTGATAAGACTGTCTATGAAAAGGCAAAAAGCTCCCTCAATTTTCTGTATCAGATTCAAAACAGGGACCTTGGCTTCCTGCCAAATTACGGAAATAATGATGGAGCTCTGTTTTTCCCGTTTAACAACAAGCACTTTATGGATTTTCGTCCCCAGTTGAATGCATTGCACTTCGCACTATATAAAAAACACCTGTTTGAAACTCCGGAGATACAGGAGGACGCCTATTGGATCGGTGCCGACACCATGGATACCAGACCGGAAATCAGTATGAACATCATGAATCAGTTCGATGCCGGAGGGTATTTTTCCTTCCGGGATGAAGAATCGTTTACCTTTATTCGATGCGGAAAACATGAAAACCGTCCGGGACAGGCCGATAATCTTCATCTTAATATAAGCCTGAATGGTCAGAATATAATGAGAGACGGGGGAAGTTATCAATACAATGCCGATCCTGTGGAAACAAATTATTTCTTTGGAACGGGTTCGCATAATACGGTCATGCTGGGCGATGCAGACCAAATGAAGAAAATGGGAAGGTTTATCTGGTTATACTGGTCACAGTCGGATATGGCCGAACTAAAGGAAAATGATGAATGGTTCACATTTGAAGGCAGGATAATGGCATTCAGACATATAGGCCGGAATATTTATCACCACAGGATCGTCAGGAAGAAGAAAAACGCACTTTACTGGGAAGTTGAAGACAGTATCCTCAAAAAACCCGCCGGGGAAGAAATGAAACAGGTCTGGCATCCAAACCCGGACCTGATCGATCAATTGGAAATATCCGCGGTGGATGCAGACAATGTTGCTATTCCCTCAAGAAAAGTAAAGGGAATGTTCTCGCCGGGATATGGAATAAAAGAAATGGTCCCAGAGATCCATTACTGTACGGAAGGTCATTTTATCAGGACAAAAATCTCCCTCCCTTGAAGATTCTCCTGATTCACCAGTATTTCCTTGATAAAGATGAAGGGGGCGGATCACGCTTTAACGAGATGACCCCGATCTGGGCCGAAAAAGGACATAGTATCACTGTCCTGGCGGGAATGGTACATTATAATACCGGCCTGAAAAAAGATAAGTACAAAGGAAAATTATTTTTAAGGGAGAACTACACGGAAGGTGTTGGGATCATCCGGTGTAATCCGCACATAGAAAACATTGACTTCAAATCC
>CBDUBA010000270.1:0-2431 GCA_965365275.1 uncultured Cyclobacteriaceae bacterium | reverse complement strand
GGTTTGTACAGGTAAACATTATCTGATACGAGTTGTGCATAGTCTTTATCCGGCGTCATCATAAAAACTTCAAAATCTTTTGAAGATGCCACTTTTGCAATTGTTCCAATGATATCATCGGCCTCATAACCATCAAGTTCGAGGACAGGTATATTAAATGCGCTTACCAGTTCTTTGGTGATGGGAATGGCCACCTGAATATCTTCAGGTTGTTTTTCACGGTTAGCCTTATAATCAGGAAATACATCATGGCGAAAAGTAGGGGCATGGGTATCGTAGGCAACACCTATGTGGGTAGGTTTCTCTTTATTGATGATGTCCAGCAAGCTGTTGGTAAATCCAAGGATTGAACTTGTATTCATCCCTTTGGAATTAATCCTGGGGTTTTTGCTGAAGGCAAAGTGTGCTCTGTAAATCAGGGCCATGGCATCAATCAGGAAAAGTTTTTTCTGCATAATCAGTATTTTGAAATTTATAAGCGATCAGAGCCTAGTTTCTCATGACAACTTCAAACGAGATTGACAGTAGAATGAAAAACCAATCATCCGGTTCCGGAAGAAAACCCAGGTTTAGCCCTTCCAAATACGAGTTCGAATCTTATAAATATATAAGTGTTTGATGTTTAAAACAACGGGATGTATTGTTTATTTAAATAATCTTACTGAATAGATTTTTTAAAGAACACGCCGAGAATTAATATCATTAAAGATCCTTTTGATTTGGGAAATAATATGGATTAAATAAACTTACTATAATATAAATCGTTATAAATTAACATTATATATTTGATAAAAACTCTTCTGCCATGTCATCCATTCTGGAATTAATTGGGAATACCCCTTTAGTAGAAATTAAGAACCTGTTTGATAAAAAGGGAGTGAGGCTGTTTGCCAAGTTGGAAGGACATAATCCCGGGGGAAGTGTAAAGGACAGGGCTGCCTATGGAATGATAAAAGGTGCGTTGGAGCGTGGTGAGATCAAAGAAGGAATGAAGTTGATCGAGGCTACCAGCGGAAATACAGGGATTGCCCTGGCCATGATCGCCAGGTTGTTCAATCTGGAAATTGAATTGGTTATGCCTGAAAATGCTACGGCGGAAAGGGTTCAGACCATGCGGGCTTTTGGAGCGAAGGTGATATTAACACCTGCCTTTGAGTCCATTGAAGGCTCTATCGATTATGCTCATAGTAAGTTTAAGCAAGGAGGCTATTACATGCTGAACCAGTTTGCCAATCCTGACAATTATAAAGCACATTATCATACAACCGGTCCGGAGATATGGAAAGATACAGCGGGGAAGATCACACATTTTGTTTCTTCAATGGGTACAACGGGCACCATTATGGGGGTGTCCAGGTTCCTTAAAGAGCAGGATCCGGATATTCAGATAGTCGGTATTCAACCGGTGAAAGGTTCCCGTATTCCCGGTATCCGTCGATGGCCGAAGGAATACTTACCAAAGATCTTTGAGCCTGAAAGGGTGGATCAGGTGATCGATGTTTCTGAAGAAGAGGCAGTGACCATGGCCAGACGTTTGGCTGCTGAGGAAGCGATTTTCGGGGGGATGAGCAGTGGGGGCTGTGTAGCTGGAGCCCTAAAACTGATCGATGAGATTGACTCCGGGTATATTGTCTGCATCATTTGTGACCGCGGTGACCGGTACCTTTCCTCGGAATTATTTAATATGTAGTATTCCTAAGTAAGAAAAGGCATTAGACCTGGTGATTACTCTTCCGTAAATTTAGCCTCAAGAAACGCTATCCGGGTTTTGAACAAGTCAGCAAAAAATGTCTACACGATCTTTTCTGATTGATACAAAAAAATAAGACCTAGCCTAAAAATCGTGAAGTTGTTGTAAGGTATTGGAAGTGGAAAAGTTCTTTTATAAGGATCACCTGGCAGCAGCAAACTTACGCTCAATTTCCTTATCAAAATTTTTGATAATATTAATATCATTTTGTGTTGTATCGATCTCCCCGCCTTTAACCATAACAAATTTATCCCCGTTCGGGTGGATGTCGTAATACCATCCCATTACAGTTGCTTGCCTGAATTTCCCTGAGAACAGCACCTCCGGTTTGCCAGTTCTGAATTCCTTGATATCATAAATTTCTGCCGATAAAACATCCTCCATATTGCGATAGTATATTTTATTACCGTCAGGAGACCATAAGGGATCAACTCCGCCGTTTGAAGATATCTGCCAACGTGAACCCTTTTCGGGGAACCTTGTGACATATATCTCATATTTACCGGATTCATCCGATTGATAAGCCACCCATTTGTTATCCGGTGATAAACGGGGATGACGTTCTCTGGCTTCTGTAGCAATAAATTCTGAAAACTGATTATTGTTTTGCATATCCATCAACATAATATCCCAATTTCCATTTATACTTATACCTTTTACAAACAACAAAAATCTTCCATC
>CBDUBA010000269.1:0-2456 GCA_965365275.1 uncultured Cyclobacteriaceae bacterium | reverse complement strand
TCATTCATTCAATGGTTTTAGAATTATTCCGCCGAGTGGCGGCAGGTTTAATTTCACATGATTGGGAGCGAAGCCGAAAGGTTGGTGGATAGTTTCCAATTGTTCGCTATTGGAGATATTACTCCCTCCAAATTGTTCGGAATCTGAATTGAATATTTCCTGGTAAGCGACCCCAGAAGGTACTCCCATTTTATAATTGTAAATAACCTGTGGGGTAAAATTAAAAACGCACACAAGATGGTCCCGATGATCAAAACCGAAACGTGCAAAACCAACCACCGAGTTGTCAATATCATTAAAATCCAACCATTGAAAACCATCATAGGTAAAATCAACCTGCCACAAGGCAGGGTGGTCATTGTACATATGGTTTAATGACTTAACAAAATCCTGAGCTTTTTTATGGAGGTATTCGTGTTCTGGCAGATGCCAGTCAAGGCTTGTCTTGCAATACCATTCTGACCACTGGCCAAATTCGCTGCCCATAAATAGCAGTTTCTTGCCAGGATGACACCACTGCAGGAGAAGGAAAAGGCGGAGATTGGCAAACTGCTGCCAGAAATCACCTGGCATTTTAGAAAGCAGGGAACCTTTGCCATGCACTACCTCATCATGGGAAATGGGAAGGAAAAAATTCTCTGAAAATGCATAGTACAGTGAAAAGGTGAGGGCGTTGTGATGGTATTTCCGGTATAAAGGATCCTTGCTAAAATAACTTAATGTGTCATTCATCCACCCCATGTTCCATTTAAAACCAAAGCCAAGTCCACCTTGGTCTGTTGATTTAGATACTCCGAAAAAGCTGGTGGATTCCTCAGCTATCATCATGACATTGGGATAATGATCATAAATGATACTGTTTAGGTGCTTCAGGAATTCAATGGCGTCAATGTTTTCTCTGCCGCCGTAACAGTTGGGTATCCATTCGCCTTCTTCACGGGAATAGTCGAGATATAGCATGGAAGCTACAGCATCAACACGTAATCCGTCGATATGGTATTTGTCAAACCAGAACAGGGCATTGGCGATCAAAAAGTTACTGATTTCTTTCCTGCTGTAATTAAAAACCAGAGTACCCCACTCGGGCTGGGCTCCCTGCCTGGGATCCTCATGTTCATATAGTGCAGTACCATCAAAACGTGCAAGACTGTGGGCATCGGTTGGGAAATGTGCTGGAACCCAGTCAAGGATAACACCTATGTCATTCTGGTGGCAGAGATCAACAAAGTACATAAACTCTTCAGGAGTTCCGTATCTACTTGTAATGCTGTAATAGGCCGTTACCTGATATCCCCACGATTCATCGAGTGGATGTTCCATGATCGGCATTAACTCAATATGGGTGAAGCCCATTTCTTTCACATACGGAACAAGTGAGTCGGCAATCTCTTTATAGGTTAGGAAACGTTCCGGGTCTCCCGGGTCCCGCTTCCAGGAACCGAGATGCACTTCATAGGTTGATACCGGCTGATCATATGGTTTTGTTTTAGAGCGTTTTTCCAGCCAATCATCATCATTCCAGGAATATTTATCCAATGAACTGACAATTGATGCTGTTTTAGGCCTGACTTCACCAAAGAACTGAAAGGGATCAGATTTTATATGCAAATCTTTATATTGTGTTCTTAACTCAAACTTATACAATTCCTCTTCAGCAATATCGGGAATAAAAAGTTCCCAGATGCCCGAATTCTCAAGGCTTCGCATCTGGTGCACCCGGCCGTCCCAGGAATTAAAATTACCTATTACACTTACCCGTCGGGCTGCGGGCGCCCAAACCCTGAATATGGTCCCATCGGTTCCATTAATATTTTTTCGATGCGCCCCGAGTTTATCATAAATCTTATAATGAGTTCCACTATTGAAGAGATAGCGGTCCATATCACCTAATTGAGGTAGAAAACAATATGGATCTGAAATCGTGAGAACTGTACTATCATAATATTTAATCTCAAATTTATATGAAAATGGCTCAGGGAACTCATGCAAAACTATTTCAAAGAGGCCATCCTTTCTCATTTTATACATGTATTGTTTCTGACCACCTATGACAATCTGGACAGACTCGGCATGTGGCTGAAAGGTTCGTACCAGGGCAGTCTTTGGTTTCTGATCAATAAAATGCAGTCCCAACACCTGAAAGGGATCGTGATGGTCAGAATCTATTACGCGGTCGATCAATGAACTTATAAGATTTGACATTTTTCTTTTTCAGACAAATTATAGATATATATAAAAGATACAATTTTTATTATAATTAATTTTGTTAAGCAATCTTGTTTTATGACGTATATTAAATTTTCAGTCATACAACAATCATATTATACTTTGGCATACATTATGTTGATTCTATCAGCTTTTTAATTTTATAGCAGCATGATAACCTAATGATTGATTCCAGGACTTGCTCGAATCATTTAACCTGTTAAGGAAATGAACCGTTTGCATCTATTCCT
>CBDUBA010000268.1:0-2457 GCA_965365275.1 uncultured Cyclobacteriaceae bacterium | reverse complement strand
TTAAAAAATGGAGAATTAGCTGGCACGACCTGGTAGTTAACAAAATTACAAATGCAGAAGTTTGTGAATTGAAACATCCGATAATAAAGGAAAAGAAATCTGAAATTAAAATTATTTGAAAAGGCGCTAAGCATCAAACATACAGGATCGTATGAAAGCCATCGTATACCATGCTTATGGATCTCCTGAAGTAATGAGATTACAGGAGATACCAAAACCTGTCCCAAAAAACAATGAAGTATTAATAAAAGTAGTGGCTGTTTCCGTAAATTCATGGGATTGGGATCTTTTAAGGGGAGAACCCCTACTAATTCGAATGTGGGGACTGTTTAAACCTCGATATCATATATTAGGATCCGACATAGCAGGTGTTGTAGAAGCCGCCGGCCCGAAGGTTAAAAACCTGAAACCAGGGGATGAGGTATTTGGAGATCTTTCGGCATCCGGATGGGGTGGATTTGCAGAATATGTTTGTGCTCCTGAAGATTCGCTTGCTTATAAACCAGCTAATATGACCTTCGAACAAGCTGCCTCCCTCCCACAGGCAGGTGTTTTGGCTTATCAGGGACTTTTTGATTACGGAAATATTCAAGAAGGGAAAAAAGTCCTGATCAATGGTGCTGGTGGAGGGGTCGGTACTTTCGCGATACAAATTGCAAAATTCAAGGGTGCCCGGATCACAGGTGTTGATAGTCATGATAAACTGGAGATGTTAAAAGAACTGGGGGCTGAACATGTGATAGACTATAAAAAGGAGAATTTTACAAAAACGGGAATAAAATATGACCTGATTATCGACAATGTAGCCAACAGATCCCTTTCAGACTACAAACGTGCATTAAATCCCGAGGGTATCTTTGTTATGGTGGGCGGATCCATGTCTACCATATTAAATGCTATGCTATTTGGAAAATTGTTATCTGTACTCAGTGGCAAAAGACTGGAAATCCTTGCACATAAACCCAATAAGGATTTGTATGCTTTAACCGAGCTCTATAATTCAGGCGCTTATCAACCAATTCTGGAGAGATTATATTCTCTTTCAGAAACACCCGAAGCAATCCAATTACTTGGTGAAGGAAAGGCACTCGGCAAAGTGGTCATATCACTTGACAAAAGATCAATGTAAAACTGATTATATTTAATGTTGGATTAAATTGCTAGTAATAATTCTACGAATGATATCCCATATTCGGATTTCACAAAAAAAATGCGGGATATGCAGTATGATAGAATTCATAATTAGTTTGTTAAAAAAGGGAACTCGAAGTATAATACTATGGCTTACAGTGATTATTTGGTAGAACGTGTTAGGCAGAGGCTGACCTCTTCCAATATTACAGAAGAAAAGAAAATGATGGGCGGTTTTGTTTTTATGGTCAACAACAAAATGTGCATAGGCGTTGATATCGACAAAGCTACGGGCAAGGACCGCCTAATGGTAAGAGTTGGCAAAATCCCGTATGATAAACTTCTTTTCAAAAAAGGAAGCCGCGAAATGGATTTCACAGGAAAAGTAATGCGTGGATTCCTGTTTATTGATCCTGAAGGTTTCGATGCTGATGATGACCTGGATTTCTGGATAGAAAAAGCATTAGAATTCAATAAGGAAATTTAAACTACCATGATCATCTTATATGTTCATTTGAATCCGAAAAGCAGCAAAAAGAAATTGACTGAATAATCGGTAGAGCATGATGATCTTCCATTAAATCCACCTGGCTAAATTATAAAGCAACACGACCTGGCATTGAAATTATCTCCGATGAAAAATGCATTTAGTGTTAAATATTTAACTTGTATCAGTAATACTTAATTATGAGGAACACAAAAAAATTATTTTTTCTAATAATTCCACTGATATTCATTCTCGGTTCCTGTAATTACCGGAATGATGAAAGCAATATAGAAAAATGGAAAACAGAGATTATTGAAACTGAAAAAGCATTCGCAAAAATGGCTAAAACAGAAGGTATTCCTAAAGCCTTTCTTACCTATGCAGCTAAAGATGCTGTATTGATGAGAAACAATTCGCTGATCATCGGCAAGGATGAAATTAAAACAAGTTTTGGCAATCAGACTACGGGTCCTGGCAAAGTAGAACTGGCCTGGGAGCCCGATTTCGTAGATGTATCGAGCGCCGGGGACCTTGGCTATACTTATGGGAAATATACTTATTCTGTCTTAGATTCCTCAGGCATCGTGAAACTGGATTCCGGAATATTCCATACTGTGTGGAAGAGGCAAACCAATGGGGAATGGCGATTTGTCTGGGACTGATCTATAGATCTAACATCAGATCAGATCTTTTTCTTTCAGGGTGGATTTGATTCGATTATGATAATCCCAAAATTTATTCTCGATCTTTTTCATTATTCTTTTGAATTCAGGCAGGTCCTTAATGTTATCAATCAATGGGTCAATATCCGTAAAGACCAGAACCCAGTAAAAATAATT
>CBDUBA010000267.1:0-2498 GCA_965365275.1 uncultured Cyclobacteriaceae bacterium | reverse complement strand
CTCAGTTGGGGCTATTTATAATGGAATTTCTATCCTGAATTATACGGAAAGGCTTTTTTTTGTCCTATATTATCCTACAACTGCCTTCTTAAAAGCAGCTGGCTTCAGGTAAGTATTGGCAAGGTCATTCAAACGCTGTGGAGTAATGGTATTAATAGTATCAACATATTGATCATAAAAACTATAGTCCTGGCCAAAAAAATGAATGTTCTTAAATTTATCAGCCAGGGCGAACGAAGTCTCGAGACTGGAGATGAAGTGTCCGAGCATATAACTCTGAATCAGTTCCAGCTCCTCCTTGCTGATCCAATCACTTCCTAAACGATCCATCTCATAATACACCTCTTTAAGAGTATCGCTTACAAATTCTTTCTTCACATCAGTTCCAATAACCCAAAAGCTGTCATGAATATTGCTGAAGATACTGGAGTGAACACCATAGGTATAACCCTTGTCCTCCCGAATGTTCTTCATTAGCCTTGAACCGAAAAATCCACCAAATAACTCGTTTAATATAAGCAATCCGAGGTAATCTTCATGTGTCTTATGTATTATTCGACGCCCCAGCCTGATGGATGATTGCAGGCTGCCTGGTTTTTTAATGGTGGTCTCAGTGCTGCCAGGATCATTAAAGGTATGCTTCAATGTCTTAACACGACCAGCCGGAAGAAAATTCAGAATTTCAAGGTTCCTGATTAAATCATCGGTCACTTTGCCTGAAATAATTATTTCAACATCATTTAGTAACTTCTCCCGGTAATACTGCTTTAAAAGACCCGCATTAAGGGAATCACCCATATCCTCGATCTCCAAAGGCCTGCCGTACGGATGCGAAGTACCGTATAGCAATTTTCGGATCTCTTTTCCCGCAACGAAACTGTTCTTTTCATTATTGATCCGGAGTTGCTGCTTCTGAATATCCTTCATAATATTCAGCTCATGTTCAGGAAAAACAGGATCAGAAAGACATTGACCTATTACATCAATAATTTCCCCAAGCTTTGAACCTAAGGTATAAACAACAAAAGTATTGTAATCAATGCCGGAATTTATACTGACATGTGCACCATGAAATTCGAAGATATCCGCCAGTTCTCTTGATGATTTCCCGGAAGTCCCTTCCAGGAGCATCTGTGACGTAAAATAGGCAGAACCTTTCTCAGTTTCATACCAACGACCGGATTTCATGATGATTTCAAGCCGTACAATGTCATGCTCTCCAGCATGAATTATATGTGCAGGGGTACCATTGGATAATGAAATGCTTTCAGCTTTGGTAAAATGTATACTGGAGATCCTCTTAGCAGCCGGAGGCGTTGTTCTATCAAGCATTAATTGTTATCGTCTGTAATCGAATCGTCTTGTTTATAGGTATCGAAATTAAACAATAGTGAGAACCTCAATGTATTGGCCAGTGGATTGTTTGAATCCGTAGGAATTAAATAGGCAAAATCAACTCCGAATATCTTATATCGAAATCCCAGTCCAAGGGTAAAGAACTTCCGGTTCCCTTTGAATTCATTCTCATAGAAATAACCTGCTCTTGCTGAAAATAAGTCATTATACCAGTATTCCAATCCAAAAGCCAGCATGAATTCCTTCATTTCTTCAGAAAATCCATCCGGAGCATCATACCAGGAAGTAAACATAGCATTTAACAATGACCTGTTCGGATCTTTACCCCTTTTGATAACAGGATTACCATTTGGATCTGTAACGATAGCTCCATCTTCGTCAATATCATATACCGGGGGAGTTGGTACCATGAGTTTATTGAAATCAAATATAAATGAAAAGTGATTTTGAGGATTTACGCTGGTGGTAAAATTCACCCCGGCCCTGAAATTGGTTGGGATGAATTCCTTATTGTTATCATCAGAATAAGTCATCTTTGCCCCTATATTGTTTATTGCTACGCCCACAGCAATATTTGAGTTGTTACCACTCAATAAAAGATCCTGCTTATAATACCATGCTATATCCGCAGCTACACTATGTCCCACCTGAGCGTTATTGGTGCTGTTCCAGGCATTCCCCGTAAGATTAGAGTTTATATACCGCAGGGATACGCCAAGACTCATCTTTTCAGATAACATCTGTGCATAGGTAGCATCCAGGGCAAACTCCCTGGGATTAAATTGTCCTATGTTCGAACCCAATATATCGGTAAATGTAATTTCACCTAAGTCGAAATAACGCATAGACATGGCAACAGCTCTTTCCCGGTTAATTTTATAGTATCCGGAAAGATAGCTGATCGACATATCATTAATGATATTCCCCAACCATGGTGTATATGACAATGAAAAACCATAGTCATTCTCCATAAATGCAAATTTTGCAGCATTCCAGTGTCCAGCTGCCGCATCAGGAGATGTGGCAGCACCGGTATCTCCCAAACCGCCACCCCTGGCATCAGGGGCAATAGTCAGAAATGGAACTGCTGTGGTAATAACCCTCCTCGATGTATCCTGTCCCGCTAATATTGAAGTGTTCTG
>CBDUBA010000266.1:0-2606 GCA_965365275.1 uncultured Cyclobacteriaceae bacterium | reverse complement strand
GAAAAACCAAAAAGCACAGCACCTAAAACTAATTCCAGATGAATATACCATGATCTGAGATATTCCTTCATAAGTCCGTCCTTCATGAAATCCATCATGCCCCAGACGGATATAAAGTACATATAATAAATAACCATCCAGATTATCATCGGGAATAGCCATTTATTATAGATCGACCTGTATCTTGATTTCATAATGGTCTTTTTATAGAGATCAGGAATTTAATTCCGGATACTTCCACGGCTCGCGGTACTCCCTTTGCATCAATGAAAGTGCTTCCGGGTCATCCAGGATCATTTCGGCCTCTCCATCCCATCGAATCTGACGACCGGTCCTGTAGGAGATCATTGCCAACAAGCTCATGGTGGTTGCCCGGTGTGAGGATTCGATCCCGGCTACAGGTTGTTTTTTCCCTTCTATTGCATCCAGAAAATCCTGCCACAACTCTTTTATATTCTGCCCGTCCGGATCATGCATGCCATGCTCAATATGGACTGGTTCCTTGTCCCTGTCGTTAGGATAAAATGTAGCACCATCATAAAAGCCGAGGAAAAGTACTCCTTTGGTGCCATAAAAGTAGGTGCCCACCGGGGACTTTTCAGAGCCTGAGCCACCCAGTCTTCTGTGTTCCCATTCCACGATAAAATGATCAAAATCAAAAGTGGCGCTCTGGTAATCCGGGGCATCGTAGCCGCAATCAGGATTTACCATGCCCCCGGTCGAATAGATCTTTTTAGGATATTGTTCTTCTGACCACCACAGGATCTGGTCCATCCAATGCACGCCCCAATCGCCAATGGTACCATTTGTAAAATTGAGATATTTCCTGAATCCCCTGGGATGAACGGAAGGTTCGTAAGGTTGGTTGGCGGCAGGTCCCAGGTAAAGGTCCCAATCCAGGTATTCTGGAGGATTATCTGTTGGTTTAACTATGGTCTCTGTGGTCCTGCTATAAACACAGGCCCGGATCATTTTAACGTCACCCACTTCTCCCTTTCTCAGCATTTCCTGTCCTTTGATAATATGGGGGGAAGTGCGCCTATGCAAGCCTACCTGGATCGTCTTCCCATATTTCTTTTGTGCTGCAACAATGGCTTTTCCTTCATTGATGGTATGGGCAATTGGTTTTTCAACATATACGTGACAACCAGTACGTAAGGCTTCAATAGTTTGTAGAGCATGCCAGTGCTCTGGCGTGGCAATGATGGCGATATCAGGTTTAAGTTCATTGAGTAGATCACGATAATCCGTATATTTCTTAGGACGGTTACCCATCAGTTTTTCAACCCTGTCAACCGTTTCATCAACCAGGTTTTGATCCACATCACAGACACCCACTATTTCACAGGCTCCTGAAGCCATGGCTTCCCCCAGGATATTGTTCCCCCACCAGCCTGCGCCAATGATCACTGTTCTGTATTTTTTGGTTTCTGAGGGGATAAAGAAACTTCCGGCAGGTTGGGAAAATGCCAACCCGGCCAATGCGCTATTTTTAATGAATTTCCGCCTAATCATTTTAAATTAAAAATTTTATGTGCTGAAGTTATATCATTCTATTCTCTAAAATATGAAACATTTAGAATGAATAGAGATATTAACCGTGTTAATTTATTCTTTAAAACGTGCCGGGATGTACCCATGTCTTAAGGTTCTTCTGAAACCTGCACGATCAGTTTCCCTGAATGCGAACCATCGAACAACCTGTTCATGGTTGCCGGTGCGTTCTTTAATCCTTCAATAATATCCACCCTGTAGTTGATCTTTCCTTCAGCGAACCACTGCGCAAGTTTTGTAACCGCTTCTTCAGCCCTGTCGAAATAATCCAGCACGATAAAACCTTCAACCCTGGCGCGCTTGATCAGGATATTGCCATAATTATACGGACCGGGGACTGGTTTTTCAGCATTATACTGGGAGATTAAACCGCAAACTACAATTCTGGCACGGATATTTATCAATGCAAGTACTGTGTCAAGAATATTTCCGCCCACATTGTCAAAATACACATCGATGCCATCCGGGCAATATTCCTTGAGTCTTCTGAATACAGATTCTTTTTTGTAATTGATGGCAGCGTCAAACCCAAGTTCAGCGGTTAGCCAATCGCATTTCTCATCCGTACCTGCAATGCCCACGACCCGGCAACCTATGATCTTGCCGATCTGGCCGACCAATGAGCCAACAGCACCCGCTGCAGCAGAAACAACCAGTGTTTCACCAGCCTTAGGTTTTCCTATGTCCATAAGTCCAAAATACGCTGAAAGGCCTATATGACCGAATAATCCAAAATGAGCTGTTACAGGAACGGGCAGTCCTTTGGGCAGGATGGTCAAACCGGATCCATCGGAAATCAGATATTCCTGCCATCCGAGCATTCCCTGGACCATGTCATTCACAGCAAAATCCGGATGCCGTGATTCCTCTACCACTCCGATGGCAATACCCCTCATTACCTCCCCGATCTGTACTGCAGGCAGGTAAGATTCGGCTTTGATCCATCCGCGATTTGTTGGATCTATCGATAAATATATGACCCGGACCAGCAATTGACCTTCCCGGATCTTTTCAAGCTCAACTTCTTTCCATTCAAAATCCGATTCTTTTGT
>CBDUBA010000265.1:0-2666 GCA_965365275.1 uncultured Cyclobacteriaceae bacterium | reverse complement strand
ATTATTATTTAGAGATAATATATCCCTCTCTAAAGGTATATTCGAACACTTTTATCTAAATTCTTTAAAAAATACAGGTTAGATGTTTTAAGCCCATAACCTTCAAAATATTAAATATTATCAAATCAGATAGTAAGTTGGAAGGGATTAGTACAATTTCACTTGATAGGGGTGTACAGTTTCCCCGGAATACCGTGTTCAATTTAAACGGAATTTTCACTTATGACTTCATGATCTTAATCCGA
The DNA here is from genome assembly GCA_965365275.1 of uncultured Cyclobacteriaceae bacterium. GTDB lineage: Bacteria > Bacteroidota > Bacteroidia > Cytophagales > Cyclobacteriaceae > JAGTVG01. The sequence goes on along the minus strand of CBDUBA010000265.1, from coordinate 2,421 downwards.
TTCCAAGAGTTTCCATATCTAATTACCTCACTCTGAACAATTTCCTGATTTATCCACAGCAATTACTTTATAAAAGTAAGGCGGCAGGTTTCTGATGCGCTTATCAGCATGCTGTGTGGCTACTGTTGAAGCAATCTGGTTTCTGGTAGTGATTTCCACATCCTCATTGAGAGATCTGTAAATCCGGTAATAACAAAAATCCTTTTCAGTATTCGGTTCCCAGGTCAAAACATTGGCATCACGCTGATCCACTTCTTGTTTTGTGACTTTTAATCCCTTTACCCGGGCAGGAGGGTTCTCATCGTAATTGGTCGTATACACAACAAGGGAATATCCAGGGATGCTGTCTGAAAAGTGCTGATCCTTGATCGATATCTTTTTAGAATAAGGCTGCATATCTCCAAAATAATGAAAGGGAACTTCCCTGGGATTGTAGACATATTTGCGGAAACCTTTTGAATCAACCATTCCGTCAAAGGACAACTCCACAGGTTGCGGTTCCCAGTTCCGGTTGATAATGGCGATAGAACGGGATCCGTTTTCGAGATTTTTTATGGCGCAGATCCTCAGCAGGGAATCTGAGGAGTTCACTTCGTACACTTCTGCAGGCCCACGAAAAAACCGGGTGATCAAACCAAGAGCATAGTAGGTCGGCCTGGTAGTGTGATCATCGAAATACCATTTGAATACCCCCCATTTATTTACACGATAACCAAATTGCCTGTTTGGAGGGATGCCCGGAATATCACTGAATGTCCAGTAACTGCTTGCATAAAGCCCCCCGTTTATCTGGGCGATGATGGCTTCAGCTACCTGAATACCCACGTATGGCTCAAGGGGGGTGTTGTTATATATCAATCCGTCGTAATAGACCGAGTCGATAAAAAAGGATCCCTGTTTTGGACCAAATTCACCCATTATGAATTTTTTACCTTTATTTTTCGCTATACCTGAGCCCCATTTCATTTTATCCAGGAAAAAATTATAGAAAGACAGATCATCCAGGTCATAACTGTTAATGTAGTGATGCCCCCCATATACACCGGTAATATCATCCATGTTTTCTGCTGCCCATTCAATGGTATGCCAGTATTGAAAGGGAGAGGCGTCGGTAGCCAGTAACTTGACATCGAGTTCCCTTTTATTCAATTCATCATAAAATAATTGATGGATCCTCTTGAATCGATCCAATTCATCCCTTTTTACCATGGACGCCCATTCTTCCACAGACAGTTCATTGGTCATGCAGTAATAATTGATATTGTCGAATCCTTTGTTTTTTATCAGGTACTCAATATTGTCCACCTCCTTTTTAACATACTCTGATTCTTCTTTGTATTGATTTATGGATGAAACACCAAAAGAAGTGAGATAGATTTCCGTATTTGTGTTTTTAAGTACTTCCAGGTATTCAGCAGATTCATCAAGCTCTTTCCGGCCCCATGTGGGACTGTCTGTTACTCTGGCGAAAGCCGGATTTAATTCCCGCCATCTTTTAGCGAAAACCTGTTCGTAATGCCACTTTGAAGGTTTTCTGGTGTGAAAGATCACATGAAAACCTACACCGCCAAATCTTTCATTTGTTATCTGCGATGTGATTTCAATGGAAGATGATTTTTGATTGGTCCGGTCCTGTACTCCGTTACATTGAAGCAGAAAGGGAGCTAATAGGATTATAAAAATCTTTTTCATGATGTAATTAATTTATAAAAAGTGAATCATTCTATTCTGCAACTGGAACCTGAAAAATTGGAGGATCAGTAAAGTCAGGATTAATTGTTTCATTTTGTATGGTGCAAAACGGTCAGCAGGTATACACCGTGCTGTTTTTACAACAAGATAGTGTCTGCTTTGATTAAAGGCAATGAAAAGCCAGGAAGTTTGAAAACTGATGGTACAGGTATGATGTATAATTGTGATTAAAACTATGTAAAATGCGTTTTGTTCCTACTCAATAAAACCAGGCGTGAATCAGCCTCTCATTTGTTAAGGTTTTCAACGGCCTTCTTGATCTTTTCCATGTTCTTTTCCTCTTCTTTTTGGAAAGCCATTCGGAGGAATGGTCCCATGATTCGAAAGAGCCCCTTAGGTAATAGCGTCATTGAAGCAGTTATCCTGGCGCCACCTTCAGTTGGCTTGACTTCACATTTAAATGCGATATCCATCTTCTTACTTGCTGCGTAGGCTTCCCAGTAGTGTGGGCGATCAAACTTAGTATACGTGCATTCTAATTTAGGACCACCCTTCCACTGGCATAGAATTCGAGTCCCTTCCCCGACTGCTCCCTCTGTAAGTTGCTCAGCTAAGAGCATATCTGGGTTCCAAAGTAGTTCATTTTTAAGGTCACATAGGTAATCGAAAACTACTTCAGGGCTACGATTGAGTTCAACTGAATTGATAAGTGGTTTCATATGGTTGTTT
>CBDUBA010000264.1:0-2693 GCA_965365275.1 uncultured Cyclobacteriaceae bacterium | reverse complement strand
AGGATGAATTCCTCATCGGCATTTTCCCATATATTAATGGCTATATCCAGATGTTCCTTTGCCTTATTTTTATTTCCTGATTCAATTAAAGTTCTTGCCATTGATAAATGCGCCATAGCGTGGTAGGGATTAATTTCAAGTATGTCTTCAAGAATCTCAATAGCCTTATCAAAGTTGTTCAGCTTTTCATGACAATTTGCTATTCTGAGCTCAAGCAGATCATTGGGGAAATGGGTATTGACGGATTTAAACTCATTGAATGTTTCAAGGGCAGATTCATAATCCTGCCTTAAAAAAAGTATCTCCGCCTCATTATATTTCTCAATATTTCCTGATGAGCCGAATTTGGATACATAACTTTCCATCCTTTCATAGGCTTCTTCTGCTTTTTCCAAATTTCCACGATTTATATAATAAGACAGGTACCCATAGGCTACAATATCCTTAAATGCGTCGGAAAATTTTTGCTCTTCCTGCTGGAGAATATCAAGAGCCGTGTCATAATCATTTATCAGGAAATACCAGTATAACCTGGTGGCCTTAAAAATGGATACAACCAGGGGAGGATATACATTACTAAGGGATATCAGGGTTTGTTCCCATCTTTCAATTACTTTTTTTATTTGTCCTCGATTCTGAAAGTAGTCCATTTGCATGGTTAATACATTTATACTATCACTTCCGGTACTTGCATTTTTCAGAGTTTCATTAAAACCCATTTCAGCTTCTTCAAAATTACCATATCGTTCCTGGATCATAGCCAGTTTACCCATGCTGAGTATGTTATCTTCGGACAGGATAAGGGACTTTTCATAGTTTTTTTCTGCCTCCTGATATTTGCCTTCATCAAAATAGAAATCACCAAGCAACCTGAAAGAACGTGCATGATTTGGGTAGGTTTCAGCATAGAGATTATAGTAACTTAAGGCTTCTTCATTTTTTCCCTGGATCATTAAAATATCTGCCAGGTCAACATAATAATTCCCCCGGTTATCATCTATCTGCAAAGCTGTTTTAAGGACTTCCTCTGCCTTTTGAGGTTCTCCGGATCCCCGATGAATTTGTGAGAGAAGATCATAGGCAAACACATCATTAGGATAAATATCAATCCACATTTCAATAACTTTGATGCGTTTCTCCTGTTCTTCGTTCAAAAAATAATTTAAGGATTTTGCCATGAACTGATCCCTTTCAGGTAACATATAAAGTTTATCCATTACGTTTTCCATATGTATGGACGCCTGCTCAAACTGATTCGTGATCATATAAATGGCGGTAAGTTCCAACTCAGCTGTAACAAAATCCGGATCTATTTCCAATGCATTCAGCATAAAAGGAATACTATTTCCGTAATTTTTCATAAAAGAGATCTCTGCAAATCCTAAAGTATATTGTTTGTATGCACTTAAGGAGGAGGACAATAAACTGGATACCTGAAAATCCTCAGTATTTTCAATATAACTTTCAGGGATCCCAAGATCTTTTTTTATCTCAACAGTCAGTTGATCAATCAGATTGAATATTTCAGGCCCTTGTACAGTATGTTCAGATATAAGTTTACCGTTTTCTGTTTCATACAGTTGAGTATTTATTTGAAAACCATCATCCGTTTTATCAAAACTGCCAGTGAGAATATAATCCAGCCGGAAATCTCTGGCAATCTTTCGCTGTAATTGAAGAGGAACATTGTTTAATGCTTTAATCTTATTTCTTATCAACTCATCGTAAAATGATTCTGTTCCCTTTGCCCTGAAAAATATATCCTGACCAAAATCTACCAGAAAGGCTAAATTAAGGCCGGTCGATAACCACTCCAGGTCTTCCTCATCGGCCCGATTCTCAAAATCGAATATGGCAATGTTCTTTATAAAATCATCTTTGGGAATAATGCGTTCAATCGTATTGCCCTGTTCATCTTCCGTCGTTATTACCCTGGTGGTTGCGCCAAGATCCTTTCCCTGGAAAAGAAAAAACAATATGATTATGGACACGGCAAAATTGGCCGACACAAAGATCTTTTCCTTTCTGACCCATTTGTCCATTCCTGACTTTCCATGGTAATATGCCATGAAGGCCACACTTGGCAATAAGGAGAGTAAGAGTATCCAGGTAAGATCAAACCAATTCGGGGAAAGCATGAATCTGTTAATGATCCATTGGACCACTTGAACGATAATAAAGGCCATTAATAGATATAAAACCGTGATCTGAGGTAAACGGCGTTTCCATAGATCCGATATGAAGCTTCCGATAGTGTTACCCACTGGTTTTTTAGGAGCTTCCGGTAATCCTTCCCCAACCAGTGTATATATCTGAATGGGTCTTTCCACATTTTTCAGACTTCTGGTTCCGACCAGGGAGGCTTTAATTTCAGGTTTATTGGATATATCCTCATATATCCTTTCGGTAATATATATTCCTCCCGGAGGTGCAAGGGGTTCGATTCGGGAGGCGATGTTTACCCCATCGCCGTAGATGTCATCATCGGTCATGGTAACTTCACCAACGTGGATTCCAATCCTGATCTTAAAAAACTCATCACCAATAGCCCTTTGAAAATCGATGGCACAGTTTACTGCGTCAACTGCACTTGAGAAGCTGGATAAAGTTCCATCACCGATCTCCTTCTGCCATTTTCCATTATATTTTTCAATTAATGGTTTTAATACAATCTTTACCACCTGGATGGCATG
>CBDUBA010000263.1:0-2730 GCA_965365275.1 uncultured Cyclobacteriaceae bacterium | reverse complement strand
GCAGCAGCACGTGCAGGTGGCAATGTTGCGTTTGTAAGTAGCGTGGGTGATGATGATTTTGGAAAGTCAATGATCAGAAATTACCAGAAAGATAATATTAATACTGAATATGTATTTACAGCGGCTGGATCACCCAGCGGATCAGCTTTAATTATGGTTGGAGGAGATGGAGACAATTATATAACCGTTGCACCCGGGGCTAATTATCATCTAAGAAATGATCATATTGATAATATTAATGATATAATGCTATCCTCAGATATCATAGTGCTGCAATATGAGATTTTAACTGAAACCCTTGAATATATTTTAACAAAAGCAGGTAATCTGGGCATCTCAACATTGCTGAACTTCGCCCCAGCTAAAAAAATCAATCAATCCTGTCTGACTAATGTCTCGATCCTTGTAGTAAATGAAACTGAAACACAATATTTAACCGGTATCCCTGTTGTTTCCCCCGATAATGCACCCGAGGCCGCACAGAAACTTCAAAAGAAGGGTATTGAAACCATTATTATAACCCTTGGTATTAATGGTTCCTACATACTCTCAGAAGAATATTCCGGTTTTGTTCCCGCCTTTAAAGTAAACGCTGTCGATGCCACCGCCGCAGGAGATGTTTACTGTGGCAGTCTGGCAACTGCTCTGATGGAAGGCATGTCTATGAGAGAATCGGTCAGGTTTTCAAGTGCTGCAGCTGCGCTTTGCGTTACCAAACTTGGCGCACAACCTTCAGCCCCCATAAGACAGGAAATTGATGTTTTCATGAAAAAAAATAATTAAATTGATCAATATGAAATCCTCAATATACATTAATGAATTAATCAGCAAGCTTGAAAAAGTGAAAAATGATCCCATAGAAAAACAGGTTTTCGTGGGTTTCGATGGATATATCGACAAAATCCAGAAAGCTGTTAAGGTTCGTACGAAGGAGAAAGTTGAATACTATCAAACTCTGACTGATTTTGCCGAAAGAATCGATATGGCCGCTGGGAAAAGTGGCCAGGTTGAATTGGTTACACAGGAAATCAAGATTGGCGGAAATGCACCGATTATGGCCAACGCCCTGGGCGCTCTGGGAATTAGAAGTACCTGCCTGGGAAATGCCGGATACCCTAACAAACATGTCGAATATGAGAACCTCCATGAAAAAGCTATAGTATTATCGATTGGGGAGCCGGCTGAAACCAATGCACTGGAATTTAACGATGGCAAAATGATACTTTCCGAATTATCCACCTTCAGAAAGATCAACTGGGAATATGTCCGTGATCTTATAGGATTGGATATCATTACGCAGCATCTTAGTAATAGCTCCATACTGGCCCTTGTTGGATGGTGCAACCCGGATCATGCCACGGATGTATGGAAGGGGATCCTGAATGAGGTAATGCCAAATTATTCTGGAAAAGACCTGATCTTTTTTGACCTTGCCGATCCTACAAAAAAGAATAAAGAAGACCTTCTGGAAGTTCTTCATGTCATAAATTCCTTTACAAAGTATGGGAAAGTAGTGTTGGGTATAAATGAAAATGAGACCAATAAATTATTCGAAATATTGGCAGCAGAATATCCTGACAAACTACCAGAAGATGATAATCTTAATGCAAAAGGAAGATTCATTTATTCAGTAATGAATATTGAAGGATTATTGATTCATCCTACGGACCGAAGTATCATGATTACCAGCAATGAAACTATAGATCTGCAAGGATTCATCATTGAAGAACCTAAAATATCAACCGGGGGTGGCGATAATCTCAATGCCGGTTTTTGTCTTGGTTATATATTGGGCTTTTCTATGGAAGAAAGTATGATTCTGGGAATGGCCACTTCCGGAGCCTATGTAAAAAATGGCAAAAGCCCGGATATCCAGGAACTTATTTCCTATTTGAATACATGGATCCAGAAAGAAAATTAAAAATAGATCACTAATATATATGTATCCCTAAAACGTATTATTATACTCAGGATTACATTGTTCCACCTCAGACTATTCTATTTTAATATTGGGAAATTGTTATAATATAATTTCCAAACTCATTATATTGGGATGCAAATGAACCTGTTCAGAATCAGGAGATGAGTATTTAAAATTTTTAAGCCTATATGAAATTTAAATTCCTGCGATCTATAATTGTTTCTACATTTTTACTGATCGTCATAATTCCACATCAATCAAATTCCCAGGTACTTATTTCACTCCTATTTGGGGATAAGCTAAATTCAGGTGGAATTGAATTCGGTCTGGATGGCGGGATAAATCTCTCCAATATGTCAAATACAGAGGGTAACCTGGCAGCGAACTGGAATCTTGGCTTCTTTTTTTACATCGATCTTACGGAAAAATCCTTTCTCCATACGGGAGTACTTGTAAAATCACAATGGGGTACAAATAACCTTCAGCCATACCCTACCGGAGATGCTGACGTGGATAGCTTGATGCTTTTTGAAGGTACCATGGACAGAAACATAAGTTATTTTAATGTTCCCATATCATATTGTTACTACGTCTATAAAGGTATTTTTCTGGAAGGGGGTTTTATGCTTGGCCTCCGAGCCAAAGCAACCGATGAGATGAGGGCAAAATCTACCGTAGGCGATGATGTGGTTGTTGAGGTAGACATCCGTAATCAAATGACCAGGCTAGATGCTGGTGTGCTGGGAGGCGCCGGCTATAAATTTCAAAAAGGGCTTGGGATATCTGTTGGTGTAAGGTATTATTATGGC
>CBDUBA010000262.1:0-2817 GCA_965365275.1 uncultured Cyclobacteriaceae bacterium | reverse complement strand
TCTTTGTAAATCAAGGGTTTTGAAAAATTGTTGTTCAGAAATTCAAAGGTCCATCGTTTCTTTCCCGTTATGGCATCAAAAGCAAACATTTCATGGTTATCCGAACCTCCGATATAAAGGATATCATCATTAACCAGGACTTCCCCTGATATCCATCCCCCTTCCGGTTCAATATAGTTCCAGGCCTTTTGTCCTGTATGAAAATCAATAACCTGCATTTCCGGATTTCTGCTCCCGTAATACAGCAAATCATCGGCGATCACCAGCTGCGTATTGACCTGCCCAAAAGTAGGATAGGCTTGCTCCTCATAAGTTTTGTAAACCCACTGCAGCGTATCATTTTCAAGATTGTAGGCATATACTTTTCCATTCCAGCCTCCGAAATACAGTATGCCCGCATCGATCAACAGTCCGCTTTTTATGGCGACAGTATCTCCATAAACAAGCTCATGTTCAATATTTCCATTTCCGATGTTAAAACCCAGCAAACGGCCATTCTGAAATCCGAAATAGATACGTGATTCATAAATTGCCGGGGAACCACTATGAAAATCCCAGGGATCCATTTTACCTGTTTGCTGCCTGGATGTATCAGTATAAGTCCAGATCTCAGTTCCATCTGTCTGGTTTAATGCATAGGCGCTATTACCGCTTTTAAAGTATACTGCCTCTTCGTGTGCGTATGCAGTAGATTGAATAGACGCATTGGTGGGAACCGACCAGATTTGTTCACCATTTTCTTTATTAATTGCATAGAAGCTAGAATCCATCGAGCCAAAATAGATCATATCACCAGCTATGATCGGATGTGCATATATTTTTCCTTTAGTGGAATACTTCCAAAGCACCCTGGAATCCTGTTCATTACAGGAAATAATTATTATCGCCAATAATAAAGTAATGTATTGTGTTAATTTCATCGTAAAAAGGTTGTCAGATGATTAAATCCTTATGCAAAATAGGTATAATTATACAGAATACAATTGGTTCGTAATCTGTCCTCTCCCGTTCTAAGGGCTTTTATGAATAGGTTTCTATTATATCAATTCCAGAGATTTGTTATGATTTTCTGGTATTCGGGATTTGATTGGATGGGTTCAAATATTCTCTCACTTACATAAGAACCGATCCAATGTAATCTAAAATCTCTCTCTTCATGGGCTTTTTTCAGATAATTAATTGACTCTTCAAAATCATCTAATCCCATATAAACAATGGCAAAATAAAATGGGGGTATGTACCTTATTTTTGCCATTTCGTTTAACTGGTCAAGAATAGACATGGCCTTTTCCAGTTCACCCGATTTTGCATAGGCATAAGCCAGTTCAGGAAGGCTTTCTATATCTGCCCCATCAATTGACTTCTCATAATACAGGGTAGCATTTTGTAGGTCTTCTATAAATAAATAATAGCTGCCAATAATCCAGAAATTAACCCAGTTGTTCAGTTCTATTTCATTGATTTTGTTTAAGGTTTGTGATGCCTTCTGGGGTTTTCCCTGTAGTGCATATAAAAGAAGATAATAATGTAAATGTCTGTTGTTTGGATTCAACCATACCATTTTATCAGTTAATGATTCAGTGATTTGAAATTTCTTAATTACCATATTAAAATTCGCAAAATGTCCCAATACGATGGAATTATTCGGTTCAAGATACAGTGCCTTTTCAAATGCTTTTCGTGCTGCTGTTGAGTCCCAGTCCCAATTATGCAATACCACCCCTAATTCACTATATGCTTCTGCATTGTTTGAATCCAACGTGATGGCTGTTTCCAAAGCATTTCTGCAGGCTATCCAGAAAGGCCCGGGGGGAACACCTCCAAAATGAGCTAAATACCAATTGCAAGATCCCAACCCAACATACGCATCTGAAAGATCTTCATCCAGTGCAATGGCCTGGTTATAGAATTCCATGGCTTTATATATACCTTCAACAGTAAAATCATAGACAGAATTACCCTTTAAATAAAGTTCATAGGCTTCAAGATTTGCTGTTGGCGGAGCTTCAATTCTTTTCTTTACTTCCGGACTTATGGCAGCCTTTAATGCCGAGGCAACTTGCTGAGCGACCTCACTCTGGATTGCGAAGATATCAGCCAACTCCCTGTCATAAGTCTCAGCCCAGAGATGTTGATCTTGTGTTGAATCGATTAATTGTACCGTAATTCTAATTCGATCCTGTGATTTTCTTACACTTCCTTCCAATATGTGGGCAACACCTAATTCCCTTGCAATTTCCTTAACCTTTTTATTCGTTTCTCTATAGCCCATGACAGAAGTTCTTGAGGTTACCCGTAAATCTCCAATTTTATAAAGATGTGTCAGGATTTCTTCCATTATACCATCACAGAAATATTCCTGATCCTTATTTTGGCTCATATCCCTAAATGGGAGGACTGCGATTGTTCTGTCGATTTCCACTGACGCAAACTCTTCAGCCTGGGATGTGGTTTCCTTTGAAGGGATAATCTTCCAGATCAGAAAAATTACAAGAACCACGATAATCCCACCTAGGATATAATAGATCAATTGGCTTCTTGATTTATATGCTTTGTCTTTTTCAGGTGTCTGGTTTTCGTTTTCACATAGAACTTTATATACCTTAACCGGATCATCTACATTCTTTAGTTTTTTATCCCCAACGAACTTTGTTTTAAACCCGGCTTGATTTTTTATATCAGAATAGACTTTCCCGGAAATAGCAATACACCCTTCCTGTGCAATCTCCTGCAGTCTTGATGCAATGTTTACGCCATCACCAAGTACGTCGACCCCGACCATAACCATTTCACCCTGGTGGATACCAATCTTTAATG
>CBDUBA010000261.1:0-2820 GCA_965365275.1 uncultured Cyclobacteriaceae bacterium | reverse complement strand
GATGTATTTGAAAAGCGTATCGCGGCGCTTGAGGGTGGCGTTGCTGCACTGGCGGTTGGTTCAGGACAGGCAGCACAGTTGATTGCCCTCCATACAATCCTCGAAGCGGGAGAAAACCTGGTATCAACCAGTCATTTGTATGGCGGAACCTATAACCAATTCAAAGTAACCTTTAAAAGATTGGGTATTGATGTAAGGTTCACAGAGGATGATGAACCGGACAGTTTTGAAAGACTGATCGATGAAAAGACCAGGGCTTTATATATCGAGACCATCGGAAACCCTGAATTTAATATCCCGGATTTCGAAGCGATTGCAAAAGTCGCAAGAAGGAACAATATACCCTTGGTGGTGGACAATACATTCGGTGCCGGAGGATACCTGTTCAGACCACTTGAACACGGTGCCAATATTGTAACGGCATCTGCTACCAAATGGATTGGTGGTCATGGTACCAGCATTGGCGGTGTTATAATTGACGGAGGTAATTTTAATTGGGGGAATGGTAAGTATCCTCAGTTTTCAGAACCTTCTGAAGGTTATCATGGCATGAAATTCTGGGAAGTATTTGGTGATGACGGGCCATTCGGAAATATCGCTTTTATAATACGTGCCAGAGTTGAAGGATTAAGGGACCTTGGTCCGGCAATAAGCCCCTTCAATTCATTCCTCCTGCTTCAGGGATTGGAGACTTTATCTCTAAGACTGGACAGAACGGTGGATAATGCTCTAAAGCTAGCCCAGTGGCTTTCCGATCATGAAGCAGTTGAAAGCGTAAATTACCCGGGATTGGAAAGCAGCAAGTATCATGATCTCGCTAAAAAATATCTGAAAAGAGGATATGGCGGGGTTTTCACTTTTAAGATTAAAGGGGGTAAAACGGTAGCAGAGAAATTTGTGAATAATCTTAAGCTGGTCAGCCATCTGGCCAATGTGGGTGATTCAAAAACACTGATCATTCATCCCGCTTCAACAACGCATCAGCAATTGTCGGAGCAGGAGCAGCTGAGTGCCGGAGTACATCCATCTCAATTGAGGGTATCGACCGGGATAGAACATATCGATGATATTAAAGCTGATTTTGAACAGGCTTTCAATTCAATTAGGAATGGATAACAGCTAATAGGACTAGAATAAAAATAATAATTACAAAATAATGTTGACGCATCAAACTTTTAAATATAATCAGGAGATTGAGCTGGAACTGGGTGGAAAACTTAACAATCTGGAATTGTACTATACTACTTACGGTAAGCTCAATCCGACACGCTCAAATGTGATCTGGGTATGTCATGCTTTCACAGGAAATTCAAACTTTCAGGATTGGTGGCCGGGATTATTCGGACCAGGGCTTCTTTATGATCCTGAAGAATATTTTATAATTTGTGCGAATATGCCCGGGAGTTGTTATGGCTCTACCGGACCTTTAAGTGTAAATCCGGTTACGGGAATTCCTTATTACCATAGCTTCCCGGAATTGACAAACAGGGATATCCTGAAAACTTTTGGAATTTTAAGAGAATATCTTGAGATCCCCAGGATTCATACCGTGATTGGCTGTTCACTGGGAGGACAACAAGCGCTTGAATGGGCAGTCAGCGAACCGGAATTATTTGATAATCTGGTAGCTATTGGAACGAATGCCTACCATTCTCCATGGGGTATAGCGTTTAATGAGACACAGAGGATGGCCATAAAACAGGATCTTACCTGGGAATTAAGTACCGATACTGCCGGTGAAAGTGGCATGAAGATCGCCCGGGCCATGGCATTGATATCATACAGGAATTATAATACGTACAAGGCCACACAGAGCGAAGAAGATGTTGACAAAACTGACGGCTATAAGGCATGCAGTTACCAGGCCTATCAGGGTGAAAAACTGGCACGCCGGTTCAATGCCTTCAGCTACTGGTACCTCTCGAAGGCCATGGACAGCCATAATGTTGGCCGCGGACGGGGAAGTGTTGAAAAGGGACTGGAACGGGTAAAAGCAAAAAGTCTGTTCATCGGAATGGACTCAGACATTCTTTTTCCCATACCTGAACAAAAATACCTTGCCTCAGAAGTTGAAAAAGGAGAATTTGCCATGATCGATTCTCTATATGGACATGATGGTTTTTTGCTGGAACCCGAGAAACTCACAAGGGTTATACGCGCCTTTTATGGGAAAAATCAAATAAAAAGAGAAATGGTGGCCTGAATTTTGATTATTTATATCATAATTGGGAATTTTTACGTTTACTATTGGAAGACTGGTCGAATAAAACGTATTATATAAATTAACAAATTGGTTTAGGTTAATTCGACCTGATTAATATTGAATAAGAAAGAAATAAATATCACATTACTATGACCAGGAAATTCTTTATTGCCGGATTGATTTTAATGCTGGGTTCAGTTATATCAGCGAATGCCCAGTTTCAATATCCGAATTTTAAGTGGGATAATACCGAGCACGATTTTGGAGAGATACAACATCTTGATCCTGTAGTTTATGAATTCGAATTCACCAACAAAGGCCAGGCTCCCCTGGTAATATCCGAAGTAGAGGGATCCTGCGGATGTACTGTAGCAGAATATACAAAAGATCCTGTCATGCCAGGAAAGAAGGGGAAAGTTAAAGCCACCTTCGATGCTGCCGCTATGGGTAAATTCCGTAAAAGCATTAAAGTGGTTGCCAATGTAGAGGGCGGTCCCGAATATCTTTATATAAAAGGCACTGTCATAGAAAAGTCTGAAGCGGATAGCCAGGAATAACACTGGGTACCGTAGTATTGAAAGAACCGCATCAATATCCCTGTCGTGATTATGTTAATT
>CBDUBA010000260.1:0-2889 GCA_965365275.1 uncultured Cyclobacteriaceae bacterium | reverse complement strand
AATGATTAAAATTTATGTGAATTCCTGAATGTCTTCAAATTTTTTGAACATTTAGGAATCAAAAAATTTTAAACAGATGAAAAACAGAAGAGATTTTTTAAAGAAAATGGCCGGTTTGACAACCGCAATCATGGCACCACTTCCCTTTACCAGTGGCTGCAATTCAATAATAGATACAGACCGTCTGGGAGATCTGCTCCCTAAGCGATTATTGGGTAAAACAGGACGGAAGGTTACCATGCTGGGACTTGGTGGATACCATATTGGATGGACCACAGAACGCAATGCACAGGAAACCATAGAAGCAGCACTACAGGGAGGCATACGGTTTTTTGACAATGCAGAAAGTTATGGGCCGCATACTGCAGAAATAAGGTATGGTAAATACCTGACGCCGCAATACAGGGATCTGGTATTTCTGATGACAAAATCCACTGCCAGAGATGCAAAGACGGCACAGGAACATCTCGAAGCTTCTCTGAAAAGGATGAAAACCGACTATGTGGATCTTTGGCAGGTTCATGCTCTCAGTTCACCCGAAGATGTGGATGAAAGAATTTCTAATGGCATCCTTGATGTGATGCAGGAAGCAAAGGCAAGTGGAAAGGCTAAACACATAGGGTTTACAGGCCACCAGAATCCTTATGCCCATGTGCATATGCTGGATAGAACAGCTGACAATGATATTTTTGAAACCGTTCAAATGCCAATCAATCCTGTTGATGCCGGGAACAAAGATAGTTTTATCGGGGAGGTCATCGAGAAAGCACATGCCAGAAAATTTGGCATCCTGGCGATGAAAACACTTGCTGCAGGAAGATTTTTCCCGGAAACCATTATAGCCGATGAAAAAGTCTGGGAATCAGAAGACCCGGTAGTGCCTGCACGATTGGCCTTGAAGGATGTTTTGAATTTTGCCTGGAGTCTGCCGGTCAGTGTGCTGATCACAGGCGCTGAGAACAGGTCCCTCATCGAGGAAAAAATAACCATGGCGAAAGATTTCAGCAAATTATCAGAATCAGAGAGAATGGGTCTTATTGACAAGGTTGAGGATATATCCCAGAAGGGGGATGTGGAATACTATAAAAATGTATAACTCCTGAATTATTAAGATTGCTGAACACCAACATTTCCATAGGCAAGGCCTTTGGCTATTTCGCCTTCTTTACCGTGATGCTTTATATCGCTACCCGTCAAGTAATTCCAGTACTTAACGGTTGGGGCATGCATCCTGCATTGTCCTGGTTCATTACCAGTGGACTTTTAATATTTATCCCGATTTTTTTATTGGCCATTTTGAATACAGGGAAAGAGCTCGCTACCAGGAATCCAAGATCAATTATGAATAGACTATGGTTAAAAAAGTTGAATTCTAAAGACTGGGCCTGGGCTTTGGGCGGCACTTTATTAATCCTGGTGCTTACGGGATTGATCATGATATCAGCGGAGTGGATCTCACAAAACCTGTTTAACGAACCATTTAAAACCTCCCCTTCTTTCATGCATTTCGAGCCCCTGAAAGCCGGGCAATACTGGATCTTAGTTGTATGGCTGGTATTTTTCTTTTTCAATATCGTCGGTGAGGAGATCATGTGGCGGGGATATATCCTGGCAGGCATGTCAGAACAATATCCCAGGTCGGCCTGGTTTTATAATGCCATTTTCTGGATGATGTTTCATATTCCTTTTGGCATTGAACTGATGATCATGGTACTACCCACTTTTTTCCTAATACCATATATTGTACAGAAAAGACGTAATACCTGGATTGGCATAATCATACATGCCGGATTGAATGGCCCGGGTTTTATTCTCGTCTCTCTGGGAATTTTAAACCATTAAGCTGAATGTTATGAAAGCCATGCTGCTCAAGCACCTGTCAGACCTTACTAAAGAAAAGAAACCGCTTATATTTAGCGATATCCCTGAACCTGTCCCCGGTTATAATGAGATTCTGATCAAGGTAAATACTTGCGGTGTATGCCATACCGAGCTGGATGAAATAGAAGGACGGACTCCTCCTCCGGTTTTCCCGGTGATCCCAGGCCATCAGGTGGTGGGACGTGTAATAGACACTGGCTCAGGAGTTTCCAAATTTACTGTTGGGGACCGTGCCGGTGTAGCATGGATATTTTCATCATGTGGCACCTGTAAATATTGTATGGATGGTCTGGATAACTTGTGCCCTGAATTTCTGGCTACAGGCCGGGATGCCGACGGTGGTTACACCCAGTACATGAAAGTCAGGGAAGATTTTGCCTATCCCATTCCTGAATATTTCAGCGATGAAGAGGCCGCTCCCCTGTTTTGTGCCGGCGCCATCGGATACCGGTCTTTGACACTGGCCAATATTAAGGATGGGCAATCACTCGGGCTGACCGGATTTGGTGCATCAGCACACCTGGTTTTAAAACTTTCAAAACATATTTATCCGGATTCTGATGTGATGGTCTTTGCCCGCAGCGAAAAGGAAAGGGCTTTTGCCAGGGACCTGGGGGCTGCCTGGGCAGGCGATATCGGTGATTCATCACCTGAAAAATTGAGTGCAATAATTGATACTACACCTGTCTGGAAACCTGTTCTGGCTTCTCTTGAGAACCTGGATCCAGGCGGTCGTCTGGTGATCAATGCCATTCGAAAGGAAGAAGGGGACAAATCACAACTGCTTTCACTAAGTTACAGCGATCATTTATGGATGGAAAAGGAAGTAAAATCCGTAGCCAATGTGGCAAGAACTGATGTCACAGAGTTTCTCAGAATTGCAGCAGAAGCCGGAATAAAACCTGAAATACAAACCTACTCACTGGAGGATGCTAATAAGGCACTGATTGAATTAAAGGAAAGGAAAATAAAAGGTGCCAAAGTGCTTACAATAAATTAAAAAAATAC
>CBDUBA010000259.1:0-2918 GCA_965365275.1 uncultured Cyclobacteriaceae bacterium | reverse complement strand
CATCATCAGATGGATAGTATTGGGATTCAGGATCTGAAGCAAAGATTTATCTTTTTGTTCCGGTTTTTGAAAGTGGATACAATCGTCTGCATGGATCCATGGGGACATTATGAAGAAAATCCCGATCATTATGTAACCGGACGTGCTGTGGAGGCAGCCAGATGGATTGCCGGGATGCAGGATTACCCGGAACATTTTGCCGCTGGAATTGGCCCGTATACTCCGAAAGAAAGGTACTACTATTCACGACATGGGCAGACTGACAACCTGATTGTGGATGTCAGCAATTACATGGATAAAAAAGTTGAAGTAAACTTATTAAATCTGGCTAAAGGACCTTCCGGGAACAATGGGGTATTGCTTCGGGAAAAACTTGCCAAAGAGGGTAAGAAGTTAGAGATTCTGGAGGGAGATGACTATACTGCCAATTTCAATTTTACCAAACATTTTGTTTTTGAAGAAAACAGGATCCTTGGAGATAAGTACGGTCTTGAATGGGCTGAGGGATACCACTATATGGCTGATATACCCTGGGATAATCAAGTCAATGATCCTTCCTCTCCTTTGCAGGAATATATCCGAAAAAATGCCGTTAAGATTTAATTTTGCAGGGATATGAACGCAGATGTTGATTGAAATGCACCTGGCATTTTTGAATTTATAAGTATAAAAACCGCAAAAGGTGAAGAAAAATAGTTTTTCATGGATTTTATGGGAACTGAAGTATATTTTCTCAGCAATTATGATCCGGCAAAAAAAAGTTGGATTGAAGTACTTTATGGTGCTATCTTGCCAACGGAATAAACTTGTCACAAACACTATGCGAATTAAGTCACCATTACACTTTTTATGCCTTGCATCCATACTTTTATTGGTTCAATGTTCGAAACAACCCCAACGCTACATTGCAATTACCTTCGATGATCTGCCTGTAGTGTGTCGTTGTGAAGATAATTCCGATCGTATGGAAATCACGGAAAAGTTACTCGCTACCTTCGAAAAGTACGAAATGCCGGTCCTGGGAGTAGTTACCGAACGAAAATTAGAAGTTGATGGAGCCCTTGACCCGGAGCGGATAATCCTGTTACAAAAATGGCTTGATGCCGGACATGAACTGGGTAATCATGGATATGGGCACAAAGACATTAACGAAATATCCTTTGATGAATACAAACAGGAGATCCTCCTTGGTGAACGAATCACCCGTCCCCTGGCAGAAAAAGCTGGATTACCATACCGGTTTTATCGACATCCCTATCTTTCTGCGGGTGATAATCTTCAAATCCGAAAGGATCTGAATGATTTTCTAAAATCACAAAATTACCTCATAGCTCCAAATACAATCACGTACCAGGATTATACATTTTCGGGCGCATACGATAAGGCATTGGGTATGGGAGATACGCTTATGGCACAGAAGATCCGGGAGGCTTATCTTCCATATACCCTAAAAAAATGGGAAGCGGCTGAACAGCAATCCATGGATCTGTTCGGTCGTGAGATCAAACAAATTCTTATGGTCCATGCCAATCGCCTGAACGCCGATGCATTTGGCGATGTCGCAGACATGATGCTGGACCGGGGATATAAATTTATTACTATTGATGAGGCAATGAAAGATCCGGCCTATTCAAGACCAGATACGCACGACGGGTTTGTTGGGGTAACCTGGTTGTACAGGTGGGCTGCTGAGATGGACATGATAAAATCCTATGATAATACTGAGGTGCCCCAGTTTGTTCTCGATGTAGCCCGGAGCGATTATTAATGGGTTCTATTCCTTCCAACTTCAGTCTTTAAAACACAGAATACTCAAGTTTAATTCTCATGTTTTTTTGAAAAGCCTGCAAACTAAATACAATTTTTTTAAGAAGTTGGGCCATAATCCATTGTGTATTGTGCATTGGCGCTGACTTCGTCAAAATACCACGGGAACATACCAACAATAACTCCATCGGTTGGTTTGATATTCTCAAAAGCAAACTTAAATGCGGCGATTACATCATTCTGACTTGAACAGAGCCTGCCGGCACCCAGGATCTTAAACGCAAGGCAAGGCTGCTTTACCTGTCTGATCACCGATGTCATAACTTTTGGATCGTCCTTGTAGAAGTGATAGGTACCTACCGGAAGCGTTGGGAGCAATTCCGGATTATCCATTTTTCGTGTCAGATAATAGAAACAGGTCATGAAGAAATCCACTTCCCACCCGTCATCTGCAATTTTTTTTATAACATCCGGATTATGAGCAGATACACCTGCCATAATGCCTCTGTCTTTTACAGCTTTAACATAGTCGTGTACGACCTCTGATTTACCTTCTGCGAATAAACGATCCGTAACGCCGCCATGGTGAGCAAGGGCGAATGGATTGTAATTAATGATATCTTTATCTATGTTTTCACGATCAGAAGAAAGTGTAAATACTTGCATTTTAGATCCGCTTTCACGAAGCATACTCAGATAATCGTACCTCATGGAAGACTGGTGTGCCGTTATACCAACTTCTTCACATTTCAGAAGCATTTCAACCACACGTTCATTGGTATAATAATCCTTCATATGCTTATCAACGTGGCGTCCGAGGTATGAAAAACCAAGGAATGGATTTGATCCACAGATTAGGCGGCTAATTTTATGCTGCCCAAGCATTATTGAAGGAATAGTGGCCAATGATTGATCATGAGTACCTCTATTCTCTCCAGCAAATAACTCAGAAATTCCAGAAGTTCCCATTAGGCCAATTGTAGATGCACAGGTAATTTTTGACAGGAATTCTCTACGGCCGGAAGCGGTAATATTGGGATTACATTCGTCCATTTTTTATATAAATACGTGTTCGATAGATTGAGATATATTATTAACAGTAATTTACGAAAAGATATCCAAATACCATTAATTCGATGATTATGATTTCA
>CBDUBA010000258.1:0-2953 GCA_965365275.1 uncultured Cyclobacteriaceae bacterium | reverse complement strand
TGTTAACCATATTGCGCATGCAAAAATAGACCGATGATCGGTTTTATCCAAAACTAATTATAAATAATTTTAAAATGTGTTAATTATCTCGTATACTTACTTTTTAAACGATTATTTTATAATAATAGCTTATACTTATTTTATTGTTTTAACTTTGTTTCAGACCTAGTCATTATAGTATTATGCATCTTGAATTTGAAAAGCCCATTGAAGAACTGGAGCACAAAATTGAAGAAATGAAACACCTGGCCCATGGGTCCGGCGTGGAGGTAGACAATGCAGTTAAAGCGCTTGAGGTGAAATTGGAGAGCCTTAAGAAGGAGATCTTCGAAAACCTCACCCGTTGGCAACGTGTTCAACTGGCAAGACATCCGGAAAGACCTTATACCCTTGACTATATTTATGAAATTACGGACGATTTTATTGAAATGCATGGGGACCGTATGGTGAAGGACGATAAGGCAATGATAGGTGGTTTTGGAAATGTTGATGGGAAAACCATTCTCTTTATCGGACAGCAGAAAGGCAGAAACACAAAGCAACGCCAGGCAAGAAATTTCGGGATGGCCAACCCTGACGGTTATAGAAAGGCTCTTCGCCTTATGAAACTGGCTGAGAAATTTAACAAACCCATCGTGGCACTGATCGATACACCAGGTGCATACCCGGGTATTGATGCAGAAGCCAGGGGACAGGCAGAAGCTATCGCCCGGAACATGCGCGAGATGTTCATGCTAAAAGTACCGGTTATCTGTATTATCATCGGTGAAGGGGCATCCGGAGGTGCTATTGGTATTGCAATAGGGGACAGGGTGATCATGATGGAAAATACCTGGTACTCGGTAATCTCTCCCGAGTCCTGCAGCTCCATTTTGTGGCGTAGCTGGGATTATAAAGAAGAAGCTGCTGAAGCTTTGAAGCTGACAGCTGAAGATATGCTGAAATTCGGATTGATTGACTCTATTCTTGAGGAACCGTTAGGAGGGGCTCATAAAGATCTGAAAGCTACTTCTGTCATTCTTAAAAATGCAATTCTAAAAGAAATAGCCGCCTTAGAAAAAATATCCCCCGAGGAAAGGATAAAACAACGAATTGACAAATTCTCTAAAATGGGTGTTTTTAAGGAGTAAAAAAGAATTAATAGAGATATATGGCCATAAGTTCCCAATGATCTATTCAGGAGTTTGTGGCCTTTTTATTTAAGACAATATGAAGTTACATGTCATTCATACAGGATATTTTAAACTGGATGGTGGAGCCATGTTTGGAGTAGTCCCTAAATCGATCTGGAATAATCTGAATCCTGCTGATGAGAACAATATGTGTACCTGGGCAATGCGATGTCTGCTTATTGAGGATAAAGATAAATTAATACTGGTTGATACCGGCATAGGAGATAAGCAGTCAGAGAAATTTTTCAGCTATTATAATCTTCATGGTTCCTTTAGTTTGTTGAGTTCTTTACGGGAAAGTGGCTTCTCCCCAGAGGATATAACGGATGTTTTCTTCACGCACCTCCATTTTGATCATTGCGGTGGTGCAGTAAAACGAAATCCTGAGGATCCCGAGGAGTATGAACTGGTTTTTAGAAAGGCCAGGTACTGGACGAATAAAAATCATCTGAAATGGGCTATAAAACCAAATCCAAGAGAAAAAGCAAGTTTCCTGAAAGAAAATATCCTGCCAATAGAGGAGCATGGAAAGTTGAACCTCATTGGTTCTAATAATCCATTTTCACAACAATTCGATATAATTTATGTGTATGGTCATACAGAAAGTCAGATGTTACCCAAGATCAATTACAAGGGTAAAACCATCGTTTTCGTTGCGGATCTTATTCCATCTGCTGGTCATGTCCCTCTGCCTTATGTTATGAGTTATGATACCAGACCTTTATTGACCTTAAAGGAGAAGGAATCATTCCTGAAAGAGGCTGCCAGGAAAAACTACATCCTGTTTTTTGAACATGATCCCCAGATAGAATGTGCTACGGTTCATAATACAGAAAAAGGGATCAGGATAGAAAATACATTTTCATTATCTGAAGTATTATAAATGAAAATAGGTATCGCATTATCAGGAGGTGGATCACGGGGGATCGCTCATGTCGGGATCCTAAAAGCATTGGAAGAGTTTGGAATTCATCCTGGAATAATATCGGGTACAAGTGCTGGAGCTATTATTGGGGCGTTGTATACGTATGGATATAAACCAGATGAAATCCTGGAAATAATCATAAAGACAAGGCTCCTAAAGATCCTGAGACCGGCTTTTACGAAATCAGGTCTCCTTACCCTTGAAAAAACCTATGACTTCTTTAATTCATTGCTTCCTACGGATTCCTTTGATACACTCAAAATTCCGATGTTTATCTGTGCAACGAATGTAAAAAACGGGCGTTCAACATTCTTTTCATCGGGATCCCTTATCAGGTCTGTAATGGCTTCCTCTGCCATTCCTGTCATTTTTTCTCCGGTTGAGATTGATGGTAATCATTATATTGATGGGGGCATTACTAACAATATGCCTATTGATCCTCTTATAGGACATTGTGATAAAATTATCGGTATACATTGTAACCCGGTAGATAAGGAATATGATACAGGGAATATGAAGGAATTATTGGAAAGAACATTTCTGCTCACTATTAATGGAAATGTGGAAAACAGGAAGAAGAATTGTGACCTCTTTCTGGAACCCTATGATCTAAGAAAATACGGCGCTTTCGATTTTGCTAAATCAAAGGAGATATTCGATAAGGGCTATGAATATGCACTGAGAAACGAAGGGATAATTAAAGCCATTGTGAATAATGATACCAACCACTAGGAGGGTATTATTTATTTGATTTAAGCCTATGAATCAAAACCTTGCAAACCAGTCAAAAATCAGGTATAGCTTTTTTAGATATAATGAACCTATACAAAGGCATATTAAGTCGATATGAAATCTG
>CBDUBA010000257.1:0-2961 GCA_965365275.1 uncultured Cyclobacteriaceae bacterium | reverse complement strand
CGGAGGACGCGATCCTGGTTTTTTCTTATGTTGGTTTTTTAAGTGAGGAGATTGAAGTAGGCAATCAAAATGTAATTAATGTCTCTCTGCCTGAGAGCATAGAGGCCCTGGAAGAAATTATTGTAACCGGGCTTAGTATAGAGCGGGATAAAGAGTCATTGGGTTATTCGGTCAGCCAGCTCGATGGCGATGAGGTGAACCAGGTTAAAGCAGATAATTTTGCTGATGCTTTAAGTGGAAAAGTGGCCGGATTGCAGATCACTGAATCATCTACCGGAGTAGGTGGATCGACACGTATTATTTTACGGGGTATCTCTTCAATTTCCGGCGACAACAGACCCTTATTTGTGATTGATGGGATTCCCATGCTTTCTGGTCATAATTCTGATAATAATAACACAAAAGATAGTGGGGATGCACTTACCGACATCAATCCGGAAGACATTGAGTCAATTTCTGTTCTGAAAGGTGCAGGTGCTGCTGCAGTATATGGAAGCCGGGCTGCCAATGGGGTTATATTGATAACCACCAAGAAAGGTGCTTTGGACAAAGGATTTAAAATCAATTTTAGTTCAACTTATATGAGGGAGGACCCTCTGGTATTGCCTGATCTTCAAAATGTGTATGGCCAGGGAGGTTTAAGAGGCATTTATCCTATCACAAACCGCAATAATACGGTACTGGACCATCCCAGTATCTGGAGCTATGGCCCGAAAATGGATAGCAGTACGGTAATTGGGTGGACGGGTGAAGACGAACTCTTTGTTTCTCCCGAGGATCAGTTCAAATATTTTTTTCAAACAGGACAAACCTTTATAAATAACCTGGCGGTTGAACTGGGAAATGAAAGTTCATCTTTAAGACTATCACTGACAGATCAAAGGTCAAGTGGCATTATGCCCAGTAACGACTTGTCAAGACAAACTTTCAGTGTTAGGGGATTTACCAGGCAGAATATCTTTGAAATGGATGCTAAATTCACTTATGTGCATCACGATGTTGAAAACAGGCCTATTTTGATGGAAAATGGGGGCAATGCTCCATTAAGCCTGTCTATACTTCCAAGGAATATAAGTGCTCGAAGCCTGGAAGAAAATACAACGGATGAGTTCGGGAATGAGATGACATGGTTATTGGATGAAACTTTTGGCAATCCATATTGGATGCTTGAGAACCAGGGCAATAACGACATCAGAGACAGGTATCAGTTTTCTTTCTCAATAAAAACAGATATCACAAAGAACCTGTATCTTTTATTGCGATCCGGCCTGGACCAGGCTGTAGTTGAAGATAAAAACTGGACGAATAAAGGAACTAAAACCGCGGCAAACGGGAGAGGGACCTACAGCCATAGTATGAATAACCGGGCTGAATGGAATTCGGATTTTCTTCTTTCCTATGAAAATAGTGCCGGACAATTCAGCTATGGTGTCAGTGCAGGTGGGAATTATCGAATCGACAAATATACGAGAATCAATCAATGGGGATCCGGATTACAGATCCCTGGCTACTACCATATTTCGAACCTGAGCGAATTCTATACTGATGAATACAGTTCACGTTATGAAG
The DNA here is from genome assembly GCA_965365275.1 of uncultured Cyclobacteriaceae bacterium. Lineage (GTDB taxonomy): Bacteria > Bacteroidota > Bacteroidia > Cytophagales > Cyclobacteriaceae > JAGTVG01. The sequence continues at coordinate 1,392 of CBDUBA010000257.1, read as the reverse complement.
TTGCCTCCCTATATGCCTTGGGTAATGTATCTTTCAAAGACGCACTTTATTTTGATCTGACCTATAGAAGTGACTGGTCTTCTTCACTACCGGCTGATAAAAATCAATACAATTATTATTCATTAAACCTGAGCTGGTTGTTTACCAACACATTCAGCCTGCCGAAGTGGTTTTCATCCGGAAAATTAAGAGGTTCCGTGGCCCTGACCGGAAATGATACAAGCCCCTACAGATTAGAGAATGTATACAATGTGATTCAATCTCCGCTTCCTTACAGTATGGTTAGTATACCCGGTGAACTAAAAACACCGGATTTGCTTCCTGAATCAAACCATACTTGGGAAATCGGAACTGACCTTGGATTTATCGATAGCAGGTTACTTTTTAACCTGACTTATTATTACAGTATTGCAGAAAACCAGATCATGGCGGTGCCAATACCTGTCTCCACTTCTTATTCTTCCAAAGTACTGAACTCAGGGGAAGTTCAGAATTCCGGGATAGAACTTCAGATTGACGCGGTGCTCATTAGCCGTCCCTCAGGTTTTACCTGGGATGCCACACTCATGTATACGAAGAACAATTCCGAAGTTATAAGCATACATCCTGATCTTAACTCAATTATTCTGAATTCTGCATGGCATGCCAGCATTGAGGCAAGGCCTGGTGAAGAATATGGCTTGATTTACGGCTATGACTGGAAAAGAGATGCCAATGGGAACAGGTTGATAGATTCAAGAGGCTGGCCGATTCAAGGGGATAGCCTGATATCGCATGGAAGCATCAATCCTGATTATATATTTGGTTTCAGGAATTCATTCAGTTATAAAGGATTTACTTTAAGTTTCCTGATAGATGGTACCATGGGAGCTAAAATTTATTCCTGGGGAAAAACATATAAAATGTTGTGGGGGACAGATGCAGAAACACTTGAAGGCAGGGAAGAATGGTTTGCTACCCATGAGAACGGATTTCCTATCCCCGATGTGGAACCTGAAGGATATGTTTTCGAAGGGGTTATGGAAGATTCCGGCGAACCCAATACAATACCCCTGGAAGATCCGGCTTATCGGGGATATCTCCCGTACAGGGACCGCATTATTACCGAATCTGTACTTGATGCTTCGAGTATCAGGATCAGAGAGGCCATGCTGAGTTACAATTTCCCTTACAAGTTGATTTCAAAATGGAAAATGACAAATCTCTCATTGGCGATAACGGGAAGAAACTTGTATTTCTTCTATAAACCGGCGGATCATATCGATCCTGAAGCTGGATATAGTAGTGGTAACACTGGTAATGGCATTGAGCAAAGCACACTGCCTTCCACAAGATCGATAGGATTTAATTTAAGAGTTGGCTTTTAAATATGAAAATGAAGTTTTTAATTAG
>CBDUBA010000256.1:0-3006 GCA_965365275.1 uncultured Cyclobacteriaceae bacterium | reverse complement strand
CCCGAGGGTGTGAACTGGGACCTTTACAGAGGGCCGGCCCCTATGATCCCTTTTAATAAAAACCACTTTCATTATAACTGGCACTGGTACTGGGATACCAGTACCAGTGAATTTGGGAATAATGGCGTACACGTCATGGATGAATTGCGGTGGGGAATGAAGAAAAAGGAACACCCGGTTAAGGTGAGTAGTTGCGGAGGATTTTATGTATGGGATTCGGATCAGGAGATCCCTAATTTTCAGATCGGTACACTCGAATTTGCCGATGGTAAGATCATGGAGATAGAGGTGAGAAGCCTTTTTACCAATTATGAGGAGGGCAGCAGCACTGGCTGTTTCTTTTATGGATCAGAAGGCTGGATGCATCTTACTGGTGATGGTTATGAGGTATATCATGGTCCTAAAAATGAACCCGGGCCTAAAGTGAGAAAGAGTGACCTTGAACCGACGGAATTTGAAAAAGCCGATATTGAATATCATTTTGTTAATTTCCTGGAGGCCATGCGATCCAGAAATCGGGAGGATCTTAATGCGGATATAGAACAGGGTCATATGTCCACTTCCATGATGTTAATTGGGAACATTGCCTATCGTACCGGCAGAAAATTGATTTTTGATGGGGCAACAGAGAAATTTGTCAATGACAAAGAAGCGAATGCGTATCTGACCCGTGAATATCGCGAGCCATGGGTTTTGCCTAAGAAGATCTAGTTGCTGGACTATTTGTATAAAGAATGGTTCAAATATAGGGATAACAGAAAATCACAAATGGAGGTGTAAGGATCCAAAAACTGATTTGACCGATTTAGGTTCTTAATACAAATCGATATAGGGTGTCATGATTATGGTACCTAATGCCGGTTCAATATCTATGGTATAGTCTACTTCACCGAAATGCTGGTCAAGCCACAGGGTGGTTTCTACAATCACATCGGCCATTGGAGAGAGATGATCGCTTTCGAATAAAACCAGTTTTTTCTGATCATCCGGGGTGCCCAGTAAATTATACATACTCATGATGGCATCAAGCCCAAAGATAGAATCGAATCTTCCATTGATCATTAGGGTTGGGATCTTTACCCTTGGAAGAAAATAAGCCATATCAGCCTCCGGCCTTCCATACCGGTTCAAACCCCCTGCATAGAAAACATTTGCTTTGATACGGGAATCTACTGCGGTCAGATAGGATCCAAAAATTGGCCCCATACTCATTCCATAGAAAGCTATTTTATCCTGATCAAAATCCTGCCGCGTTTCCAGGTAGTCAAGACATCTTCTGTAGTCTTTAATTACACGGGATAAATTTGTTGTATATTGATGGGTTCCCGGATAAGAAAAGAATGACTCCGCGTTGCGTCGTTCAAAGGAACCTTTGAATACTGGAAATACAACTACTCGTCCATTTCTGACAAGGAATTCACAAAATGCTGAAAATTCAAAGAAATTTTCAATATCATCGCTGCTTTCTACATTCAGAACGTTTGATCCGGGTCCATATACCACTGATTGGTAAGGAGGATCGGTATTCGTGGGAAGAAAAAGGTAAGTTATGATCCTTTCGAAATCATAAGCAGCATCGATCAAAACCTTTTCAAGTATCCAGCCTTTTTCATTCTCAGTTCTCTGTACTATCGTATCATGCAATTCCATTTGATCGTACTCGTAATAGGTTTTGTACAGCTCAAATTGGGATTCAGAGATGGATTCCGGTAAATTTATCCATACTTCTCTGGTTGGAGGTTCTGCGTAAGCAAACATCACTTCAGGTATCGAATCTGGCTCCAGGTACAAAGCACATCGGAATCCGTTCCTTTCTGACCGGTCAAATGGATCAGCCTGACTTGGTGCTCCAAACATATAGGGATTGTCGTTCCAGGCACCACCTCTAACCCATCGTCCCTGGTCGGATTCATTCCAGCACCATTCCCGGGCATTACCTGGCATATCATATGCGCCGAAAGAAGTTATGCCATTGAAAAATCCGGTTTCTACCGGTCCGTCACCATGGAAATTACTGAAAGGAGCAAAATGCGCATTGCCTCCGACCTGGGGGATCCTGATCAGGAGTGTGCCTTCCCCGCGCCCCATTCCCCAATGATCCTTTGTCGGGATGGATTTTCCAACAAACCGGGCATAAGCATTCGCTTCATACCAATTGATCCCCGTAACCGGGAAATTATCCTCACCTTCTGGGTATTCCTGATCAGTCCAGGTTGATGGCCCGGGAAGGCCGGATCTGTCTACGAATGATTTTATTATTTCCTGAAAGGGGCGTGATTCATTATTCCGGGATATCAATTCCTCCCAATAGGATGGATTTTCATACCCCCCTTCATCAATAAATATCTTAAAATCTTTATTCCTGACCTCAAATTTATCCAAATAAAAATCATTTACATGTCCGAATGGGGTGTTGCCCCCCATTACACGGACCATATCGGTTGGGATAGTCCCTACTTTGTCTAAAACCCTATGAAAATTCTGCCCTGTATAGATTTCAGATCTTTTCATTCGATTCAGATCGGTGAAAGTATAGGTTAATGAAGCCGCCATGACCGTTTCATATCCTTCCTTTTCTATTCTCCAACGGACAGCTGAGACCGGCAATTGAACAGATTCCAATGGGGTCTTCCCAAGGTTCTGCCACGCCTCATCGGGTTTGTTATATATCTTATAGGAAACATCTGCTCCAGGTGGGTCAGTTGTAATATCGATGTGCACCGAGGTTTGTTTGATCAGATTTTTGAGCCTTTCGTTTTCAGGAATAATCAATTCTGCTTCTTTGGCAAGGTAGTAGGCATCTGCAAAGTTTGTCCAGTTTGTTTCAAGAATTTCATCTATTTCTTCAAGCGATGCTTCTGCCGCTAACATTTTCGTCCGGTCGTTGAGATATTTTACCGTGAACACAGCTATAAACACAATGACCAGGAATGTAATGACTGTTGGTACAATGGCAAGTTTTTTCCGCGGATTTGCCAGGGCCTGAAATCGTTTTAGAGAAGGTGC
>CBDUBA010000255.1:0-3084 GCA_965365275.1 uncultured Cyclobacteriaceae bacterium | reverse complement strand
AACTGGAAGGTATTGCCGATCCAATTATGCTTGGTAATAAGGAGGAGATTTTAAGGATCGCTGAAGAAAATCAGGTGGACATAAGCGGGATACCAATTGTCGATAACCGCTCCTCTAAAGAAGTTAAAAGAATTAAAAAATATGCCCAGATACTTTTCGAGAAAAGACAGAGAAAAGGATTGACCTACCAGGATGCGTATGATCTGATGTATAATCGGAATTATTTTGGAGTAATGATGGTTGAAACTGGCGATGCCGATGGATTTCTATGTGGTTACGCGACTAAATATGCCGATACCATCAAGCCGGCACTTCAGATCGTCGGCACAAATAATAGTCTGAATCATATTGCAGGCATGTATATCATCATGACAAAGAAGGGACCGTTTTTCTTTGCTGACACTACCGTAAACATCAGACCCTCAGCCCGAACGATTGCAGACACGACCCTATTAACGGCCAATGAAGTAAGGAAATTCAATATTGTACCAAAGATCGCCATCGTTTCCTATTCCAATTTTGGAGGTGTTCGGGATGGAAGCCCTGCACGGGCGAAAGAGGCGGTAGAAATACTGCACCGCGACTATCCCGATCTTATTGTGGATGGAGAAATGCAGGCCAATTATGCTTTCAACAAGGAGTTAAGGATGAATAAGTTTCCGTTTACGAAACTTCAGGATCATGATGTCAATACCATTATATTTCCTAACCTGAGTTCAGGGAACATTGCCTATAAAATGATGCAGGAGATCGGGGAAGCGGAGGTGATAGGCCCCATCATGGTGGGAATACGAAAGCCAATTCATGTTATGCAAATGGGAAGTTCAGTCCGGGAAATAGAGAATATGACCGCCATTGCTGTCCTTGATGCGCAAACCAAAGGAAAAGAGATCGTACAGCTGTAGATATTGGTCCTGTTACCGAACTTTTGCTTTAACCAATGCGCTCATGCCCTTCGGATCTCCTCCATAGCTTCCGATTTGCCTGGATCTATGGGGTTTGATTAGTGAAAGTCTATAGGACTATGAAAAGCGCATTATCGAAATAAATACATCCGTCTAATAATCTATATTTTGAAATACGGGGAGGCTTCCTTATTTTTTCTTTGGTAATCCCTTTATCCACCTAAACTGGTAGGTTAAAACCACTGAACTAAAATCCGAACCCTTCTCAAGTCGTTTCCCTGTAAAACCAGTTAATCTCAAAACATGATGTAGTCCGAATGGCACAGCAAATGTCAATCCAAAGCGAAAACTGGAGATACGCGAATCACTTACTACACCATTAATATAGGTTTTACCTCCAAATCCATAGCCAATATCCAATGCCAGCCACCAGTTCCTTTGAAAGGACCTTATCCCATGAATTTTTAAGGCCCCCATGGGTTTTTGAGTTAATTCATTATCACCAAAAAATTGCTTGTTGGGAGTAAAAAACCAGGCACTTAGATATGTTTCTATGATCCAGTTTTTCAAATATTTGGAAAATCCCCATTGTGGTTTGAATGCCCAGCGGTTTGATCCCAGGTTGATCAGTTTATCTTCGTCGTAACGGCCGGTAGGGGTTATAACCTGTATACTGAATCCTGATATTTCGGAAGGTATATAATCCCTGAATTCATCGATTTTTAAAGGTGGGGCACCCAGAAAATTGAAGGAAAGACGGATCCGGGCATCTCCAAATCCATTAAGTGATCTTGAGGTATCTATCCCGGTTAAATACCCTTTGTAGAAACTTGAAGCCCATGGGACAATTACATCTATCTTTCCTGACAGCCCGAAAATCTTTATCGATCTCAAATATGCGCCGGCTACCGAATGTATTTTTGCATTTAAATCTTCAATAGGGATAGCCGGATCCAATAAAATATCTCCTTGAGTGTAACCATATCCTAATACAATGAAATTCATCCCAACAGGTACATTCGTCAATGCTCTGGGTTCCAGTTCCTGGGCAGAGATAAATGTATTTTGAAATGCAAGAATTGTAATCATTGAAAAATAAACAATCCTTGGAATTGGGAATGTGATTCTTTCTAAAAAATATACTGTATAATTCAATTGTACTTTATATAAAAAACCGATTGGTACGTTTCCTTAATATTATTGAATATAATACAATAATTTAATCTTTAAAAATTAGAATTTAATTATTCAGAAGTTATGTTGTATCGTATTTTTTTCTCACAAATTTGAGTTTAAAACAATGCTTAAACCAAAAATGATTGTCAGGAAAAACAAAGACCCATCAGGAAAAGATAAATAATTTTCCACACTTTAGTATTAATATTCAATCCTCTGAAACCGGAAACAATTCCATAAATACTTATTAAAAGTATGGTTGTATGTGCAATGGATTCCCATACCTGCCAGGAAATCAAAGAATAATTAATTAGAAAATAAAGCGGAATTAATAAACCGGCCAAAATTGATATTCCGATTTGAATGAGGGTCTTCTTATATCCCGTGAATTCTCGATAAAGCATATGAACAAGGTATAAAATGCCACAGCTAGAGTTACACTGATTATATCAAGGGTGCGAATTATTTTTAAGGAAGCAATTGCCTGGATCTGTATAACTAAAAACGCACTGGCGAGCAGGCTCAACAAGCCAAAAAATAGATAGGATCGATCTTTCGGCTTGAGCATTCCAATAGCCAGGTTAATTCCCCCCACTGCAAATGTCAATCCGCTACAGAAAACTAAAATTAGATTCGATGTCATCGCACAGTCACGTAGATTATAAAATTAACAGTTTTGATAGAATTATAATTAATGATGCGCTAAATTGTTTTATGCTTACTTTATCCAGTAAAAGCAATTTTTCTCATTTCTAAAAATTTGATTATTCCGCTCATAATTATATGATATAAATATGGATGCTATTTTTACAAATAATAATTATATTTCAATCAATGTAAATAATTTTCTCAAAACCCGACATGCAACATAGAAGACTTGCTGCCATAATGTTCACCGATATCGTCGGATATTCAAGTTTGATGTCGAAAAATGAAAAAGACGCATTACATGCCATCCAGGTGGTAAAGATTGTATTAAAACCATTAATTGAAAAATATAATG
>CBDUBA010000254.1:0-3095 GCA_965365275.1 uncultured Cyclobacteriaceae bacterium | reverse complement strand
CAGGAATCATGGGCAAAAAAATTACCAAATGTAGGTAGTTTATCCTCGCCACGTGTGGCCGACCTGAACCAGGATGGTGTTGGTGATATTATACAAGGCGTCGGAAGGATAGAATTCCAGCATTGTGATTCAGCTATCGTTGCATTAAATGGAGTGAATGGAGAACTGTTGTGGATGGTTCCCGCAGATGATCAGATCTTTGGTTCTGCCAATCTGATGGATATTACCGGCGATGGTGTAGTGGATGTTTTTATAGGAGGAAGATCAGCGGAATTGCAGGCAATAAATGGGAAAACCGGAGAGGTAATCTGGAAGTTCATCGATCCGGACAAAGACAGGAAACGAAAGAATAAAAGGTGGTTCAATTTTTATAATCCCCAGTTTATTCCGGATCAGGATGGTGATGGCCTGAAGGATATAATCATTTCAAACGGGGGAGATGTTCTGGTGGCACCCTATGATCCGAACCGGCCTACAGGAAATCTTTCTGTGCTGAGTTCAAAAGATGGTGGCATTCTTGGTTTTGCCCAAATGCCGGATGGGAAAGAGATATATTTATCGATCGCTGTAAATCAAACCCCGGATGGTCAGGATCATGAGATCATTTACGGGACCGGCGGGGAAACTTTAGGCGGCAACCTGTATGTCACCACATTATCGGATGTTATGAAAGGAGATATATCCAATTCCATAAAACTGGACAGCAGTGAGAACAAAGGCTATATTGGCCCACCCACCTGGATGGATATCACCGGGGATAATGTACGGGATATTGTAGCCAATTCGGTGGACGGAAGGTTACTGGCTTTTGATGGGGTGACAAAGAAAAAGATCTGGGAAGTAACCATACCCGGAACTGAGTCCTATACCTCTATAGCACCGGGGTATTTTAACGAGGATTCTACCCCGGATATTTTTCTTTCTTATGCACAAGGTGTCTGGCCTGAACTAGACTGGACCAAGCAGTACATGGTTAACGGATTGACTGGTGAGATTGAATTTATGGATTCACTTGGTTTTTATCAGACTATATCGCCGGTAGTTGGGGATTTCGACCTTGATGGTCTGGATGAAGCCCTTGTTGTGGTAGATTTCCAGGTATTGGATGAGAACGACAGGAAATTTTTTTACAACATGCTGCTTGTTATTGATTTTACCACTGGCGATCTGATTGAGTTGGGGATCACACATGAAGGGCATAATATGGCCTCTACTCCCTGGATTGGTGACCTGGATGGAAATGGCTTAATGGATATCATTTTTAGTCATGGCACTAATATCAAAAAAACCTATGCTTTTGATGGTATGCAGATCAACCGTATTGTAACTACCATTCCAATTGAGAAGGAAATAAGGTGGGGTGCTTATATGGGAAGTAATTATGACGGGGTATATTAATCACATCTTTCACAGGGTATTTTTTCTGGTTCTCATAATTCTCTCACCGATTTTAGCCCATGCAGGACCGGACAATAACTTTGTAAACAATCTGGAATTACTTCTGATAATAGTGATCATTCTGCTGATCCTTGTTACGGCAGTAATATTATTGCTGGTCATTTACATTTTTAATCTTCTGAATTTGCTGATCCGCCGGGAGCAGAAACACGTAGCTACTGAAGAGGACCTTCTAAAACTCGAAATGCTAAAACTCCAAAAACAAGCCGGCAGATGGCTTACCCGTTCCACTCCATTGTCCGAAGAAGAATCAATAATGATGGATCATGATTATGACGGGATCAGGGAATTAAACAATCACCTTCCACCCTGGTGGAAAGCCCTTTTTTATATAACCATGATCTGGGGTTTCATTTATTTGCTGGTGTATCATGTTTTTAACTGGATGCCATCCTCTTCGCAGGAATTCGAAATGGAAATTGCCCGGGCAAAGGCAGAAGATAATATACGCTTGTCTCAATTAGCAATTGGTATTAATGAGGACAATGTTGAATTAATGCTTGATGAGGAATCATTGGCCCACGGTGCTGAGATCTTCAAACTTCACTGTGTTGTTTGTCATGCTGAGGACGGTGGGGGAGGGATTGGCCCGAATATGACAGATCCTTACTGGATCCATGGTGGATCTATTAAAAACCTGTTCTGGGTGATTAAATATGGAGTGCCGGCAAAGGGTATGATCTCCTGGCAAAGTCAGTTAAACCCGGTCGAGATCCGTGATGTGGCTTCCTATATATTATCCTTGCAGGGAACTGAACCGGCAAATCCAAAAGCACCGCAGGGTGATTTGTATGAAGAATCCAACGAAGTAAAAAATCCAACGGATCCCAATACTATGGTGGATACAAGACCAGATATAGAATCAGTACAGGATAGCCTGGATGATATTGGCATTGGACGGGGGTTATTCAGTGGCACCATTCGCTTTATGGGGGGTGGACCTGGTTGTATTACTTGCCACAATGTAACGGAAGAGGGACTTCCCAAAGGTGCATTGATCGCTCCGGATCTAACCAATGTATATACACGGCTGGATGAACCAACCTTGTACAAAGTTATTCTGAAGCCTTATCATCTGACGATGCAGGAAGCATTTCAGGATAAAACGGTCATGGACACCGAAGTTGATTACCTTGTTTCTTACTTCGAATATGTTGGTACGGCAACTGCCCATCAGAAAAAAAGGGATGAAAGAGCAGCAGGATTTCTTAAACGCATAAGGAAACAATAGGGAAAGTATTAAATTGCATAGATAACAAGAACTACAGATATTTAACATAAATTTTCATCTATAAAAATTAAAGTCATGGGATCAATAAACCGACGCCGATTTATCACCAAATCAGCAGCCGCTTCTGCTGGAATAGTAACAGCTGTTCCCGCCTATATCAAGGGATATGCCAGGAATAAACCCAATGATACAATCAATGTAGCCGTTGCGGGAATCAGAAGCAGGGGAGGATATTATTACGGTGGCACCGGGCACTGTGCCAATTTTACTAAAATCAATAACTCAAGGGTTTCAGTTATCTGTGATGTGGATGAGAATCTTTTCCCTCAGGCTATAGAAGATATTGAGAAATTGGGAGGAGAAAAACCAAGGATGGTTGTTGATTTCCGGGATCTTCTGGATGACC
>CBDUBA010000253.1:0-3124 GCA_965365275.1 uncultured Cyclobacteriaceae bacterium | reverse complement strand
ATAAAGATGTCTTCTAATGATCGCATCGATCCTTCTTTTATCTGGAGTGGGTAGTTCTTCCTCCTTCAAAGCGTAAATAGGAACCGGATCTTTGATGTTTTTAAGTGGCACAGCACCCATGAACTGGGTTTCAATGTCCTTCTGATCACTTATAAGCTCATGAATTGATTCTGAAACATAGATCCCTCCTGGATCTGCAATGGCCTGTATGCGGGAAGCCATGTTGACACCATGCCCAAAAATGTCGTCATTTTCAATGGTGATATCGCCATAATGGATTCCAATTCGTATGGGAATATCAAAATCTCTGGCTTTTGATTCGATCTGTATTTCCCGGGCACAGGATATGGCATCCAGTATATTGTCGAATGTAGCCATAAAGCCATCACCCAGTTCCTTTACGAGTAGACCATTATATTTCTGAATGGCTTGTTGATGGAGTTCACGGTTTTTCTTAACCAGGGCCAGCGCTGAGATTTCATCCTTTTCCATTAAGGCTGTGTACCCCATCAGGTCGGTGAACATAATAGCCGCTAAATGTCGGTCAGCCATAAAAAATTGGTTTGGTACTTATATTTCAAATTACAAAATTCATAAGTAAAAATCCAGTTCAGAATCCAATTATAAAGCAGGTGGATCCGGGGGGTTAAATTTACATGGCAGGTCACTTCATAATAGATCTTAAGTGAATTCTAATCCTCATTGTAAGAAGGTATTTCAAACGATTCTTTAAACACAATGGCAGGTAAACTTCGGTGCTATGGAAGTCTTATTTTATTTTAACCAGAAAAAATCAATTCCAATTGCTCGTTCGGATTCTTTACTTAGATCCTTAAAAACAATCTCATTTTTGTTTGCTTTCAATTTAACTTTCTCTGAGAAATGATTCTTCAAATAAGATCGCCTAGAATCGATCAAAGAAATACTTTCTTCCCCATCGAATTTTACAAGATCCCCATTCAGAAATACGGTGAATACACCTCCTTCAGGATTGTGAGAAAGTGTCATTCCAAGGGTGGATTCTTTAACCCCCTGTACGTTTAAAACAAATGTGAGCTCATCCCCGGGATTGCCAGGCTTCCACTGTAAAATCTTTCCCTCCGACCACAATTTTCCGTTTTCGACCTTTGTTTCGGAATTATTTTCAACAATATTTTCCGCCTGAAGGAATGTGAATCCCCTGGATCCAAGATATGCCAAAGGCTTCCAGTCTTTGTAGGGGATCTGCTTAACATTCTCCTTTGAAATTGGCATGGAATCATCCGTATACCCCGGTAAGGCATAGGCATATACAATCCGCCCGTAGGAGAAATCAGGCACTTTCCCATGATGTCTCAACTCCATATAAAACGCAATGTTTGTATTGAAAGGAATATCGTCTAAAATATGCCAGCGAAAATTGGATACATAACCCCGGTTCCCGGGTCCATCATTTCTTGGCTGACCACAATACGGATAGGCAAAGAAGTGTTCCGCTGACCAGGAATAATTGTAATAATCTTCTGAACCAGTCCCAAAAAAGGAAGGGAAAATATCATCATCTATGAAGATCTTTTCATCTCCCTCACCCCACCAATTCCCCCAGGAAACTACAGCCTCACTGGGATTATATATCAAAGCTGCAGCACCCACAATTCGCCCTTTACCCCGCGCTAACAGATACGGTATGTCCACAATAGTTGAATTTGAAGCTGTTAATCCATGATCAATTCTCCATCGGGCATGAAAATGCATACTCTTTCCTGGTATCCACTCATTGGCCTTATATTGAACATTCCCCGAAATATCAATAGTCTCATCCGACATGTTTTCAACTTCAACTCGCATCGATCGCTCAAAAGGCATCACAAATCTGCATACCATGCTTCCATCAGTATTAACTGAGACCGGATAGGAGTCAAAAGGATTAAGTCCGGGTGCCGCACCAAAAAAATCACCCACCGGAGCATGAACCTGTGGAATATCCGCCTCATCAAAATATATATTCAAAATACCGGACCGCAAGGCCTGCTCGATATCCTGCGCCGTAACCTTTATTGAGAAAAAATCTACTGCCTTACTGCCTTCCAGATTGACCAGATCCATGACTTTACCAGCCGGGATTGAGCCATTTATTTCTTCTGTCGTCAGCCCCTGATCCTTCATAATTTGCTCATCATCCCCGAATTTAACCTTAAGATCTTCCAGTTTTTCAGCATAATCCCGGAGATCATCAGGTTGGAATGTTTTTACCTCAACAGCCGGAGCATACAACCGTATACCTACATGATAAAAGTGAATTTTTTTAATATCTCCGATCCATTCGATCCGACACCTTTTGGCAAAAGGTATAGGGAAATAGGTCGCATCAAATTGCCGGAATATTTCCTGAGCAGTGAGAACCCCCTCTATACCGGAAAGTACGGCAGCTGTATTCCAGAAAAATTCTTCTGCCGGGCCTTCATAAAAGGCTTCATCCATATTGTCAAGGTAAAGCCTGATGTTTCCGTTTAAACCTGCGGTCCATAATCGTACGATCACCCCCGGCCCGCTTACGTCGCAAATCAGATACGATCCGGTATCCGGATTATCTTCATCCGGGGGGATTAAAACTTTTTCAAATCCAGGTATGGGTTCTCCGCCGAAACCATCTGCATTATGAAACCAGCCTTTCATGCCGGGTGTAGAACTCCGGCGATCGTAGGAGGAGAATTGCACCGTTTCGTAGGAATTTTCCGGCAGGATCGCCAACCTCTTCAGGTCCGTCATCTCATCGATCAACGTTCCGAAGGTTATAGCCTCTTGTCCATGAGCGGTGATTATTGACAATACCACGATAAGGATACTCAGACAAACAGGTAATCTCCAGTTTCCAGGAAGGCCAAAAACAGTTCGGGATTTATGGTTCTCTATACGGAATGATCCTCCTGAATCTGTCAAAAAACTTAAGTTAGTTCCCATGAAAAAAGAATTCAGCATTTGAATAATATACCTTGTCAATCACCTTTCTGGGTAGCATCAATCCCTTAATGTTATTTACCGTTGAATCCGTGGCCAGATACAACCAGTCACGCATCCATGTATTATGCATAGCTTTGGTTTTTTGATCGAAATCCTCCTCACGGAGGTCATTAACTGACATATC
>CBDUBA010000252.1:0-3180 GCA_965365275.1 uncultured Cyclobacteriaceae bacterium | reverse complement strand
CAGAATCAGGCATTGATTCTACTGCGGTGTACCGGTATGACAGCCTGCAACTGGCTATGACAGATTCAGTGTTGAACATAAAATGGTGGGAACTATTCAAAGATCCGGTACTGGATACCCTTATCACAATTGGCTTGAGGGAAAATAAGGATATCCTTATTGCATCGGCACGTATTGAAGAATCAAGAGCTGCTGTAGGAAAAGCCAAGGCTGATATCTGGCCCAGCATCGGGTATCAGGCAGGAGCAACCAGGGGAAATATATTCCAGGGATTGCCCACAGAGGGAGGCGGTGCTACCAATGTATTTACAGGTTTTGGTACCTTGAACTGGGAACTGGACTTCTGGGGCAAATTCCGGAGGGCCACCGAATCCGCCAGAGCCAGTTTGGTGGCTTCTGAATTTGGCCGGCGGACAGTCCAGATAGGATTGATATCACAAATCGTAGGCACCTATTATACCCTGCTGGATTACAGATGGAGATTGGAAATTTCAAGATATACACTTCGGCTAAGGCAGCAATCACTGGATATCATTCTGGAAAGGTTCGATAAGGGCATCATTCCGGAGATAGATGTGAACCAGGCACAGATTCAAAGATCCATCGCGGCTGCAGCCGTTCCTTTATACGAACGAAGAATTGCTCAAACAGAAAATGCCTTGAGTATATTGCTGGGAAGGAATCCTGGTCCAATAATGATCGGCGTAGAGCTCGATGAGCAGGATTTCCCACCGGATATTCCCGTAGGCCTTCCATCAATGCTGGTATCCCGCAGGCCGGATATTCTACAGGCCGAAGCCTCGCTGAAGGCCCAGAATGCACAGATCGGTGTAGCGGTAGCGCAAAGGTTTCCGGCCATCAGTCTGACCGGATTGCTGGGTGTGGCCAGCACAGATATTTCTAATCTGACATCCAACGGGGCAGCATTCTCCTTGGGTGCCAGTCTTATGGGCCCTTTATTCGAATTTGGCAAAAACAAAAGAAGGGTGGAAATAGAGCGGTATAAAACCGAACAGGCATTATATCAATATGAACTTAGTGTTATAACTGCCTTTCGGGAAGTTGAAGATGCCCTGGTCGAGATATCTACATTGAAGGATGAGTTGAGGTACCGCCAGGACTATGTCGATGCCGCATTGAATGCAAGAAACTTATCCAAGGAACGGTACGATAAAGGCGTGACCAGTTACCTGGAGTTGCTTGAAAGCGAAAGGCAGGCGTTTGAAGCCGAACTGAACCTTGCACAGACCACACAACAGTTATTCACTGGATATACAAAACTGTATAAAGCGCTTGGTGGCGGGTGGCTGTCTGAGGAAGAAATGCAGGCATACCAGGCAGCTGCTACTGAAGAATCAGGGAATTGATCCCGGAGGACTGGTTGATCCTGGAATCAGATTCTTAATTCGTTAATAAGACTGGAAATGAGGTTATTGTGGATACAGTTTTTGGAGTATGTTTATCTGCAGTTTTCCACAATTGTGCTGTGTAAATATATGTCATTCTCAATGATCCTGTAAAACTCATCAATATAATCTATCGTGCTTTTCAGCACGTAATTATCTAATAATTGAGATCCATTGTATAACTGATATATCTTATCTTTTAATCGTATAAAATGATCAACGGCTTGTATAATGTCATTCTCATCAATACATAGCCCTCTGTATACTCTTTCCCGTACACTTTCAATATTGAGCGAAACATCCGGCACGGCATAACTGGCATCGACAATTCCGGCATAATCAAAATCAAAAGGAACAACATAAGGAAGCGAGTCCTCCGGCTCTTTCGACCTAACCATATTTATATTATGCCCGGCAGGAATGGACCAATCTGTATTTCCGATCAGAAATTGATATAAATAGACAATTGCCAGGTTTCTTCTATTAGTAAACTGCTCTCCGAGTTTAGAATATTCAAAAGGGATAGCGTTTTGTCGTTCGGCCAATTGATCAATACTTTCAATTAAAAAGGCATAGCTGGTAGAGGGCTTATATTTTTTACTAGTGTCAACATAAGTGACTTCCATCAATTTTACCCTGAAACTGTAATCTGTGAGGATATTAAATAGTTTATACGCAAAATATTCGGCCAGGAGATATTGTTCATTAATTTTAGCCTTACTGCATTTAACGACCATTTTTAATTCATCAAATTCATTAAATTGTTGGATAACTGCCTCTTTATCAGGAAAACTTAGCTTTAATGGGGGGAAGTAACATACTTGTTTTCGTACATTTCCTCTTGGTTTTATGTTTATAGGACAATTCAGCATGACGGAATCACTTACCTGATACCTTATGAAAGCTTGCTGGTATTCATCCTTGAATTTGTTTTTTAATAAATTTTTAAAATCCGATTCAAGGATGATCTTTATTATTTTATCCTGTGTGAAAATATCCACAGTATCTATTATGGAAGCAATGGTTTCTCTGTATGTTTCATTGTTTTGATATAATGAATCGAAATCTAATTTCTGTGCCATCAGGGATGTGACACAAAGAAACTGAAGAGATAAAAGGACCTTTAGTAGTTTATTGTAATCCAATAGCAAGGATTTCATTGATAACTTTATAGATAGCTGTTGTGATTTTATATTCTGCAAACACAAAATACATAAAATTACAGTTGATTTCAAGTACAGAAAAGTATTCTGTTTGTTTATAGGCCCATTGTTATTTAGCACCTCTTTTTTCTTCCCTCATACCTTAATATATTGCATAAGCTAAATAATAATCAAATGGAAACTGAAAAGAAAAAAGGACTTTTGGCACTTGGATCCGCTAAAGACAAAGATATCGTCACCATGCCCATCAACCGGCTGGCTATATTGAGTGATGTGATCTTTGCCCTGGCAATGACCTCGATGCTCTTTGCTATCGATCTACCCACTGCCGAGGACGTCAGCAATACTGAAGAGCTATTAATCTATCTGGAAAACCGACCCCCCGGGACTGTAATTTTTCTGTTGTCGTTTCTGCTGGTGGCAGTATACTGGTTCAAACACCTGGAGCGGTTTCAATACTTTAAAAGAACCAATTCAACCCATCAATGGATAGAGATCGGTTTTCTGGCATTTCTGATGCTGGTTCCCCTGATGAATACCTGGACTATGGTGCTGCCTGGACAGCCCCTGCCATTAACTGCCTACAGTCTGATGATGTTTATGGTGGGTTT
>CBDUBA010000251.1:0-3254 GCA_965365275.1 uncultured Cyclobacteriaceae bacterium | reverse complement strand
GGTTCCACCGGATCCGTACCATCAGCAAGTCTGTACCAGCGCCAGCACATCGTGCCTTCGTTATGCCCACAGGTATAAAGCCAGTTTGGCTTATTCGTAAGCTTATGACTTATAACTATTCTCAGGGAACCATCTTTTTCTTTTATAGCACTGTGCTTATTGATGCAGATGGGGAAATACCTGTAATCCAATGATTCCATCCAATAATTATTCAGCTGGAAATTCCAGGTATCACATTCGGGTGGCATTACTTCTATAAGGAGTGCTTCATCTTCGGAGAGTTTCCAATGGCTGTGATGATAAATGATATTGGCATCTCCTCCGGCTGCATTGGAAACTTCAGGATCAAAAATGGGTAACTTATTGGTATGTTTCTGAAATCCCTTAGCCCATTTTGCAAACAAGAACGGGGCCCCGGCGACAAATAATGCAGCCGTTTTCAAACCTTCGTTAACTTGTTCCGGGGTGATTGGGTCAGGAACCTTTTTGCCATTGATGACTTCAATCCTGGCTTCTATGGGTGATTCATTATCTCTGTCCAGGTAGGTTTGCCGAACCATCAATAGGGATGTGTCCTCTTCAATTTTTAACCAGTTATCCCCTTTTCGTTCTTTACTCAGGATAATCTCAAAATTTCCATCCGCATCCGTTTTCAGGTCAAAATGTTCAAGGACACCACAGGGTGAAAGTCCTCCTGTAGTACCATAACTTCCATTTTGTGTGAAGAACCCGACATAATGGATGGTATTTCTTCTGCCCCATATCCTGTATTCAAAATTACCATTGATTTGGGCATTCAGATAATGATTGTCCGGGTTGTCGGCGCCCAGTTTTACTGTTTCATGGACCATCCTGTTGAGGGATGGGAAGGCGGGATCGTTGTGTTCAACATACGCTTCAAGACCGGCCCTGACCAACCTTGATAGATATCGCATTCCTTCTGCCTGTTGAAAAGCATCCCTTGGAGTGCCCGGATAGGCAAGTGCCGCACCTGCTGCTTTCAGGTTATCGCAGAATTCAATCCAGGCTTTACCGCTTACAATACGTTGCCTGGTGATATCAGCTTCGGTTTTCCCTGAAATACGTAAAAATGTGTTTCTAGTACGACGGAACAAGTTTAAAAAACCAAAAATAAACTGCTGCATGAATTCATTTTTTATATTGATTCAAAAAGAATAGATTCAAAATTGTATATTGTTAAAATATAACCGGACTAAATTGTAGATTAAAGGACAAACATACAAATTCCGCAATTAAGTAATTGAGGATTTAATATGGATAAATTTAAAAAACGATATGGAGACTGGGCCCTTGTTGCCGGAGCTGCGGAAGGCCTGGGTGCTGCATTTTCGGAAATCCTGGCCAGTTGGGGACTTCATGTGATCATGGTGGATAGGGATGCCGGTAAAATGAAGGTTACCGCAGAACGATTGCGTGATAAGTATTCAGTCAGCATCCATGAAATAGAATCGGATCTTTCAGATAAGCTGAACGTGGATACCTTAGTTGATCAGATGAAGGAAATGAACTGCCGGTTATTGATCTATAATGCTGCCTATGGACCGGTAAAAGACTTTCTCGACAACACGGTCCATGAATTGGATTATTATGTGAACCTGAACAGCCGTACCCCCCTACATTTAATATACGGATTCGTAAAATCACTTCCGCCGGGACAAAGGTCTGGTATCCTTGTTATGTCATCACTGGCTGGTTTATGGGGAACACAACTTGTTGTGCCTTACGGTGCTACCAAGGCCTTTGATTATAACCTTGCGGAGGGTTTACACTATGAGTTAAAGAATAGGCAGATTGATGTTATGGCATGTTGTGCCGGGGCGACCGATACCCCTAACTATCAAAGTACTAGGCCAAAGAAAAATCTGCTGGGCCCCAACATTCTCGATCCACTAGTGGTAGCTGAGAAGTCCTTGAAAAAGCTGGGTAAACGGGCTTTATATATTCCGGGCTTTTCTAACCAATTCACTTATTTTCTTTTGACCCGATTATTACCAAGATCATTTTCTGCCGGCATTATGAACCGGGTCATGTATAAAATGTACCGGGATTAAATTATTGTATTAGTTCTCCATGTATTTTTTAGGATATCTAGAAAGCAGTAATCTTATAAGTAGCCCTGAAAGCCAGCCGGCTGGTATCTTCGTTAAACGGACCTACATTATAAAAAACTCCCATTCCGAATTCACCGCGAAGTAATCCCAACATGCGGACCTGTAGAAAATTGGTGAAAAGAATACCCGTTTCATAAAAACCGTCCCGGTAGTCCTGCACATTTTCCCCCTCCTCAAATGAGTGTACATTGATATCACCTGTAAATTTACCCCAACCCATGTTCCATGCAAGGCCGACCTGAGGGCGCATTCTGTTCTTTTTTGAGGCTTTGAAATTGACATAAAATGTTGTAAAAACATTGAGGTAACGGTCTGACAAATAATCATAAAGATCCATGGTCTGGAAAGCATCCATAACCATAATGCTGGCGAGTTCCGTGATATTACCAGCCCCCACAAAAGCGACCGGATAGGGGATCTCCTTGGTGGAAATGCCACCTTCCGAGGTAAAATCTATGTGATATTTTTCGTTGAACTGAAAATAGGATTTAAGTTTCAGGTTGAATTTATGGTAATCATATTCCCCGTCCAGAATACCACTGTATCCTTTTACATAATTGAAATAAAGCGTTGGAATATATCCCTTCTTCAATAATAAGAGCCGGGATAAGGCAGGATTCATTGTTGAATATCTTCCAGCCCGCATTTTAAATCCGATTTCTGAGAACCTGAAGAAATTGGTGGAATCTTCCGGGGAAGTTCTGTACCAGTAATAAAATTGTGGATCGAAAGAAAAATCGTGGATATTAATCCTGAAAACAAAATTGTTATTCACTGTGGAAGTGTAGGCTATATCATTAGAAATGGTTATTCCCATTCTCGAAGTAAAGAAATTTCTTATGAGGTCTTTCTTCTCGTAAAGATAGAATGTCCTGCCCGGCTCCCTTACATCATTTTTAAAGTTATATTCAAGGTATTGCTTCTTGGCCTTGCCCAGGTAAACCCCTGTATTAAAACCCAATCTCCAGCCCTTATCATTAATGCCATCCGGATTTACCGCAAATCCAAAATACCCTCCGAATCTTAGCCTTTCCGAGATCAGATTCATGGATTGATACCCTACCCCAATCCGGAGAAATTCGTACGCATTGATCCTGAAAATATTATTAAAATAACCGCTGC
>CBDUBA010000250.1:0-3325 GCA_965365275.1 uncultured Cyclobacteriaceae bacterium | reverse complement strand
AGGTTGAAAACCTGTCGGTTGAAAAAGATAACCTGTATCCCGGAGAAAATATCATATACATCAAGGCTGATGGATATGGGATATTAGGATACAAAACAATATTTATACATGAAAGAAATGAAAATAATCTATTCATATTAAAAGATAAATCACAATACTTCCCCCGTCAACAGTTATCAGGCCAGGTGCGCTTAACTGATCCGACCCCCTCTGAGACTCCATCTTCTCTTTCCGTACTGGTCCGTGATACCAGGCAATTTCAGGATTTTGTCACCGGATATCCAGCAACTTATGCACATGAGCAATCCTCTTATAAGAATCTTGCCTATTATGTCGGGATCTCATCAAAAGAAGATCAGCAGTCACCACGATTGTTAAGGGAAAATTATATCATACGTGATCTAATTGAAAAGCTTAAACCGGAACATAATCAACCTGTATATAACCCGGAACAGGAACTTGCCCTGAGGGGCCGGATAGTGGATGAACAGACTGGAGCACCATTAAGTGTAAGGGCGCTCACGTTTACACAAACCGGAGAAAACCCGGGGTATAGCTTTCAGTTCACGGACAGGGAAGGAAAATTTGAATTTGATGATATATATTTTCATAACCGGAATAATGAACTGATACTCAGTATCGGGGAGGATGAACGTATTATACTGGATACCATACACATCAAACCGGATTTTGATCCCCCAACCATTATTGGTAATATATGGACAAATCCAGCATTACTGAATTTTGTAAGAACACGCCAACTCGATCAAAAATTCTCTAAATTTTATGCTAAACCGGGTGATGCGGGCCAGATACTCGATGAAGACATTTACACCAGCCTTAAGATATACGAGAAACCTGATCTGTCCTATGATCTTGATGATTACATTCAACTCAATAATATGCGGGAAGTGATTGTTGAATTATTACCCAATGTTAAGATCTTCAAGCTTGATGGAAGAACCCGTATCAGGATCTATCATTCTGCAAACGCCGATATGGTCCCTGATCCTTTATTTCTTGTAAACGGGAAGATCGTTAAGGACAATGATTTTATATTGAATATGGATATAACCCTGGTTAAAAACATTGACGTTATCGTACGAGAAACCAAACTGAATTACTTTGGCCCGGTGGCAAATGGCGGTGTCGTAGCGATTTATACCAGAGAACCCATTGATATACCCTATGGGACCAGGATAGAAATGGCGGGTTTCCATCAACCTGAAGAAATCATCCAGGAACGAATGTCTGAAAAATCAATTTCAAATACAATGCCTGGTTTTGATCCGGTGATTTACTGGAATCCGGTTTTAGAATATGAACAAAATTCTGATACAATTATTGATTTTTATTTTAATGACCTGGTGTCGGATATGGAAGTTAGAGTGCTGGGCATCAATAAATCAGGAAAGATGTTCTATGACAGAAAGATCATAATCATTGAAAAACCAGTTGTCAATTGAATTGAAAGATACTGATAGAACATATCGTTTGGCACCTGGTGTTTTCCTTAAGACACTATTTATCCTTTTCATAGGATCTGGGACATTATTCGGGCAGGAGAACCTACCAATAAACAGCATTTCAAAAGGACTTATCCCATATCTTGTAAAGGCAGAAAAAGATCTGGATGTTAAGTTTTACTACCGTACTGAATGGATAGACAGCATCTCAGCAGAGGTCCCGGATAAATTCCATCATATCGAAGAAGTGAAGAACACACTCGGGGGATATGGCCTTGAGTTGGTTCCTTATTCAGAATGGCAATATATCCTTGCCTGGCAGGAGAGAAGCCAGGTATTCGACGAATATACCGATGACGGGAATTTCAGGCGTGATGTTACCGTTTCAGGATATGTCATGTCTTTAAATACCGAGGAGCCACTCATCGGCAGCACCGTATATATTCATCAACTCGATACGGGTACGGCAACCGACCTGGAAGGGTATTATTCGATTGTCATTCCAACCGGAGTATATGCTTTGGAAGCCAATTCAGTTGGACTCGAACCCCAGATCCAGCAGTTAAACCTTACACGGGATACCACACTGGACTTTACCCTGGCAGATAAGGTCATTACCCTCAGCGAAGTGGTCGTCAGTGAAGAAGCGGTTGACCAGAATGTAAGCGATGTAGCGCTGGGGAAAACGAAACTGGATATCATGACCATTAAAGGCATCCCTGCATTTATGGGTGAAGTGGATGTAGTACGTACCTTACTGCTATTGCCTGGTGTGACCACCGTGGGAGAAGGGGCCTCTGGATTTAATGTCCGGGGAGGAAGTGTCGACCAGAACCTGATCCTGATTGATGAAACGCCCATATATAATATTTCGCATCTGTTCGGTATCTTTTCCGGGTTCAACCAGGACCTGATTCAGGATGTTACTTTAATGAAAGGCGGGATCCCCGCCCAATACGGAGGGAGACTTTCTTCGGTACTTGATGTAAAAACCAGGGAGCAGGTTCAAAATAAATTTTCCGGAAAGGGAGGAATCGGCCTTATCGCAAGCAGGTTGACACTGGATATACCCGTAATTCAGGACAAACTATCCGTAACCCTTGGAGGGAGGATATCTTATAGCGATTACCTCATGAGATTACTGCCTGATGCGGAATTGAAGAACAGTTCAGCATGGTTTTATGATGCTAATGCAAAGGTGAACTATAACATCAACAAGAAGAATACCATGCATATTTCCTATTATTCCAGTAAAGATGAATTTGTATTGCCTTCTGATACAGCATACAACTGGGGTACAAATAACCTGTCTGTTCGCTGGAATCATCTATTTGGGGAAAACCTCGTCGGGAGTCTTACCGGAGCTATCAGCAGATATCAATATGGGGTTGGAAATAAAGAAAACAATTATGCCTTTGACTGGGATGCGGGCATTGACAATAAAAGCCTGAAAGCAGATTTTTCATGGGGAACCGGGGAAAGGAACAAAGTGAATTTTGGAGGTAATTATATCAGGTATTCTTTCCTCCATGGTGACCTGGTGCCGGGAGAGCAATCATCGGTATTGCCCATTTCCATCTCTGATGAATACGCGAATGAGTATGCCGTATACGCGGGTGATGAATGGGCTATTTCAGATAATTATACCATCATGGGAGGCATCCGGTATTCCTATTTTCAAAAAACCGGTCCCTCGGAAGTAAATCTCTACGAGGAGGGAGTACCACTTTCAGAGGAGTCATTTATAGATGTGGAATCGTATGATAAGGGGGAAGTGATCAATTCCTATGGGGGACTGGAGCCACGCCTGAGTTTCAGGATGGGCCTGCCGCTAAACAGTTCTCTGAAATTCTCATACA
>CBDUBA010000249.1:0-3370 GCA_965365275.1 uncultured Cyclobacteriaceae bacterium | reverse complement strand
TTTCCGGTGCTACGGTAACCAGTAACTTTGCAAAAGCCGCTATTAAAAATGCCCTTGAAAAAGGCCCTGTTAAATAAACCGGATAAAACATAATATCTCATCCCGGAATCTGAAAGTTCATAAAGATTCTCCATTTTAAATAATGTTCATCCACTCCCACCAAGCCCTTTTGCCAGATAGTTCTGACCATTTCCAGTCTGGCAGCATATAATTTTTTTCTTTATTTTATCGACAAATAAGAAAAATACGCTAAATTCGAATCAATTTTATCGACAAATACGTATATTATCATAATTATGAAAGGAACACACCTGGGAGAATTTGAAGAACTCGTTATGCTTGCAGTGGGCGCCTTGCATCCCGAAGCTTATGGTGTTGCCATCAAAGAAGAAATCTTGCAACAGACCCAACGAAAGGTTACCTTAAGTACAATTCATAGTGCTTTGCATAGGTTGAAGGAAAAGGGCTTGCTGGATAGTCATTTTGGAGAAGCGACGAATGTAAGGGGCGGAAAGAGAAAAAAGTACTTTACCATTACGGCCTTCGGTGCAAGGTGCCTTAGGGAAGCCCGTGAAATAAGGGAAAATATGTATGGTACGATTCCTTCATTCATTCTTGAACAGGCATGAGCAAAAATCCACAACAACTGCAACAACCTCCTCAGTGGGCCATAAACTTCTTACATTGGTTCTGTAAAAGTGATCTGGTGGAAGAAATTGAGGGAGACATTCAGGAGATTTATCATGATCAGGCCAAAACCATGAGAAGGTGGAGAGCAGATCTTAACCTAATTATCATGATAATTTCATTTCTGCGCCCCTTTGCCATTAAAAAGATCAGACTCTCAACTCAAAATAATAGGATTATGTATGCAAACTATGTTAAAGTGGCCTATCGAAACATTCGTAACGATAAGATCAATTCGTTCATCAGTGTTTTTGGCCTTATACTGGCATTTACAGCCTCTATGCTGATCTACAGAATAGTACAGCATGAGATCAGTTATGATGCTTTTAATGAGAATTCAGAGGATATATCCCGGGTCATCCTGAATGCCAACCGGGGCGACTCATGGCAGTCCTACCCGACGGTCGGGCCGCCGCTTGGGCCGGCAATAAAAGCATTTTATCCTGAAATTAAAGAATCGGTAAGATTCAGGTATACCCCGACTACTATTGTTTCGACTGAGGATGGTGAAAAACAGTTCTATGAAGAAAAGATCTTTTATGCCGACCCGACTGTTTTTGATGTATTTACCTACCCATTGAACGAGGGGGATCCGAAAACGGCACTATCGAAAAATACCAATATTGTCATTACGGATAAAATGGCCAGAAAATATTTTGGCCAGGAATCAGCACTTGGGAAAACATTACTCCTCAATAATGAGGACCCGTATTACATAACCGGTGTTCTGGCACCCATTCCGGATAATACGCATTTCAAAATTGATTTTATTCTTCCTTTTGATGCTTTTAAGGTACCTTTTGGCTATCCGGTCACACTGGATGACTTCGGATGGACATCTTTTCATACCTATGTTCTGCTGGAAGAAGGTGTTGATCCTAAAAGACTTGCTACGCTGTTCCCGGACTTTGCTAAAACTCATTTTGATGAGGAACGTCTTAAGCGTCTGAAGTATGACCTGCAACCACTCAGAGAGATCTACTTTGGAGACATTAAGAATGAAAATGTCGCATCAGGCAACAAATCATATATTCTAATTCTTGGTTCAATAGGCATTTTATTAACCTTCCTTGCTGCTTTCAACTTTACTAATATTTCAGTTGCCAAGTCAGTTGCACGGGCAAAGGAAACGGGACTTCGTAAAACGCTGGGCTCAAGCAAAAGGGCCTTGGTTATGCGATATTTATCTGAACCGATATTAATGGTTTCAGCTTCTGTATTGGTATCTCTACTGCTTATTCCAGTATTGTTGCCTTACATCAATAATAATTTTGATTTATCTGTCACCTGGGAAACCGGACACTGGATTGAATATGCCCTCCTCTTTGGGACAATAGGAGTGATCATTGGGATCTTATCCGGCATTTATCCAGCACTTGTAATGTCCAGATACAATCCGATCAGTATCCTGCGCGGTTCATTCCTCCATCAAAAGAGTGGGATAGGGCTGAGGAAAGCCCTGGTCACACTGCAATATGCCATTACTTCATTTCTTATAATAGGTAGTTTTACCATAACTTCACAAATAAATTATCTTCAATCAAGATCACTGGGTTTTGAAAAGGATGAGATCCTCCTCATACGAATGCCTGGAGAGGAATTAAATGCTAAATACCGGACGATTAAAGATGTTCTTGGCTCAAATGCCAGGGTGAGAAGTGTTGCTGTAGGCGGTGGCCGGATGGATGCCGAAAATGGGAATGTGCCAATATTGGCTGAAGGAATGGATGAGGCAAAGAATCTCGCCATAGACGCGGTTCGTGAAGATTTCTTTAAAACGATAGGTACACCTGTGATTTCAGGAAGAGAATATTCATTTGATCACCCAACTGATAGCTCAGACGGGATAATTATAAACAGGGAAGCAGCGAAATACTTTAACTGGACACCGGAGCAAGCAATCGGAATGAAAATGAGGGTCGGGGACATTACAGAAGGAAGAATTATTGGTGTTGTGGAAAATTTCCATTTCACCTCCCTGCATAATACAATCAAACCACTGGTGATTTGCTATCCTCAAGGTTATTTGCAAGATATATATGTCAGGGTAAGTCCGGGTAATGTATCTGATCTGATAGCAGATCTAAAAAAGGATTGGAACAGTGTGGTTCCCGGCATTCCTTTTGACTTTATTTTTATGAACCAGCACCTTCAGAAATTATACAAAAGTGATGTTCAGTTTTCAAGATTGGTCAAAGTATTTGCATTCCTGACCATCCTGATATCTGCATTGGGATTATACGGATTGATCACACTGGTAAGTGAAAAACGTCTTAAAGAAATAAGTCTGAGAAAAATTTTCGGGGCTCCTTTCTCTCATTTGATCTTTACCCTCTCGAGATCTTTCATGATACTCATCTTTATTGCCAATGTAATTGCCTGGCCCTTTTCGTACTGGATGGCCGAGTATTGGATGAGAGCGTTTGCATATCATACAGATATACGCCTGATCGTATTTATAGGAGCGCTATTGATTACGCTGGTGATATCAGGGATTACATTATTTGTTCAAAGCAGGAAAGTGGCCATTGTCAATCCTGCAAAGATCTTAAAGTATGAATAGCGGAAATTAACGTGACCAAAGACAAGGACCCTGATGATTTGAGGCATACAACCTATTTGCTGAACTGAACATTATCTGTAAATTCATTGATCTCAAACAGGTCATTATCAGCTGTTTCAA
>CBDUBA010000248.1:0-3418 GCA_965365275.1 uncultured Cyclobacteriaceae bacterium | reverse complement strand
CGATTGCTGACCTTTTCTTTTTGTCTGCTCATTTACTGATTTTTCATGGATTGCTTCGCGATCCTATAATGCTCCGAATTCCGAAAACAAAGCCTGCGATCTTCGATCGCTGGCCTTTTCTTTTTATTTGCTCGCTTGAGTAAACTCAGCTCGCCATAAAAAGAAAAACCCATCGCTAACGCGACAGGCTTTGTTTTCCTCGTGACCGACATAGGATTCAAACCTATAACCTCTTGATCCGTAGTCAAGTGCTCTATTCAGTTGAGCTAGTCGGCCATCCGCTGCAAATATAATCCCTATTTTTTTTTCGTACTTAGAAAATCTGATTCTTTAATCCCTGTAAAACATACCGCATTAATGTGAATTAATGTTAAATCCTTAAGATTCTGCAAATCATTTTATCTATACTGCTTCAAAATGTATTATCTTTGTCGCCTTAAATTCTGAGAAAATATTTATGAAAATGTCAAAAGGAGTCGGATGGTTGATGGTTATGGCCTTGTTGATCACAACAAGCCTTAGCATTGCGCAGGAAGACCAGGATATACAAGAGACAAGTAAGAAGAAATATTTTGATGGGGCAAGACCAGACCTGCCCGGTGTGTTAGGCCTGGACCTGGGATTTGTTTGGGCACCTGACCTTCCAAATGAAATGTCTTCTAAACTCTGGCCTTCCATTTATTTCCGGGGCTATTATAAATGGGACCTCTGGCTGGGCAATTCTAATTTTTCAGTTCATCCGGGTATTTCAGTTACATCGGAGAAATATACATTCAGGGATAACAGAAGTATAGCCTCTGTTCCTGGTATCGATGGCTATGAGACAGTCCTTATTGACCTTGATACGATTCTCCCGGCTGATGCGGATATCAAAAGGTCACAGTTTCATGCTGTATATGTGGGTATCCCATTAGAGATCACCTATAATACAAATCGGGAATATCCAAAAAAATCCTTTAAGATAACTGTTGGAGCTAATTTTGATTTCAGGGTATCTTCCAAAACAAGAGTAAAATATAAGCAGGATGGTCAAAGGAAGATCAGCAAACAAAAGGAAAAGTATGATACAGCATGGTGGCGTGTCAATCTGACCGGACGTTTTCAATACGCCAGCATCGGTGTTTTCTACAATTACAGCCTGACACAATTGTTTGAAGGAGATAACGGCCCCCTTGGGACTACCACCCAACCCATGTCATTCGGTATCTCATTTGATCTCTTCTAGACAGCCTCAAACCAGAAAATACAGGCTGAAAAAGGATATGAATAATCCCAGGGTAAATCCTGAGTAGACTTCGGCAGGGGTATGTGCATCCAGGTATAATCGAGCCGACATAATTAAACCAGATAGAAGTACAACAATTACCAATGCCCACATCAGGTTATGCTCAGGGAAGATCAAGGCAATCGATAATAGATAACCAACCATACACCCGGCTCCGGCCGCATGAACACTGATCTTAAAAAATATGGTAATGATAGTCAATACGGCAACCAGGAAACTGGCACCGATAAAAATACTCAGGATCAGATCATTGATCTCTATCTTTGAATGGAATAAATAGGTTGTTATTCCATAAAAGATGGTGATAAATGTAAAAGGCATTACTCTTTCTGAACGGTTCCTGAGTTTCATGCTGGATATTGTCATTGTTGACCGTAATCCAAGGATACTTAAGGCCGGGATTATAAAAGTGGTGATAAAAACCAGCAGTATGATCATTAATGCAATCCTGCCGGATACAGGCTGAAGGGATTGAGGTAAAAAGAAAAGTAAGATCAACAACAATAGGGTAGGCATCAATAAAGGATGCAATATGTATGATATGAGGTTTGCCAGGATCCTGCCCACTATAACTCCTTCCTTAACCTGGCCACAGGGATATTCATCTGTTCCCTGTATTTGGCCACTGTTCTTCTTGCGATATTATATCCCTTTGCTTTCAGAAGCTTCTCTAATTTATCATCTGAAAGTGGTTTGCTCTTATCTTCATTATCAATCATGTCTTTTAAGGATTGCTTCACTTCCCTGCTGCTTACATCCTCGCCTGAATCGGTACTGATCCCCTCAGAGAAGAAATACTTTAACTGGAATATCCCAAATTCGGTTTGTATAGACTTACTGTTGGCTACCCTCGATACGGTGGATATATCCATATTAATCGTATTGGCAATGTCTTTCAGGATCATAGGCCTCAATTTGCTTTCATCACCGGAAAGGAAAAAATCGTATTGAAAATTAACGATGGCCTGCATGGTATTCAGCAAGGTCATCTGCCTTTGCTTAATGGCATCTATGAACCACTTGGCGGAGTCTAATTTCTGCTTAACGAAAGTTACAGTTTGCTTCAGCTTCTGATCTTTGGTCTTACTTTTATCATAGGCATCCAGCATATCAGCATAGGATCTGCTGATCCTCAATTCAGGTGCATTTCTTGAATTCAGTGTTAATTCCAGCTTCCCATTGACATTCGTAAGAATGAAGTCCGGCATTAAATATTGTGTCCTTACCATCCCTTCTGAACTGCTCCCGGGTTTGGGATTCAACTTCGTGATGGCCGCCATGGCATTTTTCAGTTCCTCCTCATCTTCTATGTTAAGCTTCTTTTTGATCTTATCGAAGTGCTTCTTGGTAAAATCATCATAGCTGGATTCAAGGATCCTGATGGCCAGCTCTACATCTCCGTTTTCATCTTCTTCCTTCCTGCGCAACTGTATAAGCAAACATTCTTTCAGGTTACGGGCAGCGATCCCGGGTGGATCAAAATCCTGTATCTTCTCAAGTATTTCTTCCAGTTCTTCCAGTGTCGTCTCTATATTCTGAGAAAAGGCCAGGTCGTTTATTATGGATTCCATTTCCCTTCTGATATACCCATCTCCTTCTATGCTCCCAATCAATTGCTCAGCAATGATCCTTTGTCTTGGATCCAGTTTCAGATAACCCAGTTGATCTTTCAGTTGATCAATAAAGGATTGTGCACTGGCTATAGGTATTTCCCTATCCTCATCATCCCCTGATCCATCTCCCTGCATCTTATATCCGGAATAATCATCCTGCAGGTAATCCTCGAGACTTATTTCATCATTGGAGGAATCAGTTGTTTCATCGAAATCAGCATCTTCAGGATTATCAATCTCATTCTGTTCCGGTCCTTCCTCTAAAGCCGGGTTGGTTTCCAGCTCTTCTTCAATCCTGGTTTCAAGCTCTGTGGTGGGTATCTGCAATAGCTTTATGAACTGAATCTGTTGTGGAGACAGTTTTTGAGAAAGCGTTTGTGTCAACCCAAGTCTCTGCATTAATTATGGATTAGTTTTATGCTTGAAAATACCTTCATCAAATAATACCCAAAAATAGAATATTTCTATAAATTCATTGATAAAAACCCTAATATATAGTTGCTTTGCGATCCACTTTAGG
>CBDUBA010000247.1:0-3425 GCA_965365275.1 uncultured Cyclobacteriaceae bacterium | reverse complement strand
GTTCAATTTTTAACTTTGATTATGATATGTCTTCAATTTTATATTATTTTTATGTCAATTATTTATTAACAGAATGTTAACTTTATGCGCTTCCCGATTATTTCGCTTAGGGATCCATTTTTTGCTTTAGTAAAGTACTCAAATTACAATGATGTAGAATAACAAATTTCTTTTTAATCACTTAACACTTGACCTTTCTAATTAAGATAAAATGCAATTCGGAATTTATGATTTTTTAAATCTTTTTGGCGCCCTCGGATTTTTTATTTTCGGTATGAAAGTAATGAGTGATGGGATACAGAAAGCTGCGGGCAGCAGAATGAGACAGATTTTAAGCTCTATGACCAGAAATAGATTTCTGGGTGTTTTTACAGGATTTCTGATAACCGCCCTGGTGCAGTCTTCCTCTGCTACCACCGTAATGACTGTCAGTTTCGTCAATGCCGGTTTACTTACCCTCGTCGAATCAGCCGGCGTAATGATGGGAGCTAATATTGGCACAACAGTAACAGCCTGGCTGGTATCCATATTTGGTTTTAAAGTTAAAATAGTATCCATTGCGCTTCCCATTATTGCGGTCGGACTTCCCATGCTGTTCGCAAAAAGGAGTAATCTGAAATTCTGGGGAGAGTTCCTGATCGGCTTCGCTTTATTATTTATGGGGCTGGAT
This sequence comes from uncultured Cyclobacteriaceae bacterium, assembly GCA_965365275.1. Taxonomy (GTDB): domain Bacteria; phylum Bacteroidota; class Bacteroidia; order Cytophagales; family Cyclobacteriaceae; genus JAGTVG01. The sequence continues at coordinate 2,755 of CBDUBA010000247.1, read as the reverse complement.
GCCTTGAAATCAACTGTTCCCGATCTAAGAAATAACCCGGAAGTGTTAGCTTTCCTGGCTGATTATGCCCATCTGGGGATTCTTTCTGCTTTGTTGTTCGTGGCTGTGGGTACCGTACTCACCGTTGTTATTCAATCCTCAAGTGCAGCTATGGCGCTGACCATCACGATGTGTTACCAGGGATGGATCCCCTTTGAAATCGCTGCCCCCATGGTCCTGGGTGAAAATATTGGAACGACTATTACTGCTGAACTATCTTCCATAGTGGCCAATGTGTATGCGAAAAGGTCCGCCAGGATCCATTCCCTTTTTAACATCATTGGAGTTTCCTGGATGTTGTTTGCCTACCCTTTTTACCTGAAAATCATTAATACAGTCATGGTAAATATGGGTATGGCTTCACCATTTGAAAGCAGTGAATCCATACCGATCGCCCTTTCTTATTTTCACACTGCATTTAATTTATCCAATGTTCTGCTGCTTATATGGTTTGTACCCTGGCTGGTAAAACTGGCCACAAAAAGTGTCCGTTCAAAAGGAGAACAGGATGAAGAATTCCATCTTAAATATATCGGAAGAGGCTTAATGAACACCCCGGGCCTTGAACTTCTGGAGGCCAGGCAGGAACTGGGTAATTTTGGGGATATGATACAAAATATGGGCAAAAGATTGCGAAAATTAACGGACAAAGACAAACCGAATAAGCAATATAAACAAATAGAGAAGATCTATAACATGGAAACGACCTCCGATACCATGGAGAAAGAAATTTCCAACTACATCTTAAAAATCAGTGAAGGAAGACTGACAGAAAAATCATCGGTGGAAATACGCAATATATTTTCAATATGTCATGATCTGGAAAGGATCGCTGATCTCTTTGCAAAGATTGCCAAGGAATACGAGCGTAAGATTGAGTTGAACGTTGATTTTGGAAAAATTCAGATTGACGGGATAAACTCAATACAGGAGAAAGTGGAAGAAGCATTATCAATTATGGCCATGAACCTCAATAACTGGGGCAATGATCTTGAAATAGATAAAGCAGTATCTATCGAAAAAGAAATCAATACGGTAAGAAGTCAATTGCGGAAAGACCATCTGCAAAATCTTGAAAAGCAGAAATATGATTATACCAGTGGTTTGATCTACTATAACATTTTTATATATTTTGAGCGTTCGGCAGACCATATAATTAATGTTTCAGAAGCCCTGAATGGCCAGGTTTCCTGATCGTTAAAAAAGTAATATTGGCTAATGGAGCAGATATAATTATTTCTGATCCTCAGACTTATCAATTGCAATTGCTGTCCGATTATTCGTACAGTTTTGATATGTTTTAAAAAAAACATAAAATTGCAGCCACATATTAACATTTTTAAACATGACTTACCGAAATACTATTTTTTTGTTGTTCATAGTTTTCATATTCCATATCCCTTTAGATTCTTTTGGCCAGAAACATGAATACAATGATCCTGATTTCGACTTTTCAAAGGGGATCGGCATCACATCACCAGATTCCAGTTTCTTTCTGAATTTCGGACTGAGGTTTCAGCCGCGGATTGCCTACACATCTGCTGATCTGTCTGTTTTTGATTTTGGAAGTATTCAGGCTCGAATAAGAAGATTGAGGTTGAAGTTCAATGGATATGTATTCAACCCGAAATATGGCTATAAGGTGGAACTGGCTTTTGAAAACCTCTCCCTTGACTTTGAAAATGCCTCGGTTCCTAATATTATTCTTGATGCTGTATTTTTTTACAATTTAAACGATCACTGGACCTTTTCATTTGGTCAGACAAAATTACCCGGTAACCGGGAAAGGGTGGTTTCATCTGGTAATATGGAAATGGTGGATCGAACGTGGATAAATGCCAGGCTCAATATCGATCGCGATATGGGGCTCCAGGCAGTTTATACAAATCATGTTAATAATGTGCATTATGCAATAAAAGGCGCCGTCACATCCGGGGAAGGCCGTAACTTTATTACAACAGATGAAGGCCTGGCCTATACCGGACGCGTGGAAGTACTGCCCTTTGGCAAATTTAAAAACAAAGGAGACTACAGTATGGGGGACCTGGAGCGTGAAGAAAAACCCAAGTTATCCGTTGGATTCACAGCCCATTACAATGATGGAGCCATCAGGCAAAGAGGCCAGACAGGTAGATTGCTTTATGATCAGCGCGATCTGACCAGTTACTTCCTGGATGCCATCCTAAAATATAACGGATGGGCATTTATGTCAGAATATATGTCACGCTCCACTGATGATCCCATTACCGTTAATGAAGATGGTGATGTCCGCTATGTATATGCCGGAAAGGGGGTTTTTTTCCAGGGTAGTTATGTTTTCAAGAGTAACTGGTCATTGATTGGCCGCCTTTCATTCCTGGATCCTGATCGTGAAATATCAGATTATACAGATGAGATCGATGAATATGCCGTGGGCGTTACCCGGTATATCAATGGACATAAACTGAAAGTCCAGCTGGATATAGCTTACGAGGACAGGCATAATTCTTACAGAGAGCAGATCGTAGATGATAACTGGCAGATCCGGTTTCAGGTCGAAATTGGGATTTAGTCTGCGGGGTAATAGGAGCAATGTGATTCTGTTCAGGCTAACATAGTGCAGGTAAAATATCCCTGCTTAATTTACGCTCCGTTAATCAGATTATTGTAAGTCAACCAGGCCATAAGTCCAGCACCTATCTCAAGGGCCGATTCGTCAACATTAAACGTCGGTGTA
>CBDUBA010000246.1:0-3459 GCA_965365275.1 uncultured Cyclobacteriaceae bacterium | reverse complement strand
AACCTCCTGAAAAGAGATTGTGGATGGCCACTAAAATCACAGTTAAATCAGAACAGGTGGCTGAGTTCGAAAATTCCCTGAAAGAAATCATAAGACTTTTTAGGGAAAACGACTACCCATATGAATTCAGCTTTTTCCAGAGTACCGGATTTGATTATTATTATTTCATGAAGATGAATTCCCTCGCGGATTGGGATAAAATTATCGCTGCGTCAAATGAAGTATGGGAGAAACTTGATCCTACGATTTATGAAAATTATGTAAAATGTATCAAATCTTATATGCGTTTTACTGTATCAGATATGCCGGAGTACAATTATTCTCCTGAAAACCCGAGACTTAATATGGAAGATATCAATTATGCGATATGGGATGTTCACTATATAAAGGCAGGTCAGGAGGAGAAATATTTTGAAAATGTAAAGAATTGGATGGACATGGCCAAAGAACAAAGCTTCGGTGATCCCGTTGTCATGCTGGAGGGAGGAATTGGATCAGATATGCCAGTATACTTCGCTGTTCTGTATGGAAAGGATGATATTGACATGAAAGAACAAAACAGGAAACTTTGGGAGGCCTGGGGAGAAGAGGGAAAGAAAATGTATCAAAGTTTCACTTCCACATTAAGGGACAGGGAGATGATAGAGTTCTGGTTCAGAAGAGACCTTTCACTATCCAATGAGTAAATTAAAAAAGAGAATACAGAAAATTATAGACAATTTTTCTGATAATAAATCTTATCAATAAGGTAATAAACCTGTATAGTTCCTCCTCTGTGCTGGTTTATTGAGTATTCTGGTTCACGGGATCGCAAATTCCCGGAATCCTTACATTTTTAGGTTAATCTTTCGTAGCTTGGATTGAAATAATTCAAATTCAAGACCAACATGAAATGTACAATCGATCGCCGGGAATTCCTCAAGAAAAGTGCTATTGGCTTTACTTTTTTACCTTTTTTGAGCCACAGAGTCGCCGCCAGTGACAGGATCCGCATAGCGCATATCGGACTCGGTGGTATGGGAAATAACCATATGAACTGGTTTGCTCATCTGCCGGAGGCTGAAATTGTTGCCTTATGTGATGTGGATCAAAACCATCTGAATGCTACCCTCAAATCTCTTGCTGAAATACAACCGGGCAAAAATGTGAAAGGGTATTCTGATTTCAGACACATCCTTGACCGGCAGGATATCGACGCCATTACTTGTGCAACACCGGATCATTGGCATGCTCAGATCGCTGTACTCGCCTTTCAATCAGGGAAAGATGTGTATGGCGAAAAACCCTTGTCCTATGATATTGGGGAGGGGCAGGGTATGCTTGAAAATCTGATCCAGCATAAAAGGGTGTTCCAATTGGGTACACAAATACACGCTGGAGATAATTATCATAGAGTAGTTGAAATTATCCGGTCTGGTATTTTAGGAAAGATTCATACGGTAAGATTGTGGAAGACTGGGTTTTCACCCGGGCTTGGTTTTCCTGAAAACATAAAACCTCCCGATGAACTGGACTGGGATATGTGGCTTGGCCCGGCCCCGAAAGTGAAATATGTTCCGGAGCGCTGTCATAAAACTTACCGCTATTTTCTTGATTATTCCGGAGGAGTATATGCTGATTTCTGGTGCCATATAGCCGATATCGCCTTTTGGGCACTTCAACCGAAAGGATTGAAAAGTGTTGTTGCGCGTGGTGAATCACCCGAGGGGATTGCAGATGCACCTAAATGGCTCGACGCAGATTTTGAATTTGAGGATCTGAATCTGTTCTGGACGACAGCACCACCCGATGTGCCCGGGGCTGCGGAAAGAAGCATCGGGGCATATTTTGAAGGAGAGAAAGGCACCCTGATCTGTGACTATGAATCCAGAGAGATTACTATAGGCAACGAAACAGTAACTGACATTCCCGAAATTCCGATGACCATAGATAGGTCACCCGGTCATCAGCAGAATTTCCTGGATGCTGTAAAGTCACGGAATCAACCTGAATCGAATCTGGAATATGTACGAAAAATGACTTTACCCATGCACCTTGGATTGATATCATGGCGCCTGAACAGGCCTCTGAAATGGGATGCCCAAAATGAACTTTGTCTTAATGATGATGAGGCAAACAATCTGTTAAAAAGGAAATACCGGAAGAAATGGGATCTATTGTGACATAGTTCGGAATAAAAAAATTGCTCAGGTAAAATCCCTTATTAATCCTTTCCACGCAAAATCTCAGATTTAAAAGGTATGGAAAATTACCAGAAAAAGCAGTATGACCTTGGATTGATTTACAGGTTACTCAGAATGGCATCTACGCTAATGTTATGATGACTTGTACTGTAAACACAAATTCCATTCTTAATGATCAGGATCTGGGGAGAATGGTGACTTATATTGAATCTTTCAGCAACTGCAGTTGATACTTCCCTGTAACGGATAAGGTCAAGGAAATATAGTTTCACTTTTGTTTGAAGCACAGCCCATCCCTCTTCAAGTTTATTTTCCGTCATGAAACTTAATCCACATCGGGAACTGTGCTTGTAAATGACAACAGGAATAGAGTCGGATTCTTCTACCAATCCAATCAATTGTTCAGGCTCAGAAAGAGGGATCCAGTCTTTATTTTTATCCTTTGAAAACCAATTCATATCAAAGCTGAAAAATATTAAAACAAAAAATACTAAATCATTTGACTTCTGGAATTTAAAATTATTCATAATTACGAAGAATTGAATCAATGGCAGGCTATAAATTGAAAGATCTTCCCTAAAAGTCATATATTCGATAAATTGTCCCTTGAGGTCTGTTCAAAGGAAATTAATTATCAGTTTAAAAGGTAATTACATATTTAGTAATTTTAAGGTTAAAACATCAATGCAGGTTTACGGAAAATATATCATTTTATTTGGTATCATTTTATTGATCCTGGGTACCATAGTATATTTTTTAGGGAACCACCTGAACTGGCTCGGGAAATTACCAGGTGACATTCGGATTGAAAAAGAAAACTTTCGGTTTTATTTTCCAATAACCACTATGATCCTTATCAGTGTGATATTGACGATTTTAATTAATTTAATTCGTAAATTTTTTTAAATTATGAGCATTAATGATCATGCGAATGGCTAAAAGGAAGAAAAAGTCAAAATATCATTACTACATCTATTTATTTGCCGGGATTGCTATAGGATTGATAGTGGGGGTTCTTCTGGACCATATTGCAATGGGTATTGGATTGGGGATTGCTATTGGTGGGTTTGCAGGAATTGTAACAGGTCTGGGAAGATAACATAAGATCCAATTCAGATCCAATAATTTCTTAAAAAAGGTTAAAGGAAGGTGAATCTTTTGCCGTAGGGATCACCTTTCGTAAATTTGTAGAGATTTAATATTAAATTGATGCGTATAAAAAACGCAAAAGGTATATTATTCGTTTAATAGGAAATAATGCCATCTAAAAACCTAC
>CBDUBA010000245.1:0-3544 GCA_965365275.1 uncultured Cyclobacteriaceae bacterium | reverse complement strand
AACGAGTACAAAGCGTGTTTAAACGAGTGAAAGGACTGGATTGGGGAGTATGGGGCCTGGGAAAAGCAGTTCAGAGATTGGGAAAAAGACTTCGGAAGTCTGAAAATGGGTACCGTCCAGGGTAATTGCGATAAAAGTTAATATTTGTACTTTTAAAAATTTTCAAATTGAAATCAATTAACGAAATATCCATGACAGAAATGGAGAACAAAAAGGATGAACATGCGCCCAAAACCAGGACGTTGAAGGATCTTGTAAACACGCCTTTTAAAAAGATTATGTTTGCGGTGCAGCTGATAAGCTATGTACTTATTGTGGGCTCACCGGCGATTGGTGCTTACATCGGGAACAAGCTTGATCAGGATGCTGTGAAAACGGGAGCAATAATTTTCGGGATATTTATTGCTGGTGAAATACTTTTTTACGGTTCACTTTTCTTTCTCGGAAAAGAATTGTTATTGATCATAAAAAGTAAAGTGAAAAATTGGTTTAAGAAGAAAGACGCCCAACAAAAAGTATGAGCTAAGTATTTAGACATTATATATGTTTTCTTTCATAAAACGAGATGGATTTCAAAAGTGCTTAATTTGTGATGGCAACCAATCCATTTCAGCAGATCTAAAAAACAATGATTCAATCAATTCGGTATTTTATTTCATCTTTCCCAGCCTGCTCCTAACGGTTTGCCATTAAATTGACGAACCGCTTATTGTTTAAAAATCATTGTTGGGTAAATAAAGTTAATGAGGAATTGTATTGCAATCGGAAAGGATGGAGGCAGGCATTTTTAACACTTGTTTATCCAATGGGAATGTATCCTATACCATCCCGATTTGGCGGATTATATAATTAAGTAGAGATTGTAGCGTTGTTTTACAACATCTAATTGATATATTTACAGATTCATGAAATCAAAAACCAAAAGAAACGAGCCATGCCCATGCGGTAGTGGCAAAAAATATAAAAATTGCCACGAGAACAAAGAGGCTAAAAAAACCAGCAAAGTCCCAGTGATCCTGGGTATAATAATTATTGTTGCTATTGGTTTCCTGGTCCTCAAACCAAATCAGAATCTCCCATCAAGTGGAGGGAAGCCCGGTCAGGTATGGTCCGAGGAACACGGTCATTGGCACGATGCCCCTGCTACTGCAACTACACCTGCAAGAGCTGCTTCCCCTGCTGCTTCGACAACTCAGGGTGCTTCCACTTCACCTTCTCAAGGAAATTCTACACGGCCTCCCGGACCGGCACCAGAGGGAAAAGTCTGGTCAGAAGAACATGGGCATTGGCATGATGTTGCTCCAACACCAGGAACTTCAACAACACCGGCTCAGGTGAAATCAACACGTCCCCCCGGACCGGCTCCGGAGGGCAAGGTCTGGTCTGAAGAACATGGACATTGGCATAATGCTCCTGCAACAAAGCCATCGGATACCCAATAACATCTTAGACAATTAAACCTTATTAAAATAATTCGTTCTCCCTTTGAGATCAATTGTTAGATTTCAGGTGATATACCCATATATGACTTCAAGAGTTGCCTTGTCAGTTGACACATGATTATCGAGGGAATAGACTTCAGGCAGAATAATAAAAAAAGCCCCTGAATCACATCAGAGGCCATTTCGGTGATCCACTCAGGACTCGAACCTGAAACCTACTGCTTAGAAGGCAGTTGCTCTATCCAGTTGAGCTAGTGGACCGGTTTACAATTATTAAATGATTTCCCGAGCTGAAATGGGAGATTCCTGCTAAGAACTCCTTGTATTGCTCGGACGATCATTGAATACAAGTCGCAAAATTACATCAATATATGAAATATTCACAACTGACCACGGATTAAATGCAGTCATGATTTTTTGATTAAAATATAGGCCTCATTCAAATAAATGAATAGTCTAAATGGATGTATTAAATGTATTTATTTCTTCCCGAACTTCACCTGAATGCAACGAATACTCCCATCCCGGCTGAAGATCTTTCTGGATAAAGACACCGGCAGTTTTCTGCCTTCTATTTTCTCAGAAGATCCGTCATTGAATTGAACATGTATACCATTGGATCTGGATAAGCTGTACACTATGGGTACCTGACAAAACAGGAATGCCAGGGATCCTTTTGATAACTTGAGATGCTCTTTGCGTTGATGAAGATTAAAATATTCGAAACTGGCCGGGTCCTTTAAAAACTCATCCTGGTCTAGTAAAGCGTCGTTAAACTCAATACTCCCATCCTGTATCGTTATGCCCAACTCACCGAACCTGGATAATATGTCTTCTTTCACCTGTCCGGTCATACCAGGCTGCTGTGCCCCTTTATGTGCCGGAGTATGAGAATACGGATCGGTAGGGAAAGCCCCATATTTCTCCGGATTTTTCTTTGTCCCCAGTCCTTCTTTTATATCATAATAAAATGATTTCAAACCTTCTAGAACCTGTTCTGGCTCATTTTCACTTATGGCTTTATAATAAATTTCCTGGACGGCCAGCAGAAGCTTGGAATTCATATGCCAGTAAATCGACCCCAGTCCCTCATATCCAAAAAACTTACCTGACCGACCTGTAAAGCTGTGATGATTGAACACTTCCTCGTGAATTTCAAAGATGGCCTTCTCTTCCTTGACCAGTTCCAACACTGCCGGATTGTTCAATCGAGCCATTGCTGATCTTAAGTCATTTGCGTTGCATATTTCGGGGTTGAAATACAGCCTGCCTTCTGCATCCTGCTGAATAATGGACCGGTCACCAATCTCAAGAAGTTTTTTCAAGAGTCCGGATTTTTGCATCCTCTTTACCTCTATCATTGATTTATCCATGAACGTCGCCAAATTGCGGTCAGGATAGAGAAGATAGCTATCCTGATCCTCTCGATATAAGTCACTATTCCTTAATGAATTCAGGATTTCAAGAGCTTCCCGCGGATTAATAAATCCTGAACTAAGAACCGCTACTTGTCCTTCCAACATTGGATACAGGTACTCGATTCCATAACCAGATTTCTTTAAAGTGATCAGATTGTATGCATGATAAAGAGAATCCTTTCGCCGGTTAGCCTGTATAGATTGCCTGATGAAGGAAATAGCCAGGTCTATAAACTCAATCAAATGTTCACGGCTTACACTCACTTTCCTGCCGGAGATCTTTCCATAAACCTGTTCACGATAGGCTTCTCCGGCAAGTCCAAGAGAATCCGTTACCTCCTTACGGGTTTTATCAGTAAATCCCTTGTCCAGGTAGTTGGAAAACCGGTTAAACACAGTGTAAATGGATTCAAAAAATGCTGCAGATTCCTGACTGATCTCAAATTCCTGCAAATCCTGCCGGCCATAAAAATCTTTTATAAATTGAAGATAACGGTGGATATAATATACCGTCACCATGGAAAGACCATGTCCTACCAGGGCATTATTTGCGTCGTTCCATTCCGGCCGCTGGGTATTCATCCATATACCGCCCTCAGGGACAAGGTTTGATAACTTTGTTAAAAGTGGTATTAAGAGCTTCTCTGTCAGGGAAGCGGTTAGTAATTGTCCATCTTTCCAGAT
>CBDUBA010000244.1:0-3746 GCA_965365275.1 uncultured Cyclobacteriaceae bacterium | reverse complement strand
AGCACTGACAATATTTTCAAAGGGGAAAGTTTTTTCAATTATTGGTTTAACGTCACCGGATTCAATTAATCCTATTAAGAAATCCAGATCTTTATTTGGCTTTACTACCATACTGCCCAGCCGTTTTCCATCACGTTCCGAATACCAGGAGCCCAAAAGCATAGCCTGGAATATCTGAGACATGGTACCGCCTGTAGCGATGTAAACACCCTTTGGGTTCAATGCCTTTTTGAAATCTCCTATTGAGCGATATCCAACAGTGGAAATAATGAGATCAAAACCCGGGCACTTCTCAACAAAATCTTCCCTGGTGTAGTCAATTACATGGTCCGCACCTATCGATCGGACAAGATCGAAATTTCTGGCACTACACACTGCTGTAACTTCTGCCCCAAAAGATTTGGCAATCTGGACTGCAAAGCTTCCAATCCCTCCGGAAGCGCCGTTAATCAGCACCTTTTGACTAGCCTGGATATTACCATGATCTCTCAGTGCCTGGAGGGCTACCAGGCCTGCCTCGGGTACCGCAGCTGCGTGTTCGAAGGATAGAAAGGCAGGTTTTAACATCAATACGCTTTCAGAAGCAGTAACATATTCTGCAAAAGCACCAAATTCAGTCAGATCACCAAATACTTCATCACCGGCTTTAAACTCTTTGACATCCTTGCCTGCATATTCTACAATACCAGCCACATCATTTCCAGGTATTTTTTTCCCCGGTTTTAGTAAACCTGTAAAAAACCTGCCGACAAACGGCTTTCCTTTTGTGAATAGCAGGTTGTTATAGTTGATAGATGTAGCCTTTACCCTGATAAGAACCTCATTATCTTTTGGAACTGGCTTAGCCACTTCATGTAATTCAAGATCATCAAGAGGTCCGTATTTGCTTACATATAACGCTTTCATACCATATTATTTCTATGCGTATCCATCATCATTTAAAAAATTGGCAGGCAAGAAGCATAAAAAATCTTTATTTACATAAAGTTAATAAAGAACAGAATAGGTATCAATTAATTATATGCTTTTGAGCATATTACTATCTCAGAGGTTAAACCAGGTGAATGTCGGTTTCAGGAATCATTTTTTATCCGATACGATTTTACCGCCAATCCAGCCCATTGGGATATAGGCACCAATTAGGTCTACCAGAGTGAACCATAGGGGAGAGGGAAGCATGAATATATTAATGATTCCTCCAATCATAAAAAGTAAGCCGATACTCAGAGCAAACTTCATTTTATGAGTAGCGGCTATAAGACCAGCCACAATTGCACCGGCTAAGGTTCCAATTGCATGAGCTAAAAATGGAAATATAAAGTGCCGGGGTTCAAAGAGGTGCATTGTAGCTTTAAGACCTTCCATTGTGGTGACATCCGCACCTTCGGGTGGAGGGATAATGGATCCGCTAATGTTGATAATTCCCATATTTACAACACTGCCTAATACTAATCCTGCAATTACAGCCAGTATGTTTCTTACAATTGGATTCATTTTTTGAGTTTGGGTTTCATATATAAAGATCAGATAGATTTCAGAGAATTATAAAATCCCGCAACATCTAAAATAAGGGAAATAAATTCATAATTCCAATTATTCCTCATTTGAGCTTTGGGTATTTACAAGCCGGTTAACAATGGCATAATATTAAGAACTCTCTGAATCTTTGCAGCTTTTTCCTATCATCCGGATAATCATACTTTACTTTGCAACACTATAGATCGTATAGAAAATCTTAACCTTGAGTTCATGAATTTTCAAAGGGATTATTCTATCTAATCCTGAACATATTTTCGTTTCCAATTGTCTCTCCCCAAATTTCTCAAGAAGTAATTCATAAAGATCCTTTGTTGCCAATAATAAATGAAGAATATCTGAATTTGATATTTTCAGTGATACCTCATCCTTCGATGATATTTCTTTTTGTAAATTATTCTGATTCAATCCGCTAAAATCCTCTTCATGATTGTATTTCTGTTCGCCTGCTTCAGCAGATCTGCCCGTCAGATTCATCATTATACTATCCAGGATTATTTCGAAATCGTAAAGAATGATTTTAGCCTTCTGTTTACTGACTCGAATTACTTCATCCAGCAATTTCTGGGACTTGGCATAATACAGGGACCCGGCAAATGTGATAATATCAAACCTTTCATTTGGAAAATCCAAATCGATTCCATTAAACAAATAATAGGTTACCTTGTTGTGGGCAATGGATTTTTTTAACATATGCTCGCTCGGTTCCAATCCTGTTACTTTTTCACAATATTTAGCGAGTGCGATTGATGATTGACCGGTTCCGCAGCCAATGTCAAGGCCGGAACCATATATCCGACTATCAGATATACATTTGTCCAATATCAGATTATGCAATGGTGGCCTGTATGCGGAATAATGATAAGAAGTTATCTGGTCATAATCCTCTACCATGTAACAATATTATTCATATTCAAGTGAGCATATAGGATTTAGGCTCAAAAATTCGATCCAGGATCCTATCTTTAATTCTTCTGAAAACCTCAACCGTACTTGATGGCCGATTCGGTCTTACACCCAACGATTGCCGGTGCTTCCCGGATCAGATCATCATTCATAAGGGCTTCTACCATAAACAATGCAAAATCAATTCTTCGTGTCAGGTTGCTTTCCAGGATGGGATCCCCAACATGTTTACTCCATACCGGCAAGCCCTGGCTTTCACCTTCTTCAAGGTCACTGCCCCTTACTACTGTCCATTTTTTATCGCTGGCAAATATTCTGTTGGTGGCTTCTACCTGGTCATTTATATCGAATACTCTAATAAAGCGGCCAACCCAACCTGCAATATTTAATATAAATTTAAATTTCCCGGAATATTTATCTTTTCCATCCCGGCTTATATGCCAGCCGCATGAAAATATCAATCGTGCATCGGGCGGGGCAAAATCAAGTACTGCCTGGGCAGTGCCTGTTGAATAGCCCTTTACGCCCCAGGGAACCAGTACTGTTAGTACACCCTGACAACCACGCACAGCTTCTTCAATTACCTTCCGGTCATCTGTAGCCCCCGGCATGATCCGGATGCGATCAGAATATGTTTCTAACTTGTTAACACTCTTTTCACGGCATACAGCAACCACATCATAATTTCGGTCCAGGGCATGTTGTACCATATACCGTCCAAGTTTTCCGGAAGCGCCAATAATACATACTTTCATAATTATCGCAGTTTAAACATTACATCCAATATCTCTATCTCAGGTGCCTCAAGTAATTTATACGCCTGTGGTATACTTGCTGCCAATTCAGATTCCCGGAAAGTCTGTAATGATTTCATCGAATCCCAAATATATACGCCAGCAAAATGATGTGGGGGAGCAGCCCGCACATAATACTTCTCTACCAATCCAGGGATTGCTTTGAACTGTGGTGCGCGATCTTTAGCGATTTTTAAAACTTCATCTTCCCCTAAGGAAGTTTTCAGTTTAATGATTTGAATAATTTTTGTTTTGGTTTCAGGTTTCATTAATAATTTTTTTTAATTCGTTTTATATAAATTTCAAATTTAGTTATTCAATTAGTTGTAATTAAAAGTCATAATGAAGTTGGTAATTATCTTATTTTAAAAACTTTAAAATTGATGATTTAATTTCATTAATTCTTTTCATTTATTGGATTAAAGGGAAATCCTTTTCCCGTTTCACAATATTCTTTTAGGCTTACCAGATACTTCCCCCACTGAAAATTACAATGTGCATAGAATTCTG
>CBDUBA010000243.1:0-3795 GCA_965365275.1 uncultured Cyclobacteriaceae bacterium | reverse complement strand
TAAATAATTAGATTTCAGTCGGATAGATATACTCTCCTAAGTAACCATAAATTTAATGAGTAACAATTTGCTAACAATGAATAATTAGTTTGTTTTCCCATAAATACCTAAATTTATTATTGCGACGGGCAGATAAGAGATGGATTTTTAAAACCGTTATTTTTTGCCATGCCAGAAGACCGCCGACTTGCAGCGATTATGTTCACCGATATTGTTGGATACACTGCCTTGATGGGAGAAGATGAAAAACAAGCATTATCTGTTCTTGAAAAAAATCGCAAGATTCACCGGAAGGCAATATTAAAGCATAATGGGAGGTGGTTAAAGGAAATTGGAGACGGAATTCTGATCAGTTTTCAATCCGCTATTGAAGCTGTATATTGTGCGTTGGAAATCAGGCATGAGATAACCAAATCAGAGGATTATAACATCCGTATTGGAATACATCAGGGAGATGTTGTGTTTGAAAAGGGGGATGTTTATGGCGATGGGGTAAACATTGCTTCAAGGATAGAATCAATAACACCACCAAATAAAATTTATGTATCGGAAGCAGTTTATCATAATGTTCACAATCATAAAGGGATACATTGTGATTATATTAAAGAAGAACTTCTCAAAAATGTTAAGCATCCTGTTAAGATCTATAATATTCGGATAGATGATGTATGGCTTCAGGAAATCCTTACGAAGAAAAAATGGAAATACGTATATAAAAAATACCTTTTTAATCGTTTCACAAAGATCATTCTAAGCATTTTTATACTTGCTGCAATAGGATTTTTTGCATATAGCTTAGTTTTCAAACAGACCTTATCCGATCCACCTCTAAACGATGTTAAATCCATAGCAGTATTGGCTTTCGAAGATATGAGTCCTGCTGGAGACCAGGAATATCTTGGGGACGGTATCGCCGAGGAGATCACGAACACACTGACAAAATTTAAGAACCTGAAGGTTGCTGGCCGGACTTCTTCTTTTCAGTTCAAAGGTGAAAAAGTGGATTTAAGAGAGGTGGGCCGAATACTCCAGGTAAATTACATACTTGAGGGAAGTGTGATCAGCGCAAATGATAAGACCAGGATCACGGCCCAGCTGATTGATGTACGTGATGGTTCACATATTTGGTCCGAGAATTATGATTATAACATGACTGATATCTTTTCCGTACTGGATAGGGTTGCCAAAGCCATTTCCTTAAAATTCCAGTTGGCTTCACCCAGGCAAAAAGGCACTAAAATCAATACCACATCAACAGAGGCTTACAACCAATATTTTAAAGGAAATTTTCAAATGACGGAAACCTGGAGCCGTGAATCCTTTGAAATGGCCGTAAAATATTACCAGGAGGCTATTCGACTTGATCCTGAATTTGCGGCAGCCTATTCGGGTCTGGCTGCTGCATATATTCAAGTAACCGGGTGGCACTCCAATATACCTCCTTCTGAAGAATATAAAGTAAAGTGTCAGGATGCCGCAATGAAGGCCCTTGAATTGGATCCTGACCAGGCTGAAGCATATATCAGCATGGGGCAAATTGCAAAATATTATGAGAATGACTGGAATAAGGCAAATGCATATTATAACAAAGGAATGGAGCTGAATCCCGGGGCATCATGGGCTTATATTGTGTATATGAATTTTCTTACATGGATGGGAGATTTTGATAAATCGATTTCACTGGGTGAAAAATTAATTGAGATGGATCCTCTTTCCATGTCAGCACACCTTGAACTGACTTTTTCGTATTACGTTGCCAGACGCGATAAAGAATTTATGGATATGTGCATGAAAACATTTGTGTTAGATCCTGATGACTATAATACCAAGTACATTCTCGCAATGTATTATATTGATAAAAGGGAATTTGAAAAAGCCGCTGTTTACGCAGGTGTTTCTGACAGTACAGAAATCACAATAGATACGCCATATTGGACACTGGTATTATTTGGATCCTATTATGGATATTCAGGCAATACGGCCAAAGCAGAGGAATGCCTGGATATACTGAATAAGCAAAGACTCGGAATGTCCAGGTTTCCCTTTCAATTAGCATGGATCTATATTTCTTTAGGGAAGTATGACGAGGCATTGAATATAATTGAAGAGGGTTTTAATCTTGATATAAAGTCTCGCTCCCTTATAGGATTAAAAACACATCCTGTTTATGACCCTATACGTGATAATCCCCGTTTTATCCGTCTTCTGGATGAAATGAAATTTGATGAGTTTATGAAGAATTAGAATAATGGGAACTTGCTTAGATCATGCTTTTTTTATAAATTGACTTTACGAAGGATTTAATGCAGTTGTGATATTATTTTTTTATTAACCAATACCAAACCCGATAACCATATGGGGAGGTAATTAATTAGCCAAACAATAGTGTCATGAAAACTATACAACCACGACTGACATTAACCAGTCTATTTCTTCTATTATCCATACCCCTTTTTTCACAGGAAATCACAGGTGCATTGTCCGGTCAATTGGTCGACAAAGAGAATAATCCCATTGAAGGTGCTACGGTAGTCCTTTCCGGGAAGGATATGATCGGAACCCGGGGTACTGTGACGGATCTGTCCGGCAAGTTTAAGTTCTATGCAATACCCGTCGGGCAATATGATGTGAAAATTGAACATGTAAGCTTTAATGATATAAATTATCAATCTGTTAATATATTCCTGGGTAAAACGACAGATCTGGGTCAGATAAAAGCAGAATCTAAAGAGATCCTGCTGGAGGAAGTCACGTTGACCTGGCAGGAACCGGTCATAAACAATACAACCTATACTATCGGCAATAATTTAAAACCGGATTTCTTTGAAGCACTGCCGACTGACCGGGATTATTTATCCGTTACAAATCTGTTACCCAGGGTCAATGAAAGCTATTATGGGGACGGATTGAATATGACCGGCGGAACAGGAGCCGATAATGCTTTTTTTATTGATGGGGTTAATGTAACCGATCCATATAATTCAAGCACAGCCACAAAATTGCCTTTTAACTTCGTGAAGGAAATTGAAATCATGCAGAATGGATTTGAGGCTCAATACGGGAAATCCATGGGTGGTATCGTCAATGTGATCACGTATTCCGGTACGAACAATTTTGAGGCAGATGCATTTGCATTTTTTACCAGTGAAGCATTGACCTCTGATCCGAAAGTAATCGAAGACGTGAACAGGCAGGAATCCGGGTTTTTAAAGTATGATGCTGGTTTGAGCTTAAAAGGACCGGTTATCAAGGATAAATTATGGTATAATATCGCCTACAATTTTGTCAGTTCTTCAACGGATGTGGCAGTAGAAGGTTTTGAACCCAGGACCGATAAGCTCACTGCGCACATCTTTGCAGCAAAGCTTAACTGGAACGCCCTAGGAAATACGGCCTTCGACTTGTCCGTTTTCGGGGATCCAACGAAACATGACCGGGTTGGAGAGACAATGCTTCCTATGATTGGAGAACTTCAGAACATTGATCCCGTTCTTTCAAGCTATGATAAGGGCAGCTATAATGTTTCGTTAAATGCTAAAAACCAGATTAAAGATAATCTGTATTTTGAAGGTCAGATTTACTATTCTAAGAATAAGATTCTTGAAGAAGGAACCACTCCAATCGGTAAAGATGAGCCCAATTATTATGATGAAACTTTAAATATTATTTCAGGTGGATATGGGATAAAGTATGATATCAATACGAATAGAATCGGGATCCGCCTTAAAGATACTTATATCCTTAAAAATCATGAACTGACAGGCGGTTTTGAACTCCAACATAATTTTACAGACT
>CBDUBA010000242.1:0-3798 GCA_965365275.1 uncultured Cyclobacteriaceae bacterium | reverse complement strand
CTTTTATTATCCTTGACAATCCATGAGAGAAACTGTTGGATGTATTCTTTTTAGATTGATTACAAATAATAGGCTTTAAAATATTTCTAAAATCTATGGTTTGAAGAATATGTAATAGATACACTCTTAACAATAAATATTTATTGACTTTATTTTACACTACTTCAGCTGCCGGTGTCGATTTGATTTTCTCAAAAAGCTCCAGCAGCTTTGTTTCATAAATAGTATTTATTTCTGCCTCATTTTCACCTATGGGTTTTACAGGTATTAAATCCATAATCTCTTCATGGCTATATCCTGATTTGTAGAACAATTCGTTTGTATACTTTAAGGTATTATATATAGTATCTGTAGCCTCTTTAGTCGTTAATCCTGTTTTTTCAGCAATCTCTTCCATTTTTTCCAATTGAAACCAAAAGTAGGTTGGTAACATGGCAGAGGCAATGGCATAACCTTCAAGCTTATGTTCTGCCACTTCGAATGTGTGCCCTAAAACATTAAAAATATTTATAAATTGTTCTTTTCGCTCAGGTGAGAAAGAATTGTGAAATGATACTGGATTATATCCTTCATTTACAATGGAAGTCGCATTGGGGATCATACGCACAATTTTGATAGTTTGTAATATTTCAGTCATTTTATCAATATTGATTTTTGGCGCAAGTGACAATACCACACTTTCTCTTTTTAATACGCCCTTGAGATGGTTCAATATTTCCATCATTACTGGTGGATGAACAGCAAGAATAACTATATCCTGTGTTGATGTCTCGGATTCAGATTTAGTAGTTGTTATTTCTGAAAATTGTTTTTTAAGATTGGTGAGTACTTCACTATTTGTATCATAAACCTTGATTGTATCGAATTTAACAGATTTGTTTTTAAAGGCCTGAAGAAAAACTTTGGTAATCCTTCCTCCTCCA
Source organism: uncultured Cyclobacteriaceae bacterium (assembly GCA_965365275.1). Taxonomy (GTDB): domain Bacteria; phylum Bacteroidota; class Bacteroidia; order Cytophagales; family Cyclobacteriaceae; genus JAGTVG01. The sequence goes on along the minus strand of CBDUBA010000242.1, from coordinate 2,875 downwards.
ATGAATCCCAGAGATTTAGTTTCCATGATTTTTGGATTTAATATTTAAATGATAATTTGTTCGATGAGTTATATAATTTATACAATTGATGCAGGTTATCTATTTTATTCCTTGGCATTTTGATAGAACATGTATACCAATAAAGAATTTCATCTTTTACTTCCTCTTGGCTAACTAGGTTAACAGAGATGAACATTACGATAAGTATAACAGTTAATTTTTTAATAGTGCTTTTGGTGTTTAATTGGTTAGTGTTTTTAAAACAAAAGAATTGAAAGATAAGTTCCTTATCTTAAAAAATCCTTCAACCTCAGGCTTAGGCAACCTACGAGAGAAAGCGTCTGATGCATTCTTTTTTACTTCACAACAGAATATAGCACATAAATGTATTCCAACCATCTCAGGCTTGATAACATCTGAATGAACTATTGGAAGGTTTGTTTTTGTAATTAAATCAAAACTATATTTTTTATAAACACATTGCGTTTATACAACAAATAGGGGTAAGCATGAGCCATCTTGCTCAACAATAAAATAATAATATCATATACCCGTCCATCACTGTCCACAGATTAGGTTGCATTCTGCCCACAGATTTAACTTGCTAAAAAATTTAGAATGGAGAAGGGAGAACGTGGGATCTCAATCATTCGGTTGTGGCTTCTTTTATCCCTGAGTTGTCCCTTAAAACATAGGGTAAACAGAGAAATGACCTGATTCAGGTTATGATTGTAAATATCGGGAATCCAATCATATTATCTTTTATCTCCAAATTTAATGTGCTTGAACCAAAGCTCAATTATTATTTCATCATCTTGTAATATATGAAGATGCTCCCCATCACCTTGTATTTGAGCAACGAATGAAGGTTCAGTATTATCCAAATCCAGTTCAACCAGAGAATCCATACAATCCATGAAATACATTCCTACCGTGCGATCCCATAACGGCTCTCCGATTATAGGAGAAAAATCAATATCAACCTCATATAGATTAAATTTACGGTTACCGATATATTTATAATATCCAATTGATCCGTGTTGAAACTTACTAACTCCCTCTTCAAAAACCAAACCTTCATAGGTGCCATTTCTATTAAAATTATAGTGGGTGTAAGCATCAGGGTTTTCTTTATCTGTCCATGTTCCCTTGATTTCTTTTTTCTCAGAATTACAGGAATGTAGGATGAAAGTCAGGATGACTAACGAGAAAAACAGTTTCGGTTTCATAAAAGTTGAAGATTTGGTTAGATATATAAGTTAGGGAATTTAGAAAATAAGTCAAATCAAAATAGATAAACAAATAGCAGAAGGCGAATGGGTTGTCACATGTTGTACTCTGACTGGAACTCATCTTGGGAAGTGGCTAAATATGACACCTACAGGAAAAAAAATAAAATATACCGGAGTAATTGTTGACAGGGTTAAGGATAATTTGATTGTTGAACACGGTGGAGCTGTCAATAACTTCGACGGTTTCTTGGAAATAGGTGCGATCAAAATAATATAAAATCAAAAATTTAATTGCATAACCATTAAACTGGGAAGAATTTTTCAGCGATTTTATTACAGGATGATTTATGGACAGTTATAAAAATAGCCACCTTACTTATTATAAATGACTCAGGAAATAATGCAAAGCTTAATCAAAAGAAAACTGATTTATTCAGCCACCGGGACCAGGTATATGGGCGGTCCCTCAGCCAGGTAGGCATCATCGGCAGGTCCGAGCCGGTTATATTCCATAAGGGATTTCAGGCCTTTCACGTATTCCTCACCCCGCTCTGAATACCTGGTCAGCTGCTCTGCCAATACCGATCCGGTTATTTTCTGTCCGTTCGCTCTAAGCTCGGCCCTTTTTTTTCGTAAATCTGCATAGGCATTGTGCGTATTGAGATTCAGCATGTAGGCACTGACAGATTCCTGAATTGATTCAAAAGCCGCGATACCATAGTTCCCCAGTTCTTTTCTCTGCTGTTCCGGAACCATGGCGTTTTCCCCCCAGGTCCATTGCCCGTAAATGGCGTTGCCAGCCCCTGCGAAACGCGAGGTTCCCCACCCGCTTTCCTCGGCAGCCTGACCCAGGGCCAAAGAAGGCGGTACGATATCAACTTTCTTCCACAATTCCTCGATCATTGCATTCGTCACTTCTTCCCCAGAAGATTTGACCTTATACAATACCGACAATTTCTCAATCCAGATCCTGTCTGTTTCATCTAAAGGATTATTTCCATTGAATTTTGACCTGATTTTCTCAAGCCGTTTCCTGTCTTTCATGATCAACTCGTTTGCCAGAAGGATCAGGGGTGCAATACCCCGGAAAAACAATTGCTTTTTAAGAAGAACATCTATTTCCTTTGTGGTTGTTTTACCCCACCGGTCCCCGATTATGGTCAGATAGATCCTTGGAATTTCGCGTATGCCTGACTGCCAGGCCTTAGGCGTATAATTATGTTTCTCGAACAGATCCAGCACGTCCTTATAGCCGCTGATTTCCATTTTTAAGGCATCATCAGCGTTTTCAACCATTGCTGAATAATTCAGAGGAATTGAATACACAAGTGTATCGGGGATATCTGAAACTTCTGCCTCAGCATTTGAAACATCAGATCCGGAATCTTCATTGCCTTTAGGATTGGTGCAGTTTGGAAGAATTATTAATGCAAGCAGTAGAATATTAATTCTCAGTAGTATCATTTTTTCAATTAATTAGCCTATCAGAAAGATAAATATATTATTTAGGAATCAAAAACAGCAACCCTTTTAAGATTATCATAAGCCTGTGGGGATTTTTATAGTTTTTTCAAAATATTATACCCCCAATGTTCACGTGTGCATTAATATTTCCTATATTTGTAATTACCAAAATCACAGGA
>CBDUBA010000241.1:0-3816 GCA_965365275.1 uncultured Cyclobacteriaceae bacterium | reverse complement strand
CCAAACAAATGTAATAATGTAGCATGAAAGTCATTAATATGAACGGGATCCTTTATTATGTTATACCCAAACTCATCTGTCTCTCCATAGGAAATACCCTGCTTTACACCACCTCCTGCCATCCAGATACTGAAGCTACGTGGATGGTGGTCACGGCCATAGTTTTCAGGGCTGAAACGGCCCTGGCAATAATTTGTCCTTCCAAACTCACCACCCCAGATCACAAGTGTATCTTCAAGCATGCCCCTCTGCTTCAGATCCAGTACGAGTGCTGCAGAAGCCTGGTCGACGTCCATAGCCTGGCCCGACATTTCTTGAGGTAAATTACCATGCTGATCCCAGCCCTGATGGTAAAGTTGAATGAACCTTACGCCATTTTCTGCCAGTCTTCGTGCAAGCAAAGCGTTGGCTGCATAGGTACCCGGAATCAAAGCTTCGGCACCATAAAGTTTTATAACAGATTCAGGCTCTTGCTTCAGGTCCATCACCTCAGGTACTGACATCTGCATCCTGTAAGCCATCTCATATTGTGCAATCCTGGATTGAATTTCATCATCCAGAACTTCATTATAATGCTGATTGTTCAGGTCGGATATATTATCAAGCATCTCCCTCTTATCCTCACGTGATACTCCATCCGGATCATTAAGATATAATACGGGATCTTTCCCTGATCTCAACAGCACACCCTGGTGGCGAGAATCCAGGAAACCGCTTGACCAGAGTTTAGAATACAATCCCTGACTATTGCCTTTTCCACGGGACGTCAGGACCACAAATGAAGGCAAATTCTGATTTTCACTTCCCAATCCATAACTGAACCATGAACCCATACTGGGTCGTCCTGAGATCTGATTACCCGTCTGCAAGAAAGTAATGGCAGGATCGTGGTTGATGGCTTCGGTATGCATACTTTTAACTATACATATCTCATCTACAATTTTACCGATATGCGGAAAATAATCACTGACCCACGTCCCATTCTGACCATATTGTTTAAAGCCAGTATAAGAACCAACCAATGGAAATCTCTCCTGGTTAGAAGTCATACCTGTCAATCTTTGCCCGCCCCGGATAGATTCAGGAAGGTCTTCACCCATTCTTTCCGTAAGCAGCGGTTTATAATCCAAAGATTCCAGTTGAGATGGGGCTCCTGCCTGGAAAAGATAAATAATCCTCTTAGCTTTGGGTGCAAAATGTGGGATCCCTAGGGTATAACCACTTTGAGAAAGACCTCCAGTTCCCTTTTTAAATAAATCAGGAATCATTAATGAACCCAGTGCCAGTGTGCCTATCCCGGCACTTAATTTCGAAAAGAAATGTCTTCGGTTAACCTTAAAATCGTCCTTGTTTATATCTTTATCCTCTCCCATATCATTCCTTGGTTATGGTTTCATCCAAATTATACAGTACCTGAGCGACCATCATTAAGGCAGCCGTCTCGGTTTGCTTTTCTACTATGGGTTCGGCCTCGCCTACCTCAAGCAGTTTTAAAGCCTCTTCCTCATCGCTTTCGAATTTATCCACACATTCCTGATGATAATCAACCAGTACATTCATCTCTTCATCAGAGGGTTCCCGCAATAACACATGTTGAAAAAGAGATCTTACTGCCTCTTCATCTGGCAGATCCTCTTCAGATATCTGTGATGACAGCACTTTTGCGCATTCCAGGACTTGTACATCATTCTGGAGGGCAAGAGCTTGTAGTGGAGTATTTGTCTTCTGTCGCCGGACTTCACATAAATCCCTGTTTGGTGCATCGAAAATCACCATGGAGGGAGGGGGAAGGGTTCTTTTCCAAAAAGTATATAGAGACCTTCTATACAGTTTGTCGCCGGAGTCTTCCACATAACTAGTCAGAATCCCCCTGTTCCCACCAGCATTAGTTTCTTCCCATAAACCAGGTGGTTGATAGGGTTTTACGCTTGGTCCACCAATTTGTTCATTTAATAACCCACTTGTACTTAATACATAATCGCGGATCTCTTCGGCATTTAAACGAAACCTTGGCCCTCTCGCCAGATAAATATTTTCCGGGTCAATTTCTTTTAGTTCAGGAGTGCTTGAGGAAGATTGTCTGTAAGTAGCGCTGGTGACCATAATCTTAAGAATGTGTTTAACATCCCATCCACTTTCCATAAATTCAACTGAAAGCCAATCCAGCAATTCAGGGTGTGTAGGCAGCGCCCCCTGGCTTCCGAAATCCTCGATGGTCTCTACTATCCCGTGACCAAATAATGAGGCCCATAACCTGTTTACATATACCCGGGCGGTCAAAGGATTATCTGAATCTGTTAACCATTTTGCCAGTCCCAGTCGATTTCTGGGATATTCCTCCGGAAATTCAAGTATTGCTTCCGGTGTAGAGGCGGTTACCTCCTCTGCAGGGGCATCGTAATTACCCCTTTCCAGAACAAAGGTTTTCCGTTCCGTGGAATCATTCATCACCATTACCTTCAACTCAGTTGTATCCGGTTTATTTATAAATGACAGAATACCTTCAAGATCTTCATCTTCAATAGCTATAAACGGTGCATCGGCATAATATTTCCTGTTTTTTGCCTGGACGGCATCCATTTGGATACCCTTTTCATCTACATTATTGAAAAAAGCATAAATCTGAAAATAATCCTTCTGAGTGAAAGGATCATATTTATGATCGTGGCATTTGGCACATTCAAAGGTCAGCCCCAGAATACCTTTACCCAGTGTATTGGTTCGATCGCTGACATATGTCGACCGGTACTCTTCATCAATAACGCCCCCTTCCTGGGTAATGGGATGATTTCTATTAAATCCTGTAGCCAGGATCTTTTCCTTATCTCTATCGGGCAACAGATCTCCTGCAAGTTGCCAGGTGAGGAATTGGTCAAAGGGCATGTTCTGATTGAAAGCATGTATAACCCAATCCCTCCAGGGCCACATTGTTCTGTAACTGTCATCCTGGTAGCCATGAGAATCCGCATACCGGGAGACGTCCATCCAGTCTCTGGCCATTTTTTCACCATATGCTGGCTTGGAAAGGTAATAATCCACTATTTCATCATAATTCATTGAATTACTGGCTGTGAATTTTTTGACTTCTGAAATCGTTGGAGGCAATCCCGTCAGGTCAAGGCTTAATCGTCTTAACAGTTTTTCCCGTGAAGCTTCATTCGATGGATTCAGGCCAATCTCTTCCATCTTATTCAGGACGAAATAATCTATCTCGTTTAAAGGCCAGCCCTTTGAATTAATCTCTGGCTTGGAAGATCTAACAGGTGTTTTAAAAGCCCAATGTCGTTCATATTTTGCACCCTGATCTATCCATTGCCTCAATATGTCTTTCTCATCTGAAGTTAATTTCAGATGTGAATCTGGGGGAGGCATAATTATCGTCGGGTCTTCAGAAACTATTCGGTGGAATAATTCGCTGTTTTCTATCGATCCGGGTTTAATGGCATATTTGCCTGGATTCTCTTTTAATTCAGCTTTGGCATCCTTTTCAACATCCAGCCTCAAACCAGCCTTTCTTTTATTCCCGTCCGGACCATGACAAGCATAACACTTATCCGATAAGATGGGTTTAACATGAAAATTGAAACTTATTTCGGAGGGTAATTTCTCTATTTGATTTGCTTTGGTTATGGCATTTTTAGTATTTTCTACCTTAAACCACAAGCCTAGGAACAGAATCCCTAAGAGACCAAAAAGTAGTATATATTGTTTTTGATTCATGTTTTATCTTTCGCGCAGTTTGTAAAAATATGATTGTTATGGGATTATTGCAAGAGGAATTTTTTATTACCACAAATCAGGTTTTGTAAATAAATA
>CBDUBA010000240.1:0-3851 GCA_965365275.1 uncultured Cyclobacteriaceae bacterium | reverse complement strand
TCCACAGGTACTTGGATTCACTGTAAATGGGAAATCAGGGATAGGATTTACAGTTATTGTCACCGTATCTTCAAGGAAACATGTGGTAAGATTATCTTCCACATTAACGGTATACAGGAATGTTCCCGGGACTGATGTATCTACCGGAAAACTATTGGTTGTATCCGTTTGCAATGCGCCATTGATACGCCAATCGAAGTAATAACTTCCCGGATGGAGCCCTGTCTGCAGATCAGGAACCGCTTCATCCTGGCAGACGGTAAAATCAGGTCCAAGATCATATTGTGGCCGGCCATCGGCAACAAAGGTGGTATCAGTTGTCGTACAACCATTCACTGTAATATTTACATAAGATACGGTTACACTGAAAATACCCGGATCAGTTACCGGGAAAGTCCGGTCGGTTGTCCCGTCACTCCACAAATAATTATATCCCGTAGTTCCTGCCGGGTATGCCTCAAGAACTTCAGCGCCGGTACAAATCGCAAAGACTTCGGGAAGTGTTGTAGGGGGAGGAGGATCCAGAACAGTAACCACCTGGCTGATGGTCGTGTCCAACCCACAACGGTTATATATATGAAAATCTACGTTATAATCCCCGGACTCGAGAAAAGTATAGGAGGTAGCGATATTGGTATCAAAGAATAGGCTTACACTATCCCCAACCTTGGTAATGCTCCAATCATACATATCAATAATGGAGGTAGCCTGTCCGGTGAGGAAGGTTTCCTGGCCTACACATAACCCCGTTACCGAGGCGGTAGGTGCCCCCACATCTGTTGACATAGTCTGTATAAAGTTCGGCAGACCCAGACCACTGGTTTTTCCTGCCAGGTCAATGCCATTTGGATTATAGGTGGATGGCTCATCCACTACGTCATTCGGGGCAATGCTTGCCAGTACGCCACTTCCATTTATAGCCACGTATATCTGTCCGTCAGGCCCCATTTGCAATGCACCGAATTGAAGGCTTTCCTCCCGGAGTAAATTCCGGCTGTTATTTATAAAATTAATATCAGCTGAGTCAAGCCTGAATTCATAAAGCCTGGAGGTTGCCCCTGTCAGGGAAACATAAAGTTTATTAGCTGCTGGCGAGAACTCGACACCATACACCTGGTATTCCGGGAATAGTTCAGTGAAATTAATAACCTGATGGTTGCTCAGCGTGAGGGTTGTATCATTGAAATCGAACAGATCCACTATATTCTGCCCGTTAGATACTAAAGCAACAGCTAGCCTGCTTCCATCCGGAGAGAATTTCATATATCCTTCCGAAGATTCCTCTGCACCAAAATTATGTATGGAACCAATACTCTGAAGGATCGGAGGATTTATCCCTTGCGCTGTGATAGGGTACATTCGAAAAGTATTATTTCCATATTCATGGGCTAACAAAAGCGCATCATTTCCATAGCCACCTAATGCGGTAATTCTTTCAGTACTTCTTTCAAATAAGGGAAGATTATCCAGCTTAACTTCACCGGGATCAGCACCTGTGATCTCCTTTATATCAAGGATAGCATAGGATACGAAGAAATCACCATCTGAATTATATACTTCACGTGTTGTAAAGATATAGTACATGGTCTCATCCTGGGGAAATGGCACTGCAATGACAGACATTGTAGCACTCTGATCACCGCCGATGAATTGCCCCAGTACTTCGCCTGTTCTCCCATAAACCGTTTCACCATCAGTATAGAACAGGATCTCTCCGTTCCGGTCAGATACAGCCGTACAACCTTCCGGTGCATTCATAACTCCATCTGTGAGGGCTACCGGTGGTTGCTGGTTAAAATCAATTCCGGCTTCAAAACCGAAATACCATTTATTATAAACCTGAAGCTGAACACCATATTCGGTTACATTGATGGCATCATAAGAGGTACAGGTACCTGTTGGTGTATTATAAGTTCCAACCACCCAGTAATATCCGGTTGTGTCAACTGTATAGGTTGGATCCGTATGACCCGGGATCGACCATCTGTAATCGATGGCAGGTGGTTGTGAGGCATCCAGTAAAAGTGTTTCGTCCACACATATGACAGTATCAGTGGGCAGCTCAGATCCGGAGTCGCTACGCAGGACCAAGGTGTCAGATTCCAGGATAAGTACCTGGTTCGTAATAGTACTGTCACGCCCATTCAGATTAACATTCAAAGTAACGGTATATTGACCGGCCTGTTGGTATTCATGCACGGGGCTGATCAGGTTGGATTGAAATCCATCCCCAAAGTCCCATCGGTATGAATCCGCCTGTGGTTCTATTGTGGGGTAGAATTTAGTGGAAGTACCATAGCATGTACCAAGTACTTCGATACCAACCAAATCAAATTCAGGAAGTTTGTATGGAGCTGTCTCAGGAAACTGGCGCCCATTAAAATCAGGTGCAAAATATGGCTGCTGGTATATTACCAGGCTGGAAATGCTATCGGCATCTGAGATTTGCCCCAGTTCGAAAGGCCCTCCGTTATTGGCCCTGAACAGGTGATAAATATTTTGATCTGGTCCTTTCTTCAAACCATAACTTCTGAATACCGGTGATGGAAGTATGGGCTGGAGTGTACCTGTTGGATTGTTAAGATCGAACTGGTATACCATTCCTTCAATTCCATTACTACCATGTCGGGATATGTACAATTTGGAACCGTCCGGAGACCATTCTGTATCGTAAATTGAATAAATGTCGTTGGCTACTGCATCCGGGTCGAAATTGGCGGAATTCAATACAGGTTGATCATAGGATAATGCCCCGGTCGAGATATTAAAATTAAGTAGATGTACATTCCTTGCTGTGTCCTGAGGGGAAACGGCTATTTTACCGGCGGCCATACTCCAGGATAAGTTTCCTGCCAGCATGGCGGGCATTCCATCGGCCGCAAAATTTACAGAAGTAGAACCGGCTATATCAAGTCCTGTACCGATTATGGGCGTGACAAGAAAAGTGGCTGTATTTCTTTCATGAGTGATCAGCCAGAATTGAGTGCCAAGGGCATTTCCGATAACAATCATGCCCTCGGAAGCAGTATTCGTAAGGCCTGTATTGACAGGACTAAGCATATTCCCAAACGGAGGGGTCTGTGCATTTGGTGCATTTCCCTGGGCCGACATGTCAATCCTGGCGGTGTATATTGAACCTCCTGCCGAGTAACTTGCCGAATTTGCAATAATAATATACTGGTCCTGTTGTCCCGGCAATGCCGAAACCACAGCGGGCTGATTCGCTATTGTATTTCCATTTAATCCGGCTGAATATCCGGAAATCAAGGTATGTCCTCGGTCATAGACTACATCTCCATCACTATAGAACAACAGATCTCCGGTAATTGGATCTGTAGCTACTGCACTTCCGCCAATGCCAAAAACCGGATTCTGTATGCTATCCAGTTCAGCTGTAAAATCCGATTTTCTGAATGTTATGCCATATATCGACTGACCGTATAACCAGAATATTTCTGAATAATCGGTAGTTTGGGCTTTTAAATTATGGTTGAGAGGGAAAAGAATCGCAATTAACACACAAATTCCCAGGCTCCTCATTGCGTTTTTATAATACATCTGCAGATCAATTATAGGATTTTCAATCTAACCACATATTTAATACGTAAAAAACGTAATTTATTATATCTTTTTTGGTATTAATTATACTTAAAGATACGATTTTGTCGTTCTCCATATTGGTAAATTCCCTGGATAGTATAAAATTTACCAACTATTTCTATATTTTAAGGGTTTATATAGAAAGGGCATTTTACAAAAAAATTAATGAGACAAGGCTTAAGTACTATAATATTGGTGATGGTGATGTTGGTCAGCGGGGTTGTAAAAGGCCAGGATCCTCAGTTCTCACA
>CBDUBA010000239.1:0-3865 GCA_965365275.1 uncultured Cyclobacteriaceae bacterium | reverse complement strand
ATTAAAGGCCTGGGTTTAACAAAGATGTATTTTCTGGATCATACCTCAATTCTCTCTTAAAACTTCCACTGGATTTGTCCTTGCTGCCCGTAAGGCCTGGTAACTGATCGTTAACCAGGCGATAATCAGAGATATAAATCCGGCTATTAAATAAATATCAATACCCTGTGTTATCTTATAGGCAAAGGTATCCAGCCATTTGTTCATGGCATATACAGAAACCGGAATAGATATGAGGTAGGCAATACCAATTAATTTAGAAAGGTCTGTGGAAACCATAAATATAATGTTTTTTATTTCTGCTCCGAAAGCCTTCCTCACTCCAATTTCCTTAAATCTTTTTTCAGCAAGGAACATTGACATCGCATACAGACCCATAACACTAATTATTATAGAAATAAAAGCAAAATATTTAATAAGGTTAAAGGTATTGAAATCACCTTCATATTGTTTCAAGAGATGATCATTCAATACGAAATAGTTAAAAGGGGTTTCTTTGACTACTTTCTTCCATTCTGTTTCAAGGTTTTGAACGAGGACCTGGAAATTCTCAAGGTCTGCATCCAGTATCATATACTGATACCTATCGCCATTTCCAATGGTGTACATAAGTGGATCCATTGCTCTGTGCAGGGAGAATTGATGGATGTCATTGATAACACCTGTTATTTCGTATTCAAATGAATTACCATTAAAGTCAAAGTATGCAAAGGATCCTGGTGCCTCTTCCATGGATATACCAAGCATATTTAAACCTGTTTCCGTAATTAATATTTTGGCTCTCGTAGTATCTCTATTATAATCCATAAAATCCGATCCGCTCAAAATTTCCAAATTCATAAGATCAACGAATTCTAAATCTATGGTACTATTGTATATGTGAATGGCATCATCCATGGTCTGACCTTTTTTATATAATAAAAGATCGTTCAATATTGGTGATCCCGGCACCCCGTCGGTTCCGGTGACCTTCCTGACCATCGAATTTACGTTGAACGCATTCTTAAGCACAGTATATTGTTCTGCTGCCTCCTGGGTATTTAAATGAATTACAAGTTTGGAATTTGAATCAAATCCAAGGTCTTTATCTTTTATAAAATCCACCTGTTTTGATATAACAATAATTGCACTGATCATCGAGATGGAAATAATAAATTGAAAAATTACCAGACCCTTTCTCAGGATTGAAGCGCCCTTGTGATCTTTTCCGCGACCTTTGATTACTTCTGTAGGTTTGAAGGATGACAAATAGAAAGCCGGGTAAAATCCTGCTATAAGGCCTGTTAATATTAAGAAAGCCACTAAATAAGTAAGTAGAAGAGGGTAGTATTTTGGTGAAAATTGAAGTGGATTATCGATCAGTTGATTAAAATAGGGAAGGGCAAGTTGAGCGAATACAAGGCTTAACAGGAGCGATATCAGGACGAGTAAAAAGGATTCTCCAAGGAATTGCGAGATGAGACCTTTTGAAGTGACACCCATTACCTTCCTGACGCCTACTTCAAGGGCTCTTTTTCCTCCCTGAGCAGTAGAAAGATTGATGTAGTTAACGCAAGCTAAGATGAGAATGATGATACCAATAAAAATTAGTATCCTAATGAATTTGGCATCAGTCGTATTGGGAACATTGGCAAAAAATTCTTCTGAGGAAGTATGAATATCAGTTACAGGTTGTAAATACAATTCTTTTTGTATCCCCATTTCTTTCATAGTTTCTCCACCATTTCTCATAAGGATCTCATTGAGTTTTTCTTCAATCAAATCCGGATCAGAACCATCTATAAGCTTAAGGTATGTGTACACCATGTTCTGACCAATCCAGTTTGTGATGGATCCATTAAAAAAATCATTCCAATTCGTATTGGCCATAGAGACAACAAATGATGGATTAAGGTGAGAATCAAAATGAGTGTTGTCATAAACAGCAGTAACCTCGAATTCAATATCCCCGAAATCGCCACTTAATTCAATTATTTTGCCTACAGGATTATTGCTGCCAAATAGTTTAACAGCCCAGGACTTCTCCAGAGCTATGGCATTGTGATGAGATATCGGATAATTAATGTTGCCTTGAATAATTTTGAAATTTAATATGCTAAAAAATGATGTGTCGGCGACGAATCCATCTTCTATTGTCCATGATTGATCTTCCACCCTTATTACATTTTTCCCTCCAAACATTGAACTTGAGGTTGCTCTTGTCCCGGAAATTATTTCAGGAATTTCCTCAATCACCACAGGAGCAATAGGGACAGAATTGGTAGCAACTTTGAGTGATTCACCATCACTTAAACTCATGTTTGAAACAAGACGATATATGTCTTTTCCATGATGTTTATCGTAACTCAGTTCGCGAGTTCCATAAAAAAATAGAATAATACAACAGGCCAGGCTGATTGAAATTCCAAAAATATTTATTCCTGCAAAAAGCTTGTTTCTTACCATGTTCCGGTAGGCAGTCTTAATATAATTTCGTATCATATCTAAAAAGTGTTTGCAGAAATTATCCAATTCCCGTGCCAATGAGATAAATATCAGATTATCAATATATTATATTGGCTGTAAGATAAATTTATTTCTTTTTAATGACCGGCATAGTACGTTTTATGTTCAATAATGAACAATTTCTCTTAGCTGTAATAAAGATTATATGCTTTCGGTTCTAGTATATGTATACAAAAGTTATCAAGTAATAAAATCATCCATTCTGAGAAAAATATTTACTATTTACAGAAAAATCACAGTGGCCATTAAACCTTTGATTAGTCAACATGTCTAAGGGTTATAAAAAAATAATAACAAGAAAATATAAGATCATGAAGACGACAAAAATTGGAATCCTGGCAATCGCATTTTTATTTATCGGTTTGGCCGGATGTAATAATGATGAAATGGTGGATGAAGCCCCCGAGGAGGTTCTTGATGAGACCACTTTTGCGGAAAACACTTTTGAACAATTAGCTTCAGATATTGATGAGGTGAGTTTTGCCGATATCAGTGCCAGTGCACGATTGGCAGAAACAGCAGAAGGGGATAAGGTCAGGTGGTTTAATCGATTTGGATACAGTGATTGTGTAACTGTAACCAGGGAAACACCAACTGAAGGAGAATTCCCAATTATTATTACCATTGATTATGGCGAGGGTTGCGGTTCCTGGATGTGGGATGTTGTTAAAAGCGGTAAGATCATAATTACCATAGATGGTAAAATGAGTGAGGAAGGTTCTCAACGTGTAGTAACATTTGAGGATTTCAAGGTAAATGGAAATCTTATTGAAGGGGAATTCACCTTTACAAATTTAGGAAATGCGTCCTGGTCACGTGTTCTCGTTGGAGGTAAGATCACTACAGAGGAAGGTGTAATAACCCGTGAATCAGAAAGGATCAGAACTAGAATTGAAGGTGGTGATACAGACGATAGAAGTGATGATGTATTTGAGATTACCGGTAATGCATCAGGCAAAACATTGGAGGATAATACCTATACTATGAATATCACGAAGCCTTTGATCCGATCATTGGATTGTTTCTGGATCACTAGTGGTACAATTGAAAAGGTTATCAATGAAACAACGCTTATCACAATTGATTTTGGAGATGGAGAATGCGATAATATTGCTACCAAACAGATAGGTGATGAAGAGCCCGAGGAATTTGAAATGAATTGCAGAATGAAGAGATGGAAATGGATGTGGCGTCACCGGCATATGCATAACAATTAATATATGTTAAGTTATCAGAAATACAAGAGGCTGTCCAGTTTGACAGCCTCTTGTATTTTTATTTTAATCTGGATCAAAAGGTCAAAGAATTTCGCTCTGTATTATTTCAATTCCAGGTCGATGGGACCCATGTCTGTAACCTT
>CBDUBA010000238.1:0-4099 GCA_965365275.1 uncultured Cyclobacteriaceae bacterium | reverse complement strand
TCCTATTCCTGGTCTGCCCTCCCTAGAAGATTGATCATGAACCCAACCACGAAGAATGCAAATCCGATCAGGCTGATGGGCGGTAATCCGCCATGCCATCCTTCAGGCTTCATCCAACCCTCGAATCCCATGAAAAACAGATGTGCGCCGGCCATAAAGATGGCAAACAGGGTTACATTTCTTGAAGTAATGAAACTGATAAGTTCTTTGTCCTTTCTCAGTTCCATGTTGAAACTGATATTATATATCCATAGAAAGATAAAGGCTGTTATTCCCCCCAACAGGTTGAGGCCGGTAAATAAGGTAAGCGTTTCATCAGCTTCAAAAAACTTGGAATATATGGATGGTCTTAATAGTATGAAACTCATGATTACGTGAACGAAAACCTGTAAAAACCCCATTATACCCATAACTTTGCGTGATTTCAACAACCTTCCGGGAATACCTACACCTAGTTTTTTCAATGGTCCAAGTGAAAAGTTTATAGTAAGCAGAATAAAAGCACTCAATGAGTTCCCCTTATTTAATATATAGAATGGCAGGTCCTTCCAGGGGACGGGGCCCATTACGTTATAACGCAGGATAGCATATGTCATGGAAATAATGAAAGTCCAAAATATAATGGTCCAGGCGGGATTTAATTTCCTCTTGTTTTTCTCCATCGGTCAGATTATGCTTCGCGTAAGATACCGGTCCGTTTCTTAATGCTATTTAGGAAATTTATTTCGAATTCTGAAGGTGCGAAAGAGATTTTTGCATGTCTACTGTACCTTTATCCTTGGTGACAGCATTTGAAGATCTATAAATTAAATTTCCCTGTTGTATTCAGACTTTGATTCCTGGCCTTAAATTCATTAAATTGTTTGGCAGGAAGATTCCCGGCGAAGTGTAAACTATAAAATTACGGTTTTACACCTGAGGCAGGGGAGGATAATCTATTAAAATTGCAGATATGCGAACCAAGAACATTTCACGTAGAAGATTTATAAAGAGCGGCGCCGCCCTGGCCGGAGCGGTCGCTTTTTATAATCCTCTGATGGCGATTAAAGCTGTTGAAAATAAGGTAAGAATGGGCATTGTCGGAGGAGGTTTTGGTAGATCCTTTCAATGGCATGAACATCCCAATTGCATTGTTGAAGCGGTCAGCGACCTCAGACCGGAAAGGAACAAGGCTCTCATGGATACCTATAAATGCAGCAAATCCTATCCTTCTCTTGAG
This sequence comes from uncultured Cyclobacteriaceae bacterium, assembly GCA_965365275.1. Classification (GTDB taxonomy): domain Bacteria; phylum Bacteroidota; class Bacteroidia; order Cytophagales; family Cyclobacteriaceae; genus JAGTVG01. The sequence goes on along the minus strand of CBDUBA010000238.1, from coordinate 2,880 downwards.
GAGCTGGTGAAAGATAAGAATATCGATGCGGTGGGCGTATTCACCGAAGGGCCCAACCATGTAAAGCACGCTATAGAATGTATGAAGCACGGCAAGCACGTGATCAGTGCGGTACCGGCCTGTTGGGGCACTGTCGATGAAGCCGAAGCATTATTGGAAGCAGTCAATAAATATGGGATGACCTATATGATGGCGGAGACCAGTTATTACCAGCAGTTCACGATTTCCGTACGAAAAATGTACCTTGAGGGTGCTTTTGGAGACCTGTATTACTGTGAATCGGAATACCAGCATGATGGCCTGGATGTTCTCTATATGGAGAACGGCAAAAGAACCTGGCGTTACGGGGTGGCCCCCATGCATTATCCAACGCATTGTACTGCCCACATTGTCAGTGTTACCGGGGAAAGACTTACTGAGGTGGTCTGCCATGGCTGGGGAGATGATTCCCCTTATTTAGAAGACAATGTGTACAAGAATCCCTTCCATAATGAATCCGCCTTATTCAAGACCAGCAGGGGGAACAGTTTCAGGGCCAATGTCTGGTGGAAAGGATCCCATCTCGGTGGTGAACGGGCCAACTGGATCGGCACGAATATGAGTTTTTATTGTGACAATGGTCGAAGCGGTCCCGCCCTGGTGAAAAAGTCAGGTACGATGGGAACGGATGATGCAGGCTTTATCCAGAGCCATCCTAACCTGGAGCCCTATGATCAGCCAGAGTGGTGGAAGACCGATATGTTGCCGGAACCCCTGCGGCACAATAGCGGACATCATGGATCCCATACGTTTTTAACCCACGAATTTATTGACGCCCTGGTGAACGAACGTAAACCTGTAATTGATATTTATGAGGCCCTGGCCTATACCGTGCCAGGCATTGTTGCGCATGAATCGGCCTTACAAGGCGGAAGTCTGTTAAAGATCCCTCAGTTTGATCCATGATAAGGGATATGGTGACGTCTGATCCCGATCATTCGTTTTCCAGCACGCTGTTTTCTTCTCCAATGTGGCGTTAGTTACCTTTTGTACAATTACACCCTGTACATTTGCCCACTTTACACTTACTCGCTAAACGTTCGGGGACTCTGTGCTTACCTGTCTTGCTTATGTCTTTCGGGCTGAAAATTTTGGTTCGACCAGAAGTTAGAAAGAAATTATTGCGTGATAAATGCAGGGTTTGATAAAATTCAATCACAAATAGATTACCAGGAGTTGACTTCCTCCTTCAGAAGGCCTACAGCTGACCTTTCTTTGAATAAAACTTCAGAAAGCGCTTCCGATTGATTTTTAAACAGTGACTTTATCATACCAGTCTGATCATGGCTGGTTTCGTTTTCCGGTGTATTGGATGTGTTTTGCAGGATCATCACAATATCCTCATAATGCTTTATGATAGGATCCAGGTTTTTTGAGCTTACGTCTGATTTTAATGTGGACAAATATTTAACAGCCGCACGGCGTGCATCCAGCAGTGAATTAAAAATAATGAAATGAATTTCGAGGATCTGAGCGATATCCTCCGGAGTATAGGAATCGTCTATTTTGTTGAGCCGGGATATCCATTTTTCGTAGGCGTGGTAACCACTGAAATACTCATCGAACTTTTTAGTCTCTGCCAATTGGACCGCTATGCTGAGTGAATTTTGGTATAATTCCTCCTTTGACAGACCATTCTTCTTTTCCCCGATAAAGAAATTCAGCCAGGGAGCCCGGGAAGCTATGGAATATTCATTGGATTCGTCATAATAGGTGCGGCAGACTATTCCCGGTTCATTTTTAAGATAACCCGTTACGATTCCCCAGTCCATATTGCCCATCAGGTTGATTGCTACAATAGGTTTCCCCATGTCAATCTGTTTCCTGATCTGGGCATACAAGGCTTTAATGTCGGAGAAACTATTATGATTGATCCTTTTGAATTCGGCGGAATACCCCAGGTTTTTGAATATAACAGTAGAAACATCAAAGCCACAGGTGGCATCGGTGGAACTGGGGCACCATTTAGGGTCATAATGCAGGCGAAAGGCAGCCCCTGAGACGCCCATAAGGTACTCGTAGGAATAATGCTCACCAAGCGTGTTTAGACTGAGCTGAACAGACCGGATAAAGCTGTTGTCCATTTGTTCCCCGTACCGCATGGGTGGGATCCCTTCAATATACACTTTGTCAGAAGTTTCTTTGAGCCTCGCCGACATTTTAGAGAACAGAATTTACTAAAACAACAGTCTTTTGGTAGGATTAGTTCATGGATTAGGCAGGTTATTTTTTGAGCACCTTTAAAAATGTCCAGTATTTATACGGTTGATGGTTGATCACCCGGACAGTATTCACAAGGATGATTATCATACTGTAGATCCCAATAAAGATAATGATCGGAATAGTAATGAGCAGGAATGCGAAAATACTGCAGGGAATCAGGATCGCCCACATGCTGATCTGGAAATTGATCACATCCACTCCGTGATCCCTGATTTCCTCGATCTCATCCTTTTTTGAAAGCCAGATGATCAGTGGAGGGAATAGAAATACAAAAAGTCCGCTAAGATGAAGCATAGGAAGCCAGAAATCCCGCTGCCGTGCAATAACCGGATCGAGTTCTTCATCGCGGATATTATTCAAAAGTTCGAATTCCACTTCGAGTGCTGCAGCAAGGGTTTGCAGGGTATAGGCCCTGGGGTCCACTTCCCCATTTTCTATCCGCTGGATGGTACGTGTGCTGAGGTTCGTTCGTTCAGCAAGTTCTTCCTGTGTCATGCCCCTGTCCAGCCTGAGTTTTTTAATTTCCTGACCGATTTTCATGTTCGTTTTTTTTCTACTAATATCAGTCATATATACGCAATTTTGTAGCTACACATGCACGACATTTTTACGACAATT
>CBDUBA010000237.1:0-4140 GCA_965365275.1 uncultured Cyclobacteriaceae bacterium | reverse complement strand
CGGTAATTGAAGTCATTAGAATCAGCATTCAGAAAGGGTTTGGACCAGAAACTCTGCACAAAGACCATAAATATCTAAATCAGGATGGTCTTATATAACAATTCGTTGACCAGGCTCTCAGCCTCAAGCTTATCAGAAATTGTTTGCAAGTAATCATTCTTATATCTGTTTCCTTCCCTGAAATATATTATTTTGTCCGACACCTTATCTGTAAGAACCTGCTGCCTGACTTTCCTGTTTACGTAATCATAATAGATCAACACATCACATGGTGAACTTTCTGTACCGGATCGAGAACCGGTCCAATATTCCAATTCGATATCTGAGTTATTACGATTCCTGATCACGGTCAAAGTATCATTCACTTTCAGCGGAATACTATGATCTATATTATCAATTTTGTCCTTTAGTTCACCTGGATCAAAAGATTCATCATACGTCTTCCGCATAAAGAATTTGATCTCAAAAATTTTCAATTCAAGCTCAAGGACTCGCACCACATCGGGATCTTCATTCAGTTTTAAAATTGAGCGGCAATAGTAATAGAGTCGTGATGGATTATTAAACAGGAAATCAGAAGGGATAATGTCGGGATCTTTTAATAAAACAAGCGTTCGTGGAAAATACTTGATAAACAGGATCTTGTTTATCTCGAATTTACTGATCCTGCAAAGGATAGACTTTTCATTCAGTATCTGTTCAATGTTATAACGGATGATCACATGACATAAAAACATCTCGATATCTCCAAGAAGATCATTCAATTCCAGATTTGCACCTTTACGCATGGAGATGTTGATCATTCCATTCAGTATTTTCAGATCATTGTTGCCACTAATTTCTGACAGGGTATTCAAAAAGGATTTTAATTCATTGGTCTCAACGCACGGAATTGTCAGACCTTCATTTTCAAAATCAAGTTCATTAAGCAACTGGTAGAAAAAAGCATCAAAATAACCCGTCAGAGAGGAATCGAGTTTCTTGATCATGCCAAGGAATAAGCTTAAAAGCACTCCAAATTTCCCATATTTGAAATTATTCGGCATACCTGATTGCAACAGATAATTATAGTAAGGGTAATCCCTGATAAGTTCAGGTTCATAATATGATCGCCCTGCCTTCATGCTTTCAACAAACTTTCTGCAGGCACCCTTATGGATAGAAAAATCAATCATTGGAATTAAGTTTTCGATCAAGGAATTGCTTTACCCTTCGGTTCAATTCAACGGCCAACAGGATGGCAAATCCATAATTAATTAAACCAAATATCATTTTCAGCGTAAGACTGGCCCTCTGCATAAACGCTGAGTTCGACAAAGCATATCCCATGAAAATCAGGAATACGATCAGGATAAGATTTACAGCGACATAAATTATTATTTTCTTCATCTTTAAATCAATTTTGGTGTAACATATATTTCAATCACTGCAGCCATAAAAGTTATGAATATGACCAACGAAAATAGAACCACGATATTCCGGGCTTTTTGATTTGCATGACTTATCGCTTCTCCTCTCAGTACAATAGGTACTATTATCTGACGAAGGATTAAATAGGCAATATAGAGTGACAAAAAATGGGAAATGACCTCAACGAACAGGTGCGGGAAGACCAATACCGCAGCCAATTTTAAACCATAGGAATTATAAATTCCTTTTACCAGCATTCCGATGTGTAAAGCATTAAATACTAAAACTATCATGCTGAAAGCCAACAGTGAAAATGCTCCGGTTATAATTATTATGTTCAATCCCAGGTTATTCAGGAATATCTTTTTTAAAAAACTCACAGGTACATTCATATCAGAGGAGGCTGATTTAGACGTATCTCCCAGAGAATTAGAAGCGATGGTATATAATGGATTGCAATCTGTGCCATCGCTTAAAATTTTGGGAACTGGGGATTCATGATCCTTAATACTTCGTGAATCACCGGATGGGATTAAAAGATCCTGATCATTCGACGAGTCCGTTTTGCTGCATTGTGCATCTCCCAAAAAGATCAGTTCCCGGGCAACCGAATCTCCAGGCTCATTATCGTCCAGTATGCTGACTCCAATTGATCTAATTCCAATCAGGAAACTAAAGAAGTATATTAGCAATCCACCGATTACCACATGCCTCCCCCGGATATCCTCAATTTTAAGTCTCCATAGTCGATATGATCTGAACCTGAACTTCATAAAATGAAGCGATAAAGACCTTAACTTTACCAGATATTGTGATAAAAAATTGAGTTTTTGAAATTGAATCGGTAGAGATTTAAAATTTATTGCTTGTAAAAAAAATAATTTGAGTTTCCTGAGACGGGACAAGAGAAAATGGATTTTGAGAAAATGAACCAATAGAGATTTCCTTTTTAAAAGACTCTTAGTAAAAGGTCTGTATTTAAAAAAATGATCCTGAAGTGATCTGAATTTTTTATAACGTAGCCTTATTGAATTCCATATAAAGGCAAGTCCCGAAATAGGCCCGAATTTCATAATACGCTTAACAATAGTTCCCAAATTCATAAGACGATCTGAAAGAGGATTATTATGGCTGTAGGTATACAGGCAATAACACATGATTTGATCAGACTGAATTTTTCTTCATTATAGTAGATGAAAAATGCCAGAAGAATCAGGGTAAAGGCTTCCCCAAACTTGCCAATAGTGAACCTTAATTCATTATTTGACTGGATCAATTCAAGATCATACACCAATAAATTCAAGATCAGGCTTAAGATTGTAGACAGCAAAAATCCGCTGTATGCAATGCCGACAAAAACAAGATAATCCCGGAATCGTAAACTTGTCCCCAGTACTACGGCGATAAGATACACCAGAACACTCTGGTACAGCCATCCACCGATCTGAGCAAATGGAATAAATGTATAGCTGAGCAAACTGTAGATCTTATTAACAAGAACACTTTTTAAGGATACCAGTATCTGCTCTTTATAAATATAGAGATTTGTCACCGAGGCAATGACCGTTAATAGAACAATCAGAAATGCAAATCGAAAACTCCCGGGCCCTATCATAAACGTCTTACCCGAATCTATCTCCCGTCCAGGGTATAAGGGCACAGTAGCATACAATAGGGCCTGAGATACCAGGAAGGTGGCTTCGTAATTATTACCTGAGAATATAACCAACCCCAGATAGAATAAAACGGTTGACGTGATGGAGAAGATCAGAGGGAAGAGCAGCATAAAGAATCCAATTTACCTATTGAGTCTATTTTAAAGGAGGTCTGAAAGGGCACAATTGACTGGTTGCCTATTTATGTTATGAAGAATAAGTGCTATAAATATTAAGCTATATGGTTTACACCATACCATAATCAATCGGTAAGACCTGTGCTACCTTTCAGACACTCAATTATTTAAGCGCCGACAGCAAGTGTTACAGCAGCCTGAATTCCACACAATAATCCCAAAGCAAGACCTATACCCCCGGCTGCACCAATGAAAGTGCCGCCGGCCTGAAGGTCATAATTATTTGTATAGATCCCGGTAATTACATAAGCCTTGGAAGTAATAGAAGCCCCTTCTGAATTTCCAGCTTCTTTTATTATTTTATCAGTTAGGGGTATAGCACTGGTACCCAGTGCGAACAATCCCATAGCCAGTTGTTTTTTGTTCATTTGTTGGATGGTTGAAATTGATGCTTACTTCTGTTTTATGTGTTTTTTCAGCTTATTCCCACAACTAATTATTCGGGTCACCAACCCTTCTTCTGGTTATAATATCTGTATATAAATGGTTACTAATACCTGGAAATCAACAAGTATTAAATCTTCTGATGAAATGCGAAATTCAAATCAAACCACTTGAAAAGCCAGCCGGAGGCGTGTCAACGAGGGGGACACGCCTCTGAGGCATAGCTGGCTGGGCACATAGCTGGTTCAGGTTGAATCGGGTAATTCGTAATTCCTTTAAATATTGTTGATACACTATTTCTGATTGGAAAGCTATTCGAAAAAAAATCCCCTGCTGTCCAATTAGCTGTTAAACCCCTATCATAGCTGGCTGAATTTAACATTTGGACAAGCAGGAGATAAATTGGCAATAATCGTATAGCTGAAAGATAATAATTCATTTTTCTTATGAAAATCGAGATTTTTCACTGATTTATTACATCAAAATGTCAAGAA
>CBDUBA010000236.1:0-4178 GCA_965365275.1 uncultured Cyclobacteriaceae bacterium | reverse complement strand
AATTGATTAGTGAGAACACCTACCGCGATCTCAACCTGCAATATATTTTTACCCCGGGAACCGTTCGCGCTTCAGATAATGGAGGAGAATCTTTTCAGTCTTTCCCTGACAGTTACATCGGACTGGATTCCATTTCATTCACGGATGCTACTGGTGAATTTATTGTTTCCTATTATGTCCTGGAGGTTTTCCGAATGAAAAATGGTGATCCCAGGTTTAAAAATTCCAGTGATCCGAGGGACCAGGAATTTCCTGAGCTTAATGGATTTTACCTGATGCTGCACCTGGAAAACAAAAACAGACCTGAGGTTGAAGGTGGCAGGTTAATAGAAAGAGTTCTGATGTATTCTGAAGGTTATACCGATTATATCCAATAAGCCACAGCTCAGAGTTCAAGCAACTACAATATACCTACCCTTCTAAAGGTTTCAAAAAAATTAACTTATAGCTGCTGATTATCAATTTATACCGTGCATATTTTAATGGCATCTTCCAGCGCTTCCAGTTTATCTTCCCATGTCGGAACAAATTCCTGGGCAACGTATCCGGTAAAACCAGTTTCAACGATCGCCTTCATTATGGCCGGGTAATAGAGTTCCTGCGTATCGTCAATTTCGTGCCTTCCTGGCACACCACCTGTATGATAATGTGCGATATACTGATGATTCTCTTTGATCGTCCGTATAACATCTCCCTCCATGATCTGCATATGGTAGATATCATAAAGCAGCTTGAAGTTCTCAGATCCGATCATATTACATAATTCAACCCCCCAAACGGTATGATCGCACATATAATCTTTGTGATCGATCTTACTGTTCAGCAGTTCCATCACAATATTCACATTGTATTTTTCGGCTTCTGACATGATCTTCTTCAGCCCTTCAGCACAGTTTTTCAGCCCGGTTTCATCATCCATCCCCTCTCTGTTTCCTGAAAGAACAATAAGGTTTGGTATTTTATATTTTGCGGCCACCGGAATCAGGTTCATAAAATCCTGTATAAGTTTCTCATGAAAAACCGGATTATTCCAGCCCCTGGCGATTCCCATTCCGGCACCGTTACCCATAGCACAGGTCAATCCATATTCCTGGACAATTGGCCATTCTTTTGGCCCCACGAGGTCGATGGATTGCAGGCCGAAAGCTTTGCCTTTTTGACATAGCTCTTCGAGAGGAATATCGTTGTAACACCATTTACAGGCTGAATGGTTTATTTTTTCACTCAGTTCCTTCCCCATAGCAGCATTGGCAGCTTCCAGCCTGTTTTGCAATAATCCGGGTAAACTTAATATAGATCCACTGGCCATTATTTTCTTAATAGTGTCACGTCTTGTCTTAGAGAATTTCATCTTTTATAGTTTATAGTTTTAAAAGTACAGACTTACCTCCCTGGAAGTAAGTAATTATTTGAATCGGAAACCGGATGCTGTTAAATACTATTCAATGCATCCCATTTTCATGATATCAAAACGTCAAGGGGGAAATTAAGAAATTTTAGATATTTAACCAATAGATAAATTTAAATACAAGCGCCCTGTTCTTACTGTTGAAATCAGTATGCCAGTAGTTCTCAGTATATACCAGGTATATATCGGATGCCGGCACAAAACGCCATCTGAAGCGCGCATTAAGGTTTACGTTCTCGGCTTGTTCATTAAACTGAACAAAGGTTGTAAGGTATATATTCTTTGTAAACGAAACTTCCAACCTGGGGCTCACCAGCAGGAAAGATGCGCTGGTATACGGTTCCGGAAGCCTTATGTTATTATATTCAATATCCACATTTATGTTGGCATAGGGTTGAAAACGGTACCCTGCACTTCCTTCAAACCTGAACAGGTTCCCATTGAAATATCCCCCGTAAGTTGAATGAATACTGAATGTAAATAATTTTCCTGGTGCACTTGAATATCCAATTCCGGCATCCCACCAGGCATAGTCGGATCCGGCTGGTAATTCCTCGCCACCTGAATTGGTCGGATCGAAAGGTTCCTGCAATAGCACATAATTATACCCGCTCCCAACACGCAGGGAACTTCTGTCAAGGAAAGTCAAATCATAAAGAAAAGTACTCTGGATATCTGTTAATGTATAATCCGTATTCCAGAAAAAATCGGCTTCAAGCTGAGGCCCATGGGTATTGATCTTCTTTGAAGTGGGAAAGAAGCTGTAGCGGAATTCCGGGCTGATCCGGTGTAATCCTTTCCGTGGAATATATCCAACTTCAGCATTATAATTATCGCCTATGTATTGCTGTGATAATTCAATACCAAGATTACGGGTATCATATTCCAGGGTGGCCGCTTGATAAAAATCATCTCCTGACTTATCTGGGGTGAATGATTTATGAACAAGGAATTTCCCGGTCCATACATTGTCTTTTGATGCCAGGTTATATTCCAGTCCCAGGTTACGGTTATACTTTTGAACGCTGCTGTCATGCCGTGCATAATCCAGGTCAAAAGATTCCTTATTGATGAAAATAGCCTGGATATTTGATCTTGAAAAGACTTTCTGCTGTACGGCCGCAACAAAATAATTCTGATCCGGGATACCTCCTTCTATCAGGTTTCCTTCATCATCGTATTGGGGACTTATACTGCCCGTTTGAATATCCATTACACCGATCCTGAGATCATCCGTGACCTTTCCACTAAGTCTGCCCCCGTATTTTATGGGTGCTTCCAGGCCTATTCTTCTGGAAAAGAACGGCCGATTGCCCCTGAAGCCAAAATTGGCAAACAGGTCAGAGTTTTCCAGAAAAAATTGCCTTCTTTCCGGGAAAAACAATTCGAACCGACTCAGGTTCGTCACCTGCCGGTCAACTTCCACCTGGGAGAAATCAGGATTAACAGTGAGGTCAAGGTTAAGGGATGGTGTTATGGCCACTTTCGCGTCAAGCCCAACATCGTAATCATATTCAGTGGGCTCACCATTCTCAACATCTTTAATGGCACTTGCTGTACCATACGGGATGAGTGAAATGTTAGTCCCCTGCTTTGGAGGTGGTTCTTCCCATATAAGATTACCGGTGAAGGCCAGTGAAGCGGACTGAAATTGCCTGGGTACAGGTGTCCAGGCTGATTTCTCATTATAGGATAGGTCCAGGCGGGAGAAGTTTATTCCCCAGCTTTTTGATCCTTTTTTATACCGGAGCGTTTTAAACGGTATGGCTGCTTCGAAGATCCATTTATCCTCATAGTTTTTCACCGTTGACTTCCACTTATTATCCCAGTTCAGGTTGATCCGGCCGCCATCGGCCTGGTCGCCATCCCACTCCCCGCCTGCTGCATTGGCACCAAAGGAAAAGCCATTTGTCAAATCGTTGAAAGGGTCAATAACGCAGAAGAAATTATCATTAAGCCCGAAATTAAAATCCCGCTTCATGGAAGAAACCACAATATCGCTGCCTGGTTTGAGATACATTACAGCCGACATATACAGGTTTTTGTCGTCATATGCTACCCGCACTTCTGTTTTAGCATCAGCCAGGCTGGTATCCATGGGCATGATCATATAGAAGTTATCGGCCACATCCGCGTTCTTCCAAGTTTCCTCATCCAGAACACCGTCCAGTATGATTTCTTCGTTGGTCTTATTACAGTAAAGGTTAAAATCATTATTAACCTTATTTATATCCTGAGCCTTTAGAGATAAAGGCAGCAGCAACACATAAAAAATATAAAAAAATCGCTTCACAATACGTCAGTTTGGACAATTTGGCAAAGATATGTAAAATCAGGCTATTTTTCCGGCCTGATAAAATTCGAATTCGAGTTTAGACAAAATAGTTATATAAAACTGAAGAAAATCTGATTTAATGGATTGGGTTACCGAAAATAAACCTTCGAAAGAAAACCGGGAGTTTAATACTTGTGGAATTCTTTGAATACGATGATGGGGGCAAAATCAAATAATTGCATGCGTAATATTAAAAATGGTCTCTTATTGCAATTAATCATTGATTTTCATTATTAATTATGCTAAATTGAACATTCTGATTTGATTAAAGGACATGATTTTTCGACCGTTAAGGCAATCAGCCTGTTATACCATAAAAAGCATCTTCTGCATAATACTTTTCCTATTCCCGATATTATGTATTTCTAATACTTCTCAAGACTACCCATTTGAAAAAAGTGAGAATATTATAAGGGCAGATTCCTTGCTATTTAA
>CBDUBA010000235.1:0-4211 GCA_965365275.1 uncultured Cyclobacteriaceae bacterium | reverse complement strand
TGTCTTTTTCCAGATCATCCCCCTGGATCCCGGATCTGTCTTTTTCCAGATCATCCCCCTGGATCCCGGATCTGTCTTTTTCCAGATCATCAGCATTGATCCGGAACGTTTTTTTATAAGTAGCTGTACCACTGAATATAGAAAGCTCCTTATCAGGGTGCGTGGTCCAATCCCCCAAACTGTCGAATTTCTGTATTGGATCAAAACCCCAGCCGCCCGGGAAATACACATCCCATTCCTCATCCAGGATCTGGTATTCCTCATCAGCTTTACAATTCACTTCCATAATCTTATCATTGCTGAATATTAATGCATATCTTCCTTTTATTGCAGAGGAAAAAACAATTTCATTTTTGAGGTTATACGATAAATTTATTTTATCCAAAATATTAAGTAAGATTATGGGTTGACCGTCCTTTTCAATGCTTATTACATGAGGAATTTCCTCCGTTTCATCTGAAAATACGATGAAAAGGGATGCATACCCTTCAAGATGAAGAGGGATATAAGTCCTTCCATCTTCCTCATCGTACAGGGCAATTTTTGAAATGGATCCATCCACCGGATCATATGCATAGGGCTGTCGGTCTGAAATTCTGAAATCAAGGACTGCCTGTACTCCAAGGGAATCTTTATTGATGATAAAATAAATATCATCTTCATCAGTATTCCGGTGGATATAATCCAGATTAACTTGCCCCCCATCAGTGGCAGACCTGAATTGAAAATCTGGCAACACGCCCTTTTCCGTGAGTATCTCACGCTCTGAATAGCCAAAAAAGATGGTTCCTTCCCCATAATTTCTTTTATACTTTCTCCCTTTCTTTCCCCAAATTTGATCTGCTAACATATTTAATTCTTTCTCCCGGGTTTTATAATCCTTTAAACCCGGCACAGTCGATGGCCTGCTGCCAAGAATACTCGCCCCATTGTTAACTAATTCCTCTATTTTTTTAAGCACTTCAAGACTCATATTAGCCTCATCAGGTAATACCAGCAAATGATATTTCATGCCTGAAGGAAGAAGCACCCTTCCATCTTCCGTTACAGAACTTTTCAGCAGCACTTCCTTATTCAGATCATCGTAATCATATCCGGCACCCAGGCCTGGTCTGATATATTTAACACCGATCGCAAAATTAGGAATCTCTTCACCATAATAATACGCTACATCCGCTACAAAATCACCATACTGAAGTAATGCACTGGTTCTGGCAAAATAATTATGAAAGGGTTTGGACAAATCCCACCAGGTCATTTTTGGGGATATATGCGTCCCTGCGGAGTAACTCCAGCCTGGCACTCCGGCTTCCCGTGGACTGTGTGGCATCGTATGATAAACGACTCTTGTCATACCGGTACAGTATGCTTCATCGGCCAGTTTTTTTAATTCTATCGGTCTTTCCTGCCAGTGCTTACCATGACTGGTGAAAGCTTCCATCTCGACTATTTTGTGACCATAAATATGTGCCGCGCTGGCGATATTTTTAACCACATAGGTCAGATCATTTCCATATTTGTCAAAGTGCTGTGGCGTTCTGTTCCAGAATTCCCCCCGCATAACATCCACCGAACCCAGTGCTTTCAGGTCTTCCGTTGGCACATAATGCAGAGGCGGACCAGGCCCCCCGGATTCAGAGGCAAGCAACAACCCATGCGCATTACTGATATCTCTCGCCTGACGGTAATGATTATTGACGAACATTTCAGATACCGTCAATCGGTAATCATACAGGAAACGTTGTGTTGTTTCTTTATCTATCACGGTCAAACCGGCGAAAGCCGGAATATATGGATCCATTTCATAGCCATGATACGCATAGAAGGTCTCTTTCAACTCAGGGCTCCAAATGATATAATCTTCCGCTTCGAAACTGGCCAGGTATAACCGTTCAAGAGCAGATTCTTTCAAATTGCCAAGGCGGTCTTCCAGCCGACTAATCACATAGTTGAAATGATTTTTTGTAGCTTTTTCCGAATAATGATCCATTATAAACCCGTTTGAACGTTCGCTTCTTACCCACATCTTTTGTCCCAGAGGAGTTACAACCGCCCTGGCAATAATCCAGTTACCTTCCGGTAAAATGATATCGACTGCATTCCCCTCTATTTTATCCGGATCGAGATAGATGATTTCTTTCAGATCACTGACCAGGTTGTTTTGAGTTAAGGGATAAGCGATCAGGGCTACATTTTCATAAAATACAGGGAAACCATCCGAATTAAATTGTGGGAAGAGGTCAAATGTCCCATATGGTTTTTCAAACGTCCTTGGGATATCCGGGAAACCAATCGTATTTAGGGTCACAGGACCTTGAAGGGTATCCTTCCAGAACAATAATCGCATGATCATCTCATCCGGTTTTGTCCAATCACCCCCGGCATTCCATCCGTTTGATACGGATAAGCCCATAGCAAGATCCAGCCTGTCGGCTTCCTCCATCGCAAATTCAATACCGTCCATCATCTGGTCACTTAGAAAAGCATTACCGGGAGGAATGATGTCATATGGATCTGAAATACCCATATCATAGATGTCCACACCGCCCAATCCTTTTTCCTTAAATTCCCTCAATTCCTCGGTTATCCTGGAATAATCAAAATTACCATGTGGCCAGATCCAGTAACCGCGTGGTTTTGCAACTTCAGGAGGATGAAAAAAAATTTTTTCCAGGTCAGACTGGGCTTTGACATCAGCCTGATTTGAAAGGAAACAAGCGCAAACAATAAAGAGAGAAGAAAGATATTTCACCTTATTGCTGAAAAAATTGATGGCGTTCATTTCAGGATTTCTTTTTTGACAGTAGAAATAATGCAATTAAAGTTAAGATACTATTTAGCAAAAGAATATCATAGCCAAATTCAAACCCATTGAACCATTCAGGTGATTTCTGATCAAAAACTACCGATATAGCCGGAGATAAAATACAGATAACGGGTATCAGCCAGTCTTGTATTTTCCTTTTAGAATACATCCCGAAGAAAAACACACTAAGCAATGGCCCGTATATAAAACCGGAAGTTCTGATAAACGCATACAATACACTCTGGTCATTTACATGGTTAAAACCTATGATCAATAGAAACAAAAGTATGGTAAAACCGAAATGTACCAGATATCGTATTTTCTGATTCTTGGTATCATTTTCACCAAAATTCAATATATCAATGCAGAATGAAGTGGTTAATCCTGTGAGGGAAGAATCTGCTGAGGAATAAGCCGCCGCTGCAATTCCGATAAAGAAGAAAATACCCGCTGCCAGCCCCAGATGGTCTAAAGCCAGCATAGGGAATAGTGTATCTGTCTGTTGCGGAATTACTATATTCTCTTTCATGGCAAAAAGCTGTAGTGCCCCCCCCAGGAATAAGAAGAAGATATTCACCACCAGTAAAATTATAGCGAGGGTAACAATGTTTTTCTGAGAGGAAGCAAGGTCCTTACAAGTCAGGTGTTTTTGCATGATGGATTGATCCAGCCCGTTCGTCATAACCGTCAGCATTGTCCCCACAAAAACCAGTTTGAAGAAATTTTTAGGATCTTTCCAGGACCAGAAAAATACCTGGGAAATCCCTTCTTTATCCATGGCAGCATAGAGTGCACCGGCAGAAAGATCCAATTGTCGGCTTATGCTCCAGAGGCATAAGAATAAGGCAGCAATTAAAAAAGTGGTTTGCAGGGTATCCGTGAAAATCACTGTTTTGATACCACCCCGGTACGTATAAAACCAGATGAGCAACAATGTGGCCAGCACGGTCACCCAAAAAGGCATTTTCATGGGTCCAAAAAGGGCAATTTGTAATACATAGGCCATTAAGAACAACCGGAAAGCAGCAGATGCAGTCTGGGCCATCAGAAAAAGAATCGCCCCGGTTTTATGTGAATAAGTACCGAACCGCTCTTTCAGAAAAGAATAAATAGAGATGGCTTTGATCTTGTAATATACAGGGAGCATAAAGAAAGCGACAATGAACAGGCCAATTGCGTACCCGATAACCATTTGAAAATAAGAAAACTGGGTATCAACAACCTGGCCCGGTACTGAGATGAATGTAATGCCTGAGATCCCAACACCCACCATACCATAGGCCACCAGGAACCAGGGTGCTTTTCGATTGGCTATGAAAAAGGTGGCACCATCCGCCCTGGCTGAGGTCAATCTGGAGATCAGGTATAGCAACCCGAAATATACCAGGATAATAAGTATAATTAT
>CBDUBA010000234.1:0-4278 GCA_965365275.1 uncultured Cyclobacteriaceae bacterium | reverse complement strand
GTGTGATTTTTTATATTTTATATGCCGGAATCAGTAATAATATTAGTATTTACACCTGGATTGGTATTGGATTGGTTATCGGGGAAGGAATTGTGCTGGTTCTATTCAAAATGTTCTGCCCATTGACAATATTGGCAAGAAAATACTCAGATTCAGACAAAGATAATTTTGACATTTTTCTTCCGGAATGGCTGGCCCGACATAATAAAATAATTTTTACCGTCATTTTCCTAACAGGATTAATAATCGTGTTATGGAGAGAGTTTATATAATTTTACGAATATCTTTCTAA
Source organism: uncultured Cyclobacteriaceae bacterium (assembly GCA_965365275.1). GTDB lineage: Bacteria > Bacteroidota > Bacteroidia > Cytophagales > Cyclobacteriaceae > JAGTVG01. The sequence goes on along the minus strand of CBDUBA010000234.1, from coordinate 3,986 downwards.
GATCAGATTTGATCTGATGATACGACATGTCCTTATATTTATTTTATCAAAGATATGAGCTTATATTTTCGTATTTTTCGATATGAATGATCAGGAGATCATAGAATGGTTATTGGAAGGTGATGTATCCATACAATACCAGGTTCACCGGGATCTTTTGGGTGTGGAAAGAAAGGATTTACGGGACAGGATAGAAACCGAAGGATGGGGAAAACAATTCCTGAGCAAACGTAAACCATCCGGTAACTGGGGAGACAGATTTTACCAACCAAAATGGATCTCCACACATTATACTTTACTCGACCTTCGTAATTTATATCCTGACCCTGACATTAAAGTTATAAAAGAAACCATTGATATGATCCTGGATACACTGAAAGCGGCTGATGGCGGCATTCAACTGGGTCCTTCAACATCAGCGCATAGCGATGTATGCGTAAATGGGATGTTTCTGAACTATGCTTCCTATTTCGGAACCGAAGAGTCAAAACTCCAATCAATTGTTGACAGCATTTTGTCAGAGAAAATGCCAGATGGGGGATTTAATTGCATAACGACAAGAAGCGGGGCCAGGCACAGTTCGCTGCATACCACCCTTTCGGTTTTAGAGGGAATTGTAGAATTTCTGAAAGCGGGATATACTTATCGAATGAATGATATACAGAAGGCAAAACAAAGTTCGGAAGAATTTATTCTGCTGCACCAATTGTTCCTATCGGACAGAACCGGTGAAATTATAAAGAGAACGTTTCTCAATATCCCCTATCCAAGTAGATGGAAATATAATATTCTGAGAGCAATGGACTACTTTCAGTATGCCGGCACTACGTATGATAAAAGGATGCAGGCTGCGATAGAGGTAATACTGCGAAAAAGAAGAAAAAATAGGCTGTGGAATTTACAGTCTGCTCACCCGGGAAAGGTGCATTTCGAAATGGAAAAAGCCGGACAACCCAGCAGATGGAATACCCTTCATGCGCTCCGGGTTCTGAAACATTATAAAATTGCCTTAGATCAATAACAAGCAAATTTTCGATGACCTGCCTGCCTTAATGGTTTCCATTAACATGTGAATTTTAATTTAAACAATCAAAACCATATCATTTGTATAAAATACAGTTCCTGAATTAAATTACCCTATTTGGCCAACTGTGCTCAATTAATATTGGATATATTAATTTATAAGCTAAATGCTAAGTTTCACTTCTTTTTATTACCAACAGGTATTTGATTAATTTGATATGTGTAATTAAGGCTGTATTGAGGGGTTATCTGAAACTTCCATCTCAATTTATTAGCTTAAAACTTGAATAGTTTCTCATTTTTAGTTTACTTTGTATTTCAAAGTACTTTTAAATGAAAGAAAAATATATTGAAGACCTGAAGGAGATCAAGGATATAATGAATCGATCATCTCGATTTATTTCATTAAGTGGACTTTCTGGAATTGCAGCAGGAATTGCAGCATTGATCGGAGCCTTCCTTGCATACCGCATTGTTTATACCAATCCTGAATATCAGGAATATGGCAGGATATTTCTTACTAATGAAAGCATTACGCAATTACTCCTGATTGCCCTGGGAACGCTTATCCTGGCCATTGGTACGGGGATTTATTTCACAACCCGGGAAACAAAAAAGAGAAATCAAAGAATTTGGGATATTCAAACCAAAAGACTTCTCATCAATTTGTTCATTCCTTTACTTACCGGTGGTATTCTATGTCTTATGCTTCTCTTCAAAGGATATATAGGTTTGGTAGCGCCCATGACCCTGATATTCTACGGACTTGCCCTGGTCAATGCAAGTAAGTACACTTTGAATGAGATCAGAAGCCTGGGCCTCATAGAAATAACGCTTGGATTAATAGCAACATACTTTATAGGTTTTGGATTGCTGTTCTGGTCGATTGGATTTGGAGTTCTACATATAATCTATGGTATTATCATGCAATGGAGGTATAAGTCGTGAAGGAACTTTTAAAAGATCTGGATAAAGCATTTGAAAATAAAATACGCCTGGGCATAATGTCAGCGCTTGTTGTGAACGATTATCTAGATTTCAATGCTTTAAAAGATTTGCTGGACGTGACAGACGGAAACCTGGCCAGCCATTTAAAATCTCTTGAAAAAAAACATTATGTCATGTATAAGAAAGAATTTCACAATAGAAAACCAAAGACTAAATACTTTGCCACGAATAATGGCAGGGAAGCTTTTAAGAAACATATTAACGCAATAGAACAATTACTGAAATAAAAAAATTTGACACTTTACTTTGCTTTTCAAAGTACTTTTAAACTAAATAATTATGAATACTGAAAACACTATATTTGAAAAGGTAAGTAGTTTTATTAAAACTTCGGTAACCTTAAAACTGGTGACCATCACAATCCTGATGTTGCTCCTGTTGATCCCGGTAGCAATGATCACCTCCATCATCCAGGAAAGGGAATCATTGAATAATGAAGCAACGGATGAGGTCAGGTCGAAATGGGCTGCTGAGCAGCAAATTAACGGGCCGATACTCACAATTCCACTGATCTATGAATATGTGGAGGAAAATAAGAAAATCACCAGTACGAAATATTGGAACCTGCTTCCTGAAAACCTGAATATTGAAGGAGAAGTACTACCTGAAAAATTAAGAAGGGGAATTTATGAAGTTGTCGTGTACAAATCCAAAATCCATGTTTCCGGTGAATTTATCATAAATCCTAAACCTGATCTACAAGATCTGAAAGAGATTCAATATGATCAGGCCTTTCTTACAATAGGTATAACTGATCTCAGAGGAATCAAAAACCAGATCAATTTAGATTGGAATGGGAAAAATTTGAATGTCCAGCCGGGATCAAGGCTAAATGATATCATTTACTCCGGGATAACAATTCCTCTGCCGGATTGTGAGGATCAAGTCAATCAGAAATTAGCTTTTGACTTCTCAATGGATCTTAACGGAAGCAAAAATCTATCTTTCATTCCTTTAGGGAACACAACAAAGGTAAATTTAAGATCTCCCTGGTCATCACCTTCCTTTAATGGTAATTTCCTCCCCGATCAGCGGGAAGTAAGCAATGAGGGTTTTACCGCTTATTGGTCGGTGCTGCAACTAAACCGGAACTATCCCCAAACATGGATCGGGAGTGGTAATAAACAACAAATGCAGGAATCCTCTTTCGGGGTGGATTTGATCCTGCCCCTGGATGATTATCAAAAATCATACAGATCTGCAAAGTATGCTGTAATGACCATTGCGCTGACATTTTTAATTTTCTTCCTGGTGGAAATCCTGAATAAAAGGAAAATTCATCCCTTCCAGTATGCCTTAGTCGGACTTGCATTGAGCCTGTTTTACATACTTCTGGTATCTATATCGGAACACTCAAATTTTAATATCGCCTATATGATTTCTGCGGTGGGTATAGTCCTTATGATATTTTTATATTCCCTGAGTGTGTTCAGGAAATTCAGCCTTTCGTTGATATTGCTCTTTACACTCTGCGGAATTTATGGATTTCTTTTCATTACGCTTCAATTGGTTGATTATGCCTTGTTGATGGGTAGTATCGGACTACTTCTCATTCTTGGTCTGACCATGTACTTCACCAGAAATATCAACTGGTATAATTTGAATATGAAATCAGAATAGTTCCCGGTTAACATCAATATTAATGATTTAATCTATCGATTTGTTTTCTTTAAAACTACCAGGCATTATCTTGGTGAAACAATGGCAAGTTCATAAATGCCTATTTTTATTGTGCACAAACCAATTGATATGAAAAAGTTATTAACTCTGGTCTTGCTTTTTATTTTGCTGACATCGCATGAACTATTTCTTAAATCCGATTCACTTTTCATGAAAAGCAATGAACCTGTTGAACTTTACCTTTTTAATGGGACATTTGATAAAAGTGAAAATAAAATCACAAGGGATCGAATAGTAAATGCCAGGATTATTGGGCCCGGATTTGAGTTCTTGCC
>CBDUBA010000233.1:0-4279 GCA_965365275.1 uncultured Cyclobacteriaceae bacterium | reverse complement strand
TCGTACTACATTCCAATAAGTCAGGGGGGGCAAAATTACATGTTATCTACAGAGATGAAGAGTACAATAACAAAGCCTGCCTGAAAACACTTGAAATTGGAAAGGAAAGCAAATGGCAAACCATTATTTTAACTGATGCGGGTTTGGACCGTTGGGAACCCACTTTCGATACGGAATTATGGAAAGTGAAAGGTATTCTAAATCTATTTATTCAGGAAGTAGGGCAGGGATCGGGAGAAAGATCCGTTGAGATGCCACCCACTATGATACGTGTTTTGGAAATTGATGGATTATAGAAAAGACCTGATCCGTTAGTAAATAATTGGCCGCAAACACACCAAATTTTTTCATTTTAAACAACTATCAAAAAATTGGATAATTCCGTTATTATTTGATTTAGCCAAACATTTTGTTTAATTATTTGTTAAAAATATTAAACAATTAAGTTTACTCGAATGACAGATCAAGTAGCATGTTTCACGTTTTTCCGTTATAAAGGAAAAAATCGAAAATGGGGCTTCAGCCAAATGTTCAAGGCCAGGCCTGACTTGGATAAAGTGAATACCTTAAAATTTTATAAGTTAGTCGGACTGGGGGGCGGAACAGGGTATAGTCTGAAGACGAATTTTGATTCTTTCGGGATATTTACAGTATGGGATGATCCTTCTCACGCAGAGCGCTTCTTTAAGTCCTCTCTATTCGGAGAGTTCCTTAAAAGAAGTTACGAACATTTCACAATTATCATGCGTCCGATCACCTCCCGGGGGTCCTGGTCAGGATTCAAGGGATGGAAACTGTCTAAAATTGATCCTAACAATGATTTAATCTGTGTACTGACCCGGGCGACCATTAAAGTCAAGTTCATCTACCCATTCTTTAGCATGATAGCGAAAGTTTTAAAGGACCACAACAGCTTTCCCGGCTTGTTATTTTCAAGGGGGTTCTCTGAGATACCCCTTAGAGAGCAGGCTACATTTTCTGTCTGGGAGAATGTGGAGCATATGAAAAAGTTCGCATACAGTTCCTTCCATGCTATGGCCATTAAGATCACGCGTAAGAAGAAAGGTTTCAGGGAGGACATGTATACCCGTTTTCAACCTGTAGCTACCATGGGAACCTGGAACGGAGACAATCCCCTGATCAATAAAGTTCAGCAATTGAACGATTATCGTCTTGCACCTTATGAATTAAATTAAGGTTTTCCATCCTTAATCTTGAAAAAATCAATACTTATTTCCTATTCGGGATTATCATTCAATTCATATACGATCTCTATTTTATCTGTAAGAAATTGATCTGGTGCTGATATTTGGTTCCAGAGATGGGTTCACAAAGATTCATTTGAACTGATGACTTCTTCTCTATTTGTTTCTCATTCGGTCAATATATTGATCAATTTTATCTATCAGTTTTAGGAAGAAGCGCTTTCTGACCTTTTCGCCCACTACACTGACCAGGGTTGCATTCTTGATGATATTATCCAGTATTGTTTCGGTATGCTTACAAAACAAGGGGTCTGAAGTGGTTAAGATGTCAACCACATTATGTCCAAGCAGGACCATCCTGTTATCATCCATCTTTATAAACACCGTAGTATCCATAGTAGTTACCTCATTATAGTACAGCTGGAAATTCTTCTCGTCACCGATTGCATTTTCTTTTCCATACAGGTATTTATATCCTCTGGCAGCTTGTTTCTGAATGTGTAATACCACCTCCTTCAATTCCTCGTACAATTGTAACGCCACGTCCCTGGATTCTAATTTTCCACAATCATATATGAATTCGATTTGCCGGAGGGTAACATTCAGGTTTTCATCGCTCCATATTTCAATACTGGGAATGGATACATAGCTTTCCCATACTTGCTTTGCAAGACCCAGCAATTCTTTAGAAAAATTGTTTATGTCAAAGGAATTATTTTCATATTGCGGAAAATGATGAATATTAGACATCCAGAAAAACAATTTAAACGCGGCAAGACCTTCGAACTTGAAAAGATGAAAAGGCAGGATGTCATTTTCAGCAAATATCATTTCCTTTTTTTCAAATTTTTTTATCGTGTCAAGGTTCTCAAGAATAGATTTGAAATATAATTCGAAATTAAAGGTATCCTGATGGATGGCTCTGTAATTGAATACAATGTGATTGGTGGAGTTTTCAAAAAGAGAGTCAATTGAGACATTATATTTGTTACACAAGACCAAACATTCTTCGAGTGTCAGTTGCGTATCTCCTCTTATCCTTCTGTATGCACTATCATTGCTTATGTTCAGATCATCGGCGATTACTTCAGCGAGTGAAATATTACCCGGGACTTTTCTTTTTACTTCTTCAAGAAATCTTCGCTGGGCCTGGTCAAAAAGTTTCATAAAGTTGTTTAATGGCTAAATGAATGTAAGAAAATCACCAATAAATTCAAAATTATACTGCTACTGCGCTTTTGGTCTGGTATAAAGAAATAGATTTTGTGATTAGTAATATTCAGGAAGATGAGTTTTGGCAAATATTAATAATTCCTGGAATCCAGAATTATCAACTTGCGAAAAATACAACCCATTTTATAGAATTGTCCCTTCCAATCATAATTACTGCCAAAACATCAAAGCGGCAGGCAAAATCCAATATCACATAGTAAGGGCCCAGCCGTAATTTTAAATAAGAAAACAAACAACCTGTATTATGAGAGAAAAACTATATACCCGGAGACAGACCCTTGGCCTGATGGCTTCAATGGCTATAGCCTCTTCCTGTATGCCCGTAAAGGTAATTTTTAATTCCGGTAGAGAGACTGAAAAAAACGATGATAAAACCCTGCGGGCATTCACAAAGGTCATTATTCCGGAGGTCCAATGTGATGAACCCGGACTCATAGAGGTTTATTATGATGGGTATTACCCGTTTCTTAAATATATAAGAATTCTTGCCGAGGATCTTGATAATGCCTCAAGGAAAAATTATCAGACCGATCGTTTTTCTGATTTGAACCTTACAAAAAGGACAGAAATTGTGGAGCAAAAATTAACCGCTAAAGGGTTAACAAGCGCTATTTACCTGGCTGCCGCCTACCTCATTCAATTGTCTTATTTTACGGGCATTTATAGCCCGGAAAAAGGATGTGACCTGATCGGATTTCAATGTGAAGATCAGGTCACTGACTCTTACCCGGATATAACCTATTTTGAAGGCACTCCACAAACCATTGATGGAAATCCCACTTAAATTAATAATCATGGAAACCAATTATTTTGATGTTACAGTGGTTGGATCAGGATTTGGTGCTGGTCCTCCGGCCTTAAGATTGCAGCGTGCAGGTTTATCCACCGTAGTTCTGGAAAAAGGGCCAAATATTGATCCAAAAAAAGACCTGAAAATAACACAGGATCCTAAATACCTGCTCAGGTATTTGAAATCACTTAAATCTGATACACTTACCATGAATTATGTTGAAGGCTTGGGTGGGGGATCTGTTTTTTTTGAAAAAGTAGTATTAAGGGCCCCTGAATTTGTGTTCCACCAAAAAGATAGTGAGGGTCATGCTTTATGGCCAGGACAGATCAATAGAAAAAGCCTGGATCCATATTATAAAATTGGAGAAGTTATGCTTCGAGCACACCAGATGTTTCCAGAAAGAATCCCTAAAACAGGTCAGGTATTTTCCTTACTCATGAAGAAGTTAGGATACTCAGTAGACCGGGCAAGGTATTCGGATTCACATTGCACCGGGTGTGGATATTGCGTTTTCGGTTGCACACACAACAGTAAGGAATCCCTTCTGGTAAACTATCTACCCAAGGCTGTAGACCATGGCGCTATTATCCATACTGACAAGGAAGTAATAGAGGTGCGCTCACTGATGGAAGAAAGCAGGCAGTTGAGCTTACGTTCAGCTGGATGTGTCCCTTATCGCTTTGAATCGATAGCAAAAGATACAAGAACGGGTGAGATAATAAAATATCGATCCAAATACCTCGTGCTTGCAGCCAGTACCATAGGAACGGCTAAGATCCTTTTTAATTCGAGGAAAAATCTCTCTGATTTAAGTTCCCAGGTTGGAAGAAATGTTGCTATCAATGGCAGTGTGAAGGCAGCTGCAATATTACCAGCGTGGTGTCCGGATGCAGATATGTTTACGGGACAGTCCCATCCGGGAATGGTAAGCTATGAATTCCTTAAATCACATGGTATTATGATCTCCGCAGTAAAAGCCATGCCGTTACAATTATTTGGAACCGCCAGACTTAGTCTGAATGGAGAGAAGTTCTGGGGAGAAGACCAT
>CBDUBA010000232.1:0-4325 GCA_965365275.1 uncultured Cyclobacteriaceae bacterium | reverse complement strand
TTTGGATTGGAATTAATAAGGATCAGATACTATTTTTTGTACATTTTAAGCAGATTATATCATGTTTGCTTACCATTTGCATAGTTTAACACTATCATTGTGATCTTAACAAATTTCTCACAATTATTAATATGCACTAAACCCACGAAACGAATAGAATGGTAATATTTAATCCCCTCTACTGCAGATTATCGATAATTACAATTCTAATTTTAGCCATGTGCCAAAATATTCATGCTCAGGATTCTGAGAGTAATTATGAACATGAAGGTGATCCTTCATCGGATTTTTTGGAACACTCTAAATTCAAACACTGGCGTATTGCGGGTGGCACTGGGATATCACTTCTTCCTGCCGGGAACCATGATAGCGATCCGGTTAGTGTTCTTGCAATCCCCACCCTGGGCCTGGATATTCAATTCTGGTTCAATCCTAAATTTGCTCTGGCCTTGAAGAATGAATTTGAAATCATAACCTATGTCCTCCAACAAGAGAACTCCCCTGAATTGGAAAGGGAATATCCCTTAATAAGTACACTGGTCGTGATGTATAAACTCCCTAACGGGCCTTCTTTTTACCTTGGAGGAGGTGTTGAATATGAAAAAAAAAAGAACTTCTTTATTGCTAAAGCCGGGATTGAATATGAACTTGATATCAGTAATCACTGGGATGTGACCCCTGAGATTTATTACTTTAATAAGGATTTTGATTTTGGCGGAGTTGGCCTTACTGTAACGTTTGGAAAGCGGTTTTGATCAAAACTCCATATTTAACCAGGGGGAAATATCCTTCATTGAGCCTATTCCATTAAAAATTAATCTCAACTTAATATAATGGATACCTCAAAGGGTGTAAAACCAGTAAAATAAACACAATCGGCATCTAACTTGGGTAAGGCTCCTCGTAATTGGGTCCATGCGTGCTCACGTAGCCCGGGGCCGAATATAATGGTGTCTGTACCGTAGGCATATTCCATCATTTCATCCTCTTTTGAAAGATAAGCATTATCGATACCCTTCACTTTTTCAAGATTATTAAACCTGCCCCCTTTTCGGAAAGCAAATTCTACAGCCACGGGAACATTATCAGTCCCGAATACTGAAAAGCTTATCCTATAGCCCTCTTCTTCCTCTTCAATCTCAACTACAGTCTCCTCTTCCTGGACTTCACTTAATTCACGCCTCATCCGGGGCACCTGCCATCCGTTACCATTATCAGGAATCTCGCCCGGATCAACTGGTTGATAATAGGGCCCGGACAATTTCTGGGACATTCTGAATCCCCGATCCGTTTTTTCTATTGCCATACCCCTGAACTGACCCTTCCCAAAAAAGGCGGATGCTACGCGGACACCTTCCAGGGCGGCATTCCCCTTAAAAGAAGTGAAGAAAATCGGATTAGCCCCCAGGATTGTAGCATCTATATTCTCACGTCGGATCCTCACAAGGTCAGAATGATAGAATTCTTTCAAGTAGGAAACAGGTAATGGTTCTGAGTCAGGCAATGATTTAAATAAAAAGGAATCTTCCAGGAAATAACCCAGCCAGAACAGCAGTTTTCCCGGCTCTAAGCTTTGAATGTTCTCAGTCATCACAGCAAAGTGTCCATTTTTGTCAAGTATGGACATATACCTGTATGCATACAGGTAGTTTTGCATGGTACCACGCTGGTAACGATCCTGCCTGCCGGAAGATTCAGTGGCTATTTCCCCATTCGGATGGATATAATATAGTGTCATATCCAGGTTTTTTCGGACAGGATCAAAAAGTTCAGGCCTGCCGGTTAACCGGGCTATGGTAATTAGACATCGGTTCACCAGTGGCGTGTAGATCAATGTGCTTTTTTCGGCATACTGACCATCCGGATCGATATCTATTTTTTCGGCCAGCCATTGATCAATGCGATCCAGGTAAGAAGGATTAGGGAACAACTGATTAAGTCTGGCCAGGGCCATGCACACTACCCAGCGATGATTCGCGGTATGGATACCACCAACGGTTAGGGCTTCTCCAGCCTGAAGAAGAAACTTCTTCAGGTTCCCAAGCAATTCCGCAGTTTCATCATTCTCGAGGACAGACAAAAGTGAATATGCGATACACAAAGGCTCAACGGTAAAAGCGGTATCCGGAGGGGAATGAAAGTTGGTGCTCGGCAGATCAATGTTCCCATCATCATATTGTGCTCTTAAAAGGTATTCAGATGCCAAAACCATGGCCCTAAGCAGCGTAGTGGATTGATAATATTCTGATTCTGCTGAAACGCAGGAACAGGACAGGTTTTTAATATAACCTGCTGCATGCCCCGGATAAAACACCTCAGCATCAGTTCTGATCCCACCATACCATTTGCTTTTATCATCCTGCTCCTGCCTGGCCAACATATCAGGAATTTGGGAATCATTTTCCTTTATCAGTTTTGACACAAGTGCTGTCACTTCGTTTTCCCCCGGATATAAATTATTTTGAATGCTAAAAGAAGGTAAGAGAATACCTGTTGTACCTAGCTTAGTAAATGTTCTGCGTTTCATAATTACAATGTAGAAAATTGAGGATTCCCGAACCGGACACAACTCAAGAAGATAATGAACATAAGCCCGTAATTCCTAAATAATGCAATAACGCCTACTTTAACACCTGAAATTATCTTTTCTTTACCAGGTAGTAGATAATTGCAGTAATAATACTGAAAAAAATTGCGAGAAGCGTCCAGATAATTTTGTCTGTGTCGGATAATTTCTTGTTCACTGCCCAGACATCATAAATAACCCAAACAGCACAGGCAAGTCCTATTACATACCATAAATAACCCATATTGAATCTGAATTAGATAATGTTTTGAAAACTTAAATATTAGGATTTTACTGTTAAATATCTAATCATCAACCGAATTAATTCTTAAATGATAATTTTTGTATATTCAGTCAGATTTTAACATTATAGAGATTAGCAGAACTGCAAAATAATATGAACAGTATATATTGAAATCTGAATGCCTGCAGTACCACAACGATACAGTTTTTTACATGCCGTTATTATCCCGATAACGCTAATATTTATTAGTATATGCCTTCCATTAACCAGCTCAGCGCAGAACCTGGTAAATGTCTACGTGAAGGATGCCGGGACTGGTTTTAACCAGCCTTTCGTAAAGATCACCAATACAACAGATAGCAGTGAATCAGTGTCCGGGATCAATGGTATTTTCCAGGCATCACCCGGAGATCACCTGTTACTCGAACACTTCCTGTACAAACCTGCCACCTGGACAGTAAACTCATCGGATTCCATTCAAAACGTATATCTTGAACTGCTCGACATTGAGAAACTTGATCTTAGCGGGGATTCTCTCGGCAGTGCAATCTTCAATCAATTCCAGGATACGATGCAGGTAAAAGGGTATAAAAAGTTGCCCTACCTCAAATATGAACTGGTCAATGAATTGAAGCTTTTTGCCAGAGAAAGATCCAGAGAATATAAAAGAGATCTTGATGACTGGCAGAGATACCTTTCCCTGATCTCCATTGAGGAAAATATATCTGAAGGCCCGAAAAAAAATAAGATGAGGGTCGCCTATTCAAAAACGGTAACAAAAGATTCAACCATCATCACACAAAATGGTAACACGTTGATTCCTGGTCACCTTCAGAATATCTCTCCTTTAAATGAATATATAACGATAGGGGATATGGAATTTTATAATCCCCTCTATGCAAAAGCAGGAAGGAGATATACACATTACCACCTCGGTCAACTCAAATTCAACGAGAATGTATTGGATGTTATTCTCTCTATGCCAAAAAGATCAAAGAGATTTGCCTCTATTGTTGCCATATTATACTTTGATGCTGAAACCGGCCATATGAAAGGAAGCACCTATCGGCCAGCCAAATCACTTTTAAGCTGGCAGTTTAATAGTGATTATATAAATCTTCCGTCTATGACCGGATTGCAAAACAAGGTGTACTTTGATTTATACCTGAAAAAAGTACCCAGAATAATATATGATACGCGGGGTACATTTTTCTCTTCAAAGGATAAATTCCAGTTCAGCCGGGACTCAACCATCGTAAAGAAAACGGATATTCGGGTATTTCAATCCAAAAAGGACAGCCTTCAACAACTTGATGATGAGTATTACAACGTTGAACCGCTACAGGAAAGCGAAAAGCTTGAATATCTGGAAAGAGATACGGCTGAACAAAAGTATTTAAACCGCAAATGGTATGATCTGGTGGTTAATCTTGCCCTCCAGAATTTAGGCCTTAAAGTAGGCAGCGGTTATTTTAATAATATTTTCAGGATCAATGCGTACGAATTTCTCCGGAT
>CBDUBA010000231.1:0-4328 GCA_965365275.1 uncultured Cyclobacteriaceae bacterium | reverse complement strand
TACCTCATTGGATCCTGTCACCGGTCCTGTAAGTTCAATTACAGGTCCTTCAAATGGAAAAGTCCTTACAATCCCGTCTACCAGTACCGGGGCCCCTGTCATGCTATTATTCGTGCCATATACCCATTGTGTCCATCGGGATTTATCATTATAGGTATTATTTTCAATTGGAGGCACACAATTGAAAGTACTATTGTCAAGCATTCTGACCGGATCCGTATCATGCTCACAAATTTCAACAGTCTCACCTACTTCATTACCCGTACTGGTCGGATCATGGTCAATATTATGGTCGCTAATATCATCATTACTGATAACATCCCAAACCGTAAATTCCTGTGTCTGATCCTGGGTTCTGCATATAGAAGTGATCGTGCCACTGGATATATCCCTGACTCCGAAATAGGTTGTCATCAGATAGGTACAACTACCATCAGCCGGGGGGGCACTTCCATTGGCATAGTCAAAGGTATGTGTCGCCAGGATCACCCACTCCTGTTTCGACATATTACTTTCCTCCGGATTCATAAGAACGGCATCATAATTCTCCACCGTACCATCTTCCCAGTCGACATAGATCACAGGCCGGTTCGTGGAGCTGTAGTCAATTCCTATATACCTGATCTCCCATTCTATATACCTGGGAGAACACAATTCCGGATCGGTGGTATTCAGGATCCAGTTACCGGGGATTGGTGGAGAGCCAACACCACCCGCTATAAAGCAAGAAGAGGCATCCGCCAGGACCGGATTAGGATCGGCTGGTGCCCATGGCATGAATTCCACTGTAATGCCAGTTTCAGAATTTATATCAACCGGTGTTACCTCTACTGAAATATGCATTCCAGCTTGAGCTGCTGTTAATGTAAAAGTTTTTGAGGTAGCACCTGGTATTGGCGTTTTGTTTGATCCAAAATTATCATCGTAGGTATACCACTGGTAGGTAGAGGCTCCTTCAGGATCAGAATCAGGGTCTGAGTAATCATAAAAGACCTCTAGCGTGAAGTTTTCCTTCATGGCTCCACTGATATACAAATTGGAAGCGGTTGGCGCCAAAAAGTTATAGCTTGAACCAAAAATTGGATTATGCAGGGAAGATACGCATATTAACATACATATACTGGCCAAACAAATCCTGAAAAACTTGTAATGTAAAAAATACATCTGGTCTAACAAATAATAATATCTGGTTGCTCAAAAAACAGTTTCAGTTCATTTCAGGAACAAATTACATAGCTTAACATGGCTCCTGTATTCATCTGGTTATGAGCCAGTTATTGAATAATTATTCAATATTCATTGCTCGAAAAACATGTTTTTTGATTTAACATCTTTCCGGGTTGAGCAGAAGATATGCTGGTGATCTTCAAAAAATGGTATAGCTGGTATTATATTAAACTCATTATTTAATTCTAAATTGTTCCAATTAGTAACCTTCTTTTCAATATTACTTGACCTTTATTGCAATATTTTAATATATTAGTGAAAAAAATTGAAGATGCTGCGAAAATTATTGCTTGCAATATCTGCTTTATTATTAGTCAACTATGTGTACGCACAAAGTTATTATAACTCTAGGTACATGCAGAAGTTTGTGGTTCAAATTGGATCGGGGACCACAAGCTACTTTGGTGACGTAGTTGATGATTATGTTTTAACATTTAATGGAAATTTTAATGCCGGCATGTTATGGAGATTTCATAACCGGGTAGCACTGGACGCAAATATCGGTTGGTTCAGGATGGCTGCTCAGGATGCGGATTCCGAGGATGGAAAAGCTTTGAGGGGATTGTCATTTTTCTCCAATAATTATGAGGTTTCTGGGGTAGTGCAGGTAATGCTTTTCCCGGAACAGGCCAGATTTTATTTAAGAAGAAGACTAAATCCCTATCTATTTGGAGGGGTAGGATTGCTGTATTATAACCCAAAGGCAGAACTGGATGGAGAAAAATACGCCCTGAGACCTTTGCAAACAGAAGGTCCTGAAAATGCCTACAGTGGTTTCACAGCCACTTTTCCAATGGGTATCGGAGTAAAAATTAAAATCAATGCGTTCTTCAATGTAGCTGTTGAAGGGAGGTTTACGTACACATTGTCTGATTACCTTGATGATGTGAGCAGTGGAGTTTATCCTGATCCAAGTTCTTTTGAAGATGACATTGCCAGGAGATTATCAGACAGAAGCGGGGAAGCAGGTGCCAATCCTGCGTTTGCGGTAGAACCAAGGAATGTAAGGGGGAATCCGAATGCAAAGGACAACTATTTACATATGCTGGTGAAAATCCAGTATTATATCAGCCCATTCAGTGATACTTACCGGGCCCTCCGATCCCGAACAATGAAAAACAGACGTCGTCGTCGCTAGGACGATCAATTATCCTCTTGAGATAATTTTCCCACAGGAATATGTAAAAATCTCCAGGGATTTCAGCTGCTCATCTTTACTATCCTACCATTTTCCTATCGAGAACTTCATATCGGGAGACATTACTGACGAATTCCGGAACGATCCTCTTCATCTGTTCAACCACTTTATGTTCGTCCTTCTGATCAAGGAGGCTAAATAGAGTTCCTACCTGCATGGATATGGATTCATAGGCTACCTTCCTTACATTAGCGATAAGTATCTTCTTATGATAGGTGGGCAAGGTATTTTCTTTGTCATTAAGGAGTTCCTCGTATAACTTTTCCCCCTCACGAAGTCCAATGAGCTTGATCTGAATATCAATATCGGGTTCAAGTCCTGATAGTTTGATCATTTTCCTTGCAAGATCAATGATCTTCACACTTTTGCCCATATCGAATATAAAGATCTCTCCCCCGCTTCCCATGGCTCCGGCATCGATGACGAGTTGGACAGCTTCAGAAATGGTCATAAAATAACGCATCACTTTTGGATCTGTAACGGTAACAGGTCCACCTTTCTCTATTTGTTCCTTAAATAATGGGATTACTGATCCATTGGAACCTAAGACATTTCCAAATCGGGTTGTAATAAATTTCGTAGTATTGTATCCATTTTTACCAATATGATCATGGAGGGATTGAACATACATTTCAGCAATACGCTTTGATGCCCCCATGACATTAGTCGGGTTGACCGCTTTATCCGTTGATATCAAAACAAATTTTTCAACCTTAAACGATACAGCCAGGTCAGCTATAACTTTAGTCCCATAAATATTGCAATTCACCGCTTCACATGGGTTCCCTTCCATCAAGGGAACATGTTTATAGGCAGCAGCATGATATATAACCTGGGGATGATACTGGTTAAGCAGATTCCGCATTCTTTCTTCGTTGGTAATGTCCCCAATATGGTAATGTACATCAGAAATAGGTTCTGCCCATTTCAATTCGTGCTGTAGCTGATAAATACCAGTTTCGGACTGATCGATCAATACTACTTTACGAGGTTTGTAATGAACCACCTGACGCGCCAACTCACTACCTATTGACCCGGCAGCACCTGTAATCATTATAACCTTATTTTCAAGCTCTTTAAATAAGTTAGGGTTATCCAATTGAATGGCTTCACGTCCCAGCAGATCTTCTATTTTCACTTCCTTGATCTGCCTGAGACTAAATCCTCCCTCGACCCATTTTTCAACAGGCGGAACCTCACGAATTTTTAGCTGAAGTCGTAAGGCCTCATCGACAATTTCATTCTTCCTGTCTACATCCAGGTCAGAAATGGCAATAATAATTTCCTTAACCGTGTAATTTTTAACCAGTTTCTTAAGGTCGCGTTTTGCATCATAAATACCCACACCACTATGAGACTTACCTGTTTTTCGCTTATCATCCTCAAGAAATCCTATTACATTCAGGTTGGAAGAGGGATCTCCCTCAATAATTTGTTTTGTAACACGACCATTGATACCTGCGCCGAAAATGACCACATTAGTCCGTTGCTGTTTTCTCTGGAAATAATAAGAGAAGACCGCTTTAATCATCAGGCGATAAAAAAACAGGAATATAGTGGAATTCAAGGATGCGATAATAATAATCGAATAAGGAATAATACTGCTATTATATTGATAATTGTAAAACAGATTTATACTTAAGACGATCAGTGAAATCAGTAAAACGGTATAGCTGATTCGCCAACCATCCTGCAGACTGGTATAACGTATTATTCCGGCATAGCTCTGTGTAATAAAGAAGAGGACAATACTAACCCCCAGGAATATCAATATTCCTTCTTTGATGGTAGAATTAAAGACATCAATTACATTAAAATTAAACCTTAGGAAATACGCCAGAATAACTGAAAATCCAACAATGGATAAATCGAGGAGAATTATTATCCAACGGGGCAGAATTCG
>CBDUBA010000230.1:0-4336 GCA_965365275.1 uncultured Cyclobacteriaceae bacterium | reverse complement strand
CAGATCACTGAGGCTCTGGCCGGGAATTATATTGGCCATAACTTTGTTTATCGTAAGTTACCTGATCCCGAAACTGATACCTAATGCTGAAATAATAGGGATTTTCGGTGGATTAATTCTGGGATTAGGGATCATCATCTGGTGGGCATTTTTCAGTCGTGCGCCGAAGATCGAAAGGTGGGGGGCAATAGTATTGATGATTGTTACTTTAGCAATAGTTTCCCAATTAAATCATGTCTCCCTTGCAACAGGGGGCCAGGGCATGATGTATTTTTTGTTTGGGATACCACTGCTCACCCTGATATTTGTATTTTGGGCAGTTTTAAGTAGAAACCTTTCCATAAGGTTAAGACGTATATCTATGGTTATAACCATCCTATTGGCAGCAGGATGGTGGTTACTCATCAGAACGGATGGAATAACAGGTGATTTCAGCCCGGAACTTAAATGGCGGTGGTCAAAAACAGCAGAGGAAGAGTTGTTGGTGAACCGGGAGACTATGACATTGGATCCTTCAACCCTGGATATCCACATTAATTCTGAACCTGAATGGCCCGGATTCAGGGGACCCGGGCGCGATGGGGTTGTCAAAGGTATTCGAATTGAAACAGATTGGAAATCAAATGGCCCCCAAGAACTATGGCGAAAACAAATTGGACCCGGATGTTCATCATTTGCTGTAAATGGTGACTTGGTATATACCCAGGAACAACGAGGGGAGGAAGAATTCGTGATCTGTTATTATATGAAAACCGGGGATCCAGTCTGGTTACATGCAGATGAAGCACGTTTCTGGGATTCTCATGCGGGTGCCGGTCCACGATCAACACCGGTCCTTTATGATGACCGTATTTATACATTGGGTGCCACCGGAATCCTGAATGCCCTTGATGCAATGAACGGGAAGCTAATCTGGTCCAGAAATGCAATTGCTGACACAGGGGTGAAACACTCAGGATGGGGATATTCGAGTTCTCCAATAGTAGTCAATGATCTGGTTATTATCGCGGCTGTCGGAAAGCTGGCAGCATATGATATCGATACAGGTAATCTGCAATGGATGGGGCCTGACGGGGGTGACAGTTACAGTTCCCCACATCTTCTCACAATGGATGGGGTAATACAGGTTTTACTTATGAGCGGCCGAGGAATTACCAGCCTAAGCCCTGCGAATGGAGAGTTCCTATGGTCATACGATTGGCCTGTCGAGGCACGTATTGTGCAACCTGCTGTGATGGATGATGGTGATCTCCTGATCAGTGCCGGGGGAATTGAAGGTATACGGAGAATAAACGTTTCCAGAACGTCAGGAGAATGGATAGTAAGGGAAAAATGGACTTCCAATCAACTGAAACCCAATTTCAATGATTTGGTCGTCCATGAGGACCATGCCTATGGATTTAATGGCCCTATGCTAGTTTGCATAAGCCTGGATGATGGGCAGCGTAAGTGGAGAGGTGGTCGGTACGGAGGCCAGCTATTACTACTTGCCGACCAGGATCTGTTATTAATACTTTCTGAAAAAGGTGATCTTGTAATGGTTCAGGCCGATCCGGAAAGTTTCAATGAACTGGCCCGGATTAAAGCTATTGATGGGAAAACATGGAACCATCCGGTATTGGCAGGGGACATACTGCTTTTACGCAATACTCAGGAAATGGTCGCCTATCGATTGTAAAGATGCGGGATCTAAACATGAATTACATCCCGATAATACGAAAAGATTTTGATCGATTTATTATTAATAAAATCATTTAATTGTGAAAGCATTTGTATACACAAAATACGGTCCGCCTGAAGTACTGCATATGGCTGAACTTCAAAAACCAAGCCCAAAAGATGATGAGATCCTGGTTAAGGTATATGCTACAACGGTCACTGCCGGTGACTGGCGCATGCGAAAAGCCGATCCGGTTTTTACCAGGCTTTTTAATGGATTGTTCCGTCCCCGAAAAATTAAAGTACTGGGTTTCGAAGTTGCAGGGGTAGTGGAATCTGCCGGGAAGAATGTGGAAAAATACAAGGCGGGAGATGAGGTATTTGCTTCCTGCGGATTCAGTTTTGGAGGCTATGCTGAATACAAATGCCTGAAGGCGGTTAATAATACTGAGAAAAAAGGAATCGTGGCTTTGAAACCTTCCAATATATCCTTTGAAGAAGCCGCAGCAGTTCCGATCGGCGGGGTGACTGCACTTAATATCCTCCGAAAAGCCGGACTTGGTCAGAATGTGGCAGATACGGATAGGGCTAAAAAAATCCTCATTTACGGTGCTTCCGGCAGCGTGGGTACTTATGCGGTACAGATCGCCAAATTTTATGGGGCTGAAGTTACTGGTGTTTGCAGTACTTCGAACCTGGAAATGGTAAAATCCATTGGGGCTGACCGGGTATTGGATTATACTCAAGGAAATTATATAGAACCAGGGGTGAAATATGACATCATATTTGATGCCATTGGTAAAATGATGAGCGGGATTCCAAAATCGGCATTTAAGAAGGCCCTTGATAAGGGTGGAACTTTCCTGTCCGCGGATATGGGTCATAAGGATAACGAGAAAGACCTGATAACGCTTAAAGAGATGATTGAGGCTGGAAGTTTAAAACCTGTCATCGACCGTATATATGCATTTGAGCAAATCCCTGAGGCGCATAAATATGTAGAAAAGAAACACAAGAAAGGGAATGTTGCAATAACTGTCACCACCTGAATAGCGAAAGTTTTGAATTTGAAACCTCCACCCCATTGTCTATATTTATCTAAACATAATACTATTTGATGCAGAGAACTTGATTTATTTTTTCGCCAAATCCTAGTATGGGAAAAGGGAACTTTGTGTCAGCCTTAGGATGATAAAATGTTTGGATGCTAAATAATTATAAAATGAAAAAAACCACTATTATTTTTCTTATCCTTCAACTGGCAATCTCTTTCAATACCTTTGTTTTACCCCAGGAGAATCGCCCAAATATAGTGGTTATTCTTTGCGATGATCTGGGCTATGGAGACCTTGCCTGCTATGGCCACCCGCATATTAAAACACCTAATCTGGATAACATGGCCGCTCAGGGTATGCGTTTTACTGATTTTTATTCCAGCGCCCCGGTATGTTCTCCGTCGAGGGTAGGCCTCTTAACAGGACGAAGTCCGAACCGGGCTGGTGTATATGACTGGATACCTCCTGCTCGTGAACCTAAACCGGATGCCCGTGAACAGGTTCATATGCAAAGCAGGGAAATTACCATTCCGATGCTGTTAAAACAGGCTGGATACGCTACAGCCATGGCCGGCAAGTGGCATTGCAACTCAATATTTAATTCAGAGGAACAACCTCAACCCGATGATGCCGGATTTGACCATTGGTTAGGAACTCAAAATAATGCCCACCCCTCCCATGCCAATCCGGAGAACTTTGTTAGGAACGGAAATGACGTCGGAGAAATCAAAGGGTATAGTTGCCAGATCGTTGCAGATGAAGGAATCCGATGGATGGAAAATCATCAACAGGGAAATCCTGATCAACCGTTTTTTTTGTATCTGGCCTTTCACGAACCTCATGAACCGGTAGCTTCACCTCCCGAACTGACCAACAGATATATCAATTTTGCAAGGAATGAAAAAGAAGCTACCTATTTTGCAAATGTGGAAAACATTGACCTTGCGGTGGGTAAAGTCCTAAAAGCGCTGAAAAATCAATCGATAGACAATAATACCCTGGTTATCTTCACGGCTGATAATGGGCCGGAAACCCTAAACCGGTATCCGAATGCAAGTTATTCCTATGGATCACCGGATCCTTTAAGGGGCATGAAACTATGGACCACTGAAGCCGGATTCAGGGTCGCGGGCATTATGTATTGGCCAAAACAAATCAAGCCAGGTCAGGTAATCAAACAGCCTGTATCCGCATTAGATTTCCTGCCTACTTTTTGTGAACTGGCGGGGAAAGCTCTGCCGGAAAATATTGAATTTGACGGAACCAGTTTTCTGCAAGTCCTGAAAGGGGAAAAAATTAACCGTGAAAAACCTTTGATATGGGCCTATTATAATGCCTTGAACGAACATCAGGTGGCCATGCGGGATGGGAATTGGAAGGTGCTGGCCAAATTAGATCTTCAGAAAAAGTACCAGAATCTGAATGACAGGAATATCCCTGAGATAAGGTCCGCAAAATTTACAGACTTTGAGGTATATAAAGTGTCAGAGGACCTACATGAAGATCAGGATTTATCTACTGATAACAGCTCATCGATAAAGAAACTCAAAAAGAAACTGAAGAGGAATTATAAAGAACTTCTGGGGGATTCATTTATCTGGACTGTCCGGGAATAAGGAATT
>CBDUBA010000229.1:0-4358 GCA_965365275.1 uncultured Cyclobacteriaceae bacterium | reverse complement strand
TAAAACTGGATCCTGCAATCTGATGTAGGGCCTGAAACTTTTCTAGTACAGAAGTAAGATGATTATAATTTAGTCTGTGTGGCTTTTAGTTTTGCCTGCTCCAATATGATATCATATTTGTAACCTGCGCCGAAATCTTTGTTCAGGGCAATCACGCCTTCAAAGGTTACAACCTCGTTGAGCTGTACATTTTCCATAGTGGTAATGGTCAGATCCAGACCTTCCCCGGATCCGTCCTGGATGTGTACCCAGTTCCTGCCCATGATCATCTGATTAACCTTAACGCATTTTCCGGTTACCTGTACAGTCTTGTCTTTGTATTCTTCCTTATTGGCAAACAACTCATCCAATTGAATAGAACCTTCGGCATGTTCAACATCTACACCACCTTGTGATTCTGTTCCCGAATCCCCTGCACCATGAGCGGCGGTATCTGATTCATCGGAATGAGCGTGAATATCGGATACAAGGTATATGGTCTCAAATACCCTGTCGTACTCCTTGCTTTCAAAATTATGCTTCAACAAAGCATCTGTATAATGATAAGTTCCTCCAATTTCAACTTCCATCCTGGGAATAGCGATCCAGAACTTTTCTCCATTCTCTGTTACATTCAGATAAGAATATTTCTCTGTATTAAGTACTTCCTCTACGACGACATTATGTCCTCCCGAATGACCGCCAGCAGCAGCTCCGCCCGGTGCCTCTTGTGCCTTTCCGGATGCTCCGCTGCCATCTGTCATATTCTCATCATAAAGTTTTGGTTTGGGATGACATGATATGATAAATAAAAATGTTAATGCGCTGATCCAAATATTAAATGATTGTCTTTTCATAATTATTAAATAAAGTTAGATGATCAGGATATCTAAATCCTTTAAAAATTTAAAACCTTTGAATGATCCCGGTATAGACTTGTTGATATCTTATATCATGACTGTCAAAGGTTATTTCATAATTCAGGTGTAAAGATAACCTCTTAATTATAATCCACGATAAATTTTTCGCTATGATATTTTGATGCTATGATTTAGCCCTGAGATTTGATTTAAAATTCTCCTTAGAGGTGAATTCGAAATTTGTTGTTTTTGGATCCAGAAAAAAGGTGGTAGGGAGCCTTTATCAGGCAGGAACCTCTTCAAACAATTCAAACTTGAGCTTTTCCATTCGCCGAGCTTCAATCCGTACCTGCTTCATATGCCCGTAATTCATGGGTAAGTATAATTTAGGATTATACATGTTGCCGGAAAGCCGTTTCAGAACAGATGGCAAGCTGTAAAACTTTTTCCTGGCATTGATCTTCCCCATCTGGAGTTCATAAGGGGTCATATTCTTGGGCTTGAAAACTACTGTATTGTGATCGTAATATTTCCAATCGGTTGTGGTTAACCTGCCCTCACTTTTCAATTCATCGTAAATCTTTGTACCGGGATAAGGGGTCAGGACATTAAATGAAACGGTACTTACTTTGTTCTTGATCAGGAATTCCACAGTCTCACTGAATATCTCTTTCGTATCATTATCAAAGCCGAAAACCATAGAGGCATGGATCAATATACCCATCTTCTTAATTTTTTTCAGGGCACTTTCCAGGTGTTCAATTTCTTTCAGAGCCTTTCTTAAAGTCTTCAGCTGATCTACAGATACACTTTCAATACCAAAGAACATGGCCTTGCATCCACTTTCAGCTGCCAATTGCATCAACTCATCGTCCGCCACTAGTAAGGATACCGAAGCCTGGCCCACCCAGTTGACGTTAAGAGGTTTAATTGCCTTAAATAAAGCTTTGGCATATTTGGGATGACCAATAATATTATCATCCAGGAACATGATATTTTTCGCACCTGAATCCTTAATATCTGAAATAACATTTTCAATTGGCATGTGCCTGATCTTTCTGCCAAAAAGGTTCGTTACGCAACAAAAATCACAATTATACGGGCATCCGCGGGTAGTCATAACCGGGATGATATTGAATAACCGGTTCTTAAGGATTTTTTTAAAATCTTTTCGCACGTATTTATCCAGATCCGGTTTCGGATTATGATATTTTTCTTTCAACTCATTGTTCTGAAAATCTTTCAATAACATATCCCATACCCCTTCAGCTTCACCCACCACAACACAATCTGCATGTTCCAGGGCCTCCTCAGGCAGAATTGTCGGATGAACGCCACCCAATAATACAGTTTTGCCTCTAGTCTTAAATTCTCTGCAAAGTTCATAGGCCCTTGGGGCGTTGGCCGTCATACAGCTTATACCGACCAGATCACACTCCTGATCCAGGTCAACAGGGGAGGTCTCTTCTTCAATTATATGAACATCGTGCTCTTCCGGGGTTAATCCTTCTAGTATATAAAGTGCCAGCTGTGGCATCATCAGTCCTTTATTGGTCCTTTTTTCGGCATCAACCGTTGGGGAAATGAGCAATATTTTCACGATAAGTATTTTAGGTTCTTCATAAAAATTAATTAATGATTACGGTTGAAAAATAGAATGATGATGACAGATGGTCTGTAAAGGTACGCATTCTTTACCAGTGTACTTCGAAATAAATTGCAAACATGATTATTTTGATGGAACAGAATCCTGGATCAAACGCCTGAAATCCCAAAATGAAAAGCACTTTGATCATTTTTTCAGGAATTGAAACTTGGTTATTATGATTTCAGACCTGGATCAAAGCAGCATTAAAGGACAGGTTATCATCATACTGATCGAAACAGTCTTCAAATTGAATAATTGAGATGGTTGTAGTTTGTCAGTTGAAGAGATAAAGAATTTTATGTACCTTCCGGATTATCGAAATAATTTTTGTCATGCTTCATTTTTCCTAATACTAATACCAAACTTTATACCATGAATAAGAATCTTGTAAACACAAAGTTCACCCTTCCCTGTGGGGCTACGCTCAACAACCGATTAGTGAAATCTGCAATGACTGAACGGATCAGCAACAAAAGATTTGAACCTACTGAAGGTCATGTAAGATTGTATGAAGACTGGGCGGAAACCAATGCAGGTCTGTTGATCACCGGAAATGTCATGATCGATCATAAACATCTCGAATCGGCCGGAAATGTTTGTTTTGAGGAAAGTATGTTACCCCAGCTAAGCCGTTGGGCGGAAGCCGGCAAAAAGAAGGGTAATCATATATGGGTACAGATCTCACATGCCGGTCGACAGACCAATAAGTTCAATACGACCAGGCCTAAGGCACCTTCTGAAGTACAACTTGAAAAATTAGGACTTTTTGGAAAACCCATAGCGATGTCTGAGCATGATATCGAAGAGATCATAAAAGGATTTGTAAAAACGGCGATCCTGGCAAAAAAAGCAGGTTTTACAGGTGTTCAGGTCCATTCAGCCCATGGATACCTGCTCAGCCAGTTTTTATCACCTGCTACAAATATCCGGACGGATCAGTGGGGAGGTACTATTGAAAACCGAAGCAGGCTATTAATTACCATTCTCCGGGAGATCCGTAAAGAGGTAGGCCCGGACTTTCCACTATCTGTTAAGCTAAACTCTGCGGATTTTCAGAAAGGTGGATTAACCGAGGAAGAATCACAGGAAGTGGTAAAGTTGCTGGATAAAGAAAAGATCGACCTTTTGGAGATTTCCGGGGGTACCTATGAAAAGGTTGCGTTTTTTCTGATGAACGATGCTCAGGACGATATCAGGGAGAGTACGAAAAGAAGGGAAGCCTATTTTATGGATTTTGCCCAAAAAGTCAGGGCCATAAGTGAAGTACCACTGTTGATCACCGGGGGATTCAGAACCTTTGACTACTGTAATGAAATCCTTCAGAACGGGGAACTGGACCTGGTCGGAATGGCTCGCCCCTTCATTACAGACCGTGAAAAGATCGCAGGTTTTATTGAGGGTAAGGTTCCTTCACTGAATAACCTTATCATAAGAACCGGCATAAAGCAATTTGAGGATGCTGCAGAAGGGGGTTATTATGCAAGACAACTTATCCGGTTTTCCAAAGGGAAATCTTTCAAACGAAACCTAAACTCTACCTGGAGCTCCAACTTTTTAGTCTTTTATGAGATGAAGAAGGCCTTATCACGTCGTTTCTTTTAGGTAACATCAAAAGATAGCAGCTATTATATTGATGGTTGAAATTATCAGTAATGTCTCGGCTGATCCAGGAATCCCATTAATGCCAATTAATTTTTTTATTGATATAAATTCAGATGTTTGAGAAAATATTAATAAAGTGAATTCAAAATATCCATGTAATATGAAAAGTAAAATTTCAATTTACATGGATGAGGTGGTAAAAGCCTGCGATCTTCGATTGCTGACCTTTTCTTTTTGTCTGCTCATTTACTGATTTTTCATGGATTGCT
>CBDUBA010000228.1:0-4518 GCA_965365275.1 uncultured Cyclobacteriaceae bacterium | reverse complement strand
TGCACTTTCCATGATCCAGCTTCTGCCATAAAAAGGTATTCCCATCACCAGTTTCTCCGGAGGCACCCCTGCTTCTACAAATTCAATGAATGATTTATGCGCTGAGGCATCTTTTTCATAATCCTCAGGTGGATAAAGATTCGAATGATGGCCTGCTGTATCACCGGATACATAGAAATCATAGGTCATCAAGTTCACATAATCCAGGTATTTGGAGGCTTTATCCATTTCTGTGTTTTCTATATATCTGTAGGAAGCTCCCACTGCCGTGGTTAATTCATAATTCCTCCCTGTTTTTTCGGATAGCTTATCCAATTCCTTGCGGATCTCTTCGAACATAAGCGTATAATTCTGCTTGTCCTCCGGCCTATATACATTGTCATTGCCTCTTTGATTCGGGTATTCCCAGTCAATGTCAACACCATCCAGATCATAATCCGCCACTATATCAACACTGGTTTTAGCAAATTTCTTCCTTGAACTAGGTGTCAGTACGGCATCTGAAAAGTTACCGCTCCAGGACCAACCGCCAATTGAAATGAGGATCTTAAGGTCCGGGTTTATGTCTTTCAGTTTGTTTAAAATTCTAAAATTGATCGTATCGGTTTCAATATTGGTAAGCCAGGCCATACTGTCCTGTACATTGACAAAGGCATAATTGATATGGGTAAGTTTATTGGCATCAATAGCTAATCTATCCAGGGTACCCCGAAATCCGGGCACATATCCAACTATGATTTTCTTCTTTTCTACTGTGGGGATTTTTGCTTTTTCTTCGCACGATACCGAGGTGATCAATAGTAAAACCAGAAATAAATGAATAGTTCTCGTCATGATATGGAATTAAGGTTAAAAAAATCTTTCAGCCCTTAATTTAGGCTTTATCTCTGAATTATTCTAAATCTGCGATTAATTTAAATGAATGAAAGATGGGGATATTTTCTGTATATTTATTTTTGATTTGAATTCCCTTTAAGGCTATTTTATTAATTAGGCTTTTAAATGAGGTCTTGGAAAATTACACGCGAGCGTAAATGTTTTATCTATAAATCGGTTGAGGTTTGTAAATTCGAATAGAAATAAGGTGCGCCACAGAAATGTCAAATGAAGAATTAGAAATAGTTGAAATAGTAAATAGGGAAACGAAAGCCTGGGATTCCCAGGATGTCAAGTTATTAATTTCAATTTTTCATCCGGACATGGTTTGGCCCTGGCCAAAAACTCCCAACTCTCATGATCCGATGGATTGGGAAATGGTTCTTGGAAGGTTTAATAAAGATAATAACCAGAACCAATGGAAAGGTCGTGTGTGTAAAGTTTATTCAAAAGTCAGCTCTGAATGGAAAATGACCATGCACACAGGAGTTATTGAATATTGAACAAAAATTAAAACTGCACGCAACAAGCCTATGTACTTAATGCAATTAAAATGATATGACACTAGAAGAATTAGGATATACGGACGAATTGGAAAAATTCAGGAAAGACCAGAATCTTAGTCCATTTGAAGTAGGACGGGTTATTTCTGAGCACAAAGAACGGTACGTGGTGAAAACTACCGATAAAGAATATGACGGTGAAATAATCGGAAACTTACGATTTTCAGCTCAAAACAGAGCAGACTTCCCAGCTGTTGGTGATTGGGTGGCAATTTCTGAATACGATGACGAAAAAGTACTGATTCATTCGGTATTTCCAAGAAAAACCAGTATTGAACGACTGGCCGTCGGAAAACATGGTGAGAAACAAATTATTGCAACAAATATTGATTATGCCTTTATCGTTCAAGCGGTTGACAGGGATTTTAATATTAACCGAATAGAAAGATATCTAACCATTTGTAATACATCTAATGTTGAACCAATTATCATTCTCAATAAAATTGATTTGATAAATGATATCGAATTATCCAGGTTAACAACAGCTGTCAGGGAAAGAGTAAAACAGGTACCTGTAATTACAATCAGCAATGAATCCCAAATAGGAATTGAAACCCTGAAAGATCGTATGGAAAAAGGCAGAACCTATTGTTTGTTAGGTTCATCCGGAGTGGGGAAATCAACCCTCGTGAACAATCTATCCGGTAAGGAAATGATGAAAACGAATACAATTAGTACAAGCTCCAATAAAGGGCGACATATTACAAGTCACCGCGAACTAATAGTACTTGAAAATGGAGGTATCTTAATTGACAATCCGGGGATGAGGGAAGTTGGAATAGCAGATTCTACGGATGGTTTAGAAATTACATTTAACACAATTATAGAACTATCCGGAAATTGTAAATTTAAAGATTGTACACATACAACAGAAATTGACTGCGCTGTTCTGGCAGCAGTTGAACGCGGAGAAATAGACCAGTCCTCCTATGAGAACTACCTGAAAATGGAACGGGAGAAAGAGCATTATGAATCAACTGTGGCGGAAAAACGAAAAAAGGATAAGAGTTTTGGGAAAATGATGAAGAATTATAAAAAGACTACAAAAATGAAAAGGAACTAAGCAAAATAACGTGTATTGGTAATACTCTCTGATTCTTGCTCTCATCATAATCTGAACCTCTTAACTTAATTCAATGTTTTCCAGTATATTTAATGCCCCTTATAAAATAGGGCTCGAAAAAACTTAAATAAGATAATATGAAATCTTTGAAGAAATATATTGCGATAGCAGTTTTGTGTTTTTCGTTTTCACTCACGAATGCGCAGTACGAAATTAAGCCGATGGAAGGATATACACCTCAAATCGGTATTATGGTAGATATGCTGGAAGATATAAAGGATCGGATTACGGAAGAAGTCCGTGATCTGGACCAGGAAGAAACAGATTACCTGTTCGACAACAAGGCTAACAGTATTGGTTCTATAATTATGCATATGGCGGCCACCGAAT
Organism: uncultured Cyclobacteriaceae bacterium; assembly: GCA_965365275.1. Lineage (GTDB taxonomy): Bacteria > Bacteroidota > Bacteroidia > Cytophagales > Cyclobacteriaceae > JAGTVG01. Next base: position 1,626 of record CBDUBA010000228.1, on the reverse strand, counting down.
CATATTACCAGGTTGAAACGTTAGAGGAGCGTACCTGGACGGATGAAGAAACGGAATTTTGGGGAATTGCCGGCGAATTGGGAACTGAATCAAGAGAGAAACTTAAAGGAAAACCAATAGAGTATTATCTGGATCTGTGGGATCAGGTCAGGGAAAAATCGCTCGAAGGTCTAAAATCCAGGGATGATGCGTGGTTTGCTTCAAGCATAGAGGAGGGCATAAACTACCACTGGGTATGGTTTCATGTCCTGGAGCATTCAGCTAATCATATGGGCCAGATTGCATTGATAAAAAACAGAGTCCGGGAGTAATCTGAATTTTTCCCGCCAGCCATTATAAGTAATTTGATATAAAGGTATAGTCCTGAAAATAGTATGACTAAGAAACAAACAAATCGAATAATCAGAATAGCATTGTTTGTTGGTACCATAGCTTCCATGTTCTTCGTACCATGGATTTTGGTATGGGCCTGGATATTACCACTACCGGATACGGTTCAGGAACAATTAGATAAAGCCATTGATCATGGATTTGATGGAATGATTGTGTATGTTGATAAGGGGGGTAATCCACCGGCATTTTATACATCTGGCTGGCATGACCGAAAAAATAAAATACCAGCCAAACCGGATGCATTATTCAAAATTGCAAGTATCAGCAAGCTATATGTCGCTGTAGCTACCTCCAAACTAGTACACGATCAGCGGTTGTCGTTGGATAAAACGTTGGCTGATTACTTCCCGGGACTTGTGGGAAAAATCGAGAATGCGGAAAAAATAACCTTAAGAATGATGTTGCAACATCGCAGTGGAATTCCTGATTTCACCCGCACCCCTTACTTTTGGGCAGATCCGCCGAAAAGCATAGTCAATATAGAAATGCTTGATTTAATACTTGATTTGCCTGCGAATTTTGAACCGGATGAAAAGTATGAGTATTCGAACACCAATTATTTATTGATCCGCGAACTCATTAATAAAACACTGGGGTATAGTTATCAACAATATATTAAGGAAGAAATTTTGATACCTCTGGGGCTGGACAATACCTTTGGTTCACTTGATGAGGTGGATTTGGAGGATGTTATGAGCGGCTATTACGTGGGCTTTGAGGCCGATACAAAAACGAATTATTATGGCACAATGATAGCTACAGCAGAAGATGTAGGCATATTCCTGAGAGCGTTAAACGATGGATCAGTGTTTGATGAGGGAGAGCAAGACATATATTCCTCCATTTATGTTTATGAGCACGGAGGTTTGTTGGTCGGTTATCAGAGTTATGCCAAATACCACAAAGATATTGACACAGTGGTTATCCAATTTGTGAATACAACTGATTTTGAGGGATACGAATGGAATTTGTCAAGAATCGTATACAATCGTATTGTAAAAATTTTGAGAAGGCAATATAGCTCCTAGAAATATATAAAGGGCATTACCAACCATTTAAATTATGACCAAAAAACTTGTGGTTTTCTGCCTCATTCCGATTGATGTATTTATGGGTTTTCGATTCAGTAGTGATCGGAATCACTTAAAATATCATGAACAAATTATGGAGGCAGAGAAACTTTTAAGTGAGGAAAGATTCAGTGAGGCTCTAAAAAAATATGATCAGGTTTTC
>CBDUBA010000227.1:0-4533 GCA_965365275.1 uncultured Cyclobacteriaceae bacterium | reverse complement strand
CTCAAAACCAGGTCATTTTTGTGCTTGATCACAAGTTCATCGCTCATAAGCAGATATTTGAATGGATAAGTAGGATAAACCAGGTTCCAGTATTTTTCGAATTCCGGTATGATGCTGCCCAAATGCGAAAGATCTGCCTCTGCCAGCAAAGTGCTTGAAAAGCGGCCTATGGAAATTATAGTAGGTGGAATATCCTGTTTAAGGGAAGCGATGTTAAAATCTCTGACCACTCCTGATACATATTCATCTTTGGTACCTGGAATTATCTCACCAATAGGCTCACGAAAATCAAAATATTTAACAAATGCTTCATTAATCAGTTTTGCTTTAGAATTTTCTATGGAAGGTGTTTCCCCGGATATTAATTCAATTCCCAGGGTTTCCAGATAATGCTCATCTCCTATGAAAAGATAGGGTGTATAAAATTCTTCGTTTTCAAGGTCATAGCGCAGGATCATATTATCCGATATGGGGTTGCCACTCCCCAGGGAACTTTGGCCAATCCCGGGAATGGTGTTGATGTAGTTTTGAAGGACTTTCATACGGTTCATATCAGCTCCCCTGGGCGCCCTGACTTCAATAATATTCCTGTTAAATCCCAGCGGTTTTTCCTGAATGAAATGGGTTTGCCGTATTATGGTAATTGCGCTAACCATCAAAACAACAGAGATTACAAATTGAAATCCTAACATATACCGGTTAAAACCGCTTTTTAATGGAGACTTTTGGTTGAATATGCTCAAAGGGCTGATCCTGAACAAGGCATTGGACAATTTCAGAATAACCAATATAGCGATGGTTAGTATTGCCAGTCCGGCAATTAAAACAATGCTCAGATCAGAAAAATAATTGAGGCTCAGGTCAGTGGCGATCACAGCGTTAAACCAGGGTAAAAAAGTGTAGCTTATTACCATGGACAGGCCAAAAGATATAATTATATAAACTGATACTTCAAAAATGGCGGTCAACCGGAATACAGAAATTGTTGCCCCTAATACTTTCTTCATTCCAAATTCCTTCCATCGTTTCAGAAAGGCATTAAAGAACAGGTTGAGAAAATTAAATCCTGCGAGTGATAATACCGTGATGGTTATGGCCCAGCTGATCCACAGAAACAGTTTTCCCCTTGCTTTTGAAAAACTCCTGGTATTCCCCTCATCAAAATACACATCCTGAAGCGGTTGAAGATGATAAGTGATTTTACCCGGTCCGAGGAGCCCCGGCATGGAAGGATCATAATTTATTTTTGCCTCAAATTCTTTCACATTGATGCCTTCCTTTAACAGGATATATATGACCCCTGATCGTTTATCCGAGAAATCATTATAATACACCAATCCATCAAATACCAGGTGGCTGTTTTCGAAAGACTTCTTAATAATGCCGGAAACTTCAAGGGGTGATCTTAGTGAATCCACGTCAATATTTAAAGATCTCGGGTATGGTGAATACGTATTGAAAATCAATCTGGAGCTTTCTTCAGTCAGGATCATTTTATCCGGGCCTATGGAATAATCAGGATTGCCTTCAAGCAGATCGAAATCAAATATTTTAAGAAATGAACTATCGGTCAGGAGTATAGTGAGATCATGAAAGCTATCAGTTGATCCCTCTTTTGAGATTCCCTTGTATCTCAAGGTATTAAGGATGGTTGTTGCCTCAACTTCAGCATAATGGTCTTTCAAATACGCTGTTTGACCTGATTCCATATAGCTTACCATTCCATCGCGTCCGAAAGGATCCTCGCACACCAGGCGAAATATTCTGTCTTTTTTTGAATGATAAGAATCCGTATTCAATTCCCGGAAAGTAAAACCTATCAATACATTGGAAATTGCAAAACCAAGGGCAAGGCTTAATATAATGGCTATTGAGTATATTTTGTTTTTGAAAAAATTTCTCAGGCTGAGTAAGAAAATATGCTTGATCATATGAAATCAAATGTTACATATAATTGAAAAGAAATCAATAAACTTTTTATATCCTAATTCAAGCTTGATTTTCAAGGAATTTTTTAATAAGATTTTCTGAACTTGCAATGGTTTTAATGGTCCAGTTCAGTTGAAGCTCAAATTGTTCTTCTTCTCTTAGTCTCCAATTTATTTCCGATCGATGCAGGCGCCTGGTGAGGTTGTATAACAACAAAGCACCAGCTACAGATATATTATAACTTTCAGTAAATCCATACATGGGAATTCTGATGTATCCATCGGCTTTATCAAGCACCTCATCCGTAAGTCCTTCCTTTTCCCCGCCCAGGAAGAAAGCTGATTTCTTTAATATATCGAAATCATCGGGTGAGGATCCTGCTGCATGAGGGGAGGTCGCTATAATCTGGTATCCCTTATTTTTCAGGTCTGAGATACAGGCCCCGGTATTGTTTGAACTGTCATCATATATGTGGACATTAACCCATTTTTCTGCCCCTTTTGAAATGTTTTCAGAGACCTGGTATTCATTTTGGTTTTCAATGATATGAACATCCTGTATGCCAAAACAATCTGCTGTCCTGATGATCGCACTTGCATTCCTTTCTTTAAACACATCCTCCACCGCAATTGTAAAATGACGGGTACGAAATTTAAGTACCTCCCGGAACCTGATGCTTCGCTCTTCAGTCATGTATTCCCTGAGATACTGCAGTAATGCTCCCTTATTTTTTATTTGATCCAGGTACGCTTTTATCTTATTCATTCTTCAATATATCATAACAGGTTTTTCTTATCAACTGCCATATTTCCTGCAGGTGTTCCTTTTCAAGGTAAGTCTGACCTGCTACCAGGCGAATAACATAGGTTTCTCTGATCCTTGTATGGGTTAGAAAAGTTTTCCCTGTTGTGTTAATTTTTTGAAGGATCTTTTCATTCATGTTATTCAGGATGTTTTCGTCTTTAATACTGCCAGGATGAAACCTGAAACAGACCATATTCAGGGGATTTTCTAATACTAATTCGAAATCCGGTTCATTTTTAATATCCATGGCTAGTTCCTGAACCATATCAATATGTTTTTTGATCCGGTTCTTTAATTCTTCAAGTCCAAAGTTTCTAAGTACAAACCAGAGTTTAAGGGCCCTGAACCTTCTACCGAGTTGTATCCCCCAGTCGCGGTAATTATTCACCTTCTGATCGACCTGAGTTTTCAGATATTCCGGCATTATTGAGAAAGTACGGATAAGTACATCCTTATCCTTAACATAATAGGCGGAAAGATCAAAATTGGTAAAAAGCCATTTATGCGGATTAAAAACATAACTGTCGGCAAGTTCAAGGCCATCTATCATCCATCTGAATTCCGGAAGGACCATAGCAGAGCCGGCATATGCTGCATCGACATGTAGCCATATTCCATGTTTTTGAGTGATTTTGGCAATCTTACTAAGTGGATCGATGGCCATAGTGCCTGTAGTTCCAATGGTCGCGACCACACAAAGTGGTTTTTTCCCTGAATTGATGTCTTCAATAATGGCTTTTTCAAGAATCTCCGGTTTTAAGGCCAACTTCTCATCGACTTCAACTTTAACCAGGTTTTTATCACCCATGCCGGCTATCCTTATGGCCTTATCGATTGAGGAGTGTGTTTCAGTCGAGCAGTATATCCGGAATTTCTCAACACCACTGAATCCATCACTGTTTACCTTGAAATTACTGGCTTTTTCCCTTGCAGATAAAAATGCACAAAGTGTCGCCGTGGAGGCGGTATCCTGTATAACACCTTCAAAATGCTCAGGAAGGCCCATCATATCTTTCAGCCAGACCATCATTTTTTCTTCAAGCTCTGTAGCAGCAGGTGAAGTCTCCCAGACCATGCATTGGGTGGCCAGGGTGGCGGTCAGCATTTCTGCCAGGACTGAGGGATAGCTTGAATTGGCCTGGAAATAAGCGAACCACTTAGGATTTTGCCAATGTGTAATGCCTGGTATAATTACATTCTTGAAATCCTCGAAGATTTCAGAAATGGGTTCACCCTGTTGTGGTGCCGTATCGGGGATCTGTTTAAGGATATCACCCGGTTCTACTTTTGATTTTACCGGATACTTGTCAATGGAAATGTAATAATCAGCCATCCAATCAACCATCTGGTGTGCATGTTCCCGGAATTCTTCAATACTTATCATATGCTAAAAAAATTAAGGAATAAATATACGATCTATTCAGACATGTGACAACATCACCAATTCCTTAAGTGGATAAGCAAAAAAAAATCCCGCCGGTACTGCTAGCAGCACATTGGCGGGAATCTATCAAACAAATACCCAACAACCTAGGGTGCAGGTATAAGTACTTTGTCAATTACATGAATAACTCCGTTGGTTCCGAGTACATCAAGGAATTCAGCTGAAGCCAGATTAGCAACGCCACCTGATCCATCAGTGATTGTTCCTGCTGTAGCATCGATCGTAATGTTTCCATTAAGCGTTGGAACCGCACCGGACTCAAGATCAGAAGAGAATACCTTCGGTGTAGCGATAACATGATGCTGAAGTACAGCTGTCAATGTTGCCAGATCAATTTCGTCGATAGAAGCAACACC
>CBDUBA010000226.1:0-4560 GCA_965365275.1 uncultured Cyclobacteriaceae bacterium | reverse complement strand
TATTCATATCATGGTTTGCCTGGATATTTTATCTTTTGCTCGCTCCGATCAAGAAGAAGAATTGAAACTATTATTTTGAAACAGAATTTGTACACGACAAGGTCATATAAAATGTCATGAACCGGTTATTCGGGAAACCCGACCTTATTGAACATTTCCTGGTAGCGGGGATCGGTTCTGACAGGAGCCAATAATGGTTCTTCCTTTATCCACGTCATTTCTACTTCATGGCGATCGAACGATTTTTGAAGCCACTGAAAGGCTTTTTCATAATCCTCCAAATGACAATAATACATCGCCATAAACCAGGCAGGGCTGCCAGATGATCCGGAATGATAAGCCTCTTCGATTTTTTGCAGATCAAGTTGGACTTTATCTGTTTCTCCCTTCAATTGATGATGCACGGCTCTTAACCAATAGATCATAGGAGGGTCATCTTCCGGGAAATTATTGATCATGGTTACAAGGTGGGCGTAGGACTTTTCATACTCTCCCAGGTAATAATAAATTTTGGAGGCTTCCCTTAAATACCACCAATTATCCTGATATAAAGGATCTGTCATTGCCAGCAACTCAATAGCCTTTTCCATCTTCCCTAAAAACATCAGACATTCAGCTTTAAAACTATAATAAACACCATCAGACGGATCTGCCATGATGCTTTGTTCAACAAGATTTAAAGCTTCTTCAAAGCGTCCTGTCTTAATTAAATAATCATCACTGATTATATTTCCTTCATGGTAAAAACGTTCGGTCTTTTTCAGGTCCCAATCATAATAGAAATAGCCATTATAAAGTTGCGTAAGTACTTCTCCGTTATTACTATCGATCTCAAGCGCTTTTTCAAGAAGTTCCCTGGCATTATTCCAGGCTTCCTGCTCGCTAAATATGCCCCAGACAATTCCTCCATAAGTCCAAACGGTGGCCAATCCAAGATATGCTTCAACAAAATTCGGATCCATTTCGATTGCCGTTTCGTAAAGGGGAATGGCATTATTATAAGAGGTTTCCGTATTTTTATTTCGCTGATATTCTGCCTGAAGGTATAGATTATATGCATCCTTATTTATTGTGGGTATTTTTTGAATAGATTCAATTTCATTTTCTGATAATTGAGCTCCCAGGTTTGAGGCGACATTTTCTGCTACGTCAGCCTGTATTTTAAAAATATCTTCACTCCATAGACCCATGTATTCCTCAGCCCAGTAATGATTATCTGTTTCTCCATCGATAAGTTGTAAGGTTACTTTTACCATATCGGCTGATAACTGGAAATTAGCCTCCAGGATAAAGTTAACTTTTAACTCATCCGCAATTTCAGGAATTGTCTTCTGCGAATTTTTGTAAGCCAATACAGAGGTCATGCTGATTACCTTTTCTATCCCTGATACTTTAGTCAACCTTGAGATCACCGCATCTGTCATTCCGTCACACATGTACTCAAGGGAAGGATCTCCGGTAAAGTTCTTAAAGGGCAGGACTGCAATGGATTTTTCCTTCTTATCAGGAATTGAAATTTGAACTGTTGCCGGGTTATTATAGATATTTTTATACATCAGGAAACCGGCAATAATCACAATAGCTGCAATCAGAAATCCAGCAATTACTTTTCTATACGACTTGGATTTTTTTTCAACTACTGAAACCTTTTGTTCCTTATCATAGGGTTCGCTTCTATCGGATGCATCCACATTGACCTGGAAGATACGTACAGGATGATCGACATTTTTCAGGTTTTCTTCCCGTACGAATTCTGCATGGATATCTTTTCTATTCTTGATATTATTGTATACAGATTCGGATATAAAGATGCCTCCTGCAGGGGCAAGTTGTTCAAGTCGGGAGGCTATATTCACACCATCTCCAAACACATCGCCTTTATCCACAATAACTTCTCCCAAGTGAATGCCAATGCGAAGTGTGAGGCCATCCGCTTTTTTGCAAACGCTCTGAATCTGTATTGCGCAATTCACAGCATCAGTTACCGTATCAAAACTTGCCAACACACCGTCGCCCATTTCCTTCAGCCATTTTCCTCCGTATTTTTGGATTAGTGGTTTCTGTACTCCCCGGTTTCGCTTCAATAGTTGATAGGCCGCATGCTCATCTTTACCCATCAATGCAGTGTACCCGACTATATCGGTAAACATAATGGCTGCTAATTGACGTTTCTCAGACATATTGAGGCAAGATAGGTAAAAATGAGAAAAATAAAAATGTGGCCTCATGCTCCTACCCTAAACACCTGTTAGCCTGCTCGAGAAAGTGTTTTAGACATTAAGCTATTCAGTCGCGAGTAAGTAATTCAATTGAATTGGTCCTATGTTCCCGGAAGTAAAATATCTTATTCCAAGTGTATAGCCAGATAAAAAAATCTATTCAGCACAAAATTATTTCTTGTTTTACTGGAGAAAATAGTCTACATTATAAGTTTGAATAAATTGTAAAACAACAATATGGCATCTAACCACAAGTCTTTAAACAGTAAATATAAAGCAAATCAGACATCTCAATCCGATCAAAGCTGGTTATTGAATTAAGAGGTCACTATGAGGAAATATCCAATCCATGAAGTAATTACAACCAAAATCTAAAACTACCAAAATGAAAAGAAGAGCATTTATTGAAAAAACATCATTAATGGCCATCAGTCTAAGTGCTTTTGGCTCAATTCAGTGGAACGGGAAAAGTTATGTTGGTGACAGCCCAACCACAACCGACATACTCGGGCCTTTTTACAGGCCGGGTGCGCCGATCAGAAGCAATATCATACCATCCAATTCTAAGGGAGTTCCTTTGAAATTGACCGGTACGCTGTTTAAGGAGGATGGTAAAACTCCTTTAAAAGATGCACTTGTAGAGATCTGGCAATGCGATGAAAATCAACATTATGACAATACTTCGGACGACTACCTGTGCCGTGGAGCCATAAAGACGGCTAAGGATGGGAAATATGAATTCACAACCATTGTGCCTGTTCCATACAAAGTCAATCCTGATGATGATAATTCAGCATGGCGGCCTGCTCATATCCACATGCGTGTCTCGGTTGCAAAACAGCAAGATCTGATCACGCAGATCTACTTTAAGGGGGATAAGTATATTCAGGAAGATAGTTCTTCGTCCTCGCCCCAGGCTACCAGCAGAATATTGGATATATCGACGGATCCTTCCGGCAATAAGACCGTGACATTCAATGTCGTAATGAACAAAGAATTTCCTCTCGATGCGGAGGTCTATAATAGAATCACGGGTTTATACAGGATGGAAAACAACAGAATGATTGAGTTTTACCGTGAGGATGACTTGCTGTTCATGAAACGAAATGGCCAGTTGGTAGCCGGACTAAAATACGTAGGAGACAATTCGTTTGAGGGAGGTATGGGATATCCGAAAGTAAAATTCGAATTAATAGAAAAAGGCAACACCAAGGCCATTGTGGAATTACCGAGAAATAAGATCACCGGCGAAAAATTCCTGAAATATAATTAGGGATCTACCAGAATTTTCTGATCCTATCCTGATAAAATACATAACCCTCAATGTTCAATGTGTTGAGGATTCCTGGTAGCGGGTGATACGCCTGCACGTTCTTTCTACGGATGACTTATAATATCCGGAACCTTCATCTTTAAATTCATTCATACTCCCCATTATTTACATTTCCATGGATAAATTCATGATTTATAGTTAAATTGAACTACAGAGCGGGTAAAACACAATTGGAATTTCAAACCGTTAATTTTCAATCATGCCCGAAGATCGCAGACTCGCTGCAATAATGTTCACCGACATAGTCGGGTATACTGCCCTAATGGGTAGTGATGAAGACAAAGCCTTTAAAGTCTTACGCAAAAACCGGGAAATCCAACGGCCCATCATTGAGGAATACCATGGAGAATGGCTTAAAGAAATGGGGGATGGGATACTTGCCAGTTTTAAGACAGCCACTGATGCCGTGCGATGTTCGATTGAAATCCAAAAGGCCCTGAAAAAAGAAGGAATAGAAGTACGAATTGGAATTCATGAGGGTGAGGTAGTATTTGAAGGGGCAGATGTTTTTGGAGATGGGGTAAACCTGGCGTCACGACTGGAAGAATTAGCGAATGCGGGATGCATCAATATTTCCGGAGCAGTATATAGCAACATCAAAAACAAGGCAGGAATTCAAACCGAATTTATTGAGGAGAAGAGGTTTAAGAATGTGAATGACCTAATTAAGGTTTACAAAGTGTTCTCTGGTGAAGAAGTAGATAAAGAAACAGGGAAGGCCAAGAAATCGACAAAGCCAGATACCAACCTAACCCGTTATATTCTTTATGGATTAGGAATAACGATTTTAATCATACTTCTTATTTGGAAATTTATCCCGTTCAAAGAGAAAATCGTTTTAGAAAAATCAATTGCTGTAAGACCCTTCTGGAATGAAAGCGATGATCCGGAAAATGAATATTTTGTGAATGGCATGTGTGAAGAAATACGAACCCGTCTATCAAAAATTGCCGACCTGAAAGTATTCTCCAGAGGTTCTGTGGAGAAATATAAAGATTCAAACTACTC
>CBDUBA010000225.1:0-4630 GCA_965365275.1 uncultured Cyclobacteriaceae bacterium | reverse complement strand
CCCGATGACCTTGGCAACCTGGAGGATACTTTCTTCGGACTGAACCTGGATGGATTCCGGCACGTTTTTGAACTGAACTTCATGGGTACCCTGTTGCCGACACTGGTTTTCGCACAGGATATGGTCAAGGCAAAAGAAGGCGTTATCGTGAATATATCCTCCATGAATTCATTCCGGCCACTGACCAAGATACCGGCCTATTCAGCCGCCAAAGCCTCTATCAATAATTTTACCGAATGGCTTGCCGTGCACTTTGCAAAAGCCGGAATACGGGTGAACGGAATAGCACCGGGATTCTTTATCACGAAACAGAATGAATTTCTCCTTGTAGATAAAAAAACGGGTGGATTTACGGAACGTGGAAACAAAGTAATAACCAATACCCCCATGGGAAAATTTGGGGATCCTGAGGACCTGCAGGGAACTGCCTTATACCTGCTCTCGGATCTATCCAAATTCATTACGGGTGTTACCATCCCCGTGGATGGTGGTTTTAATGCGTATTCAGGGGTATAATTGATTTTTAAATATAAGTAAACTCATGGCAAAAAATGTAATCGTAGCTCAATCCGGTGGCCCTTCACCGGTTATCAACAACTCCCTGCGCGGAATCGTAGAAACATGCAGAAAATTCCCGGAGAATTTCGGGAAAGTCTATGGAGGCTGGCATGGCATAGAAGGTGTCCTGAAGGAAGAATTACTGGATCTTTCGGCACAGAGTGAAGAAGAAATAGCCTTGCTCCGTACTACGCCCGCAGCGGGAAGTATTGGTACATGCCGCTATAAACTGAAAGAACACCAGGACAAGGACTTTGAGCGGATCCTGGAGATCTTTAAAACTCATGATATCGGATATTTTTTCTACATCGGCGGCAACGATTCACAACATACTGCTTTTAAGGTCAGTGAGCTGGCCAAAGAACACGGACTGGATGTAATAGGAACAGGTGTACCGAAGACTATTGACAATGATGTAGGAGACAGTGAGTTCAAGCTGATCGACCATACCCCGGGATATGGAAGCGTGGCCCGCTACTGGTCGCAAATCATTCAGAATGCCAACGAGGAGAACATGGGCTCCTCCCCTGCCGATCCGGTTCTAGTCATACAGGCGATGGGTAGGAAGATAGGATATATCCCCGCCGCCTCCAGGCTTGCCGATCCGAAACGGGAGATGCCTCTGCAGATCTACATGACCGAGTCCAATGTGGACCTTGACCAGCTAACCGATAATGTCAACGATCAATTGAACAGGGATGGCCGGTGTATCCTGGTCATAAGTGAAGGATTTGATGTGGGCAGTATCGGGGAGGTAAAAGATTCATTCGGCCATACGGTATTCGGGGCAAGCCAGATATCGGTTTACCAATCGGTAGTGAATCACCTGAACTCCAAAAAGTTCAATGTTACAGGTAAAGCAAGAGGGCAGGTTATGGGAACCGACCAGAGGGATACGATGATCTATGCCAGTACGGTTGACCTGGATGAAGCCTACAAGGTTGGACAGAAGGCCGTGGATATCGCCATGAATGATGGAAATGGCTGGATGGCCACAATCCTTCGAGAGCCAGGCATGATCTATAATGTGAAATACGACAAAGTGCCCCTGGAAAAAGTAGCTTTATCAGAAAGGACTTTCCCCGCTAAATGGATCGCGGAAAATAAATTCGATGTAACGGATGAATTTATTGATTATGTGCGGCCCCTGATCGGTGAGGATTGGGTATCGGTTCCGATCATAAACGGGATACAGCGCTTCGCCAGGTTACAACCTCTTTTTGCTGAAAAGAAATTACCCGATTATGTGCCACAGGCATACCTGGGATAAAAAATAGAAATTAAAAGCTGTTAATAAGTACATCAGAAAATATAAATATTAATATCTATGACAAATGATCCACATCAGGTACTGAAAGACCTGGTACCTCAGAAAGAATTTTTTGTAGGGATTGACTCGGATGGGTGTGCCTTTGACACCATGGAGATCAAGCATAAGGAATGCTTCTGCCCGAATACCATTCTTCACTGGAACCTTCAGGTGGTTTCAAAATACGCCAGGGATGCCTGGGATTTTGCTAACCTCTATTCCAAAACAAGAGGAGCCAACCGCTTCCTGACACTGATCCAGATCATGGACCTTTTGCGTGACCGTAAGGAAGTGCAGGCAAGAAATGCAAAGATCCCGGACCTGACCCCGGTCATCGAATGGACAAAAAAAGAATCTAAACTGGGGAATCCCGCATTGGAACGCTATGCGGCTGAAGTAAACGATCCGGTGATCGATCAGGCCCTCCGCTGGAGTAAGGCCATCAATGAAACGGTAGCCGAAATGGTGCACGATATCCCGCCCTACCCATTCATGAAAGAATCCCTTGTAAAACTCAGTGAAAAAGCGGATGCCATGGTGGTCTCCTCCACCCCGGTTTCAGCTCTTAAGAGAGAATGGGAAGAAAATGAAATGGATGGCTATATGAGATTGATATGCGGGCAGGAATATGGTTCCAAAAAAGAACACCTGGCCTATGCCGCAAAAGGGAAATATCCCGATAATCAAATTCTCATGATAGGTGATGCCCCTGGTGATATGAAGGCAGCCAAAGCCAATGGCGTGCTCTTCTATCCGATAAACCCGGGACATGAAGAGGATTCCTGGGAAAGATTTTATAAGGAATCAATGGATAAATTCTTTAATAAAGAATATGAAGGTGCTTATGAAGCAGCATTGATTGAAGAATTTGAATCCTATCTTCCTGAAACACCCCCCTGGAAATTATAATGGAAAACAATCAATCCGGACATGTTGTACTTCGAATGGAGCGATAAAGACGGGGCCATGCCCCAGGCCGATCTTCAAAAGTCTCTCCACGAGACCTTTGAAAAACTCGGGCTAAGAAAAAAAGTCTTGGCCATCCCGCCGGATTATACCCGCTTTCATTCATTTGCCGGCAAGATCACCGAACATGCCTGGGAATATTATGCTGATGCACTGCAGGATATACTCCCTGCTCTTGGCACACATTCCCCCATGACAGGAAAGCAGATAGGATCTATGTTTGGCAGAACGCCATCTGACCTGTTCCGCGTACATGACTGGCGCAGCGACCTCATCACGTTGGGAGAAGTACCCTCTGAATATATTCGGGAGGTCTCTGAAGGTAAGCTGAATTACAACTGGCCGGCCCAGGTTAATAAAATACTGGTGGAGGGGGGGTATGACCTGATTCTCTCCATAGGACAAGTAGTCCCACATGAGGTGATCGGCATGGCCAACCATAACAAAAACATATTTGTCGGGACAGGAGGACAGGAAGGGATCAATAAAAGCCATTTCCTGGGAGCCGTTTATGGCATGGAACGCATTATGGGCCGGGCCAGATCCCCGGTGCGTGATGTATTGAACTATGCATCAAGAAATTTTGCACAGGATCTCCCCATAGTGTATATCCAGACGGTTGTGGGGAAGGATGGCGACGGGCAACTCTGTATAAAAGGCCTCTTCATCGGTGATGATGAGGAGTGCTTTGAAAAAGCAGCCGAATTATCTCTGGAAGTGAACTTCACCATGCTGGATGAACCATTGAAAAAGGTAGTGGTATACCTGGATCCGGGTGAATTTAAAAGTACCTGGTTGGGCGATAAAAGCATTTACAGAACAAGAATGGCGATTGCCGACGGCGGGGAACTGATCATTCTGGCACCCGGCCTGAAGGAATTTGGAGAAGATCCGGAGATCGATCGTCTTATCCGGAAATATGGTTACCGGACAACGGAAGAGATCCTGGAATTCACGGCAAATAATAAGGATTTGCAGGAGAATCTCAGCGCGGCTGCACACCTGATACATGGATCTTCAGAAAACCGCTTCAGGGTGATCTACTGCCCCGGGGAATTATCAAGGGAAGAGATCGAAGGGGTGAATTATGAATATGCCGACATACACAAGATCTCCAAAAAATATAACCATAAAACCTTAAAAGAAGGATATAATAAAGTGGACGGGGAAGAAATATTTTTCATTTCTAATCCGGCCCTTGGATTATGGTCAACAAAAGAACGATTTAAAAACGTATAAAGAATATTAAAATCAAATGTAGATTATGGAAAATTTAGCTGATATAGGATTGGTCGGATTGGCTGTTATGGGTGAAAACCTGGTGCTGAATATGGAAAGCAAAGGTTTTACTGTAGCGGTATACAACCGGACAACAGAAAAAGTCGATAAGTTCGTCAATGGACGCGGTAAGGATAAAAACATTATCGGAACGCATTCGATTGAGGAGCTTGTAAAGAACCTTAAAAGACCCAGGAAAGTCATGCTGATGGTGAAAGCCGGCAAGCCGGTCGATGACTTCATTGACCTGGTCATACCTTACCTCGAACCGGGTGATATCATTATCGATGGTGGAAATTCACACTTCCCGGATACCAACCGTAGGACAAAATATGTAGAAGATAAAGGCCTTTTGTATATCGGTACCGGCGTATCGGGTGGCGAAGAAGGGGCATTACTTGGTCCGTCGATCATGCCTGGCGGTTCAAAGGGTGCCTGGGAACATGTACAGCCGATCTTCCAGGCTGTAGCCGCCAAGGTGGAAGACGGAACACCCTGCTGTGACTGGGTGGGTGAGAA
>CBDUBA010000224.1:0-4736 GCA_965365275.1 uncultured Cyclobacteriaceae bacterium | reverse complement strand
CACTGCATGAAATTACTCTATTTTTATAGTTTGACCAAACTAATTTATTAACTGAGGACAGATGTCCGCCAAATCGTTCTTTATCAACAACTTTCAACAGCTTTAATCGCCCTGCATCCCATAGCTTTATAGTTTTATCCATACTTCCCGTAATAAAATGAGATCCTGAAGAATTAAATTCTATTGTATTTATTGTATACATGTGTGCAACTATGGAATCTTTCTGGGAAAAATCTTTATCAATATTCCATACCTTCAAATGCGCATCCCTGCTGCCACTAAAAAGATTTGCACGCTGAGGATCAAGTTTCAAAGTAAAAACTGAGTTCTTATGTGCTTCCCATGCTTTTTGTTCTTTTAAGGATCGTATATCAATCATCCTTATTGTGTTATCACTGCATCCAGCCATTAACCATGAATCTTTAATTTCCAGAGACCTGATACTTGCAGAAGATGCTTTTATTCTTTGTACTATGTCCATCGATCTCAAATCTATTACAACTATTTCCCCCTTGCCAGTAGCTATGAACAGGTGATTGCCTGCTTTTTTGAAATCGAAGATTGCAGAGTCAGTCAACTTCAAAGATCCTGTTTCAATACCTTTATCAAGATCAATGATATGTATGCCTTCATAATTATGTCCGACAATCAAATGGCCTGTTTCTCTTATTGTAATCATGGAATAGACAGAATTCGACACCTTGGCAATCATTTTCCCATTTTCCTCGCCGTCCAACTTCCATTCAACAATCATTCCGTCGTTACCGGAAGTATAGAAGGTATTTGCTTCCATACCCAGAGAACAGGCATACACTGCTCCATTGTGCCCTTTGAGTGTTTTAAATCTATCTATTTTAAAAGCAGCCATATTTCAACCATTAAATCAAGGTCAACTTATAATATTAGTATAATTTTGTGACAAAATGGGTGCAATGGAATAATAACATGCCAATTGTAAAGATCGAACATATCAACGATGATGTAACATTTGGAATGTGGAAAATTGAAGAAAATGAAGATTATCTGCAACATCATGTACATCTTTCAAAGCAGGAAAGGGCTGAATTTAAAAGAATACAACATGTAAAAAGGAAGAAGGAATGGCTTAGTGCCCGGGCAGCACTTCTCGAGATATGCAAATCACTTAAAATAAAATTCAAGGGAACTGTTAAAGATGACAATAACAAACCACATCTTAAAGGCCTCCCCTGGCATATTTCCATATCACATTCCTTCCCTTACGCCATTGCATTATTGAACAAAAAGGAGCCTTGTGGAGTAGATATTGAAAAGGCTAAACCAGCCTTATTCCATGTATCTAAAAGGTTTTTAAACCTGAAGGAACTTAATGACATTCCAAGGAACCCGAAAAGTCTGTGCGCAGCCTGGGCAGCCAAAGAGGTACTTTTTAAAATATATGGCCGCCAGAAATTATCTTTTAAAGAAAACCTGTTGCTATCTCCCTTTGATCTGAAACCTCATGGAAATATTATTGGCCAGATTAAGCTTGATATGGGGTCGAGGGATTATGTCCTGGAGTATTTCCTCTTGGACGAATTTGTGGTTATTTACAGTGTCAAATGATGAGTTTATATGCTTGACCGGAGCATCATATCGCCCCTGTGCTATCGTCATCTCCGATTGAAATCTCATTCAGCAGGATCTTCATTTCATCAACTTTGTAATGATCCCCCAGTTTCTCGTAAGAAACAATCAGGTTACGTAATACCCTTTTGATGACATCCAGGTGAGAACATGGTTCATAAAACATATCAAGAGGAGTGATCTGTAAATTCGTAATATAATTCTCAAGGTCGGATCTGGAAAAAAGAAGACCCCGGTTAAATGCGTTAATGTAAAATTGTAAATCCTGGGATTTATAGGTACAAACGAACAAATTTGGGAGATTTACACCATAAACAGGCATTTTCAGTTTACGGGCTATGAGCATATAGATAACACATAAGGATATAGGATTACCCCGTTTTGTATCCAGTACGACATTGATCATTGAATTGGAGGGGCTGTGGAAGTTCTTGGTATTGGCCCTGAATTTATAATCCGAATATAAAACACCATTGAGTATTTTTACCTGATCATACGGATGGATATCATCGCGAAATGCACGCCAGGCTTCCTGATAAATCTGTTCTATCTCAGCTTTCAGAGTTTTATATTCTATATCCGGATACTGATAAGTTGCCACAAGCCACATCCCTTTTAAAAGGTCTTTAGCCCCTTTATCCTTCCATTCAATTAATCTCATTTTTAGCTGATCAAATTGGAGGGTGTGGATAAGGTCTTCCAGTTTCCTCTGTACGGTTGGATTGAAGCTGCTTTCCCACTCACTTTCAAGATGAGGTATGATCCTATTCCCCATCGATATGATTTTTTCTTCAATCTGGGTTACAATAGAATGGTCGTCATCATCCAATAAAGAGACCAATGCTTTGATTTCCTTTTTTTTCATACCGTTAAATATATCCTAAATTTCTGCTCCAATCAAAAGGATATGGATAATTTGGATGCTATTCTTTCTCGGACCTGGCTTCCCGCCGCTCCTCTTTTTTCTTATTCTTCTCTGTTTTATCCTTCTTGCCGAATACTGACACCTGTACATAACGGCTAGGATTTTCCCTGAGATCGATAAACAGACTGTCCAGATCGGCAGCAGTCCTTGTAAGGTAGTAGTATAATGAATCATCATGCAGCAGTTTGCCCATCGATCCCTCCCCTTCATTCAGATTCTTCAATAATAGATTCAGGTTATCCATCGACTGGGACATGCTTTCAAGGGTTGAGGACAGTTCCAGGTTATTCAATGAATCGAGGAAAACATCAGCATTCAACAAAAGAGGTTTTAATTCAGCGGATGCATCTTTTAAATTAAGGGTAAGGCCATTGAGGTTTTCCATGGTTACCTTGAAGTTTTCCCTGTTTTCTTTGATCATCAAATAGGTTTGGTCCAGATTTGAGTTGATTTTGTTAATGGTCTCCCTCAACAATAACTCTGTTTCATGAAAACTTTCAAGTTCTTCATTTAGCTTTCTTATCAACGCGCCGATATCATCTGCCACAGGCCCGGTTTGCTCAGTCAGTGATTCGAAGATATCAAGTGCTATTTCAGATCTCAGTGTATCTCCCCCTTCCAGAGGATTCTGTATCACAGGGGGCATCTTCAATTCAATGGCTTTTCCACCAAGGAAACCCTCACTTACCAAAACAGCAACAGTAGAATCACCCAGTAATATATTCCCATTGATATCCAGTTCCACAACAATTTTGTTT
Organism: uncultured Cyclobacteriaceae bacterium; assembly: GCA_965365275.1. Taxonomy (GTDB): domain Bacteria; phylum Bacteroidota; class Bacteroidia; order Cytophagales; family Cyclobacteriaceae; genus JAGTVG01. The sequence goes on along the minus strand of CBDUBA010000224.1, from coordinate 1,448 downwards.
CCCCGTTGCTGATCATAGGTAATATTACTAACCCTGCCGACAGAAAATCCTTTGATGATTACAGAATTAGATACCTGTAATCCGCCAATATTTTCGTATACCGTATAATATTTGTTCGTAGTTGCCAGGAAGTCAATCCCCTTCAGGAAATTAAAGCCCAGGTATAAAAGTGTGATGGCAATTACACTGAACAGCCCTATTTTAAATTCTTTAGTTAAATGCACGTAGTAGATTTAGTTGTTAGATTCTATTTCTGTTTTATAATCCCTTAAAGCCCTGTAAATACCTGAGGCCAAATATACCTGTCCTAAATCATCATTCAAATATTTTTCTTCTTTAGGATTGCTTAAATAACCCACTTCTATTAATACGCTGGGCATGGATGTGCGCCACAATACCCAGAATCCTGCCTGGCGAACACCTCGGCTGTTTCTTCCAACACGCTTTTCAAACTGTTCCTCCACCCTTTCAGCAAGGTCGAGGCTGTTCTCGATGTAGGCATTTTGAAATATAGAGAACAGTATCAGCGACTCAGGCGATTCAGGATCAAATCCCTCATACCTTTCTTCATAGTTATCTTCCATAAGGATCACGGAATTTTCCCGTTTCGCAATTTCGAAGTTCCCTTCATCGACATGGGCTCCCATTACATAGGTTTCGGTACCATAGATTCTTTCCTTATTTCCGGGAACAGCATTGCAGTGAATAGAAATAAAAACATCTGCATCATTTTTGTTGGCTATCATAGCACGATCCTCCAACTCTATGAATTCATCCGTAGTCCTTGTGTAAATAACTTCAACATCGCTGAGGTTTTCTTCTATGATACGGCCTAATTCTTTAGCTATCTTTAAGGCGACTATTTTCTCCTGGCTGATAAGCCCGTGGGTTCCTGGATCCTTCCCCCCATGTCCCGCATCGATAACAACCCTATCAACCTTATATAGTGCTAGGCCAGCCGGTTTGAACGATCCCATTATTAGTAAAAAGGCTAAACAGGGAATAATAACAATATTTTTCACAATATTTCGGTTGTTAAAAGTTATTAGGATAACTTTACGCAAAAATGTAAATTTTTTGATAAAACTGAAAGTGGGTTTATACAAATATAAACGTGTTGCCGGGATCATTTTGCTGTTGTTCACCATAACTTACGCTTTCGGACAAAACAATGCTCCTGAAACAAATCAGGATAATAACATCAATTCATCAACTAATTCCCTGTTAATCAAAGATCAGGCCAGTGATTCCCTAAATATAACAAAACCCTCATTAATTCCGGCAGAAAGAGCTGATTCTACCCTACAGATTACTAATATTTCTGATTCTACTTCTGAATCTTCAATACCGATAGATTCAGCAAATGTAGATAGTTCACCATTAGATTCCTTATCCACAAGAACTGATCTGCTTGATTCAGCAGCCACGAGTACTGATCTGCTTGATTC
>CBDUBA010000223.1:0-4743 GCA_965365275.1 uncultured Cyclobacteriaceae bacterium | reverse complement strand
CAGCAGCAAAACTAATTCCGAAAAGAATATCTTGACGTTTCAGGAATTGATACGACAAAGCATAATCTTATAAGAATATCAGGACTAATTATTTTTACTCAGGTCAGTAGGCAATACATAAGAAAATTAACCGAATGGAGTTGCTGGATTAAAGTGTAACCTGAATAACAGTTACAAGACAGCTTACAATTTCTCACGCTACCTCCCCACAAGTATACGACCTGAGGTTCAAAGCTAAATCGATGTATAGTGACATAGATTTATACAAATAAAAGGACAAAACGAAGGATCAATTAATTATGTAAAAAAAATTTTACGGATTGGCTGGAATTTCTGCAACTATACTAGATGGATGATTGTCTTTGTGAAGTAAAGTCCTTGGACAAGGAATTTACAAATTTTTTTAATAAACAATTTAAGGATGCTTCTACATCATATTAAAATCACCCTGCGTTTTTTTCTAAGGAACAAAGTATACAATACCCTGAATATTCTGGGTTTGGCTTTTGGCCTGATGGTATCCCTTTTGATCATGTTCTGGATCTGGGATGAAATGAGTTTTGACAATTTTCACCCGAATCGATCAAGGATTTATCGATTGGTTTCAGGCAAACCAGGAGGTGACCAGGCCTGGGCCGGCACACCGGCTCAACTTGCACCTGAACTAATGAAAAATATTCCCGGAATAGAAAGTTTTGTGCGGATAGATAAGAAGGAAGCAGTGATACAATATGAAGATAAAATACAGAATGAAACGGGTATACTCCTTGTAGACTCTAATTTTTTCGAATTGTTTTCATATGAGCTGGTAAAAGGCAATAAGAATAATGTTTTGAAGGATATAAATTCCATAGTTCTGACTGAAACAAGTGCAAATAAATATTTCTCAGAGGCGGATCCCATGAATAAAATTATGTTGTTGAATGACATCCCCTACAATATATCAGGGGTTGTCGAGGATCCACCCTTCAATAGCTATCACCAATTTGATTTTCTAATCCGCTTTGAAAAGATAAATGAGAATATGTCCAGTTATAACTATATGGAATGCTGGGGATGTTTTAATTTTGAAACTTACCTGTTGGTGGGTGATAAAACCAATACTGATGACCTGCAATCAAAAATCCGGAATTTCTATGTAGAACAGGGGGAAGATAAAAGGGAATTCAAGGAAATGACGCTCCAGCCTTTAAAAAAGGTACATTTTGAGGTTGTCAGAGGAAATGCCCAGCCGGAATTTCCCTCTTTGTACATTTATCTCTATTCCTCACTGGCTTTAATCGTTCTTATTCTGGCCATTATAAATAATATTAATCTGACTGTCGCCATTGCCCCCATGCGAAGCCGTGAGGTTGGCTTAAAAAAGATCCTGGGAGCAAACAGGAATGGATTGATTTCCCATTTTATATTTGAAGCGTTTATTGCCACCCTGATTGCCTTTATCATTGCATTGACACTCACAAGTATGGCGATGCCTTTACTGAACTATCTGACAGGACGGCCTATTGTCATTAACTACCTGGATCCCACGTTACTGCTGATTTTCTCAGGTCTTATCCTTTTTATAAGCCTCTCTTCAGGGATGTATCCTGCCATAATGCTTTCAAGGTACTCGCCCGAACATGTAATAAAGGGGATATTTTATGGAAAAAAGAAAGCACATTTCAGAAATATCCTGGTCACAATCCAGTTTTTAATATCCATTTCATTTATCATTGGCACATTGGTTTTTGCCAAACAAATGAATTATATCCGAAATAAGAATCTTGGATATAATAAAGAACAGATTCTGAATGTGCGGATATTTACCAATGAGATAAAAGATAAAAGTGAAATAGAATCATTTTACTCAAAAATTGATGCACTCAAGAATGAATTGGAAAAACTATCCTTTGTAAAATCTACCTCCAACAATAGTTTCAATCCAGTTACAATGAACAGAAGGCATGGCGTGGTATGGGAGGGGATGCAGGATGATGAAGAATTATCCATGTTTGTCTTGAGTGGCGATAAGCATATGATCTCTTTGCTTGAGATGGATTTGCTTGATGGAAAAGAAAAAGTTATGAATTATGAACGGTCTGGTACCGATGCCTATATCTTGAATGAGGCAGGCCTTGAAGCCTTGAACTGGGATAGATATGATGGAAAATTTTTCAGTATTTTCGGTGAAAACCAGCCCGGAGAAGTTATAGGTGTCTGTAATAACTTCCATTACCGGTCACTACATCATGAAATTGGCCCCACGGTAATTATACTTAGTGAATATGGACAACAAATTTCTTTGAAAATACAGACTACCGAGCTGCGGGATTACATAGAAGAAGTGAATCAGGTATACAAAAAGATCTTTCCCAACTCCCCTTTTGAATTTTATTTTTTGGATCAGGAATTTGATAAACTTTATAAATCAGAAATAAGGATGGCCAGGGCTGTTTTTTATTTGACCATAATTTCAATCATTATAGCCTGTATGGGAATTTTTGGTTTATCCTCGTATATGGCAGTACAACGCACCAAGGAAATTGGTATAAGAAAGGTAATGGGATCTACGGTCAGCCAGATAATTTATATTTTAACCTATGAGGTGGTAAAGTGGGTAGCTTTGGCATTTGTTATTGCAACTCCTCTTACCTATTATTTCATATCAAAATGGCTGGACAATTTTGCATATAAAACCAGTTTGCCCTGGTGGATTTTTATCCTAAGCGCTGTAATTGTTGTACTCATTGCATTGATTACCGTTATGTTCCAGGCAGTAAAAGCAGCCCTAAAGAATCCTACCGAGGCTTTAAGGTACGAGTGAGGATAGGGGAATATTCAACTTAGGATAATACTAAAATCATAGACGTAATTTTCATAGGTTATCTATTTTAACACAGAATTATCCTATAATTATGCTTTAAGCATTACGCCCTAAGGTATTAATAATTAGCTAATTACATTAAAATTATTTGATAATTGCATTTAAATTATTAATATTAAACACTCAACCGACCTTCCTTTAGAGAAATTTTTACATAAAAAATATTAGCTATGAAACGTAATTTACTATTCGTATCTCTAATTATGGTATTCATTTCTTCAGGGATATATGCCCAGGGGAATGGTAATGATTGTGAACTACCGGAAATAACAGAAACAGACGGCGGGGGCTCCTATTGTTTGGATGAAGAGGTTACACTCTCAATAACCGGCGATCTGGGTGACGCTGAAGGTTGGGCATGGTATGCGAACGGGGATTGTGATGGTGATCCAATTAACGATGAGTCCACAACATCAATATCTGTTACAGTTACTGAGACCACTGTTTATACCGTGAAAGGCATCGGTGGATGTGTGGATGGGGAAGAGGATGTTGAATGTGTTGAAATAGAGGTTATATTGGATAATGTGCCTCCGGAAGTGGATTGCCCTGAAGATATTAGTGCAGAGGCAAAAGATGGAGTGTGTTATGCTATAGTTGATTTTGAGGAACCAACAGGTATAGATGACTGCTCCGAGGAAGTAACTGTCACGAAGCTCGAAGGATTAGAAAGTGGGGAGCAATTCCCCGTAGGCACTACAATACAGAAATACTCCATTACTGATGATTATGAGAATGAAACGATTTGTGAGTTCACGATCACAGTGCTGGATACCCAGGATCCTGTGGTAGTCTGCCCGGAAGACATAGAGGTTAATAACGATCTGGGAAAATGTGGAGCGGTCGTTGAATATAGCATCGATGATCCCACTGATAATTGTCCGGGCGTTGAAATGAAATTAACAGAGGGTTTGGAAAGTGGTGAATTTTTCCCTGTGGGAGAAACCATAGTAACATATACTGCGGTAGATGCATCCGGTAATACTGCTAGTTGCAGTTTTACCGTAACAGTAAAGGATGTAGAACCCCCGGTAATTGAAGTAAAGGACATTAAAAGTTCTAAATGGCCACCCAATCACAAACATTTTGAACTCGAAATCGATGATTATATAGTTTCAGTAACAGATAATTGCACTGTTCTCACCAAAGATGATATTATCATAGATAATGTTTCTAGCGATGAGCCTCAGAATGGAACCGGGGATGGAAATACAACGGATGATATTGTAATATCAGAAGACTGCAAAACCGTCCTGTTGTTATCTGAACGTCAGGGGGGAGGTAATGGAAGAGTGTATACCATTAACCTGGCTGTGGCTGATGAGCATGGCAATATTGGAACTGCGGATATTAAGGCTGATGTTCCACACGATAAAGGGAAAAAGGGTGCAGCCATCGATGATGGTCCTGAATATATAGTTAATGGCTGCGATATTGAGATTGAAGAGGAAAATGATGAGGATAATGGCGATGATGAAGAAAATTCCAGGGTTGTAAAATCGAATGTGGAAGTCTTTGAAACGATCCCCAATCCATTCAGGAGTTCTTTTGAAATATTGTTTAAAGCAGAAGAAGATGACCATGTAACCGTTGACCTCTATTCCTTTACCGGATCAAAAGTAAAAATGTTGTACAGGGGAAATGTAAAAGCTGATAAGCAATACTCATGGACCTACGATTCCGGAAATCTGAATGATGAATTATACCTTCTCATCGTGAATGGTAAAAAAACCTATGCCTTCAAGCGTATTGTTCGTAAATAAATTGAATTACATATTGTCCAGATTACTAGTAGCACAATTCTACCTGAGGCTATAATTGGAGGGTACAATTCCACCAAGCATATATTATTATTAAATGATCAATAATATATGAAT
>CBDUBA010000222.1:0-4745 GCA_965365275.1 uncultured Cyclobacteriaceae bacterium | reverse complement strand
AGTGCTCTGACCAGGTATTCTACCCTGTTAAATTCAATGGTCCTGGCTCCAATGTCGAGATTGCTCTTTTTAACTGCTTCCATAATCTGGGAGACGGTAACACCATGGGCCCGCATGGCATTGGGATCAATATCAACCTGGTATTCTTTAACAAAACCACCAATTGAGGCAACCTCTGCAATGCCCTTGGCTGATGTCAGGGCGTACCGCACATAATAATCCTGTATGGTCCTTAGTTCATGAGGATCCCATCCTCCGGCCGGATTGCCCTCCTTATCCCTGCCTTCAAGCGTATACCAATATATCTGCCCAAGTGCGGTGGCATCAGGACCCAGGGCAGGAGTTACATCTTCAGGGAGTGTGCCGGAGGGTAGAGAGTTGAGTTTTTCCAGAATGCGGGTACGACTCCAGTAAAACTCAATATCTTCTTCAAATATGACGTAAATACTGGAAAAACCGAATATGGAATTGCTTCTAATATCTTTCACTCCAGGAATACCAAGAAGTGCAGTTGTCAGGGGATAAGATATCTGATCTTCTATATCCTGAGGAGACCTGCCTGGCCACTCAGTATAAACAATCTGTTGATTTTCACCAATGTCTGGGATGGCATCTACGGGCACAGGGTCGCGAGGGAAAATCCCCGTTTCCCAGTTAAAAGGTGCAGTAACAATCCCCCATGCTATAAAAATAAATAGTAACAGAAAGGTCACCAGCTTGTTCTCCAGAAAGAATCTGATGAATTTGTTTAACATAAATACGTCTGTTAACTAATATTCGACTTACTAAAAATCTGTGAATGATAACAGGGAGAATGGGCATTTGAGATGGATATTGATCATCGTACATCACGGCATTCTGCCAGGATGTATTTTGCCCCGAACGATATATTAGATAAGGAAAGACTGGATATGGGAAAGCACTACTTCAGGTGTAGTGGGTGGTTTTTTTAAATTAAGCACCTCGCTTTCAATTTTATTAGCGGTTTGCTGATTTTCTGATAAGATATGAATAGCAGTTAGTAAATCAATTTGGTGGACATTCTCAAAATCATATGAAAATGATGATACAAAAAAATCATCTGTTGATTCAACTTTTACGGTTTCATCATCGCAATGATTTGAGTTTTCCATGTCTGAATCAAGATGGCAACAATTTTCATGAGCTCCATTTTCATAACAGCTTTCTGCAGGTGAATTCAGTGCAATATCGTATAAAGCATCCTGGCAGTAATGTAAGTTAACGGTCAGACCTGTTACAGATAACAGGATTAACCCCGATAATATGATATGACTGATTAATTTGATCATTTCATTTCTAACATTATTGCAAATTAAATACTATTTATCTGATGTCGTGTTACATAATTTTTGGAAACATTTATATCTTTTTTTGATTCAGATCTGATCCAGCGATTTGCGTTTCTTCTTTTTTATCTTTTTAAAGTGGGAAGGGGTAAGCCCGGTTACTTTCTTAAATTGAAGAGAAAGATGTTGAACACTGCTATATCCCAGCTGATATGAAATTTCATTCAAAGTCATCTCATCATAAACAAGTAGTTCCTTAACTTTTTCAACTTTCTGCAGGATCAAGAAATGCTCTATCGTTTGCCCTTCAACAGATGAATATAGATTGCTTAGATAGGAATAATCATAATCTGTCTCACGTGCCAGGAAGTCAGAAAGATTCAGATAATCCGGTTTTTCCCTGTCATGGTGGATATACTCTATGATCAAGGTTTTGATCCTGTTAATAATCCAGCTCTTTTTATCGTCGATCAGCTCAAAACCGTTATCTGCAAGGACCTGTCTGATTTCACCTGCATCCTTTTCGCTAAGCTGCTCATTGAGTTTAACCTCTCCTAATTCTATAGACTCAATTGTAAATCCAAGGTCCGTAAGTTCCTCCCGTACTACCTTTATGCACCTGTTACAAACCATGTTTTTTATATGTAGTTTGGTAGGTGTCATATATTTAAATTCTCAGGCTGTCTATTTTTAATGGTGCTTATGTGGAGCAGCATTCGGGTCATCCGGTTTTTTACAACAGGCATCCAGCTTAGAATATGCCTTTGGATCGGCAGCAACATCATCAGCATCGTAACCAACTTTTGAAATTGCTTTTCTGATTTTTTCCGGAGAAGTTTTGCTTTTTTTATAGGTCACCGTTAAAATCCTAGTTTCGACGTCCAGATCACTTGTCTTGACTCCCTTCTCAAAGGCCAGGGCTTCCTCTATTGTTTCTTTGCATTCGTCGCATTGAGATGAAGTTTTGATCATAATCGTATCAAATTTGCCATCTGCTGCGTAAAGGCCGGCAGCCAATAGCACCATCAATAAAAATATTCCTGTTTTTCTCATAATTATCAAATTTACATTATTTCAAAGTATATCTTATCCCGGCATAAAATCTTCTGCCCAATAGAGGGCCCCATACCATGGAAGCATCAAAATATTGACCAAAAGGGTCTTCGGGAGCCAGTATGGGATTTTCCTGCCTGAAATCAGTCAGATTTTCTCCGCCAACATATATCTCGAACCATTTAAACCGCTTACTCACCTGTGCATGGATTACCATATACTGGGGAGAAAATTCTTCGAGCTGGTATTCAGGAGGATTCATCCGTGTATCCGGCAGGCGGCTCTGGCCATTCAACTGGCCTGTAAAATCAAAAGCCCATTTCCTGAAAGGGGTGGCATAGGAAAGGGTGAGCAAGCCTTTGTAACGGGTCGTAAGCGGCACCTCTGATAACTCTCCGTTGATCGTGCTTTTGACATCGCTATAGCGATACGCCAGGGTGATGTCGAAACGTTCGACAGGTTCAAGACTTACTTCAGCCTGGAAGCTATTGGCATAGCTCTTTCCATCCAGGTTATAAAAATAAACCGACCCCGGGTCACGGTCCAAGTCAACCACTACCTGGTTCTGAAAATCAGTCCTGTAAAAATCCACAGAGGCATTTATCTCCCGACCGGCGGCCAATGGGAATCCACGGGTGATATTCAACCCATAATTCCAGGCTTTTTCCATATCGAAATCCTCCTCGAAATGCAACACACGGGAACTTGCAAGAACACCCGTATTTTCGGCCAGTATACTGGCTGAACGATAGCCCTTGCCAGCAGAGGCACGCAGGGCAGTTTGCCGGTCAAGATTGTACCGAAGATGGATACGTGGTGTCAGCAGGAGTCCGTACACCGAATTATAATCAGCCCTGAAGCCTGCTATTCCATTTAACTTTTCAGGATATGTATAGGTATATTGACCGAAAATTCCAGGAATAATTTCCGTACGGTTAAACATCACGTTATTAAATCTTTCCTGGTAATCATCGTATTGAAAACTCGCTCCAAAATTGATGATGTGATTGGTATTTGAGATAATGCTCTGGTATATCAGATTTGCATAATAGCTCAGCTGTTCACCCACATAGCTGTTCATTCCATAGAGGCTTTCCTGGGAATACCAGGTTGCCTGGGTCTGGAAACCAATGCTTTTAAATGGCTTTTCAGGGAAAAGAAAACCGATCTTTCCAAATCCCTGGTATTTACGGGTTGCTATATTTATACCGTAATATTCAGAACCACCCTGGTCCCTGTCATAGTCAAATTCCATCTGGCCACCTTCACGCAACTCATCCAAAATGGAGATGCCGAACTGCATCCTGACATTTCCCTCGGGATTGTATTTCCAGCGATTAAGGAAATTCAGCTGCCGGTTCAGGGGGATATCCAGGAACCCATCCTTATTGCGGTCAATTCTATTTTGCATGGTTGAGCCATGTGCCAGCAACATGGTACTCCATTTTTCACCTACAGGTATGGCGGCCGTTACATTTGCTTCAAAGCGGCCAATAGAGTTGGCAAACAGGTTTATAAATAATGGATCAGAATTTTCAGGCTTCTTATATTCGATGTTGATCTGGCCCGTTGTGGATTCATATCCATTAATTACCGCTGCAGCTCCCTTGGAGATCTGGATTGATTCCATCCAGGGACCCGGAACATAGTTCAGTCCGAATGCAGATTCGAGTCCCCTGAGATAGGGTATATTCTCAAACATCATCTGGCTGTATTTGCCTGCAAGTCCAAGCATCTTGATATGTTTAGCACCGGTAACTGCATCCGAATAGCCCACATCAATGGTGGCCGAGTTCTCAAAGCTTTCAGAGAGATTACAACAGGGCAGCTTCTGCAGGCCTGCTTCAGTTATGAACTCGGTTTTAATCGGCTTAAGTTTGGAGATATATGAACCTCCAAAACGTTTGGCTATGGTTACCTCATCAAGCGCTTCACTGGAAGTTAAGACTATATTTACTTCCGTTTGACCTGCCGTTACAAGCAGGGTATCGTTGGCATAACCCACAAAGCTGAATACCAGATGATGGTCTCCATCTCCATGCCGGGTAATGGTAAATTCTCCGTTTTCATCTGTCACGGTACCATGTTGCGTTCCGCTCCAATAAATATTTACGAAGGAGAGGGGTACTGGCTCCTGGCTATCGTTGAATTCAGAGACAATACCATGTACAGACTGCCCCTGGGCAGATATTAGCCACCCTGGTATTAGGAAGAATAGTATTAGAAAATATTTTTTCAATTTGAAAGTTCTTAATTACACATAATGGTATAACCGGCCGGTCACCTGTGATCAGACGGCAATGCAATCAAAGTCTCTCAAATAATAAGGACAGAATACTTGTGAAGAATATCTGCTGATGATAAAGTAAAAGGAGGAGAATGTGC
>CBDUBA010000221.1:0-4748 GCA_965365275.1 uncultured Cyclobacteriaceae bacterium | reverse complement strand
TCTTTACCCTCCTCATAATTATTTTTTATCAGAAATTCATGTATCAGTTGCCTCCCTTTTCTGTCACTGACATAAGATAGTAGAAATACGCCTTCAGGAATATCTTCATAAAAAAATACAGGTTTGCCTTCTATATTGTGGTCTTTCTTTCTTATTACATCAACATACCCAACAACTTCCAGATTGTAATTCTCCAGATATTTTGATTTTTCAATCACCGATTTACCTGTGCCCCATATCAATATCGGGCGTGGATTGAATTCAAATGTTTTTTGGTACCATCTAAAGAAATACTTGGTCTTAATCTCAAAAAATGCCGAAGAATCATAATTCATGTGATTTCTTGAAAGCCTTTGTTCATCATCATACCAATCAAGAATAACTGCATCTACCTTAGAAAATTGAACACCCTGATCCATAAACCTAAGCCAAAGTTCATAATCTTCTGGAAAGCCACCAACTTTGTATAATCCATATTCATCAAATAGATTCCTCCTAATCATTACACTTGGATGGCATATGGGTGATTCGACAAATCTGTTTAAATAAATCTGATCCGATGTTTTTAATGAATTTATCCAGTCGACATATAGCGCATATCCCATTTTCTTGTTTCGATCACCAGAATATGTAACAGTCCCGGATACTACTCCAATTTCCCTGTTTTCTTTTAAAAATTGACGCTGTAATTCCAGTCTATCCGGATAAGCGTAATCATCCGCATCCATTCTCGCTATAAATTGTCCACGGGAAATATTAATCCCTTGGTTTAGTGAAAACACAATCCCACTTGTAGGCAGATGAATTGTTTTTATCCTTGGATCATCATACTTTGATAATATATCAATAGGATGATCATCTGACCCATCATTTATCAAAATGAGTTCGAAATTTTTGAAAGTCTGGTTCAGGATACTTTCAATAGCTCTCTGAAGCGTGTTTGATGCGTTCCTAAAAGGTAGAATGACTGATATTTCAGGATTTTTCATGAAGTGTGAATAATCCAATAAACTGGTTAATAATAATTCTGCTTAGCTGAAAAGACCATGAATTTCTGACTCAATAAGGTTCACAATATAAGCAAGGTCTTCCGCCTTCCTGTCAAAACTAAGATCGTTTACATTTATTGAAAGCAATTTGCTGTCCTGATATTGACTGATCCAGTCTTCATATAAAGCATTAAGATCTCTCAAATAATCGATTCTTATCAGATTTTCATACACTCGACCTCTGTTATGGATCCTCTCAACGAGTTTTGGTATATCAGCCTTTAGATAGATCAACAAGTCCGGGGGTTTAATAAATTGAGACATAGATTTGTACAAACCGAGGTATGTTTCATATTCCCGATCAGCCAGAAATCCATTTTGGTTTAAATTTTTTGCAAAGACATAAGCATCTTCATATATAGTCCGGTCCTGAATAATATTCTTACTTTTCTTTTGAATAGTCTGATTTTGTCTGAACCGTGTGTTAAGAAAAAATATTTGTGTGTGGAAGGACCAGGTACTCATATCAGCATAAAAATCCGGAAGATAAGGATTTGTTTCGACCACTTCATATTCTACTTCCCAATTGTAGTATTTCCCCAGTTTTTCGGCGAGCGTAGTTTTACCTGATCCAATATTTCCTGAGATCGCTATATACATATATTTTATTTTGAAGAGCGTAATTTATTACAATTTTACTCGCATTCCAAGAATAAAGTTACGTCCCGGGGCACTTATTCCGGAGCTATAGGTTCTATAATGTTTATTCAGGATATTCTCAATCCCAAAATTAAAAATAAACCTGTTTTTTAATTCATATGAAGACATCAGGTTTAATGCAAACCAGGATAATGCTCCATCCGGTGTATAAAGATATATTTTGTTTTGTTCAGAAGGGGCCAGATCTTCATAGGACTTCTTACCACTATAGCTAAAATTAAACTCGAGAAAAAGATTTTTTAATTTATAGTAAATCGAGGATTGACCAAACAGTGGAGCTGTATGGCGTAATGGAACATCCTCTATTACATCCCTGCCATTGGTATAGTTCAGAGAAGAGAATATCCCAAGATTTGAAATAATATCCCCCCTGAATGAAAATGTCAATCCATATATGTCAGCACGTCCTGTATTTACCAGTGCCTGAGTTTTTCTAATTTCACCATCATAGAAAATAGAATCCATACCGTTAAAAGAAAAATCCCTTCTTACCATGGCATCTACCATCCAGGTATAGAAGCCGGCTATGTGAAATTCAAGATTTGAACCTGCCTTCTGAGTGATGCCCATTTCCACATTATAGATGTATTCCGGTTTCAAATCCTTATTTGGGACTATTACATAACCGGGTTCGGAATCGAATAACTTACCCATATCATCTATATTAGGAGCTCTGAACCCGGATGAAACAATTAAGTCAATCTTCGATTTCCCATTGATGCGATAAACCCAACCCAGGCTACCATTCACAGCACTGTTCTGGTTCTTGAAGTCATCATATTCAAATCCGGGATCACCCTCTTCATTAATTTTGGCATGAAGCCGGGTATTGGTATACCTTAATCCGGCGTTTAAGTTGTGTTTTCTATTGATAATCCAAAGATAATTTATATAAGCAGCTAAGAATCCATAATTACTTCCGCCATCAGGATATCTGGTTGAGGTGGTTGATATCTCTCCCGTATCTATATTTTCCTTCTCAGCTTCTGAGACTACCTTATTGAAAGAAAAATCAAGACCATAAAACAATTGGTGCCTGTCATTGATGGTTTTGTCAAAATCAGCATTGAAATTAACAACATTTACTTTTTCAGACCGGGTTCTGAGGAAGGGGTCCCTATATTTTCGGTCGATTCGGCTTTCATTAACGTATTGATGAGATAGTATTATCCTGGCTTCACTATAGGCCTTATTCGATTTATAGATCCTGGCTCCTAACCGGTTCATGATCCATTTTTGCGGGCCATAATTCCAAACTGTATTCTCCGGTAAGCTGTCTTGATCATATAGCGTTAACCTGTCATATCTTGGGATATCCGAAGTATTTGTAAAATAAAATCCATAATCCAGGTCCAGGTAATCATTAGGCCGAAACCGGAACTTCTGTAGTATATTGAACTGCTGGTAACCTGAAAATTTCTGAAGATTCTTATTTCTATTATTGACAATAGAATCCTTGTCATCTATTCTTTCTACAAATTCCGTCCTTTTACCATAATCGGGATGTTCAGAAGTTCTCTTATTTCCCGTGATCAAATCATCGAAATCAGTGATTGAGAAGCTGGTAAAAGATCCAAACTTTTTCCCACCCACAGAAAAATCAACATGAGCAGTTTTCTCACGTGCTGCTGTAGCATATCTTAGAAAGGCATTTCCTCTGAAACCTAATTGACCCTCTCCGTTAAGTTCCGGAGCTTTAGTATGAAAGTCCATAACACCTCCCAGGGCATCACTACCATACATAACTGAACCTGGTCCAAACAGAACTTCTGCCTCATTAATCGCGTTCACATCAATGCCAATTACATTCTGTAGATTGCCACTTCTATATATGGCATTGTTCATCCTGACGCCATCAACAACGATCAATAATTTATTGGCGGCGAATCCCCGGATCATTGGACTTCCTCCACCTAGTTGGCTTTTTTGCATAAATACTTGACCTGACTGATCAAGCATATCTGCAGTAGTTGGCGGATTATTGAAATCTATACTTTTTGAATTAATACTTACAACGGAATTTGGAATGAGTTCTGGATTCTGTTCCCATTTGCTGGCGGATATGATAACTTCATCAATCTTTATTATTCTCTCTTCAAGTTCGATTACGTATCCGGTTTCCGAAATATCAGCATATGCAATAATTTTATCATGATAGGATGGATGCTGAAAATTCAAGATATCTGCCTCAATAAAAACTGACAAGTCAGCAATACCCTGTACATTGGTTTGAACTGATTTGCTTAACTCCAGATTATAGATAACCACATTTTCAATGCTTTCCCCGGTGCGATTATCTATAACCTCTATGCGTTGTGCGCATAAATTGCCAGAAAGAAAAAAAAATATTAAAACAAGTATTACGGCAATTCGCATCAGTCAATTCTCCTTACACAATTGGATTGCAAATCTAATTAATCAGATCTAAAGATTATCCTCATTCACTATCAAACGTATCGCTTCTCTTCTGCTCAAGGGTTGAAGGGCATTATTTTGAACGAAGTTAAGCACCCAGGATGGATTTCTTTTAGAGTATTCCCTTAATGACCAGCCAATGGCTTTGGCAATAAAAAACTCCTTAGAAACATTAAGTTCTTTGATAAATGATGATAGTAATTCGGTATTCACATCATCCTTATATTTTAACTGAAAGATCAAACATGTGCGTTGCAGCCAGATATTTCCGGATCCCATCCAACGTTTTGTCACACTTTCTATCATACCAGGAAATATTGTGAAATAATGACCGACAAGCGTTGCCGCAACGAAATCCACCGTATCCCACCAGGATTTACTGATGATGAGATTTTCGTAATACTCTATCCAATCATTACTAACAGATCTTTTGTATTTTGCTATAAGGTCCATCGCGAAATACTGGAATTCCCTTTCAGGTTGGTTCCATAACTCCTGAATAATACTCCAAATCTGCTCAGTTGGGGGAAGTTTATGTTTTGTCAAAAAAGGTTTGCCTAATTCCCTGCGTTCAGGGGATTTAATGCCTAGATATTCGAACTTGTTTCTCATGTAAGCCTTCAT
>CBDUBA010000220.1:0-4802 GCA_965365275.1 uncultured Cyclobacteriaceae bacterium | reverse complement strand
TTTTTTACAAATAATTTCATAATATCAGTATATGATTCTGACCTTCATATTCAGTGTAATTAATGCTGAATTGAAAGCCAATAAAACGACATAAAATACATGTATGAAATTGAATAAAGCGTCGACTTGAAAACAACATAACCCAAAGATCATGTACAAATTAACCCGATTTCCCTTATATCTTACATTTATCCTTCTACTGGTTTTTCTAACGGCTTGTACTGAAAAAAAATCTGTAGAAACTAAGGAATACGGCACCGCTACTAAAGCGTTGATTGAAATCCTTCATAATAATCCGGAGGTTAAAACAATGCTTGAATCCTCTTTGGAAAAAGCCATGCATATGAATCCGGATAAACAAACCAATCCGGTTCAGAATCTGGAAGAATACTATGATTTTGTTACGTATTGTGAAACCGCAATGCCCTGGACGGTTATCCAAAAACCAGAGTATGCGGATATTTTCAGTAATATGTTTCAAGGCCTGCTGTACTTTCACTTTCTCCTGGATCAACCTTTACCTGAACTGGAAGGGAAAGGATACTATAGAAACACACTACAATATGCTGATCCACTGGCATCCTGGTTGATTACTTTCAGCAAATCCTGGGGCCAATATTTGGATACAGAAGAATCCTGGAATACCGAACACTATCAAATGGCTATGAATGATCCCGCATTCGGTTTACAGAATGGCTGGTATGAAGATGGATCAAACTGGAAGACCTTTAATCAATTCTTTGCCCGATACCTGTCTTCCCCAGATCAAAGACCTATTGCATCACCCGGGGACAATTCTGTTGTTGTTTCATTTGCAGATTCCAAGCCAATGGGATCCTGGCCCATCGATAGCAGTTCGAATATAATAGCCGATTCAGGGATTCCTGTAAAGTCCTCCACTCTGAAATCAATAAAAAACCTGATTGGCCAAAACAGTGCATATAAGGATGCATTCGCGAATGGAACATTTACACATTCATTTTTAAACGTTTATGATTATCACCGGTATCATTTCCCGCTTGGGGGGATAATAAAAGAGGCTCGAATAATCCAGGGCACGAATCCTACAGGTGGATCCATAACCTGGGATAAAGAAAATAACAGATATGCATTTGATCCTTCCGATGTGGGATGGCAAACGGTAGAAACAAGAGGTTGTGTAATTCTCGATGCCAGTGAGTATGGGCTGGTTGCATTGCTACCCATAGGAATGGCCTCTGTGGGTTCCGTAAATTTTGAAGATAATGTTAAACCGGGTGTTCAGGTAGAAAAAGGTGATATGCTTGGATATTTTGCCTTCGGTGGTTCAGATTTCATCATGATATTCCAGAACAAGGTGGAATTCACACTTGAGGCCCCAAGGGAGGAGGGTAGCGATTCGTACGAGCATCTGCTGGTGGGTGAAAGACTCGGAAAGATGAAAATCAAATAGAACGAGTGGATGGAATACTTTTTTTTCATGTTGAAGTAAAATTTTTAGAAAAAAGATATGAAGATTTTTGTTACAGGCGCCTCAGGACTGGTAGGAAAATCGATCATAAAACTGCTTATCACGGAGAATCATGAAGTATTTGGCCTGGTAAGAAATGATCAGGCCATTAAAGTTCTAAGAGAATTGAAAGTTATCCCCGTAAAGGGAGATCTGAGAAAAATTGAAGAATTCAATAAGATTTTAAGAGATGTTGATGTTGTAGTCCACTGCGGGGCATTGATCAGGTTTGTAGGCAAGTTTGATGATTTTCTCCAAATCAATGTAAAAGGGACTAAAAAGTTGCTAGACTATTCCATACAAGCAGATGTAAAGAAATTTATTTACATAAGTGCTGCGGCTGTGGCATTGGACGGGAATCCATTAAACGGCATCACAGAGGATTATCAACCCCAAAACAGAATAGAAAGCAATTATCTGGAATCAAAATTATTAGCTGAGAAGGAATTACTAAAGAGAAAGGATAAAATTCAGATTATCATATTGAGGCCACCCGTAATATGGGGACCGGGCATGCGAATAATGGAGGAATTTAGAAGTACTATTGAAAAAATTGGCTTCCCAACAATTGGAGATCCAGATCACCATCTGGCTACCTGTCATGTCGACAACCTGAATGCGGCAATTCTCAAATCGATTAAAAGTGATCACGCCAGGGGTATATATCTTGTTTCTGACGAGGAAAAAGTAAAGGTCAGAATCTTTATGCGCGAGTTAATAAAAGGATACGGAATGAAAATGGGGAACATGCGATTGCCAAAAAATCTGGCCATGATTATGGCAAGGATTATGGAGTTCATATGGAATACCTTCAACCTAAAAGGTGATCCCCCAATCTCAACTTTAATAGTACATTTAATGGGTACTGAATTTACGATAAATGATTCTAAAGCACGTAAAGAACTGGGTTATCGAGACGTAACTTCAGTTAACGAAGGTCTTCAGCAATTAAAATTGTAAAAATGACAATCATTTTAATAATCTGTGATGCAAAAAAGGAGGATCAAGGAGACCGTAATCCTCATCTAATAAAAATCCCATAGATAGTTCCTGAATAAAGATTTCCGGATATTCCTGTTATTACGGGGAACCTGAAAAACCTTGCCTTAATTTCATCCTACATGGATTATTTAAACAGGGAATATTGGAAAACATGATTCCAGCGAGAACTTTTTGTGTGACGACATTTTAATCAGTGTATCGGGTGAGGAAGATTCATCTTATCCAATATGGCAATAAATCGAGGGTTGTTAAACAATGAATCAAATGGGTATCCACCGGAGGCTATATATGGCATTTGAGGATCATGCAATTCATATCCTTTTTCCAGACAATCCATGGCCTTTTCCTGCTGGTTTCCAGTGATATATAAAATTGCCATAACACCCGGATTCAGAAAACCATTGATATATAACTCTTCATAAAAGGTCAATATTCTTTCATAAGCCGCAAAATATCCCCTTTCCTCGTAGATCTGACCAATCTCTTTGTAGGTTTCCTCATCGATCTGGTCTCCAAAAAAGATTTTCAGAGCTAGAATGTCGGCTTCAATTAATCTATCGTATTGCTTACAATAGAAAGCAGCCCCTTGAACACCATTATTGGCCAAAAAGCCTCCCGGATCAATACTAAATGCCTTTTCAGCGTGAATCAATGCGTTATCATAATCTCCGGCACATTGTAACGCAAAAGCATAGGTTACCAGGATTATGGGGTTTAAGGGATCCAGTTCATAGGCCAACCTCGCCTGTATCTCAGCCTCATCGGATCTGTGCAATATGTATAATAATTGTGCATAATATATTCTTGAATAGGCGTCATTTGGATTAATGGCTATGGCTTTCAGAAACTCCTTTTCACCTTTCTTCCAATCCCATTCTACCAGGTAAGTCATCATGGCGTTTAAAAAATGTGCATCCGCATGATCCGGATCTAATTCAAGTGCTTTATTAATGTTTTCATAGATCTTTGGAATGGCTATCTCCGGAGATTCAAATCCCATTTGATTGATTCCCATCCAGACTTTTGCCAGACCGGCATATAGAGGTGCCCAATCAGGATCCCTCTCGATGGCTCTGTTCAAATATTCCTTTCCCTTATTCAGGGATTCCAAACTAAAATCATCCCAATATTCGTGACTCTTCAGATAGGTATCGTAAACCTCGAGATCTACTATCCTTGATTTGGCTAGTTGTTGTTCTTCTTCCGGAGTTAGCAGCGCACCTATCTGGCCGGAAATTCCTTTTGTCACCGTGGCATACATATTGAGTATTTGACTTTTTTCTGCCTTGAAATCCTGAATCCAGATTTCATTTTCATGCTCATCGAACAATCTTACCCGAAGGCAAACACTATCGCCCATACAGAGCACAGCGGCCTCAACAAATGTATTAACTCCTAATTCATCTGCAATTTCAGGAATGGATTTATCCATGTTTCTATAAGCATTTGATGTTGTCTTTGATTTCACATGAAGAGCACTGATCTTTCCAATATCTCCTATAAGTGCATCATGCATTCCTGCAACAAAATAATCCAGAGTATCCGTTCCCAGATAATTGTTAAAGGGAAGGATAAGGACTGAATTTCCAAAATCAGAAGTGGATTGACTGAATTTAGGTAAGAAGAAATAAACAGTGTATGCTAGCGCGGCTATAATCAATATCCCAAAAATGATCGTTGTCCTTTTATATCCAAACGGCTGAACCAGTTCGCCAGTATCTATTGAAAAATCCAAAAGGCTCTCATCTTTAAGAACTACTTTATATATGCCTGTGGGATTCGATACTCCTTTTAAAACTTGCTCACCAAGGAACTCGATATCCAATCCTTCCTTGTTTTTTATGTCTTTAAATACAGTATCTGATATTACAATTTCATTTTTTTCAGTTTTTCCACGAATTCTGGAAGCAATGTTCACACCGTCACCCAAAGCATCATTTCTCTCAAAAATCACATCTCCCTGATGAATACCGATACGTACAAGAATATCCAGTTCTTCAGCTGCCCTGTGGATGGAAATGGCACACATAACAGCATCCATGTTTGAGGAAAAACTGGCCAGAAAACCCCCTTCCATTTCTTTAAGCCATCGACCATTGTATTTTTTGATAAGTTTTCTATGGATCCGCCGGCTTTTGTTGAGCGCATCAAACGCTTTACTTTCGTTTTTATTTAACAAAGAGTTATATCCAACAATGTCAGAAAACATGATCGCAGCTAACCGTCTATTTTGCATTGTGGAAGTGCTAAAAATTAATGCCTCTCAAATGAATACTTACCTTTATACAATATAAGAAAAAATAAGAATATC
>CBDUBA010000219.1:0-4817 GCA_965365275.1 uncultured Cyclobacteriaceae bacterium | reverse complement strand
CCGGATCAGCAAGAATGGCATTATTATAGGAAGCAATTGCGTCAGCATATTGGCCTAATTCAAAATGAGCTATCCCCATATTATTCCACCCTGATGCGAATTTTGGATCTATTTGAACAGCTTCATCGTAATCCTTTATCGCCTGTTCATAATCTCCTTTATCAAGAGATTCATTTGCGCGGATATAAAATGTATTCCGCTTTTTTTCAGAAATATTACAGGAGGCAAAGACCATCAGGAGTGTGAGCATGGTGACCGGCTGAAATAAATTTGAAAAAGGAATTTTTAATATGAATGACATATGATCTATACTTTAACCAGTTTCCATTTACCCCTTCGAAATATAAGCACTACTGCGATGGCAAGAAAGATCTCAGCGGCTAATATCGCAATATATATCCCTTTTATTTCAAATTCTGTATACATGGCCAGTATATAAGCCAATGGGATCTGTAACATCCAGTAACTAAAGAAATTTACAATCGTGGGTGTTCTGGTATCACCCGCCCCGTTAAAAGCCTGACTGACAACCATGCCATAAGCGAAGAAAAGGTATCCTGTACAAATATACCTAAGTGCAATCACCCCATTTCTTAGAACTTCACCTTCTGCATTGAAAATACCCACCAGAAATTCAGCAAAAATAAAGAAAACGACAGAGATGATAAACAGGAATACCATATTATAAAAAGCGCATTTCCACACCGATTTTTCTGCCCTTTCAGGCTGGCTGGCCCCAAGGTTCTGCCCCACAAGCGTTGCCGCCGCGTTGGATATGCCCCATGAAGGTAAAATGGTGAATATTATAATCCGAATTGAAATGGTATACCCGGCTACTGCATCACTACCAAAATAAGATATTATCCTGACCAGGAATATCCAACTGGCTGTGCTGATCAGGTATTGTCCCATACCGCCCAGGGATACTTTGATCAGGCGTTGCATGATCTTAAACCTGAATACCATATTGGTCCTGATCAGTTTAATAACACTTTTACCATTGAATAAAATATACAACTGATATCCAACCCCCACACTTCTTCCTATAGTAGTTGCAATGGCCGCTCCCTGTACGCCAAATCCCTCCCAGGACCCGATTCCGAAGATGAACAGGGGATCAAGGATAAGATTCAATCCATTGGAGACCCATAAAGCCCGCATGGCAATGGATGCATCACCAGCCCCCCGGAATACTGCGTTCAGAATGAATAACAACATGATGGTCACGTTCCCACCAATCAATACCTGTGTATACCCGTAACCCTGGCTGATCAGTTCATCAGAAGCCCCCATCAGATGAAGCAGGTCCTTTGCATAAACAAATCCGATAATTCCAATAATAAAAGCGAGAAATACACCGATCAGGATTCCCTGATATGCTACATCCGATGCATCCTTATGTTTTTTTTCACCTACCCGCCTTGAAACCATGGCTGTAACGCCCATGCTTAAACCTACACATATGGAATAAACGATCATTATGATGGCTTCCGTTAATCCCACCGTTGCTATTGCATCAACACCTAGTTTGCCAACAAAAAATACATCGACCACGGCAAAGAGCGATTCCATCATCATCTCCAATATCATAGGAACTGACAACATGAATATTGCCCGCTCAATGCTTCCGCTGACAAAGTCCTTTTCCAGTCCTAATACGGCAGTTCTGAAATCAGAAATAAATTGTTTTAATCTATTATTTGAGGAAGTTTTATTCATATGTTTTGCAATTATAAGATTTTGAAGAAAAACCGAAAAAAGGCAGGTCCGGGATCAAAACCTTATCCCGTCGCAACTATTGACGAATGGGCGTAAATACCAACATATGAATTGTACTTTTCTTAATGAGGTTCTAAATTGGGATAATCAATTTGCTTTTCAAAGCAATATTTTAAAAATATACCTTATTGTCCGGTTGATTTCTCTGGCCAGCGTATTAAGGATGTAAAAAATAGGTCTTTATCGGAAAAAAAAGGTCCAGTTCCTGTGAATCAGGGACATGGACCAAAAAAACCTAACTTACCACCAAATCTCTCTTCTTATGGTGTATATAATCCGCTGCACTTAATGCTGCTATGGTTCCATCGGATACTGCCGTGGTCACCTGCCGCACTTTTTTGGGGATACAATCTCCTGCTGCATATACACCGTGAATATTAGTCTGAAGTTCTTCAGTAATCTTTATTTCACCCCATTCATTCAGGGTTACTTTTCCTTCCAGAAACTCCGTATTGGGGACATATCCGATAAAGATAAATACGCCATCAATTTCCCTTTCCTCGGTTATTCCCGTTACTGTATTTTCTATCTTTACTCCCTTTAATCGATCTTCCCCAATGAATTCGATGATCTTTGAGTTCAATACAAAATCGATTTTCTCATTCTGTTCTGCTTCAACAATAGCGTGGGGGAAAGCCTGGAAATGATCAAATTGATGAACGATGGTAACCTTACTTGCATACTTTGTCAGTGAAACGGCCTCCTCCAGGGCAGAATTACCTCCACCCACAACTATAATATTCTTATCCTGGAAAAAATCACCATCACAGGTGGCACAATATGAAATGCCTCTGCCCTTTAATTCAGCTTCTCCCGGAACACCAAGGGTTCTCGATCTTCCACCTGGTGAGAGAATTACAGCATCGGCAGTGTACAGGTCTTTCTCATTTACTTCTACCTGTTTGATATCATCATTTAAATTCAAACTGCTTATTCTGACATTCGATCTGATTGAACATCCAAAGTTTTTAGCCTGCCTGGCCATTGTGCTGCCCAGCATATAGCCACTGGTCGATTCAATTCCCGGGTAGTTTGCGATCTCATGGGTCAAAACCAATTGCCCTCCGGCGGTTCCTTCATTCAGGACCAGTGTTTTCAGTTTTGCCCTGGAACTATATATCCCGGCAGTCAGTCCGGCTGGTCCTCCCCCGATAATTATTAGATCATAATGATTGCTTTCCATAAATTGAAAATTGTAAGAATTACAAGATATTGGTTGCACGCAAGGCATAAGTTTTTCTAAAAAGAAATGCCTAATGCTACCTTACCACTCTTGCGTGAACCAATTCCTGGAACATAAAAACAACTTTTAGTTTTCTACAATTACGTTAAATTTCTCATCAAGAATCTCACGGATCTGATCCATGGTCTGGATGCTGCTTGTTGCTTTTACTATTTTTCCGTTCTTGTAATAAACTGTAAATGGAAGACCCATAAAATCAGCACATTCCGATGCATTTCGTATTACATGTGATTCCGGATTATCGAATTCCATATCGGCAAATTCGACGTGCTCATACTCTCCTTCAAGCTCTTCCATTACACCATAGACTGGTACGCACATAGGACCCATTCTACCGCAACATATCATTACATTTTCATTCTGCTCAATGAACTGCTTGTGTTCATCAGCACTTAATATATGTGTTAAATTTGTCTGTAACATAGTTTTATATATTTAAATATTAATATATGATCATATTTTAATATGACGAAATTACATCCTTAATTTTTTTTCGCCAAATTTTTAAAGAAATTTTCATGGATTGGCTTTCGTCCGGGCCTGCAAAGAACAGGGTATTTCCATTTTTTTCCCTTTGATTTGAATAAAAATGGCCTTAATTTGGAGAATTATTCACTTTCGAAGTGATTTTTAACGTATTCATTATTTTTTATTTTTATAGATCATGAGCACATTTAACAGAAGGAAATTTATCAGCAGATCGGGCGCTGCAGTGGCTGGTTCGGTAATGGCGAACCCGGTGTCTTCATTGATGGCTAAAACCTCTAATCTGGCAAAAAGGAGACTGGTATTGGTTGGAACAGGCATCCGGGGTTCGGGTTTCTGGGGTAAACGGGTCGTTGACCAGTATAGTGATTATGTGGAATTTGTTGGTTTATGTGATATCAATCCCGGAAGGCTTGAGTTTGTAAAAAAGTTCATGGGAGTAGAGTGCCCTACCTTTACGGACTTTGACGATATGATGAAAAAGACGAAACCGGATATGGTCATAGTCACCACCGTTGATTCAACGCATCACGAGTTTATCGTAAAAGGATTGAATTATGGTGCTGATGTATTAACCGAAAAACCTTTGACCACGGATGAGGATAAATGCGCAGAGATCCTTAAAGCTGAAAAGGAATCCGGAAAACAACTTATTGTTGGATTTAATTATCGGTATGCTACACTACCCACCAAACTCAAGGAGATTCTTATGAGCAATGAGATTGGGAGGGTAACTTCAGTAGACTTCAACTGGTACCTGAACGTATATCATGGGGCTTCTTACTTCCGGAGATGGCATGGATTGCGTGATAAAGGAGGCACCTTGCTCGTCCATAAAGCCACGCATCATTTTGACTTGCTGAACTGGTTGATCGATTCCGATCCGGTGGAAGTATTTGCTTATGGAAGCCTGGAACATTATGGGCGAAACAATGCTTTCAGAGGTGATAAGTGCAGAACCTGTCCCCATAAGAGTGATTGTGCGTTTTACTGGGACATCACCGGTGACAAAATAGCGATGGATCTATATGTAGCGAATGAACATTATGACGGATATATCCGTGACAACTGCCTCTGGAGGGAGGAAATAGACATCTATGATAAAATGGCCGTACAGATAAAGTATGCCAATAACGTACAGGTCAGCTATTCCCTCACCACCTATTCCCCTTATGAAGGGTGGCGTATCGCATTCAATGGATTTAACGGTCGGCTTGATTCCTGGGAAGGGATACCATGGAGAAGGGAAGAGAAGATAACCCAGGCCGAGTTGCACGCAAAGGAAATGTCCCAGGAGGAGAATGAAGAG
>CBDUBA010000218.1:0-4974 GCA_965365275.1 uncultured Cyclobacteriaceae bacterium | reverse complement strand
TAAAAGATATGAATATTAAACGTTTGATCCTTCCTACACTTGCAATGTTTGTAATCATAGGAACATCCTTTTCCCAGGTAGAACCGAACAACCTGACCGATAAGGAAAAATCTGAGGGATATACCTTGTTGTTCAATGGTAAGAACCTGGATGGCTGGACCGGTAATAAAAAAAGTTATGTTGTGGAGGACGATCACATTGTGATCCGGCCGGTTAACGGAGGAGGGGGCAACTTATACACAGAAAAGGAGTATTCAGATTTTATTTTCCGGTTTGAATTCAAATTAACCCCTGGAGCCAACAATGGCCTGGGTATCCGGGCCCCTTCAAAAGGTAATGCCGCCTATGGAGGCATGGAGCTTCAGATCATAGATAATACAGCCGAAAAGTATGCAGAGCTGCAACCCTATCAATACCATGGCTCTCTGTATGGAGTAGCACCCGCGAAGAGAGGATTCTTAAAGCCTGTCGGTGAATGGAACCAGCAGGAAGTCCGGGTATCTGGAACCATGGTAAAAGTAATTTTAAATGGCACCATGATTCTGGATACCGATTTTCAGAAAGCTATTGATGAAGGTACTATGGACCATAAGGAACACCCCGGATTATTGAGGGAAAAAGGTCATATTGGATTCCTTGGCCATGGTGATGTGGTTTATTTCAGAAATATCAGGATCAAAGAGTTATAGGGTTCCCCTTTACATGGAGAAAAATGACCTGAAGTTGTCAGACAACCAATGGCCATAGCCCTTTCTACGTTAAAGATTTCAAATCGATAATTTATCCATTAAAAAGCTTTATGTTTGGTCATTTCGATAAAATTGATTATAATCTGAGTGATCATAAATCTTTGTAGGATCAATAAGAACAACTTAGTAAGCATATGGCAAAAATTACATTCAAAACCTATGATTCAAAGGGTTTTTATGATGAGATGATAGACTCAAACGGTGATGTTAGGCAGCACTATGATTTATTTGTGAAGCGTTTGGCTAAGATGGATTGGAAAAAATTAAATTTCCTGCAATATTCCACAGATCGAGCTCAGCTATCGTTGGGGATGACCTTCAATGTATATGGGGATGATCAGGGTATTGAACGTATTCTTCCCCTGGATATTATTCCGAGGATCATTAGTAAACAAGATTGGCATTTTCTGGATAAAGGCCTTAAACAAAGAAATAAAGCCTTAAATATGTTTATCGATGATCTGTACCATAATCAGAAAATATTGAAGGACCGCATCATACCGGAAGACCTGATCCTTTCCAGTTCAACCTTTAGAAAACATTGCATTGGACTGGATCCTCCTCAGCAAATCTGGTGTCATATTTCCGGTACAGACCTGATCCGAGGTGAAGATGGTAATTTTTATGTTCTTGAGGACAACCTCAGATGTCCTTCAGGGGTTTCTTACATGCTCGAAAACAGAGAGATCTTAAAACGGACTTTCCCGGAAATATTTGAAAAATTGCATGTAAAACCCGTATACGATTATTCACATCACCTGAGAGATATGATGGAATCACTTACATCAGTTTCTCCTCCGACCATAGCAGTACTGACCCCTGGCATATACAATAGTGCCTACTTTGAACATGCCTACCTTGCCCAGCAGATGGGTGCTGAATTGGTGGAAGGAAGAGACCTGATTATTCGTGACAACTTCGTATTTATGCTCACAACGAAAGGACTTCAGCGTGTAGATGTAATCTATCGACGTGTTGATGATGACTTTCTTGATCCTTTGGTTTTCAGGGAGGATTCTTTACTTGGGGTTCCCGGATTGTTTGAAGTGTACAAGAAAGGAAATGTAGTACTGGTAAATGCACCCGGCACTGGTATTGCAGATGATAAAGCTGTTTATGCCTATATCCCCAGAATAATCAAGTATTATTTGAATGAAGACATCCTGCTACCGAATGTTCAAACCTATATTTGTGCGGAAAAACAGGATCTGAATTATGTGCTTGAACATATTGATCAACTTGTAGTAAAACAGACCGATGCATCCGGTGGATATGGGATGTTAATAGGGCCAAAGTCAACGAAAAAAGAACAGGAAGAATTTAAAAAGAAAATTAAACAGAATCCAAGGAATTATATTGCTCAACCTACGATGAATCTTTCCAGGGTTCCTACACTTACTGAAGGAGCCATCGAAGGCAGACATGTGGATTTAAGACCATATGTTCTGTATGGAAAGGAAATTAAGATCATACCCGGTGCATTGACAAGGGTTGCCCTTAAAAAGGATTCACTGGTAGTAAATTCCTCGCAAGGTGGGGGCAGTAAAGATACCTGGGTTTTAGATGACTGATAATAATCAAATATGTTAAGTAGAGTAGCCAATTCTATATACTGGATGAATAGATATCTTGAACGGGTTGAGAATTATGCCCGTTTTATGGATGTTAATTTTAACCTTATGCTTGAACTCCCGCCGAATATTTCGGAGCAATGGAAACCACTTGTGGTTACTACCGGGGATTGGGACCTATATGAGTCCTTATATGAAACTGAAAGTAAAAGTCAGGTGATCTATTTTCTTGGTTTTGACCTGGACAATCCCAACTCTGTTTATAGTTCGATTCGTAACGCCAGAGAAAACGCCCGTGCGGTCAGACCTGAACTTACTACCGAGGTATGGGAACAGATCAACTATATTTATTACCTGGTTAAAGATGGACATAGCAGGAAACATTGGAAAAAGAGTGATCCAAGGAAATTTTTCACTGAAGTAAAAAAAGGTTGTCAATTGGTTCATGGGATATTCGATTCTACAATATCCCGAACGGACGGATGGCATTTTGGGAAGATGGGTCAGCTGATTGAAAGAGCAGATAAAACCTCCCGGGTTCTGGATGTTAAATATCACATGCTATTGCCCTCCAATGATACCGTTGGATCGCCATTTGATATGATTCAATGGGCTGCTTTACTTAAATCCGTTAGTGCGTATGATATGTATCGAAAGAAATATGGTAAACTTACGCCTTTTGATATTTCAGAATTTCTTATTTTAGACAAAGTGTTCCCGCGAGCTATCCTGCGATGTTTGATACACGCTGAAAATTCCCTGTACAAAATTACGGGTGGCGGGTATGGGTATTCCAACGTCGCCGAAAAAAGAATGGGAATTTTGAAATCACAGCTGGAATATGAAGATATTAGCACCGTCTTTGACTTTGGTCTGCATGAATATCTGGACCGATTTCAAAAGAAACTGAACGAGGTATCACATGGTATATTTGATACTTTTTTCTCCATTGAAAATGTTATGAAAATAAAATAATCACTATTTGTTAAGAAATAAATGACATATTGTTTAGGCATAAAAGTAAAGTCAGGTATCGTAGGAATTTCAGATACCAGGATTACCTCAGGACATGAGACGACTATGGCCAAAAAAGTTTTTACCATCAATAAAGAAAAACATTCCTTTTTTATAATGACCTCAGGGTTGCGCTCGGTCAGAGATAAGGCCATTACGTATTTCAAGGAAATTATTGAAGAAAATGATGAGACCTTCAATAAATTATATAAAGCTGTAAATGCATTTGCGGACCAGGTGAAAAGGGCGGCCAGTGAAGACAAGGAGTCATTAAAGGAGGCAGGACTAAGTTTTAACCTGAATGCCATCGTAGGAGGCCAGTTACAAGATGATAATGAACATAAGATATATTTGTTATACCCGGAAGGCAATTGGGTTGAAATTTCAGAAGGATCTAGATTTGTAATTATTGGAAACAACGGATATGGAAAACCCATTCTCGATCGTGCTCTAAGATACGACTCCTCATTGGAATTTGCATTAAAAGTGGGTTTTCTGTCATTTGATTCAACCAGGATCAGTGCCAATGATGTTGATTATCCCATTGACGTGGTTTATTACGAAAAGGACTCATTTAATATTATTGAAAAAAGGTACAAAAAAGATGAACTTGAGAAAATAGCTAGACGTTGGAATTCCAGGTTAAGAGAGTCCATCGATAAACTGAACGAAGAATGGATGGTAAAACTTTTTAATGATCAGCCTGCCTCAGAAGATCAGCTTGAAGAAGAATTGGAATTCTGATTTTGATCAATGAAATATAAAATAATTCATCTTACTGAATATGATTATTCCTCGGAAGTGTTCCTGGAACCCCACTATTTTCGATTTAAGCCGAAGTTCACTTCATATTGTACAATAAATTCGTTTACTCTCGACGTAAAACCTGGACCTGCCGGCATGGCTGAGTTTTTCGATGTTGAAAACAATCTGGTCCATCTGGCATGGTTCGAAGGGGTACACAGGAAATTGACCATTCGTACCGAAGCTTTAATCGAGATTTCTGAATTCAATCCTTTTGGTTTTCTGATATATCCGGAGGATTATACCCGTTTGCCTTTTAAGTATCCGGAAGACGTTAAAAAATTACTTGGGCCAGCTCTTAAAGATTCTAAGCTACCTTCAGAAATAATAAAATTCGGAAAGAAAGTAATGGAAGCATCAAATAACAGTACGATCACCTTCCTCCTCGATCTGACCCGGCAGATTTTTTCTGAGTTTAAACTTGAATACCGGATGACAGGTCAGCCGCATGATCCGCAGGAAACATATTTGCAAAGAATGGGATCCTGCAGAGATTTGGCATGGTTTGAGATTCATTTGTTGAGGCACTTCGGCATAGCCGCAAGATTTGTCAGTGGCTATTACTATATTCCAATGGATGAAATTGAGTTTGAACTTCATGCCTGGTTGGAGGTCTATCTCCCTGGTGCAGGGTGGATAGGTTTTGATCCAAGTCATGGTGTAGCCACAGGAAATGATCACATCCCCATAGCCATAAGTTCAGATTTTGCCCATTCCATGCCGGTAACAGGTTCAGTAAGGGGTGATGCCGAGGCTAAATTAAAGACTGATTTAACCATTGAACGCATAGTATAATAGTATATATCATGCGATTTCTGAATTTTATTCAAATCATT
>CBDUBA010000217.1:0-5003 GCA_965365275.1 uncultured Cyclobacteriaceae bacterium | reverse complement strand
ACTCCAATGGCTGTATATGCGATGGAGCAGGGGAAACATGTTGCAACGGAGGTCCCGGCAGCTAAGACGCTAGATGAATGCTGGCAACTCGTTGAGACATCAGAAAAAACAAAGAAACATTGTATGATGCTGGAGAATTGTTGCTATGATTTCTTCGAACTGATAACACTGAATATGGCTCGCCAGGATTTCTTTGGAGAGATCGTTCATGTGGAAGGGTCCTATATCCATACTTTATTGGATATGCTTTTTAACAAGAACCAGTATTCTGATATGTGGCGGCTAGAGGAAAATAAACGCGATGGGAACCTGTATCCGACACATGGCCTCGGACCGGTTTGCCAGGTCCTGAACATCAACCGGGGAGATAAAATGGATTATCTTACATCCATGTCGTCCAACGATTTCCAGACCGCAAAAAAAGCAGCGGAACTGGCCGCCTTGGATGATTTTTATAAAAAGTATGCCGGTATCAGTTATAAGGGGAATATGAATACGACAGTTGTTAAAACCGATCTTGGAAAGACCATCATGATACAACATGACATTATTTCACCAAGGCCCTATTCCAGGATCCACCTGGTCAGTGGTACAAAGGGCGTCGCCCGAAAATGGCCTGAGCCTGCGCGGATATCGACAGAGCATGAATGGGTCAGCGATGAGGAAATGCGTAAGCTGGAAGAGGAATATACCCCGGAAATTGTAAAACATATCGGGAATATCGCCAAAAAGATTGGCGGGCATGGTGGTATGGACTTCATAATGGACTGGCGAATGATTGACTGTCTGCGTAATGGATTGCCACTTGATATGGACGTGTATGATGCAGCTGCATGGAGTTGCATTACTCCTTTAAGTGAGTGGTCGGTAGCGAACCGGTCAAATTCTATCGATGTTCCGGATTTCACGAGAGGTGCCTGGAAGCACAACAAGCCGCATGATATGACGCTGGAAGGGGGAGCTACAACAGGTGTGAGAGAAAGGATATAAAGCGAAATTTAGCTAAAATAATATTTGAAAACTGATCCAACCGGCAATTGAATGTATCGGAATGAGACGAATTATTAGGGTTTATATATTTCTTATATTTTTCTTTTTCATATCCAAGAAAACCGCACCAACGTAATGGCTGTGATCAGAGAAAAACCCATCTAATTACGTCCTTTGATAGAGATATATATTTGAAATAAGGTAATGAATCGTGTTTGTAATGTTGTTGAAAATATTACATAAAACTAAATTATATCGATCATGAAAAGTACTATTATTGTTTTGCTGTTCCTGTCAGCCACCATTTTTAGTCAAAAAAGCATTTCCCAGGACAGAGCCTTCTATGAATGGGCAGAAAAGCCACCCCTGGGATGGAATAGTTATGACTGTTTTGGTGCAGCGGTAAATGAGAGGGAAGTAAAAGGCAACGCTGATATGATGGCGGCTCATCTGAAAAGAGTAGGATGGGAGTATATCGTTATCGATTACTGCTGGTATTATCCCTATGTTGGTGCTTTGAACAATCCCCCACAAACACCTGAGTTCGCTCCTTCTCTTCCAATGGACCAATACGGAAGGCTGCAACCCGCTGTTGACCGTTTCCCGTCAGCTGAGAAGGGCAAAGGATTTAAAGAGATAAGTGATTACATTCACAGCCTGGGACTTAAATTCGGCATTCATGTGATGCGGGGAATACCACGAGAAGCCGTCGCCAGGAAATTACCGGTTAAGGGTACCAATTACACAGCCGACCAGATTGCTGATACCGGCAGCACCTGCCGTTGGCTGAACCTGATGTACGGCGTGGATATGTCAAAACCAGGTGCGCAGGAGTATTATAACTCGCTTTTTGAATTGTATGCCTCATGGGGAGTGGATTACGTTAAAGTTGATGACATTTCCACACCGTATCACAAGCAGGAGATAGAAGCGGTTCGCAAAGCCATTGATAATTGTGGCCGGCCCATCGTCCTCAGTTTATCACCAGGTGATGAAACACCCGGGGAACAGGCTAAGCATGTGATGAAACATGCCAACCTTTGGCGCATATCTGCCGATTTCTGGGATGACTGGCCACAGTTAGAAGAACAATTTGAATTATTGTATAAATGGGAGAAATTTATCGGGCCTGGACATTGGCCTGATGCAGATATGATCCCAATAGGCTTGCTGAACAGACGCGGACCGGGACACGGAGTTGAAAGAAGGTCCAACTTTACAGAAGTTGAAATGTTTACATTAATGACGCTCTGGTCGATCGGCCGGTCTCCCATGATGTATGGTGGCGACCTGATGATGATGCGACCTGTAGAGTTAAGGCTTCTCACTAATGAGGAAGTACTGCAAGTCAACCAGAACAGCACCAATAACCATCAGCTTTTCAGAAGAGGCAACCACGTGGCCTGGCTAGCGGATGTACCGGGATCGGTGGATAAATATTTAGCCTTATTCAACCTGGGAGAAGATCTTGAAACACCGATTATAGTTTCCTTTGAAGAAATTGGTATTAAAGGAAAGGTGAATGTGCGCGATCTTTGGAATAAACAGGACTCAGGACAGTTTGAAAATGATATTTCATGGCAGGTTTTACCGCATGGTTCCGTCCTGCTAAAACTAAGTGGGATGCAATGATAGGAAAATGATAAGCAGGTTTATACATCTGCCTCTGGCTCTGAATAACTAAGTAATAAATGATTAGGCAGAGAATTATCTCTAATTGACATCCTATAAGTAGCTGTAGAGGATCAGATTGAAATTAGAAATAGGGTATTTCAGAAAGTCTTGAATTCCTGGGTTTTAATTGTTGGATAGAATAACATGAATCCCCAATTAGAACCATTTTGTTTCACAAATAGAGAACGGAGTCCTTTAAAAAGGAAATAAAGTAATTAACCTATGCAAGTAAATTTGATAAAGATGAATAATGCTAAGGTCTATAGGGTTTCATTGTTCCTGCTATCAGTAATCCTGACAGGTATCCTGTCAGGCTGTAACAAGGAGGACGCTGATCCGAAGGATGAAAATATAATATATACAGAATATGCTGAAGATCAATCAAATTTTCCCAACCCCGAACGGGGATTCTATGGGCAGGAACTATCTGACAGCAATGCTCCACTGGCACTTTGGCCGGGTTATTTTGAACAATTACGGAGCCAGAATATCACCCTGATCCGGAGATTATACAGTATGACCACCTTTCGGGCTGATCCGATTTCAGTAGATTACCTGCAGCATATCCGGGATGATATGAAAATGATCAGGGAACAGGGATTCAAGATCGTCCTGCGTTTTGCCTATACTTTTAATGAACCGGAACCCCACCTGGATGCACCGCAGGACGTTATTTTGTCACATATAGATCAACTGGCCCCCATTCTTCAGCAGAATGCAGATGTAATTGCCCTGATGGAAGGCGGTTTTATCGGAAGATGGGGAGAATGGCATACTTCGAGCAATGGGTTGGCAAATCCGGATGATATGAGGACTATATTATTCAAACTGTTGGATGCACTGCCAGAATCCAGAACCGTAGCAATCAGGTACCAGCAGGCTAAAAAGGATATTTATGGAACGGATGAACCCATCGGGTCAGCGCAGGCCTATGATCAAAGTAATCGTTCCAGGACCGGGCATCACAACGATTGTTTTGTGGCTGATGTGGATGACTGGGGAACCTATTGGCCAATTGACGAAGAAAGTCTTAATGCACAGAAGGATTACCTGAGCCAGGAGAATAAATACCTGCCACAGGAGGGTGAAACCTGCAATTGTAATCCCCCTGGATCAGATTGTCCGCATGCATTGGAAGAACTTGAAAGAATGAGATGGAGTGCACTCAATAAGGATTTTATTGCTTGTGTGCTGGACAGCTGGGTGGAACAGGGCTGCTATAACGAGGTGGCAAAACGCCTGGGCTATCGCTTCAGGCTGATACGCTCTGAGATCCCCAAGTCTGTACCGGTTGACTCGACCTTAGCTGTCAGCTTTACCATTCAAAACGATGGTTATGCTACGCCTTATAATGCCCGGGACCTGGAACTGGTGTTACGCTCCAAAAGCGAAAACACTGTCAATAGGTTTAAGATCAATAAAGATCCCAGGAGGTGGTTGCCGGATGACGGGGAGATAGAGGTGGAATTCAGTATGACTGTTCCGGCATCATTCAGTCCTGGAGAATATGAAGTGCTCCTGAACCTGCCGGATCCTGAACAGACATTGAATGCCGACCCGAGGTATTCAATTCGCCTGGCCAATCAGAATGTGTGGGAGGCATCTACCGGTTATAACTCATTATTAGCAAATGTGATCATACGTGAAGAATAGCAAGTATGCAACGGACTTTGCTTCCAATTATCAATGTGGTAATTGCTGTTTTAACGATAACGCTGGCCAGTATGAGCCTGGTTGTTGGCATTCAAAGTTCTGTATACAATGCAATTGAAATTCCCGACGTTCCGGCTTTGGATAGCAACCTTCGTTTTTTTGGAGGGCTGGGATTGGGTTTAGGCCTGTCCCTGCTCTGGATATCCACCCACCCCTATGATCATATTTACTTTTATCGAAGTGCCGCTTGTCCCGGTCCTGATTTACTGGCAGTGGAGGGTGTCAAAGCACTCAGAGAAAAACCGGTCTACCTAGCAATCCTGAATCCGATGTAATCGCTGTCACCCGGTCCGACCCCACCACTGCTTCGGGGCAGATACCAGAGACGAAATGCACACCGCACATTCGCAGGCCCGTCATCCCAGCAGCCTCCCCTTACAAAATGATATCCTTCGTGGTGGAATGATCTTTTGCTCCCGGGGTAAGACTTCGCCTCATCTGCTACCCATTCATAGGCATTGCCTACCATATCCATACATCCGTAGGGACTGGCGCCATCCGGGTAACTACCCACCGGAGCACTCTGGTTTACCAGGTGTCCGCCACCTGCCGGATTGGTATCCTGAGGATTGTTGCACTTTTCCGGATCCCAGACATCTCCCCAGGGCCAGATATTCGGATGTTGT
>CBDUBA010000216.1:0-5116 GCA_965365275.1 uncultured Cyclobacteriaceae bacterium | reverse complement strand
CCAAATACCGGGATGGCGCCACCAAGAAACACACCCTCAATAGGGGCAACAAAGGTAAAAGGCGGAACGATCACTTCATCACCATACCCTATTCCGGAAGCGGCCATCATGGCAGCAACAGCAGTTGAACCACTAGTTACGGCATGCGCATATTTCGCACCGGTATACCGGCATACCTCAGCTTCAAATTCTTTTGCTTTCCACATTCCTTTCCGGATGTTCTCGTGGCCATATCTGAAAAGGGCCCCGGTTTCAAGAACATCCATAACTTCCTTGCGCTCTTCATCGCCAAATAATTCCATTCCAGGCATTGTAATATCAGTTTAATTAAAGAATGTATTTCCCTTGTGATTTAGCCTATTCAGGCCTTACAATATTACGAATAAATTCAAACACAATCTGTTATTTATCGCCAAATAAAGGTTATATGACCGAATGTTTTTGTTATTTTGCAGTCCTTAATTTAGCTTCATGAAATGAGCATAAATAAATTTGATTATTTACATACTTTCCTGAAATGATTAAATTTTTTATGCAAATTACTGAATGCATTAGAAATTTTTTGCAGGTTTTATACACGCAAAAAATTTTAAACAGATGAAATGAGCATGAAAATCCTGGGAATTATTCCAGCAAGGTATGGTTCGACACGGCTCGAAGGAAAACCACTTTTAGACATTCATGGAAAATCCATGATCAGGAGGGTTTATGAAAGGGCTATGAAATCTATCGAAGACCTTTATGTTGCTACTGACGACCAAAGGATCATTGAAGAAGTAGAGTCGTTTAACGGTAATGCCGTGATGACTTCATCACATCATAATTCAGGGACGAATCGATGCCTGGAAGCTTATGAGAAGATCTCACAAACCACAGGAAAAACATTTGATGTGATCATAAATATCCAGGGGGATGAGCCCTTATTGGATCCGGAACAATTGGATACCCTCAAGAGCTTGTTTACCGATGAATATATTATGATGGGAACCCTGGTTTCCCCGGTGGTTAATCCGCTGGACCTGGATAATGAAAGCGAAGCTTTTGTCGTATTTGATAAAAATAAGAATGCCCTATATTTCAGCCGGTCTGTCATCCCTTTTGTCAAAGGTACCAGCAGGGCTCAATGGTTCGATAAACATACTTTCTATAAACATGTTGGAATGTATGCTTATACCCCTGAGGCGCTTGAGATCTTTGCCAGCCTTCCCATTTCTAAACTGGAGATCATTGAAGGCCTGGAGCAGAACAGGTGGCTTGAGAATGGACATACCATTAAAGTCGGGATCACCGACAGACCGGGAATTTGTGTGGATACACCTGAAGATCTTGAAAGGATAAGGGCCATCATTAGGAAACAGGAATTAAATTGAACATGAGTAAACATACATTCAGTCTGGGAAATATTGAATTTGGCGGTGATGCTTTATTCCTGATATCCGGACCATGCGTAATAGAGGATGACTCGATTATGATGAATACTGCCGAAGGATTGAAAAAGATGTCAGAAAGACTGAACATCCCTTTGGTTTATAAATCCTCTTTTCAAAAAGACAACAGGTCTGATGTTTCCTATTACCAGGGACCTGGCCTGGAAGAAGGGCTTAAATTATTGGACAGGATTAAAAAAGAATTCGGTTTACCCATTTTATCCGACATACACTATCCTGACCAGGTAAAACCGGCGGCAGAAGTATTGGACATCATCCAGATCCCTGCTTACCTCTGCATGCAGACAACCCTTGTGGTGGAGGCTGCAAAAACCGGCAAGATCATAAACTTGAAACACGGACAGTTTCTGGCCCCTGAAAACATGACCAAGCCGGTTAAAAAAGTTGAAGATTCCGGTAATAACAGAATATTACTTACAGAACGAGGATATACTTTTGGGTATAATGACCTGGTTGTGGATCCCAGGAGCATCTATCATCTCTCGGAAACAGGATATCCGGTAATATTTGATATTACACACTCCATAAGAAAATACGGGATCCCCAGTGCTGATCCTTCAGGCGGTGCCCGGCAATACCTGAATGTTCTGGCAAGAGCTGGGGTCGCGTCGGGGGTGGATGGTATTTTCATAGAAGCGCATCCCTGCCCTTCCGAGGCCTTATGTGATGCAGCCAGCCAGTATGAATTAAATGAATTGGAGGAATTTATTAAACCATTGATAGAAATTCACGATCTTGAATTGAAATACAGAAAATAATCAGATTAGAAATTAAATGTTTATTAGAAATATGGAATTATATCTTGATTCGGCCGATGTAAATGAGATTAAGGAAGCTTTTGAACTTGGCTTTTTGAATGGACTGACCACTACGCCTACTTTTATGCACCGTCATGGCATTACGGATATTGATGGCACCATTGTGGAGTTATCCAAGATTGTGCCTGTCTTACAGATAGAGGCCCTGGGGAGTACAGCAGAGGAAATCGTAGCGGAAGCCGAACGGCAGCATAAACTTGGCCTTGATAAAAGCAGAACAGTATTTAAGATCCCCATCTCTATGGAGGGTGTCAAAGCATGCAAGATGCTCAAGGATAAAGGATTTCTCGTAAATATCCACCTGGTATATACCTTGCAGCAAGCTTATCTTGCCATGTCAGCCGGTGCCGATTATGTTTGCCCTCTTGTCGGAAGATTACAGGATCAGGGCCAGGATGCATTATGGCTTGTAGAACAATGTGTACAGGCAGTTAATCATTATGGATATAATACCAAGATCATGTTTTCCTCTGTTCGACATGTGGAACACGTGCGTAACGCTTTGAACCTGGGTGTTCATACGGTTACCGTTCCATGGAAGGTTCTGAAACAACTTTCTGAAAATCATTTCACAGAACTTGGTACCAAAGAATTTTTTGAACATACCCGTTTAATGACCAAAACCGTCAGGGATGTAATATCAGATGTAAATCCTGTGGTTACTGTAAAGGAAACCATTCATGACTGCCTGGTTAAAATGACCCTTGGCGGCGATGGTGCG
This sequence comes from uncultured Cyclobacteriaceae bacterium, assembly GCA_965365275.1. Classification (GTDB taxonomy): domain Bacteria; phylum Bacteroidota; class Bacteroidia; order Cytophagales; family Cyclobacteriaceae; genus JAGTVG01. The sequence goes on along the minus strand of CBDUBA010000216.1, from coordinate 2,129 downwards.
GTTACCATAGTCAATTCCAAAGGAGCCCCCATCGGGATATTCACGGATGGTGATCTTCGCAGAATGATTGAAAAAGAAGGTGGAGATTCTGTCAATAAAAAGGCCGGAGACCTTTCATTGAAAGTACCTCAATCCGTTGAAGCCAGTGATCTTCTTTATGTAGCCGCTGCAAAATTCAAGGAAACACAGGTAGACACCCTGGTTGTAACAGAAAATGGAAAGGCTGTGGGTATGATCGACGTACAGGATCTTCTGGAGATTAATGGATATTAAATAATTATATTGGACACAAGAGACTCCATCATTATTCCGGGTGAAATTGTTAGCGGAGAAATTGCGTTAAGGGATAAGCTGGCCCATATAAAAGCTCTCCTCTTCGATTGGGATGGTATATTTAACAGCGGAGAAAAAGGACAAGTGCCCAGCACATTCAATGAGATTGACTCCATGGGTACCAATATGCTCCGGTTTGGTTATTATCTGCATCATGGGGAGAATCCAAAAGCAGGCATTGTAACAGGCGAAAGAAACGAAACAGCTATACAATGGGCTGAACGCGAGCATTTTCATGCTGTCTACTTGAAAGTAAAACATAAAGCTGACGTCCTGGAATCCTTAGAGATGGAGCATGGCATCCTTCCCCATGAGATCCTGTTTGTATTTGATGATATTCATGATCTTTCCCTGGCAAAAGAAGCTGGTTGCAGATTTCTTATTCCTAATCCCGGGGCCAGGATGTTTGAAAAGTATTGCCGGGAAAATAAGTTATGCGATTACATCACGAAAAATTCGGGGGGAAACAATGCAATACGGGAGATCAGTGAAGTGGTTCTGGGAATGCTTGGTTTATTTACCAAAACCGTTGAAAACAGGATGACCTTTTCGGAGGTTTATAATGACTATCTTCAGATCAGGAACCTGGTCAAAACGGATATCCGGGAGCTGAAATATTGAACACACCTAAAAATCAAATATTATAAATGGCTTTGATCCTGAGTATAGAAACCGCCACAAAAGTATGCTCCGTCGCTATGCACCGTGAAGGCAAATTACTGGGAACCATGGAGCTTCATGCCGAGCGATCACATTCAGAATACCTGGCGGTGATGATCAAAGACCTGATTCGCTATGTGGGAGTAGAAACTAAGGAATTGTCTGCGGTGGCCGTGTCCAAAGGGCCTGGCTCCTATACAGGATTACGCATAGGCGTTTCTACGGCAAAGGGACTTTGTTTCGGACTGGACATACCCCTGATTTCTGTAAATTCACTTATGGCAATGGCTTTTGAAGTAAGCAAATATAATCTTAAAGGGTATGATCTGTGTCCCATGCTGGATGCGAGGCGCATGGAAGTATACTGCTTGCTGACCGATCCTCACCTTAATGTAAAACAGGAAACCCATTCAAGGATCCTGGAAACGAATTCGTTTGAAAAGGAAATCAAGGATAGTTCAATTTTGTTCTTTGGCAACGGGATGCCAAAAAGCAGGGACATTCTGAGTAAGCATGAGAAGGCCTTCTTTGTTGAGGATATTTATCCCAAAGCCTCAAACATAGGATTTCTGGCCAATGAAAAGTTTAAAAACAAGGATTTTGAAAACACTGTTACGTTTGAGCCGTTCTATTTAAAGGATTTCATCGCGACGAAGCCTAAAAAATTGCTGTAAAGAAATGAGCGAAAAAGATATAATTATAAACCGTGTCGCCAATAGCCCACTGGTCACTTTCGATCTTGAGGAATTCTATCACCCGGGAGAACGGGTACTGCTGGATATTGCGGATCAGCTTTACGAAGGTTTGATACTAAAGGAAAAGGATTTCAGGTCATGGGTAAAAGATACGGATTGGTCAGTGTATCAGGACAATAATGTTGCGGTTTGGTGTTCTGCGGATGCCATTATTCCAACCTGGGCGTATATGCTGCTTACCACCAGGCTCTCACCTTTTGCACACACGGTTGTTTTCGGAACATTGGAAGATCTGGAAAAAGCGATATATCAAAAGGCATTGAGTGCGGTAGACATCGAGAAATACCGGGATAAGAAGATCGTAATCAAGGGATGCGGAAAATACCAGGTTCCTGATTCTGCCTATGTGGAAATTACCCGGTTACTGACCCCGGTGGCTTC
>CBDUBA010000215.1:0-5163 GCA_965365275.1 uncultured Cyclobacteriaceae bacterium | reverse complement strand
GATCAATCAGAACAACTCGGTCCTTTTCTATGGGGAAAAAAAGCACAAACATTCGTTCAGGAATTTTCTCCATCCAATAATTATATAAAGGCTTATCATACCGGATATAAACATCTACCTGCAGTCCATACAAGAGAAATTGAGTTAGATGATAAACTGAAGATCTCTGATAAAATTTCCGGTAAGGGACAGCATTTACTCGATTTCAGGTTTCATTTACATCCTGATGTCAGAATAGTTGACAAGAAAAAGAATACTCTAGTGATTTCAAACAAAGATATAGAACTTCAGATCAGGATCAAGGAAGATTATGATCTCTGTATATATAATGAAGATCCAGATGGTGGATGGTATGCTCCCAGGTTCAACGTAAAGGTTCCAACTACAACACTTAGTTATCAAAAAAAGCTATCTTTGCCCACGAAACAGGTTTTTTTAATAGAGTTTAAAAAAATATAAAATGAACGTCAGCATTTTTGGTATGGGCTATGTTGGCATAGTAACTGCCGGATGTTTTGCCAGAGATGGAATAAATGTAATAGGTGTAGATATTAATCCTGATAAAGTTGATAACATCAACAAGGGAGTTCCTCCCATCATCGAAAAAGGTTTAAAGGAATTAATCGAGGAAGGACTGAATTCAGGAAGAATAATTGCAACTACTGATTTTAAAGAGGCGATAGACAAAACCGAGCTTTCCCTGATAAGTGTGGGTACGCCAAGCAGAAGCGATGGTGCCTTGGATTTGCAATATGTGGAGCGGGTTGTGAAGAATATTGCCGAAGCGGTAGGTAAAAAAAAGAAGGAACATGCAATAATTATCAGAAGTACAATATTTCCCGGAACAACCAGAAAGCTCTCAGAACTATCAAAAAAATATTCGAATGAAATACCCATACACTTTGCATTCAATCCTGAATTTTTACGAGAAGGCTCTGCAATAAAAGATTTTGATGAAGCACCTTTTACGGTTATTGGAACGGAAAGCAAGAAAGCATCTTCTTTTGTTAAGAAATTGTATGCTGCCGTAGATGCCCCATTTTATGTGGTTAAACCGGAGGAAGCTGAATTGCTTAAATATGCAGCTAATGCCTGGCATGCAACCAAAATTGGTTTCTCAAATGAAATCGGGAGATTAGCGAAGTTTTCTGGAGTTGATGCCCGGAAAGTAATGGAAATGCTGGTTCTTGATAAAAAACTGAATGTCTCAAATGCATACATGAAACCAGGATTTGCTTACGGAGGATCGTGCCTGCCAAAGGATGTCAGGGCAATTGAATATTTTGGCAAAATAAATAATATCAAGCTCCCTGTTATTAACGCATTATCAATTAGCAATAATGCCCATATAGAATTGGCATTGGAATTGATCACAAGTAAAAATAAAAGAAACCTGGGATTACTCGGCTTATCCTTTAAATCAGATACCGATGATCTTCGGGAAAGCCCTGCCGTTGAGTTATCTGAAAGACTGTTAGGTAAGGGATACAATCTGAAGATCCTGGATCATTATGTTGCCGAAAGCAAATTGATTGGTTCAAACAAAAAATATATTGAGAAAAAAATTCCCCATCTTTCAAAACTAATGGTTGATTCCCCGGATGAATTATTGGATCATTCCGAGATTATTATTGTAACGCATGGAGCAGCTGAATTCCGAACAATTCTTGAAAAAATCAACAACGATACTATTATCATTGATCTTACCGGGATATTGAAAGAAGATATTGATTATTCTAATTATGAAGGAATCGCCTGGTAAGATTTTAATCATCGTAGAAAACTTACCTCTTCCATTTGACAGAAGAGTCTGGATGGAATCGAATACCCTGAAAAAAGAGGGTTATGATGTTTTTATCATCTGCCCGAAAGGAAAGGGATTCGATAAGGAATATGAAAATATCAATGGAATAAATATTTACAGACATCCCTTACCCCCGGAAAAAAGTTCAGCGCTTGGATATTTAAGAGAATATAGTCATGCGCTTTTTCATGAATGGAAATTGGCAGGAAGGATATACAGGAAAAATAAGTTTGATGTTATTCAAGCATGTAATCCTCCTGATTTTATTTTTATTGTTGCACTATGGTTTAAGATTTTTTATAAGGTCAAATTTGTTTTTGATCACCATGATCTAAATCCGGAATTATATGAATCAAAATTCAATAAAAGAGGATTCTTTTATTATTTCTTGAAAGTTGCTGAACGATTGACTTTTAAAACAGCGGATATGGTTATTTCAACTAATGAATCATATAAGGAAGTAGCGATTACAAGGGGACATGTGAATAAGGATAAAGTTCATGTGGTCAGAAGTGGGCCGGATCTTAATCTTTTTAATTTGAAACCGCCAAATATTGAATATAAAAAAGGAAAAAAATTCCTAGTTGGATATTTAGGTGTTATGGGTGAATTCGATGGGGTCGACCATTTTATAAATGCCATAGGAATCATAGTTAATGATATGAAAAGAAGCGATATACAATTTTGCTTAATTGGCAGTGGCCCTTGCTTTGAAGATCTTCAAAAACTTTCAACCGATCTGGGGATAGATGAATATGTTGAGTTTACGGGGCGAATTTCTGATGAAGATCTGTTAAACAGATTATCAACATGTGAGGTATGTGTTAATGCGGATCCACTTAATCCATTAAATGATAAATCCACGATGAACAAGATCCTTGAATATATGGCTTTAAGTAAGCCGATCGTTCAATATGACCTTGTTGAGGGCAAAAGATCTGCAGGCGAGGCTTCATTATATGCCATACCTAACGATATCAATGATTTTGCTAAAAAGATAATTGAGCTATTAGATGATGAGGATAAAAGGATCAAAATGGGAAAGATCGGAAGAAGGCGAATGGAGGATAAACTTGAATGGAAACACCAGTCTAAAATGTTAATAAAAGCATATCATAACTTGTTAAACAAGAATTAGTATCCTATTTTTAGGTAAAAAGTTTTTTTTCAAGAATGCATATTAGATATTCAAAATACCAGAAAGAGGTAAATCTGTTGGGAGATCTTCTTTTTCTGAATATTTTCTATCTAATTGGATATTACTTCACCTTTAATGGTATTAAAACAATTCTTAATTCACAATATTTTGAATTGCTCCTATTCTTTAATATCGCCTGGGTGATATCATCTTTTATAATTCAGATCCATGATACAACACGAACAACGCCTTTTGAAATTGTCCTTAGAAGACTTATCAATGCACTTGGATTATATCTTATATTAATATTCGCATTTATAGGTATCAAGGGTCAGGAATTTTATAAATTATACATTCTTCAAAGCTATTTTCTGACTTCTCTCGGATTGACTATATTTCACCTTTCGTTTATTGTTTTTTTGAAATACTGGAGAAGAATTGGTCATAATTACAGATATACCATTGTTGTTGGTTATGGTGAGCTCGCACGTGAGCTTAGAAAATTCTTTATATTTCATCCTGAACATGGGTATAAATTTCGAGGGTATTTTGATGATAATATTCAGGGAAATCAGATAGTCGGAAAGATTGATGAATTATACAATTTTGTTCTAGATAATAACATTCATGAAATATATTGTTGTCTTCCAAATATTGATCCATCTAAGGTAAATGAGATCATTGATTTTGCTGAAGAACATTTTATTAAAATCAAAATAATCCCGGACTTCAGAGGATTTCCTTATAAAAATGTTGAGGTACAGCTATATGATTATATTCCTGTACTAAAGGTTCGACCTCAACCACTGGACGATAAATTTAACCAATTTATAAAAAGATCCTTTGATTTTGTGTTTTCAGCAATGGTCATTACTCTTATTCTCTGGTGGTTAATACCACTGATCAGTTTATTGATTAAGTTGGATTCAAAAGGTCCTGCATTTTTTAAACAGAAAAGGCATGGTAAGGATAATAAACCATTTACTTGTTACAAATTCAGGACCATGGTATCAGATAATGGTACGGAATTCAAACAAGCCATAAAGGATGATCCTCGCATAACAAAATTTGGGAGATTTCTACGTAAAACTTCTCTTGATGAGATTCCACAATTCTATAATGTACTTGTTGGTGACATGTCCGTAATTGGACCGAGACCCCACCCAATAAAACTAAATTATGATTTTAAACCTCAGATCACAAAATTCATGCTTAGGCATTCTGTTAAACCTGGAATTACCGGATTGGCTCAGGCAAAAGGATATAGAGGTGAAACAAATAGTCTCGTTTCAATGAAAAACAGAGTGAAATTAGACCGTTTCTATGTTGAAAACTGGTCCCTTTTATTTGATCTGAAGATCATTATACTAACCTTGAATCATTTACTAAGGGAAAATAATAATGCTTACTGAATAGAAATTAATTATATTTTTATTCCGGACTTTATTCCGAAAGCATGCATGAAGATATCATCACTCGAAAAAACTCATGCGGGATTCAGACATCACAATAATTCTCCAGCGGTCTATCTCACTAAAAAACCAGGATTGAGTAAGGATTCTTTGTTATAAGAGAATCTTTCTTTGTTATTCATATTGATCATTTCAAATCCTGCATTTTCTACTATGGCCTGCCCTGCTCCGGTATCCCACTCCATGGTAGGGCCATGACGATAATAAATGTCCGCTTTTCCTTCTGCAACCATACAGAACTTCAATGAACTTCCAACTGAGGTGAAGTCCGTAACATTATACTTTTTAAATACCTCCTCCTCCTCCGGAGAGGCATGCGAGCGACTCCTAACGGCTACCAAGCCTCCTTCTTTTTTCTCGGTAACTTTTAAATGAGTGCGCTGCCCTCCATTGATCTTAAAAGACCCTTCATCACTTAGGGCATAATAATATGTATCAAGAACAGGTGCGTATATTACACCCAATACTGGATATCCCTTTTCTATCAATGCAATATTAACAGTAAATTCTCCATTCCGTTTTATGAATTCCTTTGTCCCATCCAATGGATCAACCAACCAGAACTCGTTCCAGTATTTTCTGATGTCATAAGGTATATTCTTTCCCTCCTCTGAGAGCAGAGGAATGTGGGGATACAGATCTTCTATATTCCTCGCTATTACTTCATGTGATTTCTTATCAGCCAGTGTTAAAGGGGAATCATCGGCTTTAAAATCTACTATGTTAAACTGACTTTCATCCTCATAAAT
>CBDUBA010000214.1:0-5173 GCA_965365275.1 uncultured Cyclobacteriaceae bacterium | reverse complement strand
TCGGCTGCGGGGGCCGGGGAACTGGCGCGGCTGCCCAGATCCTTACGACGGATCCAAGTACTAAACTGGTTGCCATGGTAGAACCCTTTAAATCCCGGTTGGACGCTTCATATAAAAACCTTTTGGATAAATTTGGCCAGGAGAGAGTGGACGTACCACCAGCACATCAGTTTACCGGTCTGGATGATTATAAGGAGGCCATACAACTGGCCGACCTGGTATTACTTTGTACACCTCCGGGTTTCCGGCCGGCACATCTTGAAGAAGCCGTGAATCAGGGTAAAAACATATTTTGTGAAAAACCGGTAGCCACCGATGTGCCCGGGGTAAAGAAAGTCCTGGCCCTGGCCAAGGAAGCGGAAAAGAAGAAACTGAAAATCCTGGTAGGACATCATCTAAGATATCAAAAAAGTATAATTGAAAGTGTTGAAAGAATTCAGAATGGAGAAATCGGGGATATTATTGCCATGAACTGTTATTTCAATTCAGCCGGCGTATGGGTCAGATATCGTGAACCTGAAATGAATGAATTGCAATATCAGGTTTGGAACTGGTATTATTTCAACTGGCTTTGCGGGGATCATATTGTGGAACAGCATGTGCATGACATCGATTATATGAACTGGATCAAGGGAGCTCATCCGATCAAGGCCCAGGGAATGGGTGGTCGTGAAGTGCGAACCGGGAAGGAATATGGGCAGATATTTGACCACCATTACGTAGAATATGAATATCCCGATGGATCCATATTCAATAGTCAATGCCGCCATATCCCCAAGACCTGGTCTAATTGGTCTGACAGGGTTTGGGGTACTGAGGGATATATGGAAAGTATACCTGGAACGCAGCAACTTACCATCAAGGATAGAAAAGGCAATGAATTGTACAGGTATGATGGCAGGGACGATGGATCCCCGCATCAGATCGAACAGGATGTCTTCATCAGAAAGATAATTGACGACGAACCGATAAATCAATTGGAGCGGGGCGCTATCAGCACAATGACGGCAATTCTCGGCCGAATGGCTACCTATACCGGCCAGATGATTTCATGGGAAGAGGCCATGAGTTCAGAAGAAAAACTGGTGCCGGATAATCTACATTCATGGGATGTAAAACCTCCGGTAGTTCCGTTAGCAGACGGTAAATATCCAATACCAGTTCCTGGAAAAACTCAAGTCTTATAATTGGTATTTTAACGTACTATTGGGAAAGTGTAATTGCGATATTCCAACAGATAAAGTATGAAAGTACAACCATTATTTTCCTGTCTGTTATTGTTATCATTATTGTTACTAAATCGATCCGTTTTTCCACAAGATACAACGCGGAATATATGGCCTCAATTCAGAGGGATTAATTGTTCAGGAGTTGCACAATCCGGCCAGATCCCACCGGTTGACCTGGAATCTCCGAACAAGTTAATTTGGAAATCAGAGCTTCTTTCAGGTGCATCCTCACCATGCATCTGGGAGGACAGGATCTTTCTGACAGGATTTGATAAAGATAATCAGCAACTTCATGTAATGTGCTTTAATAGACTGAACGGGAAACAGCTCTGGGATCAAATAGTGCCAACAGAAGAAATAGAGCCATATCATGCTTCTGCCAATCCTGCGGACGCTACCCCGGTCACAGATGGAGAACGGATCTATGTTCATTTCGGTTCTTATGGATTACTATCTTATGATTTTGAGGGAAATAAGATCTGGAATTATAAAATACCGGTTAATACGGATAAATTCGGTTCAGGGACTTCCCCCATCCTCGCTGGCAACACGGTTATTTTGCTGGTACGACGATTGGCCACAAAGGAACGTTATCTACTGGCAGTGGATAGCAGAAGCGGGGAACAGGTGTGGAAAAAAACACTAATAGAGGCGGGGTATTCAACGCCTGTAATATGGGGTAATGACGTGGTGGTCCATTGTGAAGGATTTATTGCAGGTTATAGTATAAACGATGGTTCGAGAAGCTGGTATATTTTAGTTAAAACCCATGGAGAAAGTACACCCATTGTTCATGAAGATAATCTTTATGTGAATACCTGGCATTATCTCGGTCACCTGGATTATCCAAAAATTAATCTTGAATTGGATGAATTCCTCTTAAAATATGATGTTAACGATGACACACAAATCAGTAGAGATGAGTTTCCGGAGGATTTGTTTCCTGTAAAGAAATCCGGAAATGACGGTATATCTGATGAAGTCGAAGGTAAACATTCTGAGGTATGGAGCTGGTTTGATACCGATAAGGATAACTTTTTGGATAAATTGGAACTCCAAAGATATTTGGATTTCTGTATGGCGATTGATCATGGCATTGTGGCTTTCAAAGCAGGTGGGAAAGGGAACATATCAACAAGTCATCTGCTATGGAGAGAAATAGAAAATGTAGCTGAAGTGCCTTCCCCGCTTTATTTTAAAGATCGTATATACGTAATAAAAAATGGCGGTTATTTTAGTTGTGTGGATGCGAAAACAGGCAGACTCATGTACAAAACACGTATAAAAGGAACTGGTCCATACTTTGCTTCTCCAGTAGCCGCAAATGACCAAATCTATATTTGTGCCCATAATGGTAAAGTAGTGATCCTTGGAACAGGCGATGAGCTGAACATCATATCGACCAAAAATTTTGGAGAAAAAATCCTGGCTAGCCCTGCCTTGGTGGATGATAAACTTTACCTAAGAACAGATGCCTACCTCTATGCTTTCGGGGATTGATTTTTTATCTGTCGCTATATCCTGGGCCTTTCAACGGATCATCTCAATAGGAAAAGATTGTTTCTGATCAAATATTTTTAAGCAGATCCTTCAATTCTTTAATCAGGATTCTAAGGCTGGCATGAAGCTTGCTGCAAATATTACTACAAACCACTACCATGAAAACTCGTATAATTCTTTATTTTTTGGCTCTGACCTGTTGGTCTTGCAGCAGTCAGATTATGGTGCCCGGATGGTTCGATTCAAAAGTAGATAACAAGAAACATAATTGGCTGGATTATCAGGGAATTGTTATTGTTGCAGAAAACATCGAAGTTAATGACCGGCAAATCGTGTTTGATGTTGAAGTAAAAAATGAAACAGACCATCGTTTGCGTTTTAATCCTGAAGAGGCCTATTATCTGGCATCCGATAATCCTTTTCCACTGAATTACCAGGATGGATATAATTCTGAGCTTGAGTCTAGTTTGAAAAAACACTTTGCATTCTCCGAAAAAGAAGTGGCCAGGTATTATGAGAATAAAGTAAAAAGTCAAAAAAGGGCCAATGTTATCACGGGTATCCTAAGTGCCGGGTTGCTTGTATTTGATGCAGCCATGGCCTCTAAAGGTGTACCCGTTGAAGCAAGTTCTAAATTCTTCAATCAGGAAGCCATCCGGAGTATGGTTACGGTAGGTGGTCTTGCCGCGATGGACATAGTGAGGGAACAATCCGTCATAACTGCAATGCAGGCTAGTGAAGATCTTCATTTCCTGCCTGGTGAAATCCTGGAGGAGGGTGTCATTATGCCCGGTCAGATCTTCAGGGGGAAGGTATTTTTTCCGATTACCAATGATGATTTTATCAGGATGATCATACCTGTGGAAAGTAAAGAATTCGTCCTGGATTTTCGCTGGGCGACAATAAAAGAACAACGAAAACTGTACAGGCCCGGATAATCCGTTTAGAAAATAATCTAAGTTCTAAAAAAGAATCCAGCTATACCTGAGTTCTGATTTAGAATCCAGGCTAGGTTATCCCATTTTAAAAGCCGAAAATTATTGTCCCGATGCAGTTTCCCCGTATTCCCTGTTTAATCTTCCAAATCCTATCTCCTTCCCATCCAGCATTTCCTCATATAATTCTGGTTTTTCTTTCTTCACCCAATCCAGTACGTCCACTGCTGATGGATGCACGAACACAAAATCATCTTCACTGGTTGGAGGGAGTTGGCTTTCCCACATAACCAGCTTTTCCTTAAGGTCATTCATAATATCTGAATATGCCGGATTTCCGGCCAGGTTATTCAATTCATGAGGATCCTCCAGAAGGTCATATAATTCCTCATAAGGTTTCTCAGATCCAAAGAAAAACCGCTGAGCCTCATTTAATAGATCCTGCTGGTTTAAAGTCCGCATAATATGAACGGCAGGCCTGTAGAACTCAAGATAGGCCTGTGCCGCATCGAATGGAACCTCGGGCATATCGTTGCGAATGTACTTATACCTGCTTGTGCTTACACTCCTGGATTTTTCCATTACTTCATCCCAGAGGTCACGGGCCGAGATCACATGGTCCCTGCTGGATTCGACACCTATAAAAGGAACTCCGGTGAGATAATCGGGCATTTCAGCACCTGCCAGCTGCAGAATGGAGGCGGAGATGTCTGTCACGCTGACTACCTGATCACTTACCAAACCTCTGTCAAGGCGTTCAGGCCACCATACGATGAGGGGAATCCTTAAACCGGGATCATGCAGGTAACCTTTCCCACGAATATTGCAGCGGCCGTTATCCCCGATAAAAATAACTACGGTATTTTCCGCCATTCCTTTTGACTTCAGGTCCTCCAGAATCATACCTACTTCCTTATCCATATATTCAATCTGGTCAAGATACCTGGCCCAATCTTCCTTAATCACTGGATGATCGGCATAATACTCAGGAAGACTTACCTCCGCTGTATCTACTCTGTCCGGGGATTCCTCCCTTATCCTGTTCCACCAGTCCCCCCTGTGTGTTACGGCCAATTGTATCTGTGCAAAGAATGGCTGATCTTCGGGATCCAGGGTGTCCAGTTTATCAAATATTCCAAATTTATTTACCCCGTTATAAGGCCCCAGACGTTCGTGTTTAAAATTGACATCAATCTTCCGGCCTTTCCCCATTACTGCCTGATGACCAAGTATACAGGTATATCCGGCTTCACGAAGCCAGTAAGTAATGGGCTTGTAAGGATCCAATAAAGGGATCTCCCGATTGCTCCGATGGTGCTGCGCCTTGATCATATTCTGATGGGCGCCCACCAGCATGGCTGACCTGTTGGGGGAACATATTGGATTGGTGGAAAAACAGTTGTTAAACCGGATCCCTTCATCTGCGAGTTTATCCAGGTTAGGAGTCTGCAATCCTTCCATACCATAACACGCCAGGTCATTGCTGATATCTTCCGACATCAGCCAGAT
>CBDUBA010000213.1:0-5213 GCA_965365275.1 uncultured Cyclobacteriaceae bacterium | reverse complement strand
TCCAGGCTATCCTGCTCCAAGGCCGCGGGATTAAAGGGCATAGTTATTCCGGGTTTTGCGCTGGACATCAAGGCGGTCAAGGTCAAAACCCCGAAAACAAACCAGATCAATATGCAGATTCGCTTGGACAAAGTCTAAAAAATATATTTAAGCAGTTTTCAGGGCCAGTTTTATTACTTCTTCCAGGGTAACATCTTTATCAGCTTTTTTTAATATTGTATTTATACTTTTTTCAGCCATGGATTTTTGGATTCCTAGTGTAACGAGTGCTATCAATGCTTCTTCTCTGATGACATTCATGCTGTCAGGGACGATATCGATAATTCTTTCTTCGCCTATTTCTTTCCTGATTTTATCTTTCAGTTCAAGGACTATTCTCTCCGCAGTTTTGGTTCCTATACCTTTGACTCTTTTGATGGTCGCCACATCCTCGCTGGCTATAGATTCCTGGATCTCAGTTACACCCATTGAAGATAACATAAGTATTGCCGTACTTGGCCCAACCCCTGAAATGGATATCAGCTTTATAAAAAGTGACTTTTCCTCCGGATTATAGAAACCGTAAAGCGTATGAGCATCCTCTTTAATGTGAAGGTACGTGTATACCTTTTCCCTTTGTGAATTCTTAAGTTTACTGTATGTATTAAGTGATATCTTCAACTCGTAGCCAATACCTCCCACATCCACGATTATCAAAGTTGGATCCACTATTGTTATTTCTCCAGACAAATATCCAATCATATACCCTTTTTTATATATTAAAAAAACGAAATTGACTCTAAGTATATTGAAAAAACACTTGAGTTTTTCTTGAAAAAATTATTTATCTAACTGGTATTTTTAAAGTTACGCAAAGAGGATAATAAAATAGTACAATTTTATGCCCTAAGTGTTATAATGACAGGATTGAAGAATATTAATTGGACTTTACTCTGTGCTTGACTTAAAAGTCTTTAAAATAACATTCATTTCCCGCATTAATTCTCTCTGGTCAACACCTGGGCTATATACAAAACCTTCGATATAATACAGTCTGTTAGTACTTTCATCCACAAAAGTATAGGCGATAAATGGCCCACCCATGGATACATTATTTGTTTTCCATAGGCCAGCAATTTTTTTACCGTATTTCCCCTCAAAATTAACTTCGGTAAAGGAAGGAGGTATAATGGTTTCAGTAAGCAGAAAGGATTCAGGTTTTTCCGGATTTCCATAAATGTATTTCCCGCAAATTTCATCACGCCAGGTTATTATTTCTTCAGAGGTAAAGGCATCTTCATCTGTATAATCTTTAAAAGCAATGAAAATGCTTTTATCGATTTCCCTGCCTGCTTGTCTCAGCCAAACAAAATCCTCTGAAGAGTCTGCGATACGGAATCCGTAAGGAATCCTGATGTTATATCCGTAATCAGCCAATAGTCTGTTCGAAATTGTTTTCTCTTCACGGATCTTATACATCCTTTCCATGGCCCTTCTCTCTTCTATTGTATTGAATACATATCGAATTTGATTTTTATTCATTTCAATCTGGTTTCTGAATGAGGCATCATCATGATGAATCAAAAACATTACATGTTGTCCGGTGGCAAAGAGGTTTTTCCTGTTAATCAGAAATATATCTTTATTTTCCTGTAAGGAATCGAGAGATTTTTGCGTGAACAGGTTTTTCATTTTCAGGCCTTCATTATTCTTATCATTTATTGGTATCACAAGTACCTGGTTTTTTGCATTTTTTAAAATACCCTTATAGTCAGTGGGGACAATATGTCTCAGATCGAATAGAGGTTCATCTCTGGGAAGTCCCTCAACTAATTCACGGAAAGTGAGTCTGAGTTCCTTACCTATATCACCAGCCCATCTGGCAGAATCCATGACAAGTATTATTTCACCTGATTCACCTCTTCCAACTGGCATAGCTTGTTCACCGAGCCAGCCTTCACAGGAAGAAAAAATCAAAGTAATTATGGAAAGTATTATTGAATATCTCATAGTATAATTTTTTGTCTAATATAGTGAAAAAAGGGATTATACTGAGTGATTTTGAACTTATCCAATTATTAATTTTTGCCCTGGTTTTATTTTATTTGATTTGAGGTTGTTGAGTTTCTTGATTCGTTCTATGGTCAATCCTTCGTATTGTCTTGAAATTTCCCATAGACTATCTCCGGGTTGAACTACATGGACTTTATTTGAAGGAGAAGGTTGAGGAGATGAAGATCCGGCAGGGGAACTTTGTTCTCTGACTACTATGTTCTGATTATTTATGCTGTTGTAATAGCTTTGATTTACATAAATATTAAGCCTCTGGTTTATTCTGATGAGATTTCCATTTATATTATTCCAGGAACGTATGTCTGAAATCCTTACTTTATACTTTTCCGCAATGGTGCCTAAAACCTCCCCTGAGCGGACTATATGAGTAATTTTATCCCGACCCCATGTACTACCTACTGAATGCCTGGCTAGGTATTCCAATTCTTCTTTGCCAGTATTTCTTGCAGAATCAAGAATATAATTCCTGTTTTCAAGGACATATGGTTTTATATCTGCGGGGATATTAAATGTATAGAATTTACCCCCTTCAGGGAAAGCTCTTCTTCTGACTGATGGATTCATTTTCTCAAGGTCTTCCGCACAGATATTTGTTAAATCGGCAAATGTTTTAAAATAGAGAAAATCATTTACCATTATAGTATCTATTTCCGGGATATATTCTTTATATTCTTCAATGAAGAAATTATGTTCCTCTGCGTAATTGATAACATACATAAATGCCATAAACTGAGGAACATAAGATCGAGTTTCACGTGGCAAATACCGATATATTTCCCAGAATTTCTTTTTATATCCGGATCGCCTAATAGCACTTCTTACCTTACCCGGGCCCGCATTATATGCAGCCAAAGCGAGTTCCCAATCCTCGAAATATGAATACAGAGATTTAAGATACTTTGCAGCTGCCAGCGTTGATTTCTCCGGATCCATTCGTTCGTCAATATACCAGTCTGTTTTCAGACCGAACATTCTTGCAGTTCCCGGCATAAATTGCCATAACCCGACAGCACCCACTCTTGATTTTGCTTTCGGATTAAGTCCACTTTCCACGATGGAGAGGTATTTTATTTCATCCGGAATGTCATATTCCTGAAAATACTTTTCAAAAAGGGGGAAATAGATATCTAATTTTCCGAGAACACTTTTTGTATATTCACGATCACGGATTGTAAAGTAGTCAATAAATGCCTTTATCCTTGTGTTAAAACTTAATGGTATCTCCGACTCCATTTGCATGAACCGTTGCTCTATTTCGTCATAGGTAAAGTCGGGGATATGCTCATATGCGTAATTGGGGTATACTAAGGTATCATTATCAACGAAGTGAGTTGAAATATCAGAAAGACTGATAAGAGGGATTTTAACTATCATAAATGTGATAGTTACTGACAGCATATATTTTTTCCAGGCCTTCACTATAAATTCTAATTGTAGTTTTCTAGAATATATTTTGAAAAAGCCAAAAGACCAGCCTCCTCAAAGTATCCACCCATTAATTGAAAACCAATTGGAAGGTTTTTCTTATCCCTTCCGACCGGGATTGATACTGCCGGGATTCCTGCTACTGATGCTTGTACTGTTAATAAATCCTCAAAATACATATCTAATGGATTCTTTACTTCTCCTATTTTAAATGCGGTGGTTGGTGTTGTTGGCAACGCAATAAAATCATATTTTTCTAATATTTCAAGTGTTTTATCTCTAATGATCCTTCTCACCTTTTGAGCTTTAGTATAATATGCATCATAATAACTGGCGCTGAGTATGAAAGTTCCCAGTAAAATACGCCTCTGCACTTCCTCTCCAAAACCTTCGGATCGAGATTTCTTATACATCGATTCAAGATCCGTTGTGTTCGGGCTTCTGTATCCAAATCTTACACCATCATACCTGGAAAGGTTTGAACTAGCCTCAGCGGTTGTTAATATGTAATACGTAGGTAAAACGAAATCCAGATGTGGATATTCTATAGCTTCCACATTATGTCCTTTACTTTGCAGAAAATCCAGAACATTTTTAATTTTCTCTTTAATTTCCGAGTCAATTCGGGGGTCCTCAAGCGTTTCTTTGATGTAGGCTATATTGGCTTTATCCTTGAATTCCAGCTTTTTAGAATATTCCGGTACCGGATTTTTGGATACTGTACTATCAAAATCATCTTTTCCAGCCATAAGTTCAAGCAAAAGTGCATTATCATACATATCCGTAGTTAATATACCTATTGTGTCGAATGATGAGGCATAAGCGGTAAGGCCATATCGTGAAATTCTGGAATATGTCGGTTTAAAACCTATAATTCCACAGAAGGCTGCTGGTTGTCTAACGGAACCACCGGTGTCAGTCCCCAAGGCAGCCAGGCAAAGATCGGCTTGAACTGCAACTGCACTTCCTCCGGATGACCCCCCGGGCACCCTTTCAGGATCAATTTCGTTTTTAACTGGTCCGAATGCCGAATTCTCATTACTGGATCCCATTGCAAATTCATCGCAATTAATCCTTCCAATGATAATCACATCTTCATCCAGTAATTTTTGAATTGCCGTTGCGGTAAACTGGGATTTGAAATTATTTAAAATACGGCTGGAACATTGCAATGAATGATCTTTGTAGCACAAGACATCTTTAATACCAATAACCATCCCCGCCAGCTTACCAGCTTTCCCTGCGCGGAGTTTTTCATCAACTAATAATGCTTGTCGTCTTGCTTCGTCTTCGTAGACTTCTAGGAAGGCATTCAGGTAAGCTTTATCCTTAATGTTTTTAAGGTAATGGTCAACCAGTTGGGTGCAATCTATTATACCTTCCCGGATATCATTCTTAATATCCTTAAGGGAATAGTATTTTCTCAATCCTCAGTAGCTTTTTTTACTTCCTTATCGGTTGATTTGATGCCTTCCTCAATCTCATCTTTTACACCCTTGGTTGCATCCTTAAATTCTCTGATGCCTTTTCCAAGACCTCTTGCCAATTCAGGTATTTTTTTTGCACCAAAAAATATGATTACAAACAGGATAATGATGAGCCACTCCGGGCCACCTGGCATCCCAAATAATAGTATGTTTCCTAACATTTCCATCATTCACATAAAAATTAGAATGTAAATATAGCCAATATTCACGTTCTCTCAAATTCAAATCGAATACATTGAAAATTTATTT
>CBDUBA010000212.1:0-5219 GCA_965365275.1 uncultured Cyclobacteriaceae bacterium | reverse complement strand
TCGCTGGTATACTTTTCCAGAACGGATCTATGTCTTTCGATCGTTTTCACGGCCATGCTTTCATCCTTCTGCATAAGTGTCGTATAGCCAACGATGTCTGTAAACATGATGGCAGCAAGCCTGCGATAGGATGAATTAGCATGAGTTTGATCTGACATAAAAAAAATTTAATCGAAATTACTTATTAGTTGCTAGAGTTAAAAGCAAGAATTCCTTTAAAGGTCAAAATTCTCAATAGGATATGAATTGCTAATGAATGTTAGCATGATAGACCACCTTTTCCTTGTTGGAAACCATTTGTCAATTTTGCTTGTTTGGATCAAAATTAGATCTCCTTTTAAAACCTAAGAGATGGATTCACCATCAATAGCATTTTATTAAAGTTTAAACCTGATGGTTAAGTTGAAATAGTGGATTTAGTATATTATCTTAAAATTGGTTTTCCATAGACTTCAATCCAATCCAGACGAGAGCATGCGCTTGATGCACCTCCTGGCATAAGATCTGTAAAGCCAATTTCTTCGACATTCGATAAATCCGGATTGTTTGCTACTCCCGTTTCTGTAATTCTTTCTGCATCAAGGTTATGCCAGACAATATCTTGAATATTCATCTCTGTAATTTTCCAGTCTTTTGAACTTCCCACGGAATGATCACTTACCAGCCAATCACCATTTGTAAGTTTTAATGAAATTCTTAGTTCCCTCAGTCCGGATTGCTTGGTACGGATTTTAATTTTTGAATATTCCGTTAAATCTACATTTTTAGAGTTGTGTTTTAATGAAACCATCCAGTTCTCCAAACAAAGTCCTGACCAAACATAATAAGGATCATCAATAGGTTCTTCATGATGGCTTTTTTTTAAGCTATCCAATCCTGCTCCGTACAATTGAACCGTTAAATCAGTATTCTCAACATGGTTCTGATTTAGGGGAATCTCAGCGGGTGTTTGTTTCCAATCTTCCCGGAAGAATAATCCGGGGCGATAACTGTTTTGTGCCATTAACTCTCCTGTTAAAGAAAGAACCAACAAAAATGTTATATATAGTTGTCTCATAATAAATACACTTATTTTAATTGTTTTTCACTTCATTTTCAATAAATATATCGGTTCAGTATTTGCAATGTCAAACATTCCCCCCACATCAATCTGCCGCTGGCTTGTAATTTAATGTAATATCCTTATAATTAACAACTTGTACTCCTGTATTTATGGATATTATTAGCTGTTTGCTTTATTCGAATTTTACGGATGTCATTGATATCGAACCTCCAACAGGTTGATCATTAAATAGAGTTGTTTCATCATTTTTATCTTTCAATGCCAATGTATAAAGCAATGGTAAATAATGTTCCGGCGTTGGGATGGCCAAATCAAATGCCTTTCCTTGTTTCTTATAATCAATCAGGCTTTGAAAATCATAATTTTCGATTTGTGATTTCATTTTTTCATTTGCTTCCTGTGCCCAGTCAAAAGCATACGGATCTCCTGATAGTTTATCCCAGGCAACCAAACTCAGGTTATGGACTATATTTCCACTCCCCACAATAAGGATTCCTTTTTGCCGGAGCGTGTATAATTCCTTGGCTAATTCAAAATGATATTGTGCTGTTTGGGAATAATCAAGGCTTAATTGTATCGTTGGAACATCTGCATTTGGATATAGGTGTTTTATCACACTCCATGCTCCATGGTCAAGGCCCCAATTCTCATCTAGTCCAATATTGGCCTTTGTAATCTTTTTCTTAGTCTCCTTAGCTAACTCCGGACTTCCTGGTGCCGGATATTGTACCTGAAAAAGTTCTCGTGGAAAACCTTGAAAATCATGAATAGTTTTAGGGTATTCCATTGAAGTTACGTAAGTTCCTTTCGTTTCCCAGTGCGCTGAAATACATAGAATAGCCTTTGGTTTATTAATTTCGAGACCGACTTTCCTAAATCCACGCACAAATTCATTTTCTTCAATTGCATTCATTGGACTACCATGACCAAGGAACAATACAGGCATTTTTTCCTGGTTAGGTAAGTCTGTTAATTGATTTAGAGCTTTTAATTTCATTTATTATGGGATAATAGGGGGATGTGTTAATGCTATTATAAATACAATGCTTTCAATTTTTAATTCAGATTGCATAGAACTTGATTATCAACTAACTAAAATAATCGATATTCTAAAAATTCACCTTAGCAAGGATTATTTTATTGTTATGGGTCTCTTGGATTAGAGTAGAAAACCTGGGAAAAGATGGGTGGATTGTATTTTATTTTAGTAAATTGTATTAATAATAGTTGTTGTTTAGCATAATAGTGCTGAAGTACCAATTTTTGCTGAAGCCAAACTGAGTGGTAAAATCCAAATATCGGGTAGTGCTCGAATAACCAGGCCTTAAATTAAGGGGAAAAAGGAACATCATGTTCACTATCTATCTTAAGCTCACCATCAGGGATCTGATGTTAAACAAGGGATATTTCTTCATAAATCTCCTGGGATTAATCATCGGGATCACTGCGTTTACATTAATCGTATTCTGGATAAAAGCAGAAACTTCTTACGATACATTTCATAAGAATTCTCAGGACATATACAGGGTTGATTACCTGCTGTATGAAGAAGAAGTCCTTGAACAACATTCTGCATCAGGATCGCATGGTATAGGGAAAGAAATACAAAATGCTTTTCCTGAGGTCCTGGATCACACACGTTTCTTTCGTACGGAGCGTCTTGTAAGGCGTGGGGATGGGGATGATAATGAAACAATCAAAGAAAGAAACCTCTTTCATGCTGAATCATCTTTTTTCAATGTTTTTTCATTTCCTCTGATACAGGGTGTAGCGGACTCCAATATTCTAGCTTTGGATCATGCAGTTATAACGGAGGAATGTGCCCGGAAATATTTCGGCGATGAGGATCCCATGGGAAAAATTCTTACAGTTGATGGTCGTGAAGACTATATGATAGCAGGGATTGTCAAATCTTTTCCCCGGAATTCTCATTTTACCTTTGATATCCTGCTTTCCTACGAAAACCTTATACAGCAAAACCAAAGATACTGGGATAATGCCTGGATTAGCGAGAGGGTTTATACCTACCTCCTCCTCAACCCGAAGGCGGATGCAAAGGCCCTGGAAAGTAAACTACCACAGATACCCGAAACTTTTCTCGGAGATTTTATGAAGAGAGCATTCTTTCTGATTGAATATAAACTTGTGAAGTTGACTGATATTCATTTACATTCCTCGGTAAGTAACGAATTAGAAGTTAATGGCGACTATCGAAATGTTGATTCATTGGGGATCATTGCTTTGCTGGTATTGTTGATTGCATTTATCAATTACCTCAATCTGGCTACTTCACGTTCAGTGGAAAGAGCCCAGGAAGTGGGCATTAGAAAAGTATCAGGCGCATTAAAGAAAGATCTTATTCTCCAGTTTTTAACCGAATCAGCAAGCCTGAACTTTGTGGCACTGATCATCAGCTTTACCGGTGTTTTTCTTTTGCTTCCATTTTTCAGACAGGCAATGCAAAGTCCACTACAGATTGATATTTTGACACTCATACTTCTCTTCTTTATTCTGCTGGTTGCCGGTACATTGTTCACCGGATTCCTTTCTGCCATGTATAGTTCCCAGTTCACACCCAGTCTGGTTTTAAGGGGGAAGATACCCCGCGGATCGGGCTGGATTGGCCGTCTTAAAAATTACCTGGTAGTTTTCCAGTTCACAGTGTCTGTCATTCTGATTATCGGAACAATCACCATTTATCGACAGGTTAATTTTATGCTTCATAATGATCCGGGATTTAAACCTGAAGGATTAGTAGTCCTTGATGGGCCCAGGATACTCAATGTAGATTCCTATGAGTCCTATATGAGGAGCATGGAATCATTCAAAAATGACATTAAATCATTATTCATGGTCAGAAATATAACCTCATCAACAAGTATTCCCGGAACTGAGATCACGCTCTCACGCGTTTACGGAATACCTGTTGAGGGACGTAATACAGAAAAGAAGATTGAAGTGTATTACGTGGATGACCAATTCTTTGATACATATGGTATAACCTTCGCTGCGGGTAATAATTTTAATTCCAACATACTGGAAGATACGAGCAACATTATTCTTAATGAAGCCGCGCTCTCATATTTTGGTTTTGAAGATGCAGAGCGAACCATAGGAGAAGTTCTGAGAGGGGGGCAACACATGGTAAATGTAAAAGGAATTGTCAGGGATTTCAATCAGAAAACAATGAAAGAACTGCCGGAACCCGTCGGATTCTTCAATCAACCTGCAAATCTGTATTATACAATAAAGGCCGAGATGACCAATATAACTCAGCTTATTTCTGACCTTGAGAAGATATGGACCGATCACTACCCGGGAAATCCATACCTCTATTTTTTCCTGGACGATTTTTATAATGAGCAATATAAGGCAGAACAACGTTTCAGCGGATTATTCCTGACCGGCTCGTTGCTTGCCATCATCATTGCCTGTCTGGGTTTATCGGGCTTATCGACCTATGCAATTATCCGTCGTACCAAGGAAATTGGTATCCGAAAGGCAAATGGAGCGACTGTTTCCCGGGTAATGGTTTTATTGAATAAAGACTTTGTGACCTGGGTGGTTATAGCCTTTATTATTGGTTCTCCCATTGCCTGGTTTATCATGAATAACTGGCTCCGGAATTATGCAACTAAAACAGAGCTAAGCTGGTGGATATTCGCACTTGCCGGAATAATAGCAGTAATTATAGCCTTATTTACAGTTAGCTGGCAAAGCTGGCGTGCAGCCACTAAAAATCCAGTGGATGCATTGCGGGACGAATAGATAAACAAACGAACCAGAGGAATAATTCTCCCATTTTCATGGGCCAACCAGAGATTTCATCTCAAGGGCATTTGGATGGTTGTGAAGATTATACTTTATATGTATGTAAATAGTTGAATTCTGAACAATAATGTCGGGATTTCCGACAATCTTAAAACAAGAGATCATTTTAACTGCCTATAAATCAATATTTTATATTCTGGCATTCCAGTTGTCATCTCATATTTGTGGTGATAAAAGTCAAATGTTTTATATTAACAAAACATTAATTCATTATTTATTATCCATTTGAGATTATTCAGAAACTCTCAATAAATTAAAAATCTTATAAATACATTCTGAATTCAAGAAATATATGTTCTGGTACAACATAAAATTGGCACTGCGA
>CBDUBA010000211.1:0-5265 GCA_965365275.1 uncultured Cyclobacteriaceae bacterium | reverse complement strand
GGAAAAATCTGATTTTAGATCAATGAAGCAACTACTATTTTTATTTCTCACCTTAGTTCCGATATATTCAATCTCCCAGGAAGATCCATCCATACAATGGTGGGACCCAAAACAGAATGAATTTCCGGTGGTGGAAGGACAGGCATGGGGTACGGAAGTTGAGGATCCATATGACCGGCTCCCTGTAAGGGCCAAGCAAAACGTAGCTAAAGATGTATGGGGAAATTCGAAACATGCTGCCGGGTTGATGATCCGCTTTCGTACAAACAGTCAGAATATCATTATTCGATATGGCGTGGTAAAAAAGGGAAGTTTTGCGATGAATCACATGCCTGCTACAGGTGTGAGTGGCGTTGACTTATACGCAATAGATAGTGATGGCAAGGAAATATGGTGTGCTGGCAGGAGAACATTTTCCGATACCATAACCTACAGTTTTCAAGGATTGACGCCAAATGATCAGTACCATGAACTCGGCAGGGAATACCGGCTTTATTTGCCATTATATAATCAGGTAAACTGGCTTGAGATAGGTGTTCAGGATACAGCTTATTTCAAGCCCTTGCCTACCCGAAAAGAAAAACCGATCGTTGTATATGGCACATCTATCGCACACGGGGGCTGTGCTTCAAGGCCAGGCATGGCATGGACAGCCATCCTGGGAAGGGATATGGACAGACCACTGGTCAACCTTGGCTTCAGCGGGTCAGGCAGACTTGAACCTCCAGTCCTCGACCTGATGGCTGAAATCGATGCAAAGATTTATATCCTGGACTGTCTGCCTAATTTACCAAAAAACAGCTGGAAAGGCTTGGGAATTTCCACTGATGAAGAATTCAAGAAACGGGTGTTAGAAGCAGTTCGGTTCCTAAAATCCAGCAAACCGGATATCCCAATATTACTGGTTGATCATGCAGGTTACTCTGAGCAGTTTATAAATAAATCCAGAAAAGAATCCTTCAGTCATGTCAATAAACTACAGAAAGAGGCATATCAACAGTTAATGCAAGAAGGATATAGTGAACTTTTTTATTTAACCTATGATAAGATTGGGATGTCGCCCGACGGGACCGTTGACGGGACCCACCCCAATGATCTTGGCATGATGAATTATGGTGAAGCATATGCTCAGAAGCTTCGTGAAATATTGAATGAACCCAATGGAAGCACATCTACAACCCAGCCAGTTACCCAATACCGTGAGCCCCACAATTATGATTGGGAAGAAAGGCACTATGAAATTCTTGAGATGAATGCCACAGATCCTCCCCGATCCGTTATTCTGGCGAATTCCATCATTCATTTCTGGGGCGGGTTACCACGCACCAAGCTCGTAACGGAAGAAGAAACCTGGGAAACAATATTTACTCCCAAGGGGATCAGGAATTACGCTTATGGATGGGATCGAGTAGAAAATGTGTTATGGCGGGTATACCATGGAGAACTCGACGGATTTGAAGCGGAAAAGATCATGGTCATGATAGGTACCAACAACCTTCATCTGAATACGGATGATGAGATCCTGGGGGGACTATGGCTATTGATAAAGGCTATCAAATACAGACAACCCAAATCGGATATAGTCCTGTTCGGCCTTTTACCAAGGAGAAATTATGAAGATCGTATAGCCTTACTTAATGTCTATATAGCCCGGATAGCAGCCGACCTCGGGGTGAGGTACGGCGACCTGGGAGCATCTTTTTTAAACGAAGACCAGAAAATTGACGAGTCATTGTTTTCAGACGGTCTCCATCCGAACCAGGCCGGGTATTTGATACTCCGGGATGGATTAAATCCTTATTTTGAATAAAGACTTCCAATAATTTAAAGCAATAAATTATTATTGATACATAGTAACGAGATCATCGCAATTATGATCTGCTTTTGATATAGAGGATAATTAATATTTAACATCCAATTGCTTTTTATTACACAATGTTCATATAATGTCACTACCCGGATACCTGAACAGCGGATAAGTGCGTTTTCAGCTTTAATAATTTCCTGATAGCAATAAGGAATACTATTGCTGACAGAAGGACCACCGTGATGGTAATAATAAAGTGATTGTCTATTCCTGTTATACCAATTGGCTTGTGTTCAAAAGTACCTATAACATCGGACCACCAATAGGAGTAATTGATAATGTCAAAAGTAACATGGGCAATAATGCCGGGAAGCAGTGAATTGGTAGCATAGGCCAGGAATCCAATCATAAAAGAGATGGTGAAAATTCCTACCAATATACCACTCGCCCAGGCCTGATGCAGGTGAATAACAACAAAAACTACTGAAGTAATAGATATCCCGACAATCGGACCATATTTTTGTTCCAGCGGTTTTTGCAAATACCCCCGGTAACCTATTTCTTCACAAATTCCTGCAACCAATGATGCCATTATGATGAGTGGCCAACTCATCCACGCGGGGTAATCATTCAGGTAGCTTGCGGTTTTAAATATTTCAGGTTGAAACTCGTATATGCGAAAAGTCAATGCCAAGCCCCAATGAAGCACAAAGATGATGGAAATAGCAGCCATTAATCCCCAGACCCAGACTGGTTTTTTCAGGTTAATCTGGCGGGTGCAAGAACGTCGGAAAGCTTGTGTGTTTGAAGGATTCCACTTACCACTAAAATACATCCAGTATAAAATGAGAATCGTCCCCATGGCCAAAACAGACCAGGGAACAGGTATGTTGAATGCCAAAAGGACCCAAATACCAATACCTATAGAGCTGACACCAAATCCTACTATTATTGAGCGAATGAGCAAAGGAACCTTCATCCAAAATCGTCCGAAAGCATTTGAAGGGTAATTTGAATTAATTAGTTGTTTCATGATTTTACATTTTTAGATGAAGCAACTAATATCTTATCCATTTTAACCATGGTCGACCGAAATCAGGATGTCGAACGCATTTGTTAAATCGATTTTCGGAATTCGGTAGGTGTTAGTCCTGTTTCTTTTTTAAAGGCAGTATTGAAAGATGATTTAGAATTGAATCCCACTTCATACATTACCTCGAGAACGGTGAGTTTATCATCTCCGGATTCTTTAAGGATCTTTTGAGCTTCCTGGATTCTGTAAGAATTAATAAAATCAAAAAAGCTTTTATCAAATGATTGATTGATTACCTGAGACAGGTGCTTGGTAGAAACGGAAAGTTCTTCAGACAAATCAGTAATATTCACTTGGGCATTCAGGAAGGGTTTTTCAGTATTACACAAATCCAGAAGTTGGTTCTTATATTCTTCAATTTGATCTGGTTTCAGATTCGAACCCAGGTATTTAGCTGTTTCATTTTGAGCAATACCTGCAAAAATTTCCGGTTGTCGGAGTGCCTTGAGGATCACCCTGTTCACGAAGTAAAAGATAAATAATAGCAGAAGGACTAAGGACACAATAAGTACAGATCTGTTTCCCGCCAGCGCTATAAAATTGTGAACCAGTGATACAATAATGAGTAGGCCAAAGGTATTAAGAGAGAAACTAAGCCAATCCAGATTGATCTGATCAATTTGAGAATAGGTGTTCTTAATGATCTTTCGATATCTCCAGAGTAATTTGTAGGTCAGCCCCAGATAAACAAAGACGTGGGCATATATTAATACACTTACAAAGTAGAACTGCCAGGAATAATCGTTTTTAAGGATTTCTTCAGGTGTATTAGGCGAAATATTTTTTGAGAAAAGGAGCAAAACAGTAAGCAGCAGGTAGGGTATTATATGCAGCAGGTGTTTACCGGACAATTTGAAATCCCTGAAAATAACGCCCTGAGCGTAAAGGTAAATTATAGGACCATAGAGAAGAAAAAAGCCGTCATCGATGAGTTGCAGAAAATGCCATTTAAGAACCACCCCATTCATTTGCAATGTGAGATCTGCCATATTCCAGGCGATCAGGATAAATATAGATCCAAGCAGGATGTTGTTGCGACGGATTCCTTTTTTATGTGTGATCAGAAAAAAACCAACAAATAGAAGCTGGAAGGTGATAAGAAATGAAAGAAGGGAAATAAGATTAAGATCCATCTTTTAATGGTAATATATAAGTATTAGTGTGATTTCATCAAATCATGTAGTTCCTCAGTCCAACTCACAATAATGTGAATTTCTCGTTATACACCACCTTTTGTTTGTGATATCAACATATATCATTGCGGCATGTTGACGTCTTTATTCAAGCATAAGAAAACAATATATAGAAAATCACAACAAAACAAAACAACTATTCTGAGGTATAAGTCATGTCATCAGAGTGAGGATAGGGAATGATCAAACTTTTTAGTCCGTATAAAGATTAATCTGATATTTCGCATTTTGGTATCAGAAGGATTTATCCTATATTAAGTAGATATGATTATAAAAAATTAAATTTTAAGGCTTTAAAACCACAAACCATGAAAAATGAATCCAAAAGTAAGTATCCCTCAAAGGAAGGATATGCTGAAGTTACCGGAGGCAAGGTATGGTTCAGAATAGATGGGGAAGGTGACAAAACACCCTTATTGTTACTGCATGGAGGACCAGGATTTCCAAGTTATTATCTGAATCCAATGACTGCTCTAAGCAAGGATCGGCCTGTTATCTTTTTTGATCAACTGGGTTGTGGAAGGTCGGACAATACTACGGATAAAAACCTGATGACGGTTGATGTTTTTGTTGAACAAGTTGAACAGCTTAGGAAAGCCCTGGAACTTAATGCATTCTATCTGTACGGACATTCATGGGGTAGTGTGCTGGGATTGGAATATTATTTAAAATATCCTGACTATATTAAAGCATTGATTCTGGCCAGTCCTGCACTGAGTATTTCAAGGTGGATTGAAGATGCTGAAGGATTAATTACCACACTCCCTGATTCTGTTCAATCAGCAATTAAGACTAATGTTGAGAACGGGACTTTCGAATCACCGGAATTCGAAGATGCCATGAATATTTTTTATCAGCATTTTGTTGCTAAAAAGTTACCATGGGATGAGAATATTGGTAATACGTTTGCTCAGGCAAATTTAGAAATATACAATCATATGTGGGGGCCAAGTGAGTTTACAGCCACTGGGATCCTAAAAGACTATGAAGGCAGTGATAAACTTAAAAAGGTGGAGATCCCGACACTTTTCATGTGTGGTGAATATGATGAAGCCCTTCCGGCGACTGTAGAATACTTTCATAGCTTGACTCCTGGTTCAAAATATGCGATGATAAAAGATGCAGCCCATTTAACTATGCATGACAAACCAGAAGAAAACAATCAGGTTGTA
>CBDUBA010000210.1:0-5294 GCA_965365275.1 uncultured Cyclobacteriaceae bacterium | reverse complement strand
CCGCGAGTGCCCCAGGACGGCCACCCGCTTCTCGTCCACCGCCGGCTCCTGCTCCAATCACAATTGCGTTAACGTGTTTGTTTTTCATGATGCTTTCAGTTTAGCGTTGCTATTCTCCGGGCGATACCTGTTCTGGCCAATTATATGGGGATAATCGATCTTTAACATTTTATAACTGACATAATTACAATTCCCGCCATGTCGGGGAGAGCCGTAAAATGCCTGCATGGTATGATCCAACAACATGCGGAAAAAGGAACGCTGTTCATTCCCTTCCCAATCTGTATCAGGAAGTTCACCGGATTCCAGGGTTTCAAGAAATTCTGTTTGTTGATCCCAGTCGAGATTAGCAAAATTCTTATGAAACATTTTTAGTGAAGAAGATTCAATATTTTGAAGCCCTTCCCGGTATGTTTCCTGGTGACGGGTATAATATCCGGTCAGTTGCTTGTCAAAAAAATTGACCACCCTGGCATCGGTGGCCCCAGCATCCTGATCAGCCGGAACAATTTGCTCTGTAATCGCTTCGATCAGCTTCGCTTCATCCTCAGTAAGGAATCGCCATTTTGAGATCCTGGATGTGCATGCAGGGATTAATGTAATACTCCCACATGTAAAACAGAGCTGCCTTATGAATTCTCTGCGTTTGATTTCCATTATCAGATAAAAAATTTTTATGAAGTGAAATCTATTTTTATGCAAAAAATATTGAAGATCAGGCGTCCGCTTCAAGTAAAAATGGCCTGTCTTCTTTCTAAATATTATCGGTAAAACAATGATATAATATTGATCCGCTAATGACTATGATATATATCATATCCCGTAATAAATTTATGAAAGTACTGGCGATTTTCCTCCAATTTTTCCTAGATTTAGGAGGAATGCGATTACACATAAAAAAATGCACTTGAATTTATGGGTAAATTAATATGTTAAAAAAGAATTTTTAACCATGAAAACAGGCCTGAAAATCCAAATCTATGCCCTTTCATTATTCAGCGTGATGCTTATGAAGTGCAGCAGTTCCGATAATGAAGCCCAGAAACTTGACATTACTTCAGACGTAAAGCGAGTATATATCGCACATGGTGTAAACTTCACTTTAAGCAACCTTTCCGGGGTATCAGAAGCCGCCTGGTTCTTTGAAGGTGGCGAACCTGAATATTACGATGGAGTGGTTCCACCAACCGTTTATTATGGCAGTGAAGGTGTATATTCAGTCACGGCCAACCTCGTAGTTGATGGTGTCAAACAGGTTATCCATAAAGAGGGTTATATCCTGGTTCAGGAAGAACCAGATGGCAGGTTTGTCTTTGTTTCCATTCATGCGGAAAAAGAGAAAATGAAAGGTGGGGAATCTATAGAAGTATGGGTCAATGCTGTTGGGGATAATCTCGAATATGTATGGACTTCCAATACAGGCAGTATTATCGGGGATGGCCCCAGGGTTGAGTTCAAAACGGGCACCTGTTTTGAGGGTACAGCCGAGATCAATGCGCTAGTCAGCAATGAATATGGATCAATGGATAGAACCGTGAAGGTTATCGTAGAAAGACCTGAAGGTTATTGATGTTACCAGGAACCTAATTCTGAACTAATAATCGCTTAGTACGAAAAATTATTAAATCTTGCTGATATAGTATGAATAACTATGAACTTGTAGCTGCTGTTGTAACTGCGATTGAGGCGGCCTCCATTTCCTGGATAACTTTTTGAACTTCCTTCGATACAGAATCATTCTGTACTATTTCCTTTATATTATGATTAATTGATTTGAGGGATTGCTTATCCCTTGTAATTAATTTATACGCTTTACATCCGTCAATTATCCCCAAAAGGCAGGCAATATCATCCTGTGGAGGTTTTTTATTCGAAAGAACTTCGCTGATATCATTGCGTATCTCTTTACTTATGTTTTTGTCAATAAGAAAGGCACTTTTATAAGGAATAAACAGAAAACTTCTTTCCTCTATCCTGACCTTACCCTTCAATACCAGGTCTCTTAAGATCATATGCCTGTATTTCCGGCTGTTCCAGACAAAAGCAGTGATCCAGGTTTTAATTCTTTTCCTTTTTTTAGATCCAGCAATTTTACTCAGTATTATATTATGAGCTTCAGACGTTTTTGTATACGAGGAATGGGGTATTATGCGATTATCCTTGAATTCAATTTTTTCCTCAAGTGTAAGGTCCATCAGAATGGATCCGAAAAGGCCCGGATTGAGTTTAGCCTCAGGTATCAGATACCTGGGCTTTTCAGGATGCATTACAATTAATAAGAATTTTTCAGCCGTATTGAGTTCCATAATAAAGTGATTTATTTTATCCAGATCGTATCATTAAATTGCTCCAATTGCTCAAACAATGATTTATTGAGGCGATCCAACTCAGCAGCATAGGATGATTCATCTACCAGATTGGTTGTCTCGAACGGATCTTCAACCAGATCGAACAATTGGGTATGTTCCTGATCATTGACACGATATCTGATCAGTTTGTATTGCTTGTCCCGGATAGCCCGCTGGTTAGCTTTGTAGGTTGTTGTTATAAATTCGTGGTGATCAGTTCCCGGATCTTGTAGAACATGATAAAAGCTGGAGCCATCTACGGATCGGGGCACCGGAATACCCAACATATCGCAGAGAGTTGCATACATATCGGTCAGGTATACGAATGCTCCGGATCTTGCGTTAACCGGGATTCCCGGCCCGGTAATTATCAGTGGGATATTCGTACTATGTTCATACAGGTTCTGCTTTCCGAAAAGGCCATGCTGACCTACCGCAAGACCATTATCTCCGGAGTATATGATGATAGTATTATCATAGATCCCTTTTGCTTTCAATGCATCGACAATATCTCCCAATCGATCGTCATTATGTGTGATAAGGGCATAATAATCCCTGAGGTGCTCTTTTACTACCGGTTTTGTGCGGGGAAATGGCGCCAGCATCTCATCACGAACCCGCATTTCCCCATTGTCGAATGGATGTTGCGGCATAAAATTGGGCGGTATGCTGATGTTGGCCGTATCATACATATCAAAATATTCCCGGTGTGTGGTCCGAGGGTCGTGGGGAGTCATCAGGGCAGTGTACAGGAAGAAAGGTTTATCGGAATCATAGGTTTCTATAAATTCAATGGCCGTTTCAGCGAAAATATCCGTACTATGCTTACCCCCGTACACGTATTCTCCCTGTTCATATGTAATATCTTTTTTGTAAAAGAAATCATTAATAACCGGCCGCATATTCCGTTCATAATCTGCTATGGATTTATAAGAATTCAGAGGTACGTTCCACTGGTCATGCATGCCGCCGAAGAATATATTGTTACCATCATTGAAGATCCTGTAATATGACTGAGGCTGGCTATGGTATTTACCGATGCCGAAACAGGTATAACCGGCTTTCTGTAAGCTCTCTCCTAGTGTCGAGTCACTTTCAGGTATGATCGATCCGTTCCTGGTCAGATTGTTCAGGTACTTACCGGTAAAAAGCATCATCCGGCTGGGCAGACAGACCGCACCGGAATAAGATCCCATGATATAGGCATTCGTAAAACTCAGACCTTCGGATACCAGCTTGTCCAGGTTGGGTGTAATGATCTCCGGATTTCCCAAAGCCTGTATGGTTTCTCCCCGCTGGTCGTCTGCCAGGATAAATACAATATTAGGCATGCCCGGATCGGCAGGTTCCGGTTCACAACCCGACAGGATAAAAAAAACTAAAACGGGCAGGAGGAAAAATATGTTTCTAATGATCTTCATGGCCTAAATTGCTTTGTGTACAGGATTTCATCCAGATATTCAATTGATGTATTAAAGTATCTTTTATTTCAGGGAACTCCAAAGAAAGGTTTTAATTAATGTTGAATGTAAAAATTTCACCGGAGATCATAATTTTAGGATGATTGACCACTGCCCGGTATTGATAGGATCCGGGGTCCGGATCGTCCAGGATAACTTGATATTCTCCTGGCGTATCCACTTCCATAGTCTCGGAAAGTATCCATTCGGCGCCGGCCACACGTTCATTCAATGTAGTTGGTGCATCCCGGTATTGTATCCCGATACTGACCCTATCAGCATCCCCAAGTGCATCCAGTCTGACTGTAAATGCTATCTTGCCATCTTCTATCCCGGCACCTTCCATTGTCCGGACAACCGGTGGGTCAAGAGCCTTGTCAACATTTTCCAGTTTAACTACGATAGGATTTGGCCACCTGTGGTTATTGTAAATCCGCTGGGCCCGCACAACTGAAATATTCAGACCCTCCGGATCCTGACTGAACCTCGAAGTTGGATCCACTGGCATATATTCAACAATATTATCACTTTGCCCCAAAACGCTGATTTTTGTTTGATCGCTTGCTTTTACTGAGTGAATCTTGAATTCCCTTCTCTCTCCCCTCGCCCAGTCATTCTGATCAAAAAGTACGGCATAAACGATCCGGCCATCTTTCGATTGAGAGAACCAGATGTTCCCTTCATTGGTAATGATCCAGGGACGTACTTTATCCACAGCCTCATGATTTATAAAATACCATGCGGCCACCTCCCGCAGGTTGCGGTCCTGTTCAAAAGGGATATTCCCATAAGCATCCGGACCGATGTTCAATAAAAGTGCTCCCCCCTTGGATCGTGTTTCTACCAGCATTTTGATGATCTGTCCCCCTGATTTATAAGATTCATTGGTCGGTTTGAATTGCCATTGTGTGCCCATGGTTATACAGGATTCCCATACTCTTTCCGATGTGATCCCCGGAAGATATTGCTCCGGGGTTTGCAATTCCCCCCTGGTTATGAGCAGATCCGGATTAATCGCCCAACAGAACGGCTTTAGAGCATTGATCAGGGAACCTTCTCCCCCATCAAAGAACATCACATCAACAGGTCCGTAACGTGTTAACAATTCTTTGCATTGTCTCTCGTTGTAGTCGATGTACTTTTTCCGAAGATTATCTGAGATATCATCTATATCAGTTCTTCTGATCAGCTCATTGTTTTGATTGAGGAACCAGAAATCCTCGGGTGAAAAATATAAGCCAACCTTCAGGCCGTATTTGCGGCAGGCTTCAATATACTCCTCAACAATATCCTTTTTATAGGCTGTATTCATTATATTGAAGGGTGTGGTTTCCGTATCCCACATGCAGAAGCCGGAGTGATGCTTTGCCGTAAAAACCATATACTTCATTCCTGCCAGCTTTGCCAACAAGGCCATTCTATCCGCATCGAAGTCGGTTGGATTAAAGGTCTTTGGTAATTCGTTAAAATAGCGGTTGGTATAATC
>CBDUBA010000209.1:0-5311 GCA_965365275.1 uncultured Cyclobacteriaceae bacterium | reverse complement strand
TTAAACCACATGCTCCACCGCTTGTGCGGACCCCCGTCAATTCCTTTGAGTTTCAATCTTGCGATCGTACTCCCCAGGTGGAAGACTTAACGCTTTCGCTTGGCCACTGGCTGTGTATCGCCAACAGCGAGTCTTCATCGTTTACAGCGTGGACTACCAGGGTATCTAATCCTGTTCGCTCCCCACGCTTTCGTGCCTCAGCGTCAGTCTCAGTATAGTAAGCTGCCTTCGCTATCGGTGTTCTTTATGGTATCTATGCATTTCACCGCTACACCATAAATTCCGCCTACCTCTACTGTACTCAAGACTACCAGTATCAATGGCACTTTTACGGTTGAGCCGCAAACTTTCACCACTGACTTAATAATCCGCCTACGCACCCTTTAAACCCAATAAATCCGGACAACGCTTGCACCCTCCGTATTACCGCGGCTGCTGGCACGGAGTTAGCCGGTGCTTATTCTTCAGGTACAGTCAATCTGCCACGCATGGCCGTTTTCTTCCCTGATAAAAGCAGTTTACAACCCAGAAGGCCGTCATCCTGCACGCGGCATGGCTGGTTCAGGCTTCCGCCCATTGACCAATATTCCCTACTGCTGCCTCCCGTAGGAGTCTGGTCCGTATCTCAGTACCAGTGTGGGGGATCATCCTCTCAGACCCCCTACTGATCATCGCCTTGGTGAGCCGTTACCTCACCAACTAACTAATCAGACGCATGCCCATCCACAACCGATAAATCTTTAGCAAATAGTACCAGGAGGTACCCCTGCATTATGGGGTATTAATCCGGATTTCTCCGGGCTATGCCCCAGTTGTGGGTAGGTTGCATACGCGTTACGCACCCGTGCGCCGGTCGCCATCCATCGCAAGCGATGATGCTGCCCCTCGACTTGCATGTATTAGGCCTGCCGCTAGCGTTCATCCTGAGCCAGGATCAAACTCTCCATAGTAATATTTCTTATAGTTTGTTTAGCCCTGACCAAAATGTGTTATTCTTTAATATATAATCCCTTAAATTATATACAAAGGTCCGCCGTAGTCACATCCATTCAAAGAACTTTTTGATAGCCTCTAATGCCATCATTCGTAGACCCTGTTTCGAGCCCATCTCGCCCATCCATCCCTGAAAAAGCGAATGCAAAATTAGAAAACATATCCCCACTATCCAAATATCTGTGGAAAATATTTTTATTTCCCTGGTTTCCAGAAAATTTTGCTATGAAACGGGCCGTAAAAATATAAGTTTATTGACTCTATACCAAACATTTCCAGCCATTCATAAATTATTATTTTTTTTCACGCTTAGGGAATAAACATTCTTTATTATAATTATTACTTGCTATTTTTAATAGTTCATTTATAACACGCTTGAAGAAAAAACTAACAGGTAGGCTTTTAAATTTAATACGGAAACTAATTAAGCTGTTCAT
This sequence comes from uncultured Cyclobacteriaceae bacterium, assembly GCA_965365275.1. Classification (GTDB taxonomy): domain Bacteria; phylum Bacteroidota; class Bacteroidia; order Cytophagales; family Cyclobacteriaceae; genus JAGTVG01. Next base: position 3,881 of record CBDUBA010000209.1, on the reverse strand, counting down.
CAGGATCGCTTTCTATTTTCTTATCCTTTTGATATTGCTGATCACTCTGCTCTACATCCCTCCGGTACAAAAGCTGGTATCTCAAAAAGCGGAACGCATCATATCCCGCACCCTGGACTCTGAAGTTAATATTGGTGCCCTGAATCTAAACCTTTTCGGTAATCTTATCTTAAAAGATGTCTATATAAAGGATCCGGACAATAATAAGGTCTTTGAAGTAGATGAAATTAATATTGAGGTGCTGATCCTTCCATTGATTCTCAAAAAGGTCCATATAGACCACATTATAATATCCGGATTTAAATCATCGCTGGAAATTAATCCTGAACTGAAAACAACTAACCTGGACTTCATCATTAAAGCATTCAGCAACACTACCCCTGAAGAGAAAACGAAACAGGGTAGCTGGGAAATTGTAGCCTATGATCTCAGGATTGAAGAATCCTCCTATACATTATATATACATAAGGTACTTAAACTTCAGACTGAGATAGGTGAACTGAAATGGCAAAATGATAAGATGGATCTGAAGCACCTGGATTTCAATGTTGCAGACATACATCTTTCCAACACCAATGTGCATCTGCAGATATTTGAAGATAGCCTTAAAATACCTTCTGAAAATAAAGATCCTGCTATTCCCAAAAAAAATAGTAACGTAACCACCAAACTGAACCAGATTCAAATATCAAACTCAAACTTTACCCTGAAAATTGATGGCTTGTTAAATCTGTCATCTTCAATACCAGAATTCAAAGGGCGAAAGCTTGAGTTTGACCTAAACGATCATTTTATCCGGGCATCGGAACTTTCCCTCATTAATACCTTAACAGAAATAGCATATCAGCAAGCAGTATATTTGACCGACTCAAACTATGTGGATGCCAGCGAGACAATCCAAACAAATCCCGGAAACTCAGAACTGTTCATTAAAAATTTTGGCTGGGATATAGGATCTGACCAGACTACCTTAAAGGATTGTGATTTCAAATTCGATAATTTATCAGTCCCGGACTCCTTACCAACAATCAATGGTGATCATTTCCAACTGAAAAATATAAATGTCTCACTTGAAGACGCTGTAATTGCTAAAGATCAAATACATGTAAATATAGAAAAATCGGAGTTCCTGACCGGAAACGGATTCCATCTGCAGGAATTAAATGGAATATTGAAATATGAAAATGATAATTTATCCCTACAGGATCTGTCCCTCAATACCGAAAATTCAAAACTCGACGCTGATATTATGGTTAGTGGGGATCCCTTGCAATCTACGATGGATCAACCGGAGCAAATGGTTATCGCCGTCAATAAACTTGAAATTGAAATCGGTGCCAGGGACCTCGATTTCTTCACTAAAAGAAATATTTTAAAAGAAACACAGATAAACACAGTACAACTTGGAACCAGTGTATCCGGGCCATTAAACGACCTTCATTTTCAAAAAGTCGAAGTGAATATTGATAACAAAATTAAACTGGATCTGCATGGGAATATCCGAAATATATATGATCCTGAAACAATTTGTTTTGAAAACCTGGAAAGCAGGATGGATATAAAATCAGGACCCTTTGTTGCCAGGATCGATTCATTGGACGGCATCGATCTATATTACCCTGAAGAGTTGAATATTTTGTCTGAATTGCAGGGTTGCAGGAAAAACCTGAAAGCTGATCTGAAAATACAATCCTCTGAAACGGAGAAAATAGTGATCAATGCGAATTATAAAGATCCAGGTTACGGAGTGAAAGATACTCTACGCCTGAAAATGAATGTATCAGGCCTGCATTTAGGAAAGCTCCTGCAAATGACTGAACTCGGTGAAACATATTTTAATGCTGATCTTCAACTGTCAGGATTACAAGAAAGCCTCAGCCAGTTTGACATTGATATGCATGTTGATAGCCTGTATTATAATGAGTATCCATTTCAAAATATACATACTACCTCCAGCTATATGGGGGATAGTCTCACGCTGCAGCTTACGTCCACCGATAGTCTTCTAAACTTAGAGCTTGGATTAAATGGACAGATCATAGATTCTATTTTTACTTTTGAAGCCGGACTGGACCTGAAGAAATTGGACCTGTCATTTCTGGAGTTAGTTGATGCACCCTTGATCCTAGGGGGTCAGCTATACACCCGGGAAAGAATCGGCCCCGGGCTATTTGATGCCTCCTTTGAGATTACAAATACTTTTATTGAATCTGAACAGATCCTTCAGTACGACACAATAGTTATGGATCTCTTTAAGATGGATGATAGCATCTCTTTTAATATCCAATCGGATTTTATGAGTGGGCAGTTCTTTACAGATATTCCCTTGAAAGACCTGGACAGCAGGATACTGGATTTCTACCGGCCTCATTTTATCAATGACTCCACATCCAGGTTAAGTACAAATCAGGGATTAATTAAATTCAATATCAATTCACGGGAATCGCTTGAAAACATTATATTTTTTGTTCCGGGACTTGAGGAATTACACTTCTCAAAAATTGAAGGAGAGATCAATGAACGTAACAATACGTCCTATCTTAGTATTTCAATTCCCAATATCACCTATCAGGGTATACATTTTGATTCGTTGAGATATCAACTTAACAGCCAACCTGAGCACCTGAACTACACCTTAGATATCCCCGGGATTAATTATCAAAATTACAATGTGGAACATTTTAAATTATTTGGCAATACTGAAAACCAAATTGTGAACAATGTACTGGCTTTGCCAAATGATCTAAATTCCTACCTGATCAGGGTTGGATTTTCAATTAAAAGAGCTGAAACTAACCAGATTGTATTCAGTCTGAATCAGGATAGCCTGATATTCAGTTCAAATCTTTGGTCTGTAAAAGGAGAGAACGAGATTATCTATAGTAAAACAGGTGAAATTTATGGTCATATCGATATAGATGATGGCCAGCAATCAGTCCAAATCCACGCGATGGATTCTTTATATCAATTAGATATTTCTAATTTTCAATTGGTCAATCTATCCAATATTTTACAAAATCTCGATCCTGAAATTGATATCTCAGGAGAATTGAATTTTAAATCGGATATCCTTACGGAAGATGAAGCACTCACAGTAAGCGCTGAAGTCTCCCTGAAAGAATTCTATTTTCAAAAAACACATTTTGGGAATATCGATATTGAAGCAGCAAATTATGGAAAAAATAGAGTCAGGGGAACATTAGTACTTGAAAATGGCGGCAACAGACTTTCAATAGAAGGGGATTATAACCTGAATAAGAATTCAAATCCCCTGACTGCTGAGGCGAAAATAGATTTTAATGAACTTGATAAATTCAATTCCTTTGGGAATGGATTAGTGAAGGAACTTGAAGGTCGTATCCTGGGAGAGATATCATTATCCGGAGATAAAACAAAAATAAACACGAATGGGAATCTTGATTTCAAGTCTGTGGAAATTCTATTTACCCCTGTAAATAATAAATACCGTATAGAAAATGAATCCTTAACGGTAAGAAACAATAACATTCAGTTTCAGGATTTCACACTTCTTGATTCCGCCAAACAACAATTTAAAATAAATGGTAATCTTCAAGCCAGACAGATCAATATTTTTGAAATGGATCTCAAATTGGATGCTGATAGATTTGCTGTTTATAATGTTAGTCTGGAAGACAATCCAAGTTTTTATGGAAAACTAATAATTTCCCTTGATGCAACTTTAAAAGGAAATACTGAAAATCCTAATTTTTGGATAAATCTATCGATCGATAATGGCACGAATCTAACCTATGCCCTCCCTCCAAAAAACTTTGATGTTGTCGACAGCGAAGGAATTGTTGAATTTGTTAATTTCTCTGATCCGGATTCCCTTGAGGAAATAGGATTTGAACAGGTGATCG
>CBDUBA010000208.1:0-5321 GCA_965365275.1 uncultured Cyclobacteriaceae bacterium | reverse complement strand
ATGAAATACAGAAAACTAGGAAGAACGAACTGGGAGGTCAGCGAAATAGGCTATGGCATGTGGGGCATGGGTGGATGGACAGGGTCCGATGATGATGAATCCATGCAATCCATGCAGAAAGCCGTAGACCTGGGATGCAACTTCTTCGATACGGCCTGGGGCTATGGATCAGGTAAAAGTGAGCGTTTATTGGGAGAATTAATACGGGCTAATCCTGATAAGCGTTTGTATACTGCTACCAAGATACCTCCAAAGAACTTCAAATGGCCCAGCCGTCGTGAATATTCTCTCGAGGATTGTTTTCCACCGGATCATATTCAGCGATTTGTGGAGAGTAGTCTGAAAAATGCAGGCATTAATTCATATGACATCATGCAATTCCATACCTGGGAGGACCTTTGGCTTGAAGATGACCGGTGGGTTAAAAAAATGATGGACTTAAAAAACCAGGGGGTAATCCATGGCATAGGCATCAGCATGAATCGCTGGGAACCATGGAATGGTGTGGAAGCGGTGAAAAGTGGAATAATTGATACCGTACAGGTTATTTACAATATTTTCGATCAAAACCCAAAAGATGAATTATTTCCTGCCTGCAGAGAACATAATGTTGGGGTAATAGCACGTGTTCCATTTGATGAAGGAACTCTTACAGGTACCCTGACAAAGAATAGTACCTGGCCTGAGGGGGACTGGCGTAACACCTATTTTGTGCCTGAAAACCTGAATTCAAGTGTCGATCATGCAGAAGCTTTAAAACCATTAGTTCCTGAAGGGATGACTATGCCGGAGATGGCACTTAGATTTATCCTGGGTGAACCAACTGTAAGCACTATAATCCCCGGAATGCGGAAGCTGAATCATGTAGAAGCCAATATAGCATCCAGTGATGCCGGCGTGCTCAGCGACGAACTAATGAATGAGCTTGAAAAACATCGCTGGGACAGGGAACCCACCGAATGGTCACAATAAAAGGCTAAAACCACCCGGGAAATACAGATGATCTAAATCGTAAAGTATAGGGATCCGATCTGATGTTTAAACTCATTATACTATTCCTTATGATATACCGTTTTGTACCAGTAATATCGATACTTCTGTTATGTGGATTATTATCATTTAAGGCACATGGGCAAAATCATTCCCTGGATTACCTTTTTGAAAGCGGATCTGAAGGGTACCATACGTTCCGGATCCCTGCCATAATTTCAACAACAGAGGGGAATATAATAGCATTCGCTGAAGGCAGAAAGAATGGCAGTTCCGATACCGGGGACATAGACCTGGTCATGAAAAAGTCAAAGGATGGTGGCAAGACCTGGGGCGACCTGAAAATAATTTGGGATGATGGTGACAACGTCTGCGGTAACCCGGCTCCAGTTGTTGACCAGTCCAGCGGCATCATTTACCTCTTAAGCACCTGGAATCTTGGGGAAGACCATGAATCTGAGATTATACGCCAAACAAGCAAAGACACCCGGCGGATATTTATCCTGGAGTCAAAGGATGAAGGAAATACATGGTCCAGACCAAAGGAAATAACTTCTTCGGTTAAGCTGGATAACTGGACATGGTATGCAACGGGCCCCTGTCATGGTATACAGATCGAAAACGGAAAGTTCAAAGACCGTCTGATCATCCCCTGTGATCATATTGAAGCAAAATCCAAAAAATATTTTTCGCACATTATCTACTCTGATGATCATGGGCTATCCTGGCATCTGGGTGGCTCTACGATCCAGGATAAAGTAAATGAGTGCACGATTGCCGAACTCCCAGAGGGCAGGCTAATGCTGAATATGCGTAATTATGACCGAACAGAAAAATCGCGTAAGATATCCATCAGTGAAGATGGTGGTTTGACCTGGGGGGATATCTATCCTGACAAAAATCTGATTGAACCTATTTGCCAGGCCAGCCTTTTACGGTATTCTTTTGAAGAATCTGGTAAAAGCCGCCTTTTATTTTCCAATCCAGCTGATAAGGATAAACGGGAGAATATGATGCTGAAGATCAGCTATGACGAAGGGAATACCTGGGAGAAATCAATCGTTTTATTTTCAGGTCCCTCAGCCTATTCTGATCTCCTTAAACTACCCAATGGAAAAGTAGGATGTCTGTTCGAAGCAGGCGAAAACAATCCATACGAAGGGATTGTTTTTGAAGCGCTGGATATCACTGAAATAGAGTAGCCGATTATTGATAATTTTATATTTACACCTCCAAACTTCACAGTGGAATATCTTTCCTCCCACCTATAATAACCCGTATTTTTTTAATATAATCTTGAGTGGCATTCTAAAAATATTTATATTGCTTTTCGCAACACTAAGAAAATGGACCTCAAAAAGAAGATAAAAGAGAAGAAGCAGAACACCGCTGGCACTCAGACTATGTTTCGTGTAACTTACCGGACACAGATTAACCTGATCAGGATAGCCGACACAAAAGCCAACATGATTTTAGGTATAAACGCTATGATCATCTCTGTTTTGATAGGCATTATATCTTCTTCTGTATTGTTTACGGAAAGAGAAGTGATCCATAATGTAGAATTGGTAATCCCCGTTGTTACCGTAATGCTTACCGCAGTTTTCAGTTCGGTATTTGCCATCCGTGCAGTACAACCAAGGCTTATTCTATCGAAAAAAGGCAATTTGTCTACCGAACAGGAGAAAAGAAGCTTGCTTTTCTTTGAGAATATTTACGGTCTCACCCTCAATGAATACCTCGACACAATGAAACAGATCATTGAAACTAAGAGTGATGTGTATGAGAATATGATCATTGATATATTCAACCAAGCGACTGTACTTCACAGGAAATATGCTAAACTCAGAACATCCTACATTATTTTTCTTGTAGGCTTTATAGGTTCAATCCTTCTGTTTCTTGCTATGTGGCTTATGTTCTAATAACAAAGGCGGATTATATTCACCTGAATACCTTCATTTTTCGTATATTAGATAAGTATTTGGATTTTTTAACCGTCAAGATGACCTAATTCTCAGACTAAGGAATATCCTGGTTTTAACTTTATTGATATGTTCGCTTCGTTATTTGGAAAATCTGAGCAAAAAAAAGATCTTGAACTATCCCTAAAGGATAAAAAGCAGCTTTTGACCATTGCCCGAAGTGCCATGGAATTGTATATTAAAGAAAATTCATATCCAAAGATCAAAGAAACTGAAATTAACCCCGCCAATCAAAAAAAGGTCGGTGCCTTCGTTACCTTGTATAAAAATGATGAACTTAGAGGTTGTATCGGGCATATCGAATCAGATAATCCATTGTATAAAACTGTACAGACATTGACTATCTCCTCTGCCACTAAAGATTTCCGGTTTAAATCAATCCATGAAGAGGAGCTTCCGGAAATAGATATAGAAATCTCAGTGTTGACACCGATGAAAAAGATTTTCTCCGTTGATCAAATAGAAATGGGCCGCCATGGGATCTATATTAAGAAAGGATATCAGACCGGCACATTCCTTCCCCATGTGGCTGAAAATACTAACTGGACCCTGGAAGAGTTTCTTGGAAAATGTGCCAGGGACAAAGCACATATTGGATGGGATGGCTGGAAGGATGCAGACCTGTATACATACGAAGCCATGAAATTCTGTGAATCAGACTTCGATGGTTGATCTAGGGGTAATTTCCTTATTTCAGATTATGAACTGAACAAAGAAGATCACAATAGATAAAACCAGGTTTGAATTGATTTTATACCGTATATGGCTTCCTGTATTCTCTCCGGTAAAGCATATCCCCGGTCTTATCATCCACTTTCCCTTTTACGGGATCCCAGGACACCTGCTTAGTCATCCGAATGGTAATATCACCCATATGACTTATGGTATCAGAGATAATAGCCTCATCCAATGGGCAAATTTCATTTGTCTTTCCATGAATTACATCAAGAAAGGCCTGTCCCATGGTATTATTCCCACGGGAATACTCATTGAGTTTCTTGTGTATTTCAGGGATATTACTTTCCACTGACTCCCTGCTCAGGGAGATCCAGCCCTTGGTACCATAAAAAGTCGTCCCGTTATATGCTTTTTCTTTTCTTTCAACAACCATATCTTCGAAAAGATCAGAGCTAACGAAATGGACCTTTATACCATTTTCATATTCATAATGTACATCCCAGGAATAAATATTATCATATATACCCCCTTCCGACCAGAATGTCCCGGTTCCATTACATGAGTAATTCCCGGACACCTCGTCTTTTAATGCCCAAACCATAACATCAATCGGATGAGCCCCCCAACCTGCCAGGAAACCGATACTGTAGTCATACTGAAACCATGAGCTATTATTGGTTACCCGGTCAGGACAATATGTCTTCAAAGGTGCCGGGCCAGTCCATTTGTCGAAATCAAAAGTATCCGGAACCGGAACCTCCTGACATACCGGTGAGGAAACAGGATTCTTCCCCGGGCACCAGATATCCACACGTTCAATATCGCCGATCTTTCCATCCCGGACCATTTCGACACCTGCTTTCATATGTTCAAAGGTTCTCTGCTGGGTAGCATAGTGAAAACGCACATTGTTTTTTATAACGGCCTTTTCAAGTTTTAAATAATGCGGGTAACTCAACCCAAGTGGTTTTGCCAGCATAATATGTTTGCCAGCTTTCGCTGCTTTTATAGCAGCTGCCACATGCCAGTGATCCGGAGTTGTAATGTGTACCGCATCAATATCACTGCGTTCCAGAATTTCTTCAAAATCCAGGTAAGACTTGCATTCAGGGGCTTTGACTCCTTTATCAGCGTAATACTGGTTTACATGGCTGGTCCAGTTTTCCCGCCTGTCCTGGTGGACATCACTCATAGCCACAGAATAAGAGCCTTCCAGGGGTAAAATGTAATGTTCCAATTCATAGCTTCCCCTGGAACCAAGACCGATCGAAGCGATCATTAACCTGTCATTTGCTCCCTTCCATCTGATATTGGAAGGTAGTATGGTTGGTAGGAATATGGCCCCTGCCATAGATTGCAATGTTTTTTTAGCAAATTTTCTTCTACTGATTAAGTTGTTTTGTGAAACTTTCATTGGAATAAGTATTTTAATTAATCGTCCATTCAATTATAAATGTAATGATGGAATTTTTCAGCCAGGATCTCTTCCGATGCTTCTGGCGTGATCCATACTCTGTATTTCAGGATTAATGAATCCCCTTGTGACAGTTTAATCTTGCTATCATATACCGCTGCCGGGGTAAAGAAGAAAAACGGCGTTTTAGAATCAAGAAGGTAGTACCACCTGGTCGAAGGGGTTGTGTAGTCGGGGTGCTGAAACATTGCGAC
>CBDUBA010000207.1:0-5414 GCA_965365275.1 uncultured Cyclobacteriaceae bacterium | reverse complement strand
GCAACCTTATCTTATACTAACAATGAGGAAGTGGAAGATTCTTTGAGTTATAACCTTGAGCCAACCTTGATTAATAATGAATCAATGGTTTATAAGACCATCACTGCCAGTACAATGTTCAACCACAAGTTCAATGCTAAAAATGTAATGCGAATTGGAGCCATTTATACCCATCAGGCATTCAATTTACTGGCATTGGACTTCAATTACGATGAGAAGGTCCTTGAGAAACAACTTGAACAGCAGGGTGCCACGGATAGGTTCCAGGCATATTTTCAGTGGAAAATGCGAGTTGGTAATGCACTTGAACTTAATGCAGGAGTCCATCATAATTATGTTGCTCTTACAAATGATTACAGCGTTGAACCACGTTTTGGTGCAAAATGGAGAATAAATGATAAACATATTCTGAGTTATGGATTTGGAGCCCACAGCAGGGCTGAGGCTGCATCCATATACCTTGCTGAACAGGAACTGGGGGATGGGTCAATTATACGCCCGAATACAGATCTTAAAATGACAAAAGCCTTACATAATGTAATTGGATACGATTGGAGATTTGCACCAGATTTTCATTTCAGAGTTGAAGCGTATTATCAGTACCTGTATGAAGTTCCTGTACAATTGGATGATACAACAGGTACATTTTCAGCTCTAAATTTCAGCAGTGGATTCACCAATCTAAAGCTTACAAATGAAGGAACAGGCAGGAATTATGGTTTGGAATTTACGCTTGAAAAGTTTTTTTCAAGGAATTACTACTTCCTCACAACTGCTTCATTGTTCCAATCCAAGTATACAATGCCTGATGGTGTGGAAAGAAATACTGCTTTCAATAATCAATATATATTCAATGTGGTAGGCGGCAAAGAATTCCTGGTTGGGAAAAATAAGCAAAATATAATTGGAACTAACCTTCGTATGATATGGAAAGGCGGATATCCCATTGTCCCCGTAGATCTTGAGGCTTCCAGGACAGAGGGATATGAGGTGAGGGATTATGACAGGGCATTTGAAGTAACCTCACCTGATTATTTCAGGTTGGACATCGGTGTAAGTTACCGGAAAAATAATCCGAAATGGTCATGGATTCTTTCGTTGGATGTGCAAAATATTACTGGCCGTTTAAATGTATATGATGAATATTACAATGCAGAAAAAGAATCTATAGAACAAGTTTATCTAACAGGCCTTGTCCCTGTATTAAATTATAAAATACAGTTTTAAAGATCTAAGAACAACCATCGAATCAATATAAATAAATGATCGTATAATAAAAAAAGCAAAGTGATGAAAACTAAAATAATTACAGCAGCAATTGTAGTAGCAGGTATTATCCTAAATGCGTGCGAAAGTGTTGAAAATGTGGTTCCGGTTAACAATATAATTACTCAGGAATATACGTTTTCAGATTATCAAAATATCGAAACCGAGTCAGCTTTCACGGTATATGTGGAATTTTCAGATACGGAAGAGTCGATCGTTATCGAAGCAAATGAGAATTTGTTTGAGTACATTGAAGTAAGTAAAGGGTCGGATAACTTGAAAATAGGCTTCAGAAAAAATATCAGCATTAAAGGATCAGCCACCCTGAAAGCCTATATAACGACCAGTGATGTCAGCGGATATTTTGCCTCTGGTGCTTCAAGATTCATTGTTGAAGACGAAATTATCACTGAGGATGCAACAGTTTTCCTGTCCGGGGCCAGTCAGTTTATTGGTGAGATGTATGTGGAAAATCTCTTTGTTGAAATGAGTGGAGCCAGCTCAATAGATATAATCGGTGAATCCGCATCCACTAATGTTACTGCTTCCGGTGCTTCGAGTATTAGGGATTTTGAATTCAGTACAGAATATTTGAGCGTGAATTTTTCCGGTGCTAGCATGGCCTCACTTACAGTAACGGATAAAATGGATGTTTCTGCTTCAGGAGCTAGTATAATCAGATATAAAGGTGATGCAGTTATAAATAGTCAAAATCTATCCGGGGGTTCACAAATTATAAATATGAATTGAATAATATTCTCAAAAATCTTTATTGAAACAAAATGTTAGGGGAAGGAAGAATTCCTGGATACTTTTAGACATCCGGCAATATCAACAAAACCTCAATGTTCTCTGGATGAATATTGAGGTTTTAATTTTTCTTTCGTACAATTTATTCTCTAGCGGCAAGCCTGGATTTAAGATCAGATACTTTATTTCTCTCTGTTTGTAATTCCCTTCCCAGCTTCACCTTATTCTCCTGGGAGGTTTTACGATATTCCTCAAATTCCTCATTGAGATCAGTGAATTCTTTCCTGGCAATGGTATAAAGTTTAAGGCTCCTTGAATGACTTCCATAAGCTATCACTAACAAGACCACAAGCCCTGCTATTATCCCCCACAAAATAATATTATAGGTTGCTTTTGAAACAAGTAATCCAAATAATGATATACTCCCGGCAACCTTTTGTGTTTCTTTTAATTCTTTATCAAGTTCCTCTATCTTAAGATTTAAAGTCTCAATGTTTTTATTTAAATCTGCAATTTCCTTTTTACCATCGGCAATATTCTGCTTATACACACGGAGTGTATCCTGGACTTTTGTCATTAACGTATTTATAGAAGAAATTCTAAATACCTTATATGCATTATATGTTTCAGAGTTATCATATAAGTACTTATAATAACCTGATATAGATTGATTTACTTCAGGAACATCTCCCTGAGCGTATCCAAGGAATGGCAGGATAGTAATTATAGAAAAAACAACACAAAACTTTTTCATTGTCAAAAATTTTTCAAATAGAGATAGACTGTAAATACTCTTAATCAAACATTTCAAAGGAATTTGCCAGTATCTTAAAATTTACGGTTTAACTGGCATTTTGTTTTACCAGATAAATAGCCAATGTAAAGTTATAAATAAATCAGCGAATTAGATTTTTACCTGTATTATTTTAAACGCGTAAAACCATGTTCTTATTATCTGTTTGAATTATTAGATCTGTGGTATGACTCGCGGGGTAATGATTATAGATTAAGTGAAAATAAATCGACCAGGCCTCATCTAGATTAAATAATACACTGATAAATAATGACATATACTACCCCCCAAAACAAATATGTGCCATATGGCATGGTGGTAAGATAAATTTTTCCAGATATAAAAAACAACACCAAGTGTGTAGAAAAGGCCTCCCAGGGCAAGATATACAATACTTAAAGTTGGCAAACTATTGATCATTGATCGTGCTATGAATACTGCCAACCAGCCCATAACAAGATAGATAACTGCTGAAATCCATTTTGATTTGATTTGAGTCACCAACTTAATGACTATACCCACCAGGGCAAACATCCAAACGATTCCAAACATGATCCACCCGATATTACCCCGAAGGCTGGTCAGAAGAAAAGGTGTATAGGTACCCGCAATCAGTAGATAAATAGCTGAATGATCAAGTTTTTGCAGGCGTTTTTTGTTTCTCTCCGAATGTGCCAGATGGTACATTGTTGAGGACGTGTACATTAATATTAAGGACAATCCAAAAATGATAAAGCTAACTAAATACCATTGATCGCCATATTCACTGCTGCGTTCTATCAGTAGTATCAACCCTATCACACTACCTACAATTCCCAAACCATGGGTAATCACATTCGCGATTTCCTCATTTCTACCATATTGCAGGAGTGAATTATCCAAAGCTTTTCTTGTTAAGATTTATTTCTGCATGACAAATCCCGAAATTACGAGATAATATTGTAAAACCAGAGCATCTTTATGATGGATATTTTTCAATACCCCGGGATCAGGATCCATTAATGATCGGCTGTACCAAATGTTTAATGACCACTCAGATGATCTCAAATAGATTACCGATCATTAGTATTTTTTTTAATAGCAGGGGCATCCTCCCTGCGCACATATGGGAAATTGGCAATTTTTGTTAGGGAATAGTACGTATTCAAACCTGATATACCAACTTCTTTCATTAGGGAGAGATCAATATGGCCGTTTGAATCGGCAGCGGTTTCGGGAAATACGAGGTGTTTAACCTCGCCAATGATCAGAATTGTCTGGTTAATGTCTATTGGGATATTTTGAATAAACTCAAGCCCTATTTTTAATTTACTTTCTTTAACGAAAGGTGCTTTGAAATCAAAAAGATATTCCTCCGTCAGGTTACACATTTTAAATTCTGATTCATCCTTTCTGAACTTGGCCGATGTGAAATGGGCTCGTTCTACCATCCCTTCATGAATATGATTGATGGTGTAAAATCCGTTTTCCATGATATTCTCATAGGTATGCCTTTTCACTTCCTGAGTGGGTCTGGAAACGATCCCAAATACTGGCGGATTACTACCCAGGTGCAATACCGAACTGAAAATTGCCAGATTGGTTGCACCATCGTTAGAAACTGTTCCAATGAGGTTTGCCGGTTTGACTCCTGAGATTGAATTGATAAGGTTCAATCTCTGAATTCGTTCCATATTTTTAATGTCGTTATGTGTAAGATGCATACTAACTCATTTTGTCTGAAAAACAGATGATTGTATTGATCGTTTGATTAATTATAATTTCAATCCGGTGAATATTGTTTAATAGGCACTGTAAATACAGATATTAATTGGTAAAAACAAAGTTTTAATTTTTATTCCTGTAAACCAGATGAACATTCTAATCCAGAAGAAGTTAACAATATAAAGCCAATAAAAATGTTAGGAATATTCAAAAAGAAAAGCGAAGCAGAAAAACTTGAGCAGAAATATAAAAAACTCTTGAAAGAAGCTTTTGAGTTGTCCAGGATAAACAGGACTGAAAGTGATAAAAAACAAGCTGAAGCACAGGAATTGCTGGACAAGATCGAATCCATGAGAAAAGATTCAAAACATGGTTAATTGAATAACACATATGTGGTATTGATCAAGATTAACAAAGCTAATTCAGGTTATTAACAGGTTTCATGAGACGACCCTGGAATATTGTCGAAAGTCAGGTATATAGCCTTGCTACCTATTTCGAAGATAGGGTAAATATGAATATCTGCACTTATGTTACTGTCGTCAGCAAGAATCCAAGACTCTACGCTATTGCTATTGAATATCATTCCCAAACCTACAGCAATCTTCTAAACAGAAGCAGGGCTATTTTACAGGTTTTGAGTGACCAGAATATCAGTATGGTAGCTAAACTGGGCAAAAAAAGTGGTAAAAGATTTGATAAACAAAAATACCTGGAACGTAATGAAGCGCTTTGTACCTGGAAAAATTTTAAGGTACTTCAAAATGCAAATGCCTATCTGGAACTAAGTGTACTGGAACGCCTCAATATTGGTGGTGATCATGAATTATTCATTTTTGAAATAATCAGCAGCAAAACTAATTCCGAAAAGAATATCTTGACGTTTCAGGAATTGATACGA
>CBDUBA010000206.1:0-5435 GCA_965365275.1 uncultured Cyclobacteriaceae bacterium | reverse complement strand
ACTTTCAGCATTCAATATTGAATATTCTAAAGATTCAATTCCTTCCGAAATAGAAAAAATATGTTTAAATCCATATTTATAAAGGTCCTGATAATTCTTGCCCAATGTTCCTGCTATACCAATAACTGGTTTCTTCATTTCTTTGGCAAGCTGAGCAACACCAAAAGGCACCTTTCCAAATTTTGTCTGAAAATCTAGCTTTCCTTCTCCAGTAATTACAAAATCTGAATCTTCGATGGCTTTTTCAAGCTGGACAAGCTCTGAGATGGTTTTAAATCCCGGTAGCAGCTTTGCACTACAAAAAGCCATTAATCCGGCACCCAATCCGCCGGCTGCCCCGGCACCGGGTTTATTGATAATCTGTTTTCCATACTTTGATTCCAAAATGTGGCCAAAATGCCTGAGGTTAGAATCCAGTTGTATTATCATTTCAGCATCTGCACCTTTCTGAGGCCCATAAATATATGAGGCCCCGTCTTCTCCGCATAAAGGATTCTGAACATCGGATAATACAATGAATTCACAATCCCTGATCCGTTTATCAAATCCGGAAAGATCAATATAATGTAAATCAGACAAGTATCCTCCCCCCATTCTTATATTATCGCCATTTGTATCCAACAATCCTGCTCCCAGGGCTTCAGCCATTCCTGCACCCCCATCATTCGTGGCACTTCCACCTATACCAATATATATTTTCCTGCAACCATGATCAAGAGCTGCCTTGATCAACTGGCCGGTTCCATAGCTGGTGGTAAGCATTGCATTTCTTTCCTTTGGGGATAGTAATTCAAGCCCAGAAGCGGCGGCCATCTCTATCACTGCTGTTGTGGAATCAGGCAATAATCCCCAAAAGCTATTTATTTCCCTCATCAGAGGATCCATAACTTTTGCCGAAATTCTTTTTCCACCAGAAGTTTTCAGAATTGCATCTACAGTGCCTTCTCCTCCATCAGCGAGGGGAATTTTAATGCACTCTATATCCGGATTGAATTTTAAAATTCCTTTTTCAATGGAATTGGCCACTTCCGCGGCTGATAATGATTCTTTGAAGGAATCCGGTGCAATGAGTATTTTCACAATTCAGGATTTGCTTAAGACCTGGTTAAGCTCTTTTGATGATTGAACAAAATATGGTTCCATACCATATTTAAATATCTTTACTTTTTTATCACCAATCAAATCATATCGCCCATTTTTCAATTGAATTATCATCCCTTCCGGTAAACCTAAAACTAACATTTCTCTATTGGCCTCAATGAATTCCAGTATCCTAAGCTCCCTTGATTCACCACCATGATTTGGAATCACTTCTTCAGTGTAATGTGGATTGATTTGGAATGGAATAAGATCCAGGGCCTTAAAACTTGGAGGTTCAATAATAGGCATATCGTTGGTAGTCTTTAATGTTGGAGAAGCCATATTGGAGCCGGCACTCCATCCTATGTATGGTGTTCCGGAAGAGACTTTTTTCTGAATGGCTTTTATAAGGCCATTTTTATATAACTCATGTAATAGGTAAAATGAATTTCCTCCACCAACTACAATGGCTTCAGCCTCCTTGATTGCTCTCACTGGATTTGCTGAAGAATGAATTCCTGTAACTTCAACTCCGATTGCGGCCAATGCATCGTTCACTTTGGTTGTGTAATCATCCCATGAAAAGGTAACCCCAGCATAAGGAATGAATACAATATTATTTCTTATATTACCGAGAAAATCCTTTATAGCCTGCTTTGGATAAGAAAGGTATTCCTCACCAAAATTCGTTGAATTACTTAACAATAATAGATCCATGCGGTTAATTTAAACAAAAATAAATGAGTAGAGAAAATACTATACTCATTTTTAATTTTCTATGGATATAGCTTTTATTAAGGTATCCTTAATGATTTATTGGAGTAATTTTAGAAATAAAAAATGCTTCGAGCGGTCGCCTGGTTACATTCCTCGCGATTTCCGATTGATTTATTTCATTATTCTTCACCAATCTGTTTCGTGATTTTATGTTGTTTGCAGGAGATTTTTATCGAAGCACAAAATTGGAATGCTACCTGATAAAGTTACAACAAGTATTACATAACATAAATTATTCCAACTGTGCAGGAAACTAAAAAGCTTGTAATCATTTTTGATGGGATCATCAAAAGGTGGAATAATATTATGGATTAATAAAAAAAGGCTGCTTAAAAAAACAGCCTTCTCAACAAATTTATTCTGTTTACTATAGAATTCCTTCCCAGCCTTCCCGGTAAGTCGGTTTAACATATTCCCTGGCAGCTTGATATGCATCGATGGTTTCGTATTGGGTATCAAACTTTGGATCCCCATCAATGACAGTAAACTTGTCCGAACTTACGACACGGATCTGCTCACCTTCTTTAATGTTAGTGATTTCCATCTTTTCGCCATCCCAGTCAAGCTTCCGCTTGAGGTCCTGTAAACGTACTCCGAGATTTCCCATAACCACCACTTCGTTCAATGGGCCAGCATAATTGAAATTCGAACTCGGCATGTCCGGCTTATTGGCCATAACAGCATTGATCCAATCAGTTTCATGAGCGCCTTCATTCCAGGCAAAACCCGTATCCGCCTCAGGTCTTCTCAGATATTTATCCGGACCGGCATAATCTTCCCGTCCTATGATAAATGGATTTAATCCATATGTGCCACATACCAGGGTTCCTTTACTTCCTATAAAAAGATTTCCTCCTCCCCAGTCTCCCATCATCTTGCCATCAGGTAATCCTGCAGGTCTTGGAGGCATCATGCCACCGTCCCACCACGTAAATGTACATTCAGGGAAGGCCACCTTTTTCAGATTATCCCGTGCCGGGAAGTAATAGGTTACCACTTCTGATACAGGTGCACTTTCCGTATTTACCTGCGTTGATGTTGCTTCGACACCCACTGGGAAACCAAAATGCATGGCCTTATACGCAGGATCCATGATATGACATGCCATATCACCTAAAGCACCAGTACCGTAATCCCACCAGGCTCTCCAGTTCCATGGAGTATACAAGGGATTATATGGGCGGTAAGGAGCGGTCCCAAGGAACAGATCCCAGTTTAAAGTTTTAGGAACCTTTACTTTTTCAGTAGGACGTTCAAGACCCTGAGGCCAAATAGGCCTGTTGGTCCAGGCATGAACCTCCCTGACTTCTCCAATGGCTCCATCCCATATCCACTCACAAACCTGGCGTATTCCTTCTCCACTGTTACCCTGGTTACCCATTTGTGTTACGACACCGGTTTCATTAGCAATCTCAGTAAGTCTTCTTGATTCCCATACGGTTCGAGTCAAAGGCTTTTGTACATAGGCATGTTTACCCATCTTCATCGCAAGAGCGCCTGCAACAGCATGGGTATGGTCAGGAGTGGCAACCATCACTGCATCAAAGTCATTATTCAACTCTTCATACATCTTCCGGAAGTCATAGTATTTTTTGGCATCCGGATAATCATTGAAGGCTTTTTCAGAGTATTTCCAATCCACATCGCACAGTCCAACGATCTTTGCCTTTTCTGCTTTTACCATGTTACGCAAATTGCTCCGGCCCATACCACCGACACCCACGCCAACAATATTTAGAACATCGCTGGGAGCTCTGTATCCTTTACCGCCGAGCACATTTCTGGGCACTACGGTAAAGGCTGAGGCTGTTAAGGCCGCTCCCTTCATAAACTTTCTTCTGGAAACATTTAACTTTTTCCCGCTAAGATTTTTTTTGTTTTCCATCATAAACGATTTAAAATGAAAATAATCTGTCCCCCATATGATCAAATCTTATCGGGAACAGATTATTATAATCAATTTGTTATGTTTTATTAACTTGGCATATCCGGCAAATCAAAACCATCCCGGTATGTATGCTTGATCAATTCCTGTGAATATTCAACAGCTGAGACAGGATCAGTCCAATCCTTATTGAATGTTGGATGTCCGTCATGAATCGTAAACCCATCCCGTACAACCGTTCGGATTGTTTCGTCTGCAGAAATGTTAGTGAATTTCATGTTTTCACCATCCCATTCCAGTTCCTTATTAAGTCCCTGTAATCGAACAGCAAGTACGCCCATAACCACCATTTCATTAAATGGTCCGGCTTCAGCAAAATCAGAGGTACATGGAACCCTGTTTTCAGGGCTTTCCTTACAGGCACGAACCCAGTCCATTTCATGAGCACCTCTTTGCCAACCAAGATCAAGTTCTTTCTCAACTCTTCTTTCGGTTTCCGGAACATCAGGCGTATTCCCCGATAATAATTCCGGATTAACACCATAACATCCCACATGTAAAATGTCCTTTGTTCCGTAAAAGAAAGTACCTCCGCCTGATTTATTCGGATTCTTACCTGCGGGCCAGTTTTCCGGCAGCATTGGCTTGATCCCGCCATCGTACCAGCTTACCTCGACTTCAGGCATTTTAGCTTTGCCAACTTTTTCCCTTGCCGGGAAAGTGAGTTTAACAGCCTGTGCAGATGGGGCACAATCATTTAATAATAAGGTTGAACTACCCTGGGCCTTTGTTGGATATCCAAGTTTTAAACCTTCAAAAACCGGATGTAAAATATGGCATGCCATATCACCAAGAGCACCCGTGCCATAATCCCACCAGCCACGCCAGTTCCACGGATGATAAATTTCATTGAATGGACGCATCTGAGCAGGACCAATGAAAAGATCCCAGTTCAATGTATCAGGAACCCATTGTCCCTGTTGCGGTGTGTTTAATCCCTGTGGCCAGATCGGTCTGTCTGTAAATGACTCAACCCTGGTCACTTCTCCAATCGCACCACTCCAGATAAGTTCACAGGTCTTTGCCACACCGGCTCCGGAAGCTCCCTGGTTACCCATTTGAGTCGCTACCTTGTGTTTTGCGGCAAGCTTGGTGAGCAATCTGGATTCATAGACTGAGTGAGTCAATGGTTTCTGCACGTAAACATGTTTGCCCAAGACTATTGCATTCGCTGCCACAACAGCATGGGAATGGTCAGCCGTAGCCACAACTACAGCATCAATATCATTGCCCATTTCATCATACATCTTTCTCCAGTCCCAGTATTTTTTTGCATTTGGATATGCATCAAAGGTTCCTTTACTATATTTCCAGTCCACATCACATAGAGCAACAATGTTCTCTCCTTTGATATTGTCAAGGTTAGCCTTACCCATACCCCCTATACCAACACCAGCTATATTCAAAGTATCACTGGGTGCACGATATCCTTTGCCAATTACATGACGGGGTACTATAGTGAAAGCTCCTGCAGTAACAGCAGCACCCTTCATAAACCTTCTTCTTCCTAGATTTGATTTTTTGCCAGAAGGATTTTTTGAATTTTCCATAAAAAAATATTTAAAGTTTGTTAAATAGATCGACTCTGCCAATGTCAAAATTGGGATATAATTTTACAACTTATATTTCAATT
>CBDUBA010000205.1:0-5448 GCA_965365275.1 uncultured Cyclobacteriaceae bacterium | reverse complement strand
GCAATCCTTAATGGAATGATCTACCCTCACCAGATTAAAAATATTATCCGTCATCAATCCAAAGACAATCAATCCATTAATTGTCCTCCATTAATCTCTATGGTTTCACCAACGATATAGGCGGCATATTCTGAACATAGAAAAAGAATAGGCCAGGCAACTTCTTCACTTGTACCCGCACGTTTGATAAGAACGGATTCTCGAAATTTGTTAAAAATCTCTGGTGAGGTAAATCTTTCATGGAATCGAGTATCGATTATCCCGGGAGAAATGGCATTAACAATAATGTTATGTGGCGCAAGTTCCTTCGCCATATTCTTCGATAAAGTCAGAATTCCTCCTTTTGAAGCTGAATAATGACCTGCTCCTACACCCCCTCCCACTCTGGCAGCAATGGAGGTCAGGTTTATTATCTTTCCATACCGCTTTTCCTTCATAATCGGTATAACAGCCTGTGATACCAGGAATATACTTTTCAGATTCACATCCATAACCTCATCCCATAGTGCTTCTTCCATATTTTCCAGGTTTTCCCTTTTTATCAGGGCCCCGGCATTGTTGATCAAAATATCAATTGTCCCGAACCTGTCAAGGGTAGCCTTAACAAGCGACGCTACTTCCTTCTTTTTTGACACATCTGCCTGCAAGGCTATCGCTTCTCCCCCTTCCTTGCTGATGGCGTCCACCACTGCATCGGCATCGTCTTTGCTGACATTATAATGCACTACAACTTTTGCACCTGCCTTTGCAAATTCCCTGGCTGTTGCTCTACCAATTCCTGAACTTGCGCCGGTGACAAGTGCTACTTTATTATCAAATCTGATTTCCATGATGTATAATTTTGTCTGTTATGCTATTTTAAAAAATCTTCCCTGTGCGGGCTGAAGGCATCGATTATGATACCGGCTTCAAGGGCCGTAACACTGTGTAATACACCTGAAGGTACATTAAAACCATCACCAGGCCCAAGCTTTTTCGTTTCACTGCCAATGTTTACCTCAAAAATCCCGGATTGAATATAGGAACACTGACTATGGGGATGATCATGAGGTGGTGCCTGAGTCCCTTTGATAAACTCTACTTTTACAAGCATTAGCCTGTTGTCAAATCCTATTATTTTTCTTGTAATTCCGGGCCAGACTTCTTTCCAATCAGCACCTGAATCTATAAAGAACTGTTTACTTTCTATTGCCATAGTCAAACTTATTTATTCGAGTTCAGAAAATCAAACTATACTGCCATTAGATGCAGGTATAATGGTAAAAACCAAATTCTTGAATACTTCCGGGTACTTGATCTGGTTAATATTTAGTAATTTTACATTATATAATTTTTTAACCTGAAATAATGAAGAAACTTTTATTTCTACTTATTGGTATTTTCCTTGTATCAAATGAGGTTGCTGCTCAATCATACAGAATTTTAGGAAGGGTTATAGATGATTCGACCAAAAGTATAATCCCGTTTGCCAGTGTATCCATAGCCGGTCTGAACCTTGGTACATCAACAAATATTGACGGTGAATTCCAGATCAGAGTCGATTCTTTGCCAGTTGGTTTGATATTCTCACATGTAAGTTATGATAAAAAAGAAATACTGGTACAGGCACCGGACTATATTACCATTTCATTAAAACCCAGAAAAGTTATACTTCAGGAATTGGTTATTAATGAAAGTGATAGAACTGATTTTCCCTATAGACTCCTCATACAGGCTTACAACAAGTCAGTTAATAGATCACGTGACTGGAAATACGGCCTGGCCTATTATCGCCAAACCTCAAAGAACGCAGAGGATTTCTCAGAATTATATGAAATATTTTATGATACCCGGTATTCCAGCAAAGGAATCCTGGAATGGGATATTCAGGAAGGCCGCTATGCCATGAAGTCAGAAAAGGCAGTAGAAGACTATGTGTTTAATAAAAACTTTACACTATTATCCCGTTTGGTGACCATGTACCAACCGGATACGGATAAATTTTTAATGCCCGTCAATGAGAATGTACGCGATTATTATAATCTGTATATCAGCGAACTACTGGATTTTGAGGGGAGAAAAGTAGCAGTGGTGAATTTTGCTCCCAAGGAAGACATTTATACACCGGCAATGTCTGGAAGAATATACATTGATATTGACAGCTATGATATATTAAAATTGGAAGGACAGATAAGAAACGATAATTTGGATATTATCGCCCTAACTAATCCTAAAGGATCCTGGAAGGATTACGTGTTGAATATAGATGCAGCTTATAAACTATCGGAAGATGAGATATTCCTGGATTATATCTCCATGAGCCAATCCTTTGATTATTATGTGGAAGAGCAGCCTGTTCGATCTGTTGAAACAAACTCATTCCTGACATACTATGAATACTATATCCCTGAAAAGCATAAGCGGCTGGGTGGTCGGTTGATGAGATTGAAAAAAAGTGATCGCGAACTTCTGGACCGGATAGGGTATAATAAAAGATTCTGGGAAGAGAATCCAATTGTAAAACGTACCCCGGTTGAAGATGAGATCATTTCTTCTTTCGAAGCGGCAAATGCTTTCGGAACCATATATCTGAATGACAGGGAACAAATTCAACTGGAAAAAGATGAACTGGCCCAGGACCCATTCATCCAGCAACTGGTAATAGACCTTCAAAAGGCGAAAATTGCCAGATTTGGTGAAAAAGTATATTTACATCTCGATAAACCCTATTATGCGAGCGGTGAAACCATTTGGTTTAACGCTTATCTGCTGAATATCGGATCACTGATCAGAACAGATCAAAGCGGGGTATTGTATGTTGATCTTATCTCCCCGGATGGAGAAATATTAATGCACAGAAGGCTTTTGATAGGGAATGGCATCTGTGAAGGGAGCATGGACATCCCACCCGGGCTTAGTAGCGGAAATTACAGGATCCGGGCGTATACAAACTGGATGAAGAATTATGACAATGAATTCTTCTTTAATAAAAGCATCGAAATATTCAATGGTAACGAGGATCATTATGCCAATCTTTCCGGCAAAACAAAAGATATTGAATTTGATGTTCAGTTCTTCCCCGAAGGCGGGAATCTGGTTCATAATATAACAAGTCAGGTGGCCTTCAAGGCCATAAACCAGGATGGCAAGGGGGTAGACATTCAGGGAAGGGTCATTAATTCTGAGGGGAATACCGTAGTGGAATTTAAAACCCGGCATGATGGCATGGGTAGTTTTTTTATTAATCCGCAAATTAACCAGGGGTACAGGATCATCGCTAAATATGGGAGGATGGAAAAGGAATTTGATTTCCCCGAAGTCCGGACTTCAGGATATGTAATAACGATCAATAACCTGAAAGACCGTAATATCCAGGTAATGATCAAGAACTCACCTCCTGTTGAAGAAACAGAGGCATATCTGATAGCACAGATGAGGGGAATTATATACCACAGGGAAAAAGCAGCATTAAAACGTGGCGCGGGTGTCATATCAATACCAAAATCAAAGTTTCCGGATGGCATTGCTCAATTGACCTTGTTCGATATGCAGGGGATGCCTGTCTGTGAAAGGCTGGTATTTATTAACAGTTATCAAAGCATTGTGGCGAGTATCGAAACGGATAATGAAGTAATAGATTACCGGGAGAAAATCTCATTGAAGATCCGTGTAAATGACCAGTATGGTAAAGCCGTCAGGAATACCCCATTTTCCATGGCCGTTACCGATGCCGGACATCTCATAAAAAAAGAGACCTCGGAAGATATAAAAAGCAATCTGTTATTGACCTCAGATCTTAAAGGATATATAGCAGATCCCGGCTATTATTTTATGAATGATGACCGTGATACAAGAATTGCAGCTGACCTCCTGATGCTGACACACGGTTGGCGAAGATTCACTTGGCAACAAATCCGGGAAGGTGCCATAGGGAATGTAACATACTTTCATGAGAGTGGCATAAATATAAGCGGTATTGCATTAAACAAGTCTAACAAACCCCTTCCCAACACTTTTTTACGATTTGTCCCATTTAATAATGAGTTTTTTGGCCTATGGGAAACCACAACAGGTCAATTTGGTAAATTTGAAATGAATGGCCTGATCATTCCGGATTCTATTCGTGTAGTTGCAAAATCCGTGAATGACAGGGGTAAAGATGAAGATGCGGTACTTATCCTTGATCCCTACGATGAAGTACTTCCTGAGGTGAAAAAGCCGGCCCGGTCTTCCCTGACATATTTGGATGAAGAAAAGCTCAATTATCTGGATCTTCATACCAACAGGCAGAAAATATATGAAATCACCAATGTAAAGGATCGTATTGTACTCAAAGAGGTGATCGTTAGAGATACAGAGATCAGGGCAGACAGGCTTCACGGCGAACCGGACAATGTACTGATTCTCGATGAGTCAATGTGGAATAACGATAATATTTTTCAGGTCATACAAGGAAGGATCCCGGGTGTAATGGTAACGGGAACAGGCATGAACGCATCGGTCCGGATCAGGGGGATAAGCACTTTTTCAGGTAGTAATGCACCTCTTTTCCTGGTAGATGGAGTACCGTTAAGTGCACCAAGTGGTTCTTTTGCCAATGATTCCACGATGATGGATAATTCGGATGTGTTTGTTAATGCTTCCCTGATGTCGATTGTACCGAGGGATGTTGACAAGATTGAAGTTATAAAGAATGCCGGAGCAGCCATGTATGGTGTCCGGGGGGCAAACGGAGTAATCGCCATATACACCCGGAGAGGCCCCAGAATTACCAATGAAAACACCATGGGAATAGCTGATGACATTCTATATCTTCCAGGTTTCCATGCCGTAAAAGAGTTTTATTCACCCAAATATGATAATCCTGAGGAAGATCAATCAAAACCCGACATAAGGACCACCATATATTGGAATCCTTCTGTAAGGACAAATAATCTGGGAAATGCAGAGGTTGAGTTCTTCAATTCTGACAAAGGGAAAAGACTGCAAATTGATTTGCAGGGCATTACAGATTACGGTGATCCGGTTTTTATGAATACTTTTATAGGAGAAGAGATCGTAAAATAGACCGCTTGGACTTTCCAAAAAAAAGGCCATCTGATTCACAGATGGCCTGATGTTATAAATGCATATTTTCTAATACCACAGGAATCCTACATTAAAGGACATCCATGAATAGTTGTTCACATCTGAGTTTCCGTTTATACCATAATTATATTTTACATTAACATAGAAATTAGAGTATAGGTTGATAGGAAACAAAACACCAATTTCAGGTGCAATACCAAAATTCCAGGTACTGTATGTAGTAGCGTATAATCCCATCTGGGATCTCTGTTCCACCCAATAGGTACCAATACCAGCTCCAAGATATGGCTGTGTATCACCGTCTGATCCGAAGAAATAATCGAAG
This sequence comes from uncultured Cyclobacteriaceae bacterium, assembly GCA_965365275.1. GTDB lineage: Bacteria > Bacteroidota > Bacteroidia > Cytophagales > Cyclobacteriaceae > JAGTVG01. The sequence continues at coordinate 56 of CBDUBA010000205.1, read as the reverse complement.
GTAAAAAGCGCTGGCCATACATTCATCCAGTTATATTGCGTTCCTGTCCGTGTTCT
>CBDUBA010000204.1:0-5471 GCA_965365275.1 uncultured Cyclobacteriaceae bacterium | reverse complement strand
TCCCGAAGGAACACGATTTTGAGTCGTGCGCGTCTACCAATTCCGCCACTTCGGCTTAAGGAGATTTAAGGAATTCATTACCATTCCCGTTACTACAGCATTTCACAATTCAACCTCCACATCAACGGTGTGAAAGGATGCCTTGCGGAGGGCAAATTTCACTAAAGTTTGAATAAATTCCAATGGTTATGAAGTTTTTAAGCCGTGTAAAAGTATCCTTGATCCGCGCAAATGTACAGTTGTTAGAATAACCTACCCCTAAGCTGACATGGAGTAGCTATAGCTGTTCTGCATGCATTAACAAAACTGATCACTAAAACTGATCATTCTTCATCAAAATTGATCATAACCGGGGCATCAAAGTCCAATCCCATCAACTCCGCAGCACTTCCTTTATTGATCCCGATCTCCAGAAATCCATTGCTGTTAAACACAACAAAGCATTCCCCAGGTTCAACAGATGCGTATCCCGTAAAAATGGTCCTTATGGTCTCTCTTCCAAATTTAACTGCAAAAGCACGCTCTTTTTGTAGAATATTAAAGATCTCCTGATCAATATTCGTTATGGCATTCCCAAAACGATCTATCCTGATTACGTTACCGGAGATCTGTTTTTTTGTGGCTTTAAGCTGACGGCCCAGCAATCTTTTAAAATCGGGAACAACAACACCCAATTCTTCCATAACCGTACCACCCGCCAGCATGGCTGTGGCCCTGGCCATGATATCCCTGGCTGGGAAAACGGATGATTCAATATCAGGATTGCTTAATTTTATTATTTTATCAGGTTGCTTTTCACTAATAAGACTGAATATACCATTGTCCGGGCCGATGAAGTTGTGTCCTTCAATATTTATGATTATGTAATTATCAGATTCCCGGTCAAGTGTATTTACGGCTGCCAGGTGTACCGTGCCAACCGGAAATTCACGAAATACTGATCTTAGCACATAGGAACCATGGGTGATATCAAAAGGTGTTATGGTATGACTTATGTCAACGATCTGCAATTCGGGCCTGATCCCCAAAATCCTGGCTTTCACAGCAGCAACATAATGATCATTGTCCCCGAAATCCGACATAAATGTGATGAGAGCCATAGAAGCCAAAAAATTATTACGTAATTTTGTTCAAACAAAAGTAAGTATTAAAATAATATTATATTTAGAATAATAAAGTTTTAGCCCTTGGTAGAAAAAATCATAACCTTAGAAAATATTTCATTATTGGATTTTCTTGGTGTAGAAAATCAGAATATTTCAGAACTATCAAATCATTTTCCATCCAGCAAAATTATCTCCAGAGGAAACGAAATCCGGATCAAAGGACAATCGAAGGAAATAATCCGGATCAATGATATTTTAAATTCCCTGTTGAACCATTATCACAAATTCGGAAAAGTCACGAAGGACAATGTGAAATCGTATCTTGAACGGGATACACTGGATGACCTGTTCGCGAATGAAAATGTGTTGATCTACGGCACCAGAGGCTTTATCATAAAGCCTAAAACCACCAATCAGAAAAAACTGGTGGAAGCGGTTGCCAAGAATGATCTGGTTTTTGCTCTTGGCCCATCAGGAACAGGGAAAACTTATGTCTCCGTAGCTATGGCTGTAAAGGCCTTGAAAAACAAAGAAGTAAAAAAGATAATCATCACAAGACCGGCAGTGGAGGCCGGTGAAAACCTGGGCTTTTTACCCGGAGACCTGAAGGAAAAGATCGATCCTTATCTTCGTCCGGTTTATGACGCACTGGATGACATGATCCCCTTTGAGAAATTAAAGTACTACCAGGAGAACAGGATCATTGAAATTGCCCCACTGGCCTATATGCGCGGTCGAACACTGAACGATGCTTTCATCCTCCTGGATGAAGCGCAAAACACAAGCCCTATGCAGATAAAGATGTTTCTGACGAGGATGGGGCCCAACAGTAAGGTCATTATTAATGGTGACCTTTCACAGATTGACCTGCCGCAACATACCAGGTCAGGCCTCAAAGAAGCTGTCAAGATCCTCAAGGATGTTAAAGGCATTTCCTTCATTAATTTTACCTCGAAAGATGTGATCAGGCATAAAATTGTAAAAGATATAATAGACGCTTATCATAACGCTGTTGTCAGAAAAGAAAACCAGGATAAAGATTGATCACGGTAAAAGAAATCAGAAATAAGAAAGACCAGAAAAAAGCCCAGGAAATCAGGCATGAGGTTTTTGTAATTGGACAGAACGTACCGGCCGAACTGGAAGTCGATGAGTTTGAATCAGACGCCATTCATTATCTGGCCTTTTTGAATAATAACCCGGTTGGGGCTGCCCGGTGGAGAATAACCGAGGAAGGTGTAAAGCTTGAACGTTTTGCGGTTCTGAATGAATTCCGCGGGAGGGGTATCGGTTCGGCTATGGTGGAGAAAATCCTTGCAGACATTAAACGGGACCCTGAAGCCGGCACCAAGGAAATTTACCTTCACGCCCAGTTAGATGCCATACCCCTCTATCGTAAATACGGATTTGTTAAGTATGGCAATATGTTTGACGAAGCTGGTTTAATGCACTATGCCATGAGACTACCACAATAAATTTTCTGGACTTTCAATAATCTCCCGGCTCCTGAACATATCCTGTCATTTTAATCAAATTATTTTCTTTTCAACTAAGCTATAAATATAGCCGGCCTTTTGCTTTCAGAGATTTTTCAACCTATTAATATCAGGAACTATCAAAGAACTTTCAGAACATAAAATTGCTCAATAATTCGTAAGAAAATCTCTTTAATCCATCCGGATTATTTTGTAAATTCCTTACCCAATTCATTCAACCATGCTGTACTGGATCCGGTATCCTTTTATACGGATAGCCATATCGTTTGCGGGCGGGATATTAGTTAATTACCATACAAAAATATCCTCAATATTCTTTCTGGGACCTTTGCTCTGCTCCCTGATAATTTTTTATTTATCCATGAGATACCTCTCAAAGGAGCATTTCCATAAATTCAACATCTTCATCAGTCTGTCTGGTTTTTCAACATTGTTTTTACTTGGAAGTGTATATGTGCATACCAGGGATATTTCAAACTGTAAGAATCACTTATTGAACAGTGATAATAATTTTGAATACTATTTAACACAGGTTATCGATGCTCCTGATACCTCCGGGAGATATTGCAAAGTACTTTCCAAAATTACCGGAGTCCGATCAGGTGGGAAATGGCATTACATCAGGGGAAATGTTTTATTGTATCTTCCAAAGCAGCAATACCAACCTTATGGGAAATTTTTGTTGGTCTGCGGATCACCCCAGAGAATAAGGCCACCAAAAAACCCGCATGAATTTGACTATCAGAAACATATGCACATCAAGGGAATTTCGCATCAGCATTTTGTAAAAACAGGCAGCTTCTTTGAAATAGACCTGGGAATCAGCGGATTTTCGTTAAAAGGATTAACTCTGAAAATCAGGGATCATATAACCCGGATTTTAAACAATGCTATAAAAGACAGGCATACCAATGCCATCATGCTGGCGCTCTTAACGGGGCAAAGGGATTTTATTGATAAGGATTCATACAATATGTTTATCCAGACTGGAATTATTCATGTTCTGGCTATCTCAGGATTACATGTTGGGATCATATATATTTTTCTTGTCTATCTATTCAAACCTGTAAGCAGGAAAAAATGGAGCCAGTTCTTCAGCCATTGTCTTAAAATTCTAATACTCATTGCTTTTGCCTTTATGACCGGGTTATCACCATCCGTAATGCGGGCATCGCTTATGTTTATTATTATGATAATCGGGAAAATGTTAAACCGGAATTCACACGTCCTGAATTCCGTTTTTTCTTCCTTCTTCCTGTTATTGGTATTTGATCCTTTCAAACTATTCGATGTCGGATTTCAACTTTCCTATTCCGCAGTTTTGGGGATCATTTTATTTCAGCCCATATTATACAAATCCCTTATGCCGAGGTATATAATTCCCATTTGGGCATGGAAGCTCGTTTCTGTTTCCATCGCTGCGCAGCTTGGAACGTTGCCCTTTTCAATTTATTATTTTAAGCAATTTCCTACCTATTTCCTTCTTGGAAATATCCTGGCCATACCCTATGTCACAATAACTACAATTCTCGGCTTTACCCTTATATTGACCTCGTTATTTTCAAATATTACCTCTGTAATTGTTGTAATACTGCATTTCCTGTCAAACTATTTTATTAAAGCGATCTCAGTCATCAAATCCCTGCCATCAGGCTTAATAAAACCCCTGCAGATCGATGCATTGCAGGCATTATTGATGGTAATACTGATTATATGTATTTACTATATGTTTAAATCCAGGACTTGGAAAATAATCTTTATATCTATTGGTTGTGCTATTGTAATTGTTGTTATTGACATAAAAGACAAAGTCATTTCATCCCAGGAAAAGCATATGATAATTTATGATATCCCTGAGATATCCTGTATGGAACTAGTTGATGGCAACAGCAGCCTCATTATATTGAAAGAAATCAATGAGTCTGATAGCATTAAGATAAACTATCATGTGATAGGACATGTTATTAAAAAGAAAAGAAAAACGGAATTCATTGATTATTTTAATATATCAGAGAAAATTCCCGCAACACACCTGGATGGGAATTTACTGATTTGCTGGAATGGCATATCTATTGCCATTTTGGGGGAAGGTGTAAAGGATATGAGTAATTTCAGTGCATACAGAGGACTTTTGGATCTGAATACAGATTATCTGATTATTTCAGGTTTTCGATGGAATATGAAGGATTTTCTTAGCAATACGAATCGTGAAAAAAATATTATATTCGATTCCTCAAATTCTCAAAAACTAAGTTTCACGAATGTGGAAGAGAATTACAAATCGATATATTATGTACCAGTTCATGGTCCGTATATCAAACAAATTGATAATTGAAAATGGTAAAAGTCGCATACTCCGAACGATATATATATGAATTACCGGAGGGTCACCGGTTCCCGATTGGGAAATATAAACGGATTGTGGCTAAACTGCTTGAGGATAAAATCATTGAATCCCAGCAGATCTATGATCCGGGAATGGCTGGTAAAGAAATTCTCCTTGCCCATGATATTGAATATTATAATAAGGTAATTCAATTAGCACTTGAGGCCGATGAGATACGGACACTGGGTGTTCCGCTTCACGAAGCCTCGGTAAACAGGGCCCTGAATAGTGTGGCCGGCACAGTAAGAAGCGCAGAAAACGCGGCTATGAAGGAACCAATTTATAGAGATGCTGACCATGGGATTAATTCAGAAGATCAAAAGTCGGAAGAGGGTAGAAAATCGAAAAGTGCTTGGGTGCTGAACGAGAATCGACAATTGAAAGCGGATCCCGAATTGAAAGCGGATCCCGAATTGAAAGCGAATCTCGAATTGAAAGCGGATCGACAGTTGAAAGTGGATTCTGAATTGAATGCAAGTTCCG
>CBDUBA010000203.1:0-5548 GCA_965365275.1 uncultured Cyclobacteriaceae bacterium | reverse complement strand
AGGAGAAGGTAACACAAACAGATACCCTTTTTAATATCGGAAAGGGTAATGAAGTGCTTGGAGAAATGAGGATTAAAGTTTTTGCAGGTAGTGAAAGTGGAAAAATTGTCGTGGTATTCCACTACAATAATCCGTAATAGTATTTATATAAGAATTTAGAGTACTAACTAATCATAAAGAAAAACATATGAATACACGTCGTAACTTTTTAAAGAGAAGTTCAGCAGCAGCAATGGCTGCTATGGCCGGACCTTCAATTCTTAAAGCAGCAAATGAAATTCCTGCATTATCGGAATCAGCATCATTTCATGAAAAACACAAACTATCCATTTTGTCATATACCTTTAATAGCTTAGTGAGCAGAGGAATGCAAGATATTTTTGGATATTTTGAAACCTGCAAATACCGTTATAATCTGGACGCTGCTGATCTTTGGGGGGGGCACCTCAAAGATTTCAGGACCCGCTATGATAAAGGTGTGTATATTCCATTTGAGGACGAATGGATTGCAAAAGTAAAAGAAGCGTTGGATGAACGGGAATTATTCATTCCGAATATCACAGCAGATGGTTGTCATGTTATAACCTTTGATGCAGATTTAACGGAGGCTCATTATAAAAATGCCCTTGAGCATTTAAGGCTGGCAAAGGAGCTTGGTGTTGGATTTGTCCGTTTTGATAGTGGTCCCAGTTTTAATATGCCAGACGGCAGGACGGACTGGACGAGTGAAGAATTTGATTTTATAGTAAAACGCTACAGGGAATATGCCCAATATGCTTATGATAATGGATTTAAGGTTGGGGCAGAAAATCATATGGGACCTTCCGGGGTCTGGAAAAATCTGAAGAAGCTTTACGATGCAGTGGACCATCCCGGATTCGGCGTTTGTATCCATATAGGCGGCTATAAAGATGCATCACCTGAGGAGGTTGACCAATACGATAGAGAAAGTGCAAAAATAGCGGTACACACCCATATTCCAATGAATATTATCAATGGACCTCTTAAAGAGAAAATGGAGAATCTTCGTAACGCCGGGTATCAAGGGTATTATAACGTAGAAGTTCCTTCGCGTGATAATCCCTATGAATCTGCCGCATATGCTTTAGCAAAAGTCAGAGCCGTTTTCCATGAATGGGATCTGGAAGCCGCTGATTCTAAATCTTAAACATAATTGAACCTTATGAAAGCAGAATTAAAAAGAAGACAGTTTCTATCCAATATAGGTACTATAGCTGTTGGATCTCTGGTATCTGTTTCCGGGGCTTGCACTAATGACTCTTCAAAGGCCAAAACAACGTCTAAATTGCCTGAATCTGTATTTCCCAGCATACCCAGACGAACATTGGGAAAAACTGAAATCGATTTGCCGGTTATTGGGCTTGGATCCGGAGGAGACTTAAGGGAGAAACAGACTTTGCTTACCACCTGTCTTCAATATGGATTGAACTACTGGGATACTTCTATTATGTATAGTGAGGGTAATAGTGAATTAGGTATCGGGAAGTATTTCAAGTTATATCCGGATCTGAGAGAAGAGATATTTCTACTTACAAAAGCTGATGACATTTGGGCAAATATGCCTGACATCAAGATTCTTAATGATCAACTCAATACTTCTCTGGAAAAACTGAATACAACCTTTGTAGATGGATATGTCGGATTACATGCCATGGAGGCACCAGAAATACAACTGAATAATCATGTACGGGAATGGGCCGTTGACATGAAAAAAAGAGGTAGGTTCAAATATTTCGGAGTTAGCACTCACAAAAATATGCCACAAGTTTTATCGTCAATTTCTAAGCTTGACTGGGTTGATTTTGCGTTAACCAAGTATGACTTTGAGTTGATGTATGATGAAGAAATGCAAAACGCAATTGAGGCTTGTTATAAAGCAGGGATTGGACTTATTGCTATAAAAACACAAAGAAACCTATCCCTAAAAGGCGACCTGGAATTTGAAGCTCAGGAAGAATTGGCAAAGCATTTTCTTAAAAGGGGTTTTACCGAAGGGCAGGCAAAATTAAAAATGGTACTGGAAGATGAAAGAATTACATCCGCAGCTGTAGGTATGGAGGATATTGGGATTCTGGTACAAAATATTGGAGCGGTTCTCGACAAAACCAAACTTTCCATAACGGATAAGGAAATACTGCGAAAATATGCTGTAAAAACCTGTCATGCTTCCTGTAAAGGATGTGCTCATATTTGTGAAACTGCTTTGCCTGATGTGCCCTATATAAGTGATATAATGCGGCATTTGGTTTATTTTGACGGCCACCGGGACCATGTGATGGCACAACAAAGTTTTGCCCGGATTCCGGTATCAGTAAGAAACAAGCTACTTCTTTCTGATTATAGCCTTGCTGAAGCCCGGTGCCCACAAAAGATACCCATTGGCAAGTTTATAGCTAAAGCAGTAAAACTTTTAGCCTGATTTACTGCATAATGATCTATTAAATAAATATTTAATCCGGCAAAATCAATTGTTATGAATGCAAAAAATGAGGATATAAACCGTCGAAGTTTTATAAAAAAAACTGCAGCATCCGGCATAGCTTTCAGTATTGTTCCGTCATATGTCCTTGCAGGTTCGGGACACGTTCCACCCAGCGACCGATTGAATGTAGCTCTGATGGGATGTGGAATGATGGGTCTTGGAGCATTGAATGGATATGTAAGAAATTCTGAATATCATATTACTTCAGTATGCGACCCCGAAAAAGATAGTACCCGTTACCCGGGTCGTCCGGGTGGTGCTCCCGGAGGCCGGGAAGAAGGAAGGAGAAGGGTAGAAAAAGCTTATGCAGAAAATACAGGTAAAGGAGCATATAAAGGATGCAATGCCTATGCTGATTTCAGGGAACTTTTGGAAAAAGAAAGCGACATAGATGCCGTTTTTAATTATACACCGGACCACTTACACGCCCCAATTAATATTGCGGCAATGAAGAAAGAGATTAAAGTGGCAACACACAAACCAATTTCCAATTACCTGAATGAAGTTCGAGCATCCATAGACTATGCCAATAAATCGGGAATTGCGACACATTGCTATTTTTTTCAGGATCCTCCCAAGACCTATACCATGATGCAATTGATCCAGCAGGGAGTTATTGGGAAGGTCACTGAACTGCATCGCTGGACCAACCGTCCCACCTGGCCACAGGCTAAAGCGACTTTACCGGAACCACAACCCGTACCTGATGGATTTGACTGGCAATTGTGGCTGGGACCATCTACTGATCGACCTTATTCACCGGAATATACCCATTTTGTTTATAGAGGCTGGTTTGAATTCGGGGGAGGTGTTCTTTGTGATATGGCTTTTTATGGATTCTGGAGAGACTTTCGCGTACTGAATTTGGGTGTGCCTGTAAGTGCAAAAGCTGATTGCAGTGTACAATACGTGCTTGATAATTATGTTTTTAAAAAGGTTGAAAATAAGCTTTCTTATCCTTGGGCATCAAGGATTCACTGGGATGTTCCTGTTATAGGTAAAGATGAAAACGTAGATGTATATTGGTATGACGGTAACATGAAACCACCGACACCAAGGGAAATGTTAGACAAAGGTGTGGAATTGAGTGATGCCGGAGGTGTCATGTTTGTAGGTGAAAAGGGGACTATTTACACTTCTTATGACGGATATAACGACATGCAGATTTTTGGTGTCGATGACGGGGATAAAATTGCCGCATCCATCACAGCGCCAGAAGAATATATTTCATTGTCAAGAAATGAGATGAATAATGCTTTAAGGGATATAAAACCATCCAGGGGCAATTTTAAAAATGTGCAGCCCATATCAGAAACCATACAGCTGGGGAACCTCGCTATCCGGATGAATGGCCAGAGGTTAGAATGGGATAGCCGGAATATGAGAGTGACAAATGTGCCAGAGGCTAATAAATATGCTACTCGTGAATACCGTCCGGGATGGGAGATATAATATCTGACAGGGGTAAGCAATACTGATGAAATCGAAAAAAGTCTGTAACCGAAGGGAGTTTGTAAAAATTACTGCCGCTTCCGGGTTTGGATTTACAATAATCCCGGCAAATGTTCTTGGTGGTTCCGGTCGGGTAGCACCAAGTGACAAAATTAATGTTGGAATTATCGGATGTGGCACGGAAGGTATTCGGGAGATGATACATTTGCTTCCTCAGGAAGATATTCAGATCACTTGTGTATGCGATCCTAATACGAAAAGCGCTGATTATATTGAATGGTCAAAAAATGAAAGAAGAAACGAGATTCGTCAGATATTAGGATCTTCCTGGCTGGAAGGCATAAAGGGCGTTTGTGCGGGGCGTGAAGTTGGCCAGGAGATAGTCGAAACTTATTACGCCAATCAAAGGTCTGTTTCAAGGTTTAAAGGATGTTCCGCCTATGTTGATTTCAGAGAAATGTTGGAGAAAGAAAAAGACCTGGATGCAGTACATGTCTTAACCCCGGATCATCTGCATGCGACAATTGCTATTTCAGCAATGAAAAAAGGCACTGGAGTAGTAATGCATAAGCCAATCGCTAACAGAGTCTATGAAGCCAGATTAGTTGATAAAGTAGCACGTGAAACGGGAGTTTTTACCCATTGCAAAGGATGGAGCGGAAGAAACCTTGATATAGTAAAAAATTGGATTAACGAAGGCGTAATCGGAACACTTCAGGAAATTCACTGCTGGACTCCAGTGCCACAGTGGCCTCAATGGCAGACCTATCCAACAGAAACACCACCGGTTCCAAAGGGATTGGATTGGGATTTATGGCTGGGACCAATTTCTAACCGTCCCTATCACCCAAATTTCACGCATGCTGTCTATCGGGGATGGTATGACTTTGGAGGGGGGGCTATTGCCGACAACGGCTACTACAGCCTTTGGCCTGTTTTTTCAGCCTTTGATTTAGGGACTCCAACTCGCATCGAAGCATCTGGAAGTTATACGAGTGTTATCAAGGATCATGTCAGTTCCTGGCAAAGAGATAAAGTTGCTTTCCCCCTATCCTGCAGGATTCGATTCGAATTTCCCGCTCAGGGCAATTTGCCGCCAATTAGTCTATTTTGGTATGATGGTGGACAAAAACCACCGAAACCTGAAGAATTGAGAACAGATAACAAAGCGATGAAATGGTCAGGTTTGATGTTTGTCGGGGATAAAGGGAAAATCCTCGATAATCAAATTATCCCTGAAAAGAGAATGCTAGAATTTTCTGGCAGGAATGCAGTGTCTGATCGCCAGAGAGGTGGTGGCGGTGACAGGCTCTGGATTGATGCATTAAAAGAGGGCTCTATATCACCTGGCAACTTTTTAAATGCGAAAAATATTGCTGAAACAATCTGCCTGGGGGCTGTTGCCTTACAGGCCGCAACCTTACAGACAGACGGAGAGATTGAATGGGATTCCGAAAACTTTAAATTAACAGGCATGCCTGATGCCAACAAATATTTATACCGTGAATATAGGGATGGGTGGGAATTATAATTTTTAAAAAAAAATTCTTGCAGATAACAATAAACCAAAATGATCATGAAACAACGAAGAGA
>CBDUBA010000202.1:0-5657 GCA_965365275.1 uncultured Cyclobacteriaceae bacterium | reverse complement strand
ACAATACCGAGGAAGGCAACTCAATGTATCTCATGGGGGATTTTATTGCCATACTGATAGATTATCTGGAAAAGTAACTTAAAATCATCGCTTTATGGTCCTTGCATAAAAGAACGGTCCTGCACGATGACCTTCGTGAGGCATTAATTTGACCGTGATATCTTCATTATTTGCAGTCAAATCATCCGGGATATCATACTGAACATCAATGAATTCACCATCTTTTTTCCCGCTTATGTTTTCAGTAGCGATCTTCTGATCGTTCACCAGGATATCAAATGTTTTAGAACCTGTGAATCCTCCCCAATACTCAAAAACAATGGCCATGGGTTGCCCGCTGATCACCTTCATTTTAAATTCCAGCCAACCACCCCGCTCTGTACCGCGGGCTTTCCGGTTCTTGAAGTCTTCCAGGATATTCAATTTTTCTCCTGTAAAATTATGATCACGTTCCTGTTGCATTTCACCCGGCTGAAATGCATCGTAGGTCAACGAATCCAATTTTTTCTTTTGTTCCAGCGCAGCTTTATATTCTGCCTGGTGTTTTGTCCATTTTTCCTCATTGAAAATATCAAAATACACCGAATATCTTCGGTCATGTGTCTTGTAAAAAGGTTTAAATGTAATATTTCTTGGTTCGCAGGATTTTACAGTTTTGAAAACATTGGTTTCAGTGTTAATTTCTTCCAGCCAGGTTCCGGGATTGCGGTCTTGCGTAATAAAAACCGGTACATAATCGTTGTCAAAAGCTCTTTCATCCTCTACGGGTCCAAGATCTCCGGCTAAAACGATCGGTCCGTAGAAAATGGCTATCCGGTCCTCATCGTCCGGCATACTTTCCGTTCTCAAAGAAAAGGGTAACTGAACATCAACCCTATCCCCATCTTTCCATATCCGTGAAATAGCAATAAAGCTTCCGGGCTTAGCCTTGATTTTTTGATTCCTTCCATTTATCTCGATCCCAAAGCCCTGAACAGACCAGGCAGGATACCGGATATAAAAAGTGAATTTGGCCGGTTTATCCATTGAAAAAGTAAAGTGCGATGCCTGTTCTTCCGGGTATTCAGACTCCTGAGTGAGTGTCAATCCATGTTCCTTCCAGTGAAGTTTAGATGCAATATATTGGGAAACGTATAATTCCCTTTCATTATGATAATAGATATTCGCCCCGTATTTGCTATGCGTCTCCATTCCAGTCCCAATACAACAGGTAAACCATTCCGGATCCTGATAGGCTTTATGTCCACCCATTTCCAGGGAGAGATTATAGATCACCTGGCCTGATTCCGGATGCTGGGAAGACAGGATATGATTAAACATAGCGCGTTCATAATAATCAGCTACTTCGCTTCTAGGTTCCCACATAAATAAATGCCTGGATAGCTTAAGCATGTTATACACATTACAGGTTTCGGTTGTACCTTCACTCAACCTGTTCCTGAGTTTACCGGGATCACCAAAATATTCATAATTGCCATGGCCGCCGGTTACATAGGAGTGGTGATTGACCACCCTGTCCCAGAAGAATTCTGCCGGTGTGCGATAATCTTCATTTCCTGTTATCTCATAGATCCGAAAGCTGGCAATCAGTTTAGGAATTTGCGTATTCCCATGCTTTCCCGGAAGGATGTCTTCCCCACGGGCCAGCGGATCAATAATGGCTTTATGATGAAACACTTTTGCGATTTCCAGGTATTTTTTATCTCCTGTATCTTCATAGAGGTCTGCCAGGGTCTCCTGCACGCCCCCAAATTCACAATGAAGCATATTCTGAGCCTGTTCTTGTGTGAGGCTAAGCACGATGCTGCCTATCCAGTCTGCGAACCTGCTTTCAACTTCCAGGGCTTTTTCATTGCCAAGCAGACGGTAGGCGTCACGTAAGCCGGCCATCACCTTATGATGGGTATAAAATGGTGCCCAAATTCCGTTAAGGTCGAATCCTTGTGACCTTATGTTTCCCAGGGCTATTTCCTCCTCAAATATTTTCTTGCCGTCTTCAAAAGCACCTATATACCCATCTTTATTAGCCTTTTGAATTTCTTCCAGTTCATCAACAATATAGTTCGCTCTATCACTGAATCGCTTATCGTTTGTAGTCTGGTACATTAAAGCACAAGCGCTGAGGTGGTGGCCCAGGCTATGGCCTGCCAGGGATTCTGCCTCCCATCCCCCATAGGGTTCAGCTTTTGCTTCCAAACCTGCTTCTATCCTGAACCGGGCGAGTAGCCGGTCCGGGTCATATTGTAAAAGTGACAGCTTATTTAAGCTTGTTGCATGTTTAAATGGCCCATCCAATAATTGGACATCATTCAGACTGAACGGTTCCACCGGTTCGGGAGTCCCCTTTTTGGATGTCAATACGTTGCTTTGACAGGAAACCAGTATAACCAGGAGGATCAGGATCGCGATCAGTGGGTTTCCAATATACTTTATAGCTCCGGTGTTTCTATACTGATTATTTGATCGAATCATGTTCAATAAATTACCTTTTCATCAACAATATCACCTGGCCCGTGCCAAAACTATCTTGACCATGTCAAAAGTACGTTATCTGCAACAAGATTACCTGGCCCGTATCAAAACGAACTGCTTAGTAACAAAACTGCTCGCTCCGCATCATAATTATCTGGTCGGCGTCCATATTATCTTGCCCGCATCAAAACTACCTGGCCTGCAGCAAGACCACCGACTTAGCCGGCAGGGTTGCCGAAATTATTCCTTTCGACAGTTTTGGCGCTTTCAATTCATTTATCTTCACAACATCAGGATCTTCAAATGAATTATAATCATAGAATTCTTTTGACGATATATATTTCCCGGTTATGGATTTTGCTTCGAAACCTACAATATTGACATCCAGAGCAATGTCGTTATCCGGATCCATATTTACGATCGTAACGTTCATAGTACCATCTTTTCCCTTTGAAGCGGACACCGAAAGTGCGTCCAGGGACTCTTCCTCAAATACATATTCAGGGCCATTCATATAGGCAGGCAGTAACAAAGCATCCATATGTGGCTGGTAAAGATCGAAGACATGGTAGGTAGGCGTTAAAACCAAACCCTCCTCATTGGTAAGGATGATCGCCTGAAGCACATTTACTGTCTGAGCAATATTGGCCATCCTTACCCGGTCCGCATGATTATTGAATATATTGAGCGTCATTCCTGCGGTCAGGGCATCACGCAGTGAGTTTTGCTGGTAGAGGAAGCCTGGATTGGTGCCGGGTTCCACATCGAACCAGTTACCCCATTCATCCACAACCAGGGCTATTCTTTTTTCCTTATCGTATTTATCCATAATCGTACTGTGGGATTCTATAAGCCTCTTCATGTCGCCTGCTTTCTTCAGGGTGATAAAATAATCCTCTTCATCAAAACCCGTTGCCGGACCTTTATTACTCCATGAATGAGGGACGGTGTAATAGTGCAGGGATAGCCCGTTCATCTGATGAAGCGGTACATTCTTCATGATCACTTCAGTCCAGTTCAGATCCCAGGAGTTGGCGCCGCCGGCAATTTTATACAAGCGGTTTTCACCATAGTTCCTGGCATAGGTAGCATACCTCCTGTATTGATTTGCATAGAATTCAGCCGTCATATTACCGCCACATCCCCAGCTTTCGTTCCCTACGCCCCAGTATTTTATCCCCCAGGAACCATCCCTGCCATTTTCTCTTCGAAGATCCGCCATTGGACTTTTTCCATCGAAATTGATGTATTCCACCCAATCCGACATTTCTTCCACGGTTCCGCTTCCCACATTTCCGCAAATGACCGGTTCTGTTCCCAACAATTCACAGAAATCCAGGAATTCATGGGTTCCAAAGCTATTGTCTTCAACAACTCCGCCCCAGTGTGTGTTGATCATTTCGGGCCTTTCACCTCTGGGACCTATGCCATCCTGCCAGTGATATTCATCGGCAAAACATCCCCCGGGCCATCGTAAGTTAGGGATATTAAGATTCTTCAACGCCTCAAAAACATCTTTCCGGTACCCGCTTATATTCGGGATCTCAGAATCCTCGCCTACCCAGATACCACCGTATATACATCTGCCGAGGTGTTCGCTGAAATGTCCGTATATATGCCGGCTGATGGTATGTTCACCTTCCCTGGCTAAAATGGTCAGTTCTGCTTTTTTAGTATTTTGTGCCTGGAGGTAGTTTAATGAGGTAAGGATCAGAAATAAAAAAATACATAGATTTTTCATAATATTTAAAGTTGTTACTTCCAATGTAAAAAGAAGTATTTAAATATATTTAGTTAATGACTATCTTTTTTAAATTTAAATTCATTATTAACAGGTACATCATGAAATACATTTTTTTAACAGGGATCCTGATTTTTTTTGGTAACTGCCGTCAATCTCCCGATATGGGAAATACTAAGAATCCTCAAGGTTATCCGATTCAGGCAGTGGATATCAGGAAGGTAAAACTTACGGATGATTTCTGGTTGCCAATAATCAAACGTGTTCAGACTAAGACCATAGAATACGCACTTCGTAAATGTGAAGAGGAAGGCAGAATGGAGAATTTCCTTATTGCAGGTGGTGTACTGGAAGGTGAAACCCGAGGATATATGCCTTTTGATGATACGGATCTTTATAAGATCATTGAAGGCGCATCCTACTCACTTATCAGCAACCCGGATCCGGAACTCGATTCGTACCTGGATTCATTGATCGTTATCATTAAAACCGGTCAGGAAGAGGATGGTTATATAACTACCTGGAGGACCATTAATGGGCAAAAACCACCCGCAAGTTGGGTAGAACCCGGAGAACGATGGGAACACCTAGCCTATAGTCACGAATTATACAACAGCGGGCATATGTTTGAAGCCGCTGCCGCTCATTACAATGCCACCGGGAAAAGGAATTTTCTTGATATCGCCTTGAACAATGCGGATCTGCTTGTAAGCACCTTTGGACCCGGGAAAGTTGAATTATTACCAGGTCATCAGATCGTGGAAACAGGATTAATCAAACTGTTCCTGATCACCGGCAATGAAGCCTACCTTGATCTGTCCAGGTATTTTCTTGATCAACGGGGTGATTCCACAACCCATAAACTTTATGGTTCCTACAGTCAGGATCACCTTCCTGTGCTTAAACAGAATGAGGTTGTAGGCCATGCGGTTAGGGCCGTTTACATGTATGCCGGGATGACGGATATTGCGGCTTTGCAAAATGATGAGGATTATAGAAATGCAACAATCAGGCTGTGGGAAAATATGGTTCATAAAAAAATGTATATTACTGGTGGGATAGGAGCCAGCCGGCATGGAGAAGCTTTTGGAGAGAATTATGTGCTGCCCAACCTGACCGCCTATAGTGAGACCTGCGCTGCGATAGGCAGTGTGTATTGGAACCACAGGTTGTTCATGATGACCGGCGATGTACAATATTATGATGTGATCGAACGAACTTTATACAATGGACTGATCTCCGGTCTTTCACTTGATGGGCAGAAGTTCTTCTATCCCAATGCACTGGAATCAGATGGGAAGCATACTTTTAACCAGGGTTCCTGCACACGAAAATCGTGGTTTGACTGCTCTTGTTGTCCGACCAATCTGATTCGGTTCCTTCCATCTGTGCCGGGATTGATTTATACAACATATGAGGATACTTTATACGTGAATCTTTATGC
>CBDUBA010000201.1:0-5668 GCA_965365275.1 uncultured Cyclobacteriaceae bacterium | reverse complement strand
TAATCTGATTTTATGCCTTGGCTTTCGTAAATTGACATTAGTTATTATATTGAATGTAATTTTTTAACTAAACCTATATCTTATGAGACTTTTTTTCCCCGTTGCTTCGGGAAAATTGACCGTTGCAATATTAATCCTGACTTTCTTTTCATTGCTTTCATGCGATATTTCTCAGGAACAGGTAACCAGGGAATATGGCTGGTTTGAATTTGTTATACCGGATTATGATACTACACATAATGTGGTGGATATGTCCTTTTTAAATGAAAAAGAGGCCGGAGAAACTGGCTTTATATCGATTAAAGACGGTCATTTTGTAACAGGAGCCGGTGACCCGATCCGTTTCTTCGGAGATAATCTGACATTTGGCGGTTGCTTCCAGGAAAAGGATACATCAAGCCTCCTGGCCGCTAGATTTCGAAAACTTGGATACAATGTTATCCGCTTTCACCACATGGATAACCGTTCAGCACCCGGTGGGATCTGGAATGAATCGATGGATGCCTTCGATCCTGAGCAACTGGATAAACTGGACTGGTTGATCTACCAGCTGAAAAAGAACGGGATCTACTCGAACCTGAACCTGCATGTTTCAAGAATTTATCCTGGCGTAGAGTATGGGGAAAACAGGGCTTTTGTATTCGGAAAGAGAATTGATCACTTTTACCGTCCCTATATTGAAATGCAAAAGGAGTATGCCAAAATGCTCCTGACCCATAAAAATCCTTATACAGGAAATACTTATGCCAATGAACCCGCTGTCGGCTTCGTGGAGGTGAATAACGAGAACTCAATATTGTCAAGGTGGACTGCACTATCCGATCTTGAAGGAGATCACAGGGCTGCCCTGGCGGCTATGTGGAATAACTTCCTGGTGAAGAATGGAAAGAGTAATTGGGATATATATAAGATCATGAATGAGTTTGATGATGGAGCTACTGATGAGCAAAAAGAAATGTTCTGGAAGTTTCTGGTGGAAACTGAACTGTCCTATGCGCAAGAAATGATCGAATTTCTGAAAAATGACATTGGTGTTAAGATGCCGGTATCCGAATCCCAGGCATCCTATAGTGGAATGGTTGGTATTTACCGGGAGGCTAAATATGCGGATTTCATCGATATGCACGCCTATTGGCAACATCCCCGGTGGTTGGGTAGAGCATGGGACAGAAATAACTGGGTCATCGGTAACACTTCCATGGTTTCCGATGAAAAAGGTGGCACCCTGATAAGATTTTCACAGCATCGGGTAAAAGGGATGCCCTTAACCATCAGTGAATATGATCATCCGGCACCCGCATTTTATTGCGCGGAAATGTATCCTATGATGAACTCTATCGCCGCTTTCCAGGATTGGGATGGCATTTATCATTTCAATTACAGCCCGAACTCTGAACTTGGATTGATAAATGGTTATTTTTCTGCTTCAGCACACCCTTTAAAACAGGTTTTTATTCCGGTAGGTGCTATTCTGTTCAGAATGCCTACTATCTCAGTCGGTGCTTCTGTTGTTACCTTGAGTGTGCCTGAAAGCGATGTTTTGAACCAGTTAACTGCTTTCAATAAAAAAGAAAACATTAATGCACAGCATACGGACTATGTATGGACTAAAGCTGGATGGAATGATGCCATAACGGTGCTAAAACGATCGGAAGTTGAATTTGTCGGCGAGGAATTAAGGATTTCCGAACAGGTACCCGAGCCGGAGGGTTCCTGGGTAAGTGAAACAGGGGAGATCATTTGGGATAACCGGGAAGCCGAACAATCTGTATTTACATTGAACGCGCCTGCAGCCAGAGCAGCTGTCGGATATATTGGGGGTAAGGCAATCGATTTGGGTAATGTCAGTATTGCCATGGATACCACATACAACAACTGGGGAACAGTTACACTCACCGCCCTGGATGGAAAATCGCTGGATGAATCAACAAATGTTTTGCTTGTGGTCGCGGGGAGAGCTGAAAACACAGGGATGGGTTGGAATGAAGAAATGAATAGTATTGGTTCAGAATGGGGAACCGCACCAACGATTGCTGAGGGACTGCCGGTTAAAATAACCTTACGTGACATGGATAAATTCAGATTATATGGGCTTGATCCGGCAGGAAATAAAGATAGCGAAATTAAGATAATAAAAAGGAAAGGGGCTCAGGAATTGAATCTGGGATCACAACATAAAACTCTGTGGTATCTATTGACGAGAGAATGAGACGATTGTCAAATTCTTTGCAGGGTTTGTTCAATTAAAGTATTATTAATTTAGATTATAAAGCATGCTACTATGCGCTTAACACTATTATGCTTGCTGCTTTCATTCTCAGGTCTAGAACTAAATCAGCCACCAGGGGATGAATGGCCGGATTGGAGAGGGCCTTTGAGAGATGGAACCTGGACTGAGACAGGGGTTTTAACAAGATTTGACTTTGACGAGTTTGACATCAGGTGGCGGGTCCCGGTTTCATCAGGGTACAGCGGACCAACCATTGAAAGTGGTAAAGTTTATCTTACAGATCGTCAAACAAGACCTGATCAGGTCGAACGTGTATTGTGTTTTGATGCAGATACAGGGAAGGAGATCTGGACATATACCTATGATTGCGAATACATCGGCGTGGGCTATCCGGCAGGTCCCAGGGCCTCTGTGATTATTGACGGTTCTCATGCTTATTCCCTCGGTACTATGGGAAATTTATTCTGCTTTGATAAGAATACTGGTATTGTACAATGGAGCAGGGATCTGAACCAGGAATACAGAATCAGGATGCCTATATGGGGTATAGCATCAGCGCCAATTATTGTTGATGATAAGATCATCCTGATCTTAGGCGGAGAAGATAATGCCGGTATTATTGCCCTTGATAAAAACACAGGGGGGGAGGTATGGCGTAACCTCGAGGATGAAGCGGGTTACTCGGCACCGGTTCTGGTTGAACAGGCTGGTTTAAAGGTGCTGGTCGCCTGGACCGCTTCCAATATCGTTGGCTTAAGCCCTGACAATGGCAATGTATACTGGACTCATGTATTTGAACCCAGAAATATGCCAATTAATATTGCCACACCGGTGTTATATGAGAATTATCTTTTTTTCAGCAGCTTCTATGACGGTTCCATATTGATTGAGCTTCATCAGGATAAACTCACATCTTCAATAGTATGGAGACGAATTGGGAAAGATGAAAGAAACACCGATGCCTTACATTGTTGCATGTCCACACCATTGATCATGAATGACTACATCTTTGGTGTAGACAGTTATGGTGAGCTTCGTTGTCTTGACCTGTTTACAGGTGATAGAATCTGGGAAGACCTGACTGCGGTAAAAAAGGACAGGTGGGCTAATATTCATTTCGTCCAGAATGGGGATCTGACCTATATGTTCAACGAACACGGGGAATTGATCACGGCAAAATTAGATGAATCAGGATACCACGAATTAAGCAGGGCTAAACTGATCGAACCGACCACCATGCAATTGAACAGGCGAGGAGTAGGGGTGACCTGGGCCCATCCTGGTTTTGCCTATAAGCATGTATTTATCCGAAGTGACAGGGAACTTGTATGTGCTGATCTTTCTCAATGAATTTTGGATGCAGTTCCTGAATTCCGGGAGTCCGTTGCAGATTTTGTTTAAATTGTTCTAAATTTAGAAGTAATTTTTCCTGATATAATATGAAAACTTTATCAATAATTTTTATTCTTGGAATAACCACGACAGTTATGAGCCAGACACTATCCCTAGAAGAATTTTCTCAATATCCCCAGGCACAGATCTCGAATGATCATGTGACGATGAAATTGATGCTCCCTGACTTCGAAAAAGGCTCTTACAGGGCCACGCGCTTTGATTGGTCAGGTATAATTTCAAGTTTAAGATATAACGATCATGAATATGTCGAGTACTGGAAGAGTACCCATGATCCACTTATTCATGAAGATCTAAGTGGGCCTGTCGAATCATCCAACATGCCTGGGCTGGGATTCGATGAAGCCAAGCCAGGAGGAAAATTTATTCGGCTTGGTGTTGGCACCCTGGAACGGCCCGACGACAAGCCTTTTGAGACATTTAAAACCTATAAGATCCTCGATCATGGTGAATGGGAAGTTAAAAAAGGGGACGATTGGATTTCTTTTCAACAAAGCTTGTCGAGTGATATTGGTTACGGATTTATATATACAAAAAAAATAGAGTTGAAACCTGATGAACCAGGTTTTAAAATAATCCATGTTCTCGAAAATAATGGGGATAAAACCATCGTAACAGATCAGTATAACCATAATTTCTTCATAATTGACGGGGCTGGCTCAGGGCCTTCTATTGAAGTTGAATTTCCATATGCCATTTCAACAGATAATGATCTGAGTGGTAAGATGAAGATCGAAGGATCAGAGCTGAAATTTATAAGAGATTTTAAAAAGGGAGAATCTATCTGGATGGAATTAAAAGGTTATGGTAAAGACCTGGATGACCATCTTGTATCGGTAAGAAATATTAAATCTGGTGCCGGCTTAAGATTCGGTATTGACAAGCCTTTAAGTAAAATGGTTTTCTGGGCCTGTCAGACAACCTATTGCCCTGAAAACTTTATTATGCTAGAAGTGGAACCAGGTACCACCGAAACCTGGACATCCGATTACACTTTATTTACTGAATGATCATTGAAAAATCAATACAAGAGATTATTTCAGGAATTCAGACACCTGATCGAGAAAAAGAGGGTCGGGTTATTCTGTAACCAGGTATCTTTTGATTTTACAGAAGGCGAATATTTGTTCCAAATGCTTTCGCCTAATTCCGGATCAGTCGTTGTTCTAGTACCCGAACACGGTCTGTTTGCCGAACTGCAGGACCAGGTACCTGTTGAAAATCTAGGTACTTATCATGCTCTTGATAAAACAGTAAGCTTTGTATCCCTCTATCTAAACACACCGGATAAAACTGATCATATTGCTGAGAGCCTCGATGGGATTGATACCTTGATCATCGATATACAGGATATTGGCGTACGATATTATACGTTTTTACCGACGATCGCCAAATTGTTCAAAAAACTGATAGATGATGGTATGCAAATATCTGTTGTGGTAATTGACCGGCCAAATCCTGCCGGGCGACAGGTTGAAGGAACGATTTTAAAGGAGAAATATAGTTCGTTAATAGGGCTGCCCGGTTTGCCCCATCGCTATGGATTAACACTTGGTGAATTATGTTTGTTCCTTAGATCTAAGTGCAAAGGCGATTTTCCACTTGAGGTCATTCATAAGGAACATGATATTATGCCGGTAAATCCTTCGCCAAATATTCCGGATATCAAAACATGCCAAATATTTTCGGGTCAGTGTTTGTTGGAAGGAACCAACCTGAGCGAAGGTCGTGGAACCACCCGGCCATTTGAGATATTCGGGGCACCGTTCCTTAATAAATTACCTGAGCATTGGGTGAGCACATGGAATAAAGAAAATACAGAAGCTGTACTGCGGCCCATTCAATTTGTACCTACATTTCACAAGCATAAAGACCAGTTGTGCCATGGGTTCCAATTACATCCCGGGGATAAAATACATTCTTTGCTTTACAGTCTGAGATTATTAAGGTCCATGAAACAAAACCTGGATAAAATGCAATGGCTGGAGGGGCCCTACGAAGCGGGTTCAGATAAACCGGCAATTG
>CBDUBA010000200.1:0-5679 GCA_965365275.1 uncultured Cyclobacteriaceae bacterium | reverse complement strand
CAGTCATATATACGCAATTTTGTAGCTACACATGCACGACATTTTTACGACAATTTTATGAATTTAATACCTGCTGGTGATTTTTCATAGGATTTTAGATGTTCTATTCAGCTAAATTGAGATGTATAGGATATATCCTTATGAACGTTCATACTCTAAATATTAGATACCTTAGAAAATTTCATTCAAAATATTTAAATTAAAGGAATTATTATAAGAAATGAATCATAGTCCTATTAGTTGTTAGCTACTATTTATGCCTGAAGATCGAAAACTATCCGCAATTATGTTTACGGACATACAGGGTTATACAGCCCTGATGCAGGAAAGTGAAAAAAAGGCTGTTCAATTACGCGAAAAATACAGGAATATATTTGACACTACTACAGCTTCATACGGAGGTGAGGTCATTAATTATTATGGAGATGGAACACTGAGCACATTTTCAAGTGCCGTGAAGGCGGTGCAATGTGCCATTGAAATGCAGGAGAAATTTCTTGCCCCACCAAAGGTGCCTGTTCGAATAGGAATACATCAGGGTGATATCCTTACAATAGAGAAAGAAATATATGGAGACAGTGTAAACCTTGCATCACGGGTAGAATCCATGGCCGTTCCGGGAAGTGTGCTAATATCTGAGAAGGTGTATGAGGAATTGGAGAACCAGGATGATTTGAAAACCAAGGATCTTGGGACATTCAGATTCAAGAATGATCATAAGGACCGAAGGATCTTTGCCATGGTATCGGAAAAATTGATCGTTCCTGAAAGGAGTGACTTGAAAGGTAAAGTTGAATTGATCCCGGATTCCACAGAAACTGGAAGCACAATTTATAGAGGATCCAAAGTTAGAAGGATTCTTTTATATTCTGTTGTTGTTCTTTTTATTGGAATATTGGCAAGTTTATACATAATACGACAGGTAAATAGAAACAAGGCAGAAAAGCAAGCCATTCCTGAAATAGAGAAGCTTTACATTGAGAAGAATTTTAAGGAAGCTTACCAGTTGGCTGAAAATGCAATGAAATATATTCCTAATGATCCAAAATTGCTGGAATTAACTTCTTTAGTTTCTGAGATCATCGATATTGATACAGATCCACCAGGGGCGAATGTCCTGAGACGGCCCCTGGGAGGAGACTCCACAACTTGGGAATTTGTAGGGGTATCGCCGCTGGATAGCTTTAGGGTATATAAAGGTGAATCCGTATGGCGGTTTGAAAAAGAAGGTTATGTGCCGGCTGAAAGACTGGCTTACCTGGCATACGGTCATCCCTGGTTCTGGATGAGAGATACGATTAAATTGTACAAAACGGAAGAAATTCCTCCTGGAATGGTATATATTCCTGCTACCCAAATGCGTGTATTATTATCCGGATTAACAATGGACATTTCTGCTAATGTTCCTGAATTCTTTATGGACCGATATGAGGTGACGAATGCAAAGTATAAAGAATTTATTGATCATGGTGGGTATAAGAAAAAGGAATATTGGTTATATCCCTTTATAAAAGATGGTCACCCGATAACCTTTGAAGAAGCCATTGAGCATTTTAAAGATAAAACCAATCGGGCAGGACCTGCAGACTGGGAAGTGAGCGATTACCCTGATGGTGAAGATGATTACCCCGTCCAGGGTGTAAGCTGGTACGAGGCGAGTGCCTATGCTGAATTTGTTGATAAGGATTTGCCTACCTTATTTCATTTCAACACCGCATCTACCATTCATCTGGGAGGCATGGTGATGCCATATAGTAACTTTTCAAATAATGGCCCGGCACCTGTCGGGACCTTCAAAGGTATGGGTGGGTTTGGAACGTATGATCTGATTGGTAATGTCAGGGAATGGTTGCAGACTGAGACCACTACGGGGCAATTGAGATTTTTAATGGGAGGGGGTTGGAATGATCATTTCTTTATATCACAAAATGCCTGGGCACAGGATCCGTTTAATCGTTCTGAAACAAATGGATTTAGATGTATCAAGTATATTAAACCGGAAGATAAGTCGCCGGAGCTTACTACAACCGTAAACATACCTGAACGAAAAAACAGAAATATGGTCCCGGTTGGGGATGAAGTTTTTCAGACCTATTTAGGCCTGTATAAATATGATAAAAGTCCGCTGGAAGTTGAAGCGGAAATACAGGAAAGCGATCAAAACGTTTTCGAATGTGAAAAAGCGACCATTAATGCAGCTTATGGAAATGAACGTTTCGATATCTATTGTTATCTTCCAGTTAATACAAAACCTCCCTATCAGATAGTAATTATCTTTCCGGGTGCCGGTGTTCTTTGGGCACCAGAATATGGACATCGATACTTCGCACAATCGGGAGGCGAGAATATTGTAAAAAGTGGAAGAGCCGTCATCTACCCTATATATAAAAGTACTTTCAATCGAAAAGATGGTGTGCCGGATGGATTTCCCCGTGAATCTGTTTTCTATAAGGAGCATATGATCATGTGGACAAAGGATTTTATGAGGACTATAGATTACCTGGAAACAAGAGAAGATATGGACACCGAAAAGATTGCATTTTATGGAATAAGCTGGGGTGGGATTACGGGGGGATTGATACCTGCAGTTGATAAAAGGATAAAAACCATAGTTTTAGCTGTTGGGGGGCTTTCCCTGCAGTCTTCTCTTCCTGAAGTTGACCAATTAAATTATCTGCCAAGAATAGAGCAACCTTTTCTTATGATGAACGGGAAATATGATTTTTTCTTTCCTTATGAATTCTCACAAAAACCCATGTTGAATTTATTGGGAACCCCTCCTGAACACAAGAAGCATATTCTGTCAGAAACAACACATTTTTTCCCCCAACATGAACTCATTAAAGAAACCTTAGGCTGGTTGGACATATACCTGGGTCAGGTAGAATACAATTAACAAGTTTCATTTTTTTTAGATTAATTTTTTCTAAACTCTATTCATGACTCAGTCTAAATAGAGAATTTGAATATAAATTTTTATATTGAGTGATTGTTCAAGCATTGAGCAACAGGTTTTTTAATGGAAATTCCATCTATCCATGGCCCGGGAAAGAAAGTTAGCTGCGATCATGTTTACCGACATCGTCGGGTACACTTCCCTGATGGGAGAAAGTGAGAAGAAGACCTTTCAGATCATTAATACAAACCGGGAAATCCATAAGAAACACATAGAATCTCACCATGGACGTATTGTAAAAGAATTGGGAGATGGATTACTATCTGTCTTCGAAAATGGTACAGAGGCGGTTTTATGTGCCCTTGAAATTCAGAAAGAGGCAATAAAAGTAAACATCCCTTTGCGAATAGGAATACATGAAGGAGAAGTTGTGGTGGAGAATGAGGATGTATTTGGCGATGGTGTCAATATTGCTTCAAGAATAGAGTCGGAAGCCGCACCGGGCGGTATTTGTGTCTCTGATTCGATATATAGGATTATCCGGAATAAAGAGGATTTTAGTGTTGAGAGGATCGGCAAAGTATCCTTAAAGAATGTGCGGGAATCGATCGTTCTTTATCAGCTAAAATCGCAGGGAATATCTGTTCGGGCCAAAAAAAAGGCAATAAAACTCAGCTGGATAGTATTATTTATGATTGGGTTGGGAGGTATATTGATTGGGATCATTGGAACCCGTATTTATCTTAAAAAGGCATATACTCATAAAGTCATGCATTTTTCTTTGAATTTCCCTGAATCCGCTCCATTGCACAAGCCAGTATATCGATCAGTAGACCATTCGTTTGATGTTTCTCCTGACGGTGAAATGATAGTATATGTTGGTAAAGCAAATAATACTACAAATCTTTTCAGGCGACCCTTTAATGCCAGTAGCTATGAACTAATTCCAGGAACGGAACATGCCGAAAATCCTTTTTTTTCTCATGATGGAAAATGGATTGGATTTTATTCAAAGAATGCCCTGCGAAAGATCCCGGTGTCGGGAGGAAAATCCTCCTTTATATGTAATGTAAAGGAAAACGCCACATGTACCTGGTTCCCTAATGATTCCATAGTTTTTGGCGGAAACCAGATGGAAGGTTTGAAGATCATACATTCGTCGGGGGGTGAAGTGAGAACCCTCACGCAGTTGAATTGGGAGAGAGAAGAGCTTATGCATTCCTTTCCATATTATATCCAAGGGACAGACAAGATATTATATGAGATAAGCTCGGTTGCGGAATATATTTCCATAAATGCACTTGATCTGAAAACCGGTGAAGACAAGGTGTTAATTAAAAATGCGTCAAATCCTAAATATTTTCAAGAAGGATATCTGCTGTATGATTATCAGGGATCTTTGTATGCAAACGCATATGATCCTGATAAAAACACTATAGGTGAGGATCCCATTCTAATAATAGATAATACACGGAATGATAATGAAAGATACAATATGCACTATGCTTTTTCACAGGCAGGGATCCTGGCATATATGGTGTATCAACTCACTTTGTCAGGGGAATTGGTACAGGTGGACATGAATGGTGGTATAAGGCCACTGCTGCGGGAGGATAATTTCTGGATCGCCGGGCCGAAATATTCACCCGATGGCAGGAATCTTGCATTCTGGATGGTAAAGGAGGAACCCAATGGTTCTCAGGTCTGGACCTATAATATGACCAGGGAGCAATTAACCAGGTTTACTTCAGAAGGCACCAATGCCTGGCCTGTCTGGACTCCGGATGGCTCCAGGATTTCTTTTCCTTCAATACGTGGAAGCAGCCAGGATCTGAACGTCTATATAAAATATTTTGGAACTACGGCACCTTCACAACCCCTTCTCGTAGGTGAAAGGACCATGCAGCCTAAAGCCTGGTCATCCGATGGCAGGATTTTGTTATACCACCTTCAGGAAGAAAATGAGAGGGGCTGGGGAATACATATGCTAAATATGGATAATCTGGAATCAGAGCCTTTTCTAAACGGGAATTATGATGAAAGGAAGCCGGATTTTTCACCGGATGATCATTGGGTGGTTTATGAATCAAATGAAACGGGGATCCTTGAAGTATATGTAACAGACTTTCCCGGGAAATCAGTAAAACACCAGATTTCGGTTTCAGGGGGGTATGAGCCTATGTGGTCGCATCAGGGGGACAGGATCTTTTTCAGAAACATGAATGACTTTTATGTAGTGCAGGTAAGCTGGGAGCCGGAGATCAGTTTCAGTAAACCGGAGGTCTTGTTCAGCGGGAATTACAGGCAGGTAGGCCCGTGGGGGAGGTGTTATGACCTCTCTCCGGATGAGTCCAGTATTGTTGCCATCCGGGAGGAACTTGCTGACACCACCAGGGCTTCCATCAATATAATCACCAATTTTTTCGAAGAGATCCGTTTGAGGGAAATGGGAGATTAGGGAGCCCTTGAAAAATCCAAGTGGCTGCTATATAGGGTATAAGGAATCGAAAAAATTAAATAGCATTTTGAATTGCCTAAAGTAATTTCTTATTCTCCCATTAAGACTTGGCGGGTGATAAGCCTTAAGGTAATTTAATGCCTGATGGCCACAGTTAAAAATGTTATTATCGAATAAACCTCTGATATCTTTCATTAAGCAATTCACTATACTTTGCTTTCATGTCCTTATTAAGGAAAGATATATTAATTATATTCTTTAGTATTTCCCTTTTCTCAAGCAAATTTCTTTCCTCAGCAGTTAATATTTTATCGGTCAATTCCAT
>CBDUBA010000199.1:0-5741 GCA_965365275.1 uncultured Cyclobacteriaceae bacterium | reverse complement strand
TGGTCAGCTTAAGATCTGCCAGGATCTCCTTACTTCGATCTTTTTCGACCACATATTTTTTTACTCCGTTCTCAAGCTTTTCAACAAAAAAGTATTCCTGAGCACCCCCAAAAAACAGGACTGTGAATAATGCGACGATTCCAACAATCATTTTTTTATTACTTAGAAGTGATGATCAACTGTGTTTAATTCTGATTTAATTTTTATTCGGTTAGTAGTATCTCTTGAATCTTTTGTACCCCAACATCACTAATACCTAACACCTTAAAGTAACTGTCAAAATCTCCGTATTGGCGCTCAACAGCTTTTTTCGTACCATCTATATATGCTGGTTTTAATTGATAAAAAGCCACAATATTTTCATGGTTTGTCTTTCTGTCTTCAATTGTTGGATTTTCAGCTGCAAGTTTATCAAGAGCTGCTATACGTTTTTTGATTTCCTCTTTTCTAAAATCATTAGATAGCATATAGTCTTTTTCTACATCTTCCCAGGAAACTTCCAGAGCACTTAGCACCAAAGCCGCAGCTGTTCCTGTGCGATGAACGCCATGCGAACAATGAAAAACAACCGGGTAGTTATTTTTATCTGATAACACCTGAAACAATCCTGCATAAGCTTCTTTTCCAGCATCAGTAAGCAACTCGTGAATTTTATAGTTGAAATCTGATGGGACTTCTGAAAAATCTCCTGTTTGTCGTGCTTCCAAAACGGCGGCGGCCTCATTGTTTTCACCCGATATGGGTAGAAAAATACTTTGTACACCTTCAGGTAGTCTGTCTTCCCCCCTGGCTTGTCGCTCTTCTTCAGTTAGAAAATTGACAACTGTTTTAATTCCTATGTCTTCTAATTTCGCAATATCACTGTCTGTGAGTTTCGATAAAGTTCCAGACCGATAAAGCATGCCATATTTTATCGATCGACCATCAACAGTTTTATATCCACCCAGGTCTCTGAAATTTGCTTGGCCTTGTAAGGAAATCTTCTTGGGTATTGTTTGTATTTCTAGATTATTATTAGCCTCCTTAGTTTGTGGACTGCATGAATAAACTAAAGCCAGAGCGATACCAGTGATAAATAGTCTAATTTTCATTAGATTACATTTATTATGCCTTTTCCTTCAATTTTATTGACTCATGGGCAAATAACTCATCAATGGTAAGCTTCCTATTTGCCAATCCCTGAGCATATGAATATTTAAAAAGTGCCTCTAAAGTCTTGCGGTTTGCGTCAATCCCATATGGCCAGAAGTTATTGCCCATCAGTTCAATGGTCGATTCCATCTCCTGTGTATACCAGGGTAGCGAGTCATACGCCCAACCCAATTTCAACATGTACTCATAATCCATCTTTTTAGATTCAGAGTAGGCGTTGAAAATTGCTTTGGCAACTTTAGGATTATCTTCGAGTATCGAATTCCGGATAGCCACAGCATGCATAATCGGAAATATTCCTGTTTTGCTAAAATAGGCTCTTTCAGTTTTTCTTGAATCAGCAAACAGGCGACCTACTTTCGGGTGTCCCTGCACAAAACATTTGGGGACAGCGGCGTGAAACAATGCATCCACGTCGCCATCTGCCAGAAGATCGGATTCATCTTTACCGGCTGGCCCCAGTTCCATTTTGATCCCCTCAGGAACAACCTGCTCATTTTTTGAGATCTTACCGGCTGTATCGGCTGAAGAGTCTTTGTTTGAAGTGACCCAGTTGATGTCTTTGGGATCAATACCATATTCATCCTTCAGCATTCCTCTGATCCAGGTGAGCGAGGTGGAAGAATATCCTGGAGTACCAATCATTTTTCCTTTTAAATCCTGAGGTTTGTTTATTCCCCGGTCATTACGAATAAAAATACTCTTATGTCTGAATATTCTTAAAGGAAATACAGGCAATAAGGAATAATCCCGAAAACCATCGTTGGCATAAGCCAGCATATATGGGTGAAGCCCAAGTTCTGAGACATCATAATCCTGCCTTCCGCTAAATATATTGGTATTTAGGTCACCTATTTGTGCTTTTGTAAATGTATAATGACATCCCTCAATTTTTACTTTCCCTTGTGCTAATGCCCTTACCCGATTTACATCATATCCTGCTATTTTCAGATTCAGTGATTTTGCCCTAAATGCACTGGACATGAAACTAATGGAGCCAAAAATGCTTGCCATTCCTGTTCCCAGCGACATTTTTTTAATGAATTTTCTTCGCGTAGTTGTCATTATTTTTTAATTAAACCTGATCTTAATAAGTCCTTCATATTCGCACCTCCTTCTTCCCGACAATACCTAACCTATATTTGACTTCAATAATAAACATAGAATATCAATGAAACCAACCTCAAATCGCCCCCCCCGGCATATATTGAAATCGCACTGAGCACCAATAATCATATTGCACTTCTGTTCCGGCTCCTAAGAAACGTAGATAACTACTCTTAGCTAACAAAAATTGATAACAAGAAAAAACCCGTATTTAATGCGGGTCTTTTTTGATTTTATTCATTGTCAAACCAAAGTTGCTCGGTATTCTCCCATTCTGGGAGTGCTTTTATAAACTCCCTTGGATCAAAAGGAAGATCATCAGGATTTATTCTAGGTTCTGAAGCTGCTTTTACCTTTGGTGATGGATTTTCTAATCCCTTAAACGGAAAATCACGTGTCTGTGGTCTGTCGGGGTATTTTTGTTTCCAAAGTTCATGACGAATTTTCATCTCCATAAACATGCCTTTGGTAGAAAAACCAGGTAGCATTTTTCCATTAACCTCTCTGGGGTCGTTATATAAATCATAAAAAGCCGCACCACTTAAACCAGGCAACTCGCCAACCCAATGACGCTTGAATCTGCCTTTTACAGTGGCAGCATGTATAGGCCCGGTGTAGATAAACACATAATCTCTCCGTCCATATCCATCGCCATTCAACAGCAATGAAGTTTGATCCAATCCATCAATAATTCTATCAGTTGGAATATACTCTTTAGCACCGCCAAGGTTAGCAAAAGTGGTAAACAGGTCCGTGATATGTATCATATCACCCACAATCTGTCCTTCACCAATCACACCTTTCCATTTAGCTATAGCCGGTACCCGAACAGCCCCTTCCGTAAAATCACCTTTTCCACCCCTGTATATATGCTCAATAAAGCCCGGAGGGCCATTGTGGGTCATAGGTCCGTTGTCAGCCATTAAAATAACTAAAGTATTCTCTTCCAGACCGAGCCTTTTCAGTTCATCCATAATCTGGCCGACATAATTATCAACCTTGACATAACCTTCTTGCACGGCTGCTCCACTTGTAGTGTTGTTGGGAGTTCCTGGTTGATTTCCAAGAAAAGATTGCATCATAGGCCAGTAGGCGATATAAAATGGCTTCTTCTCTTCCTTACTTTTGGCCATGAATGCTTTGGCTCTTTTCACACATTCCGGATCAATTTTGTAATAATCATCATCGTTTTCTGTACTTCCCCATTCCTTAGCCTTTCCACCTTTTTTAGCTTCCAGAGCCCATACAAATCCATCTGGTCTCCATCCAGCGTCTAGCTCATACTTATCTTCCGGATACATGTCAGGGTACATACTTGTTGGAAGGAGCGCTGCCTGTTGTCCACGCCTGACGTAAAGGCTTGGAACCTGGTTGTAAGGAGTCCACAGCGCCTCATCAAAACCCTGAGTATGCAAATAGCTTGACTCGACATCTCCCAAATGAGCCTTGCCATAAAAGGCAGTTGCATAACCAGCTTCAGAAAGCACTTCTGCCATAAACACTTCCTCATCTGCAATTCCTCCATACTCATAAGGGAAGGCCACTGTCGTCATACTGCTTCTCACTGCATGTCGACCTGTGATGGCTGCTGCACGGCTAGGAGTACAAGAAGGCTCGGTGTACATTCTTGTAAAGAGAATACCTTCTTCTGCAACTTTGTTCATCACTGGAGTTTCAAAACCTCTGTTTTTTTGCAGAGCAGGAATACCGATTTCACCTACTGGCATATCATCCCACATGATGTGAACAATATTCGGAGGAGTTCCATATTTCTTCCTTAGTTCTTTAAGTTTCTTTTCAAGTTCCTGGTCTTCGGCCTTCCATTTTTCTCCATGCTGTGCCTCTAAGATATAATATTCGGCGTCATGGATTATTCCATGGTTCTGGCTGTAGGAAGTCACTGTGATAAATATCAGGACCAGCACGATGGATATTTTTTTTGTAATGAGGTTCATAATTGTTTAAATTGATGGTTTAGAAAAGATAATATATGATGGATAATTGTTTAAGTGATTAAACTCTTACTCACTTGTTTTGTTTGAATTTATAAAACAGGCCATCAAATTTAATAAAGTTAAATTGTTTTGAACATCAAAAATCCGCATGAGAACGCAATTATTTAATATATTTACTTTGCTTGAGCATATCACTAATCCAACAACCACAACCAATGCCATACGTTAATGCTATTTTTGGAGAATTTGAACAATTACAACAGGCTTCAACAAACTGGAATCTTGACTTCCGGTTATTAAGTAAAAATGACTTGGAAACTAGCTTGACCATTTATACTTCCAGGCATTTCCAGCTCGGAAGGGTGAGCTTAAATGGAAAAATAGATCAGTATGGTCTTAGCCCTATAGGTTATCGATCGATAGTAATTCCAGTACCGGGAGGAAGCATGTACTATTGGTTAAATCAAATGACAAATGAAAATGAGTTGCTAGTATATCCTAAAGACGGAACCATTGATGCAGTATCTTTTAATAATTTTAATGTATATGTTTTTTCAATTGAAGAGCAATATCTGATGAACACTATTGAAAATATGAAACTCTCAAATTGCCTTAACAGATTCCATGGAATTGAACAAAGAATAAAATCATCAGATGACTTTTGTAATCAATTTCACAAAGCAGCACAGAAGTTCTTTTCATATAATGAAAAATATAATAAAAAGGCCGACTTTGATAGTTATGAAGCAATACTTAATGATTTACTCTATGAAACATTGCTTCAGATTGAAGATTGTGGTTCGTATAAGTCTGAAAAGATTCAACCAAGACGTAGCATAAGATTGAATATTGCTGTTAGTATGATAAATAATCATATAGATGAGAAAATATCTATTCCTTCACTCTGCAGAGTAACAGGATTGAGCGAAAGAAGTCTTCAATATGCATTCAAGGAAAGGTTTCAAGTAACACCTAAAGAATACATTAAAGCAGTTAAACTTAACAAAGTTCGAAAAGAATTAGTCGAAAACGAAAGTCAAAAGATATCAACAATTGCTGCAAAATATGGTTTTTGGCATATGGGTCAATTTGCTGCTGAATATAAAAAGTGGTTTGGTGAGTTGCCCAGTCAGTCACTTAGGTAACCTGGTTTTTCCACTACTATCCCTTTTACGCATATTCTCTAACTATTTTTGCGTCTATCTCTTCTTTGTTTTTTAAATCTATATATACTTTCCTATAGATTATCATTTCATGGTTTCAGAAACACCCTCAATGCGATCAACTATTCAAATTAATAATAAGGTAAATAAGATGATATTTGGATGTGGTAAATAATGTTGAGAATAGTCTTCCACTTTAAATTCTTTAGTTCGTCCTACTAATGGAATTTTTTCAATGGTAGTTTTCAATTTTACTATTATAAATTCTATATTATAAGACCTTATTTGCGCAAGTACTATTGCGATTTGTTATTCCCGGCCTCTGATATTGAGGCAGCGCCCTGATCCGAACTTCCGAATTCGA
>CBDUBA010000198.1:0-5754 GCA_965365275.1 uncultured Cyclobacteriaceae bacterium | reverse complement strand
ATTGAATTTATACGAAGTAATGGTTTGATTGCCGGAACAGCCGGACATGCCATACAAGTGCCTATGACATGCGTGGAAAAAGGTATTGAAACCGATTTTTTTATGAAAACTTTTCACCATGATCAGTACTGGTCGACCCACCCGGAAGAAAACCGGCAGGAATTCATGCACAACATCAGGTATAACAGACTCGAGAGAGACCAGTTTCATGATAATATGTGGTGTCCATCAGCAGAAGTTGTTTCAGATTTCTTTAAATCCTGTGAAACACCATGGATTGCCTACAAGGTCCTTGCCGCCGGTTCCATACATCCTTCTGAAGGATTCCAGTACGCTTTTGAGCATGGGGCAGATTTTGTTTGTGCGGGTATGTTTGATTTTCAGATCATCGAAAATGCCAATTTCGTTCATGAAATATTTTCAGGTAGCCTGAAACGCTCACGAAAATGGTATGCCTGATAAGACAATAGATAATTTTATGAACATCCATGATATTTTCAAATTTTTATAATAAGGTCGCGGTTTTCGGGTTTTCACGAATCAGCGCGATCGCTCACTTGATTGTCATTTATATTTTTTTTAGTTCAGCACTTCTCTTTGGACAGAACAACACAACTAATACTGGAAGGATTACCATAGCTTCCTGCCAGTTTCCAGTTTCAGATGATATTATACAGAATTATAAATGGATTGAGAAACAGGTTATTGAGTCAAAACTTAAGAAAGCAGATATCGTTCATTTTGCAGAATGTGCGCTTTCCGGTTATCCCGGAACTGATTTTCAAACCCTGGATGGTTTTGAATGGGATATATTGCAGGCTGTGACGGATTCGATCATGCTCCTGGCAAAAGAAATGGAGATCTGGATAGTATTGGGAAGCATTCATCAACTTAGTGCTGACAACAAACCGCATAATAGCTTGTATGTGATCAATCCTGAGGGCAAAATTATAGATCGCTATGACAAGCGGTTTTGTACATCAGGAGATCTGAACTATTTTTCACCAGGTGATCATTTTGTAAACTTTGAGGTCAATGGTGTTAACTGCGGACTGTTAATTTGCTACGATCTTCGGTTTCCGGAACTTTACCGGGAATACAGAAAATCAGGAACTGATCTCATATTCCAGTCATTTTATAATGCCAGGCAGAAAAAAGGAAGCATCCACCCCTTGATTATGCCCATAACTTCTCAGGCGAGAGCCGCAACAAATTATTTCTATATGTCTTTAACAAATTCGTCAGCTACGGAAAGTTGGCCATGCTATTTTATTACGCCTGATGGATTAGTAAAGAATAAATTAACCAGGAATGAACCAGGAATTTTGATTTCAGAGGTGGACATAAATAAGAAGTATTATGATGCCAGTGCCCCATACAGGAAAAAAGCTATGAGTGGAACATTAAATAGTGGTGAAACCATCAGGGATGAACGATCAATGAATAGAAAAAATCACTGAATGAATATATTCAATTTTTTTAACTGTTATTTTTTATGATTTAAAAGAGAATAAATCCGGTATTCAAATTAAATAAACTGACCATGTATAAAACAATATACTGCCGGGGAAGGATCATCAGAACTTATTCCCATTATATTAGATCAATGAGTACATCTGGCTTGTTCAAATGGCTAAAATCCATGTCGATGATGGTTTTGATTCTGCCCATGTTAACTTGTAACAAACCTGAGACTAAGCCTCTGAAAATATATATTAATACAGATCTTGAGGGCATCAGCGGCGTTTACAAATTTGCCCAGTCGAGGGAGAAGGATACACCCTTGAACATACAGGCTTGTGAATATTTTATGGAAGATCTGGCTGCGGTAATACAAGGCTTACATGATGCCGGGGCTACCGAAATTGTTGTTCTGGATGGTCATGGATCCCAGGCGGTAATCCCACATATGATGCATCCCGATGCTACTTACATTACAGGAAAACCCAGACCTGGTGCCGGAAACCTTACAGACCTGGATGAGTCTTTCGATGGAATGGTCATGGTTGGTTTTCATGCTATGATGGGTACACCTGATGGGATTCTCAATCATACACAATCTTCAAGGACAGAAAACCGCTATTGGTATAATGGACGTGAATCAGGGGAACTGGCTCAGAATGCCCTGATCGCCGGCCATTTCGGTGTACCTCTGATTATGGTTACAGGTGATGAAGCTACATGTCGTGAAGCCAGGGATTTCTTTGGTCAGGATATTATAACAGTTGCCGTTAAACGCGGCCTTTCCAGGGAAGCTGCTGAACTATATCCATTTGAACTGACACGAAAAGCATTGTATGAAGGTGCAAAACAAGCCGTTGGCTATATTTCAAATGCTAAACCTTATGTTATAGATCTCCCTATAAAGGCCAAAAAGGAATATCTCGATTTAAGTTCAGATTTACCTGAACCACCGGTTATTACAAAGGAAGGAGTTATTGAGAGTGCTTTAAACGTTACGGATTTTTAATTGTTGGCGCTCAATTTTTGGGGAAATATCAGAATATAATATTTTCTGGTATCACTCTGCGACTTTGACGCACATTAAGCGATCCTTATCCCTTATCAGGAGTTTACCATCGGCTAATGCGATCGGTGCCCAGTTCTGTGTTCCAAATCTTGCCGCCCTGGGATTATCAGGATCTATTTCTGCAGCCAGTAACTCTGATTTAGCCAGTGGTTTGAATTCTGCAGGATCCGGTTCAATCAGATATAGCAACTTGCCACCATCGGTAGACAATATCAATCCATCAGCCAGGATCATGCTTCCTTTATTAAAATCCGGATCATTTCTGGTTTTCCACATAATCTCTCCATCCATACTCATGCATACCATGCCATCCCGTCTTTCATTGGTTCGATAATGTGCATAAAAATATCCATCATGAAACAAAGGAGGTTTGGTATGTGAACCAAATTCAACGGTCTTGAAAAGTTCTGTAACTGAAAAGTTGCCATCGGATTCTTTCTTAACCTCTATCATTGATGCTCCCGCCTGGTATCCTCCAATAATTAGCACTTTGCCCTCTCCGGCATCATATGCACTGGGTGCCGGAATACGACATTGCCAGTTCGTATATTCCCATAAGATATCACCCTGCAGTGGATCAATACCAACCACTCTGCCACCTGTACTTGGTTCACCCCGGCCACCACTCGCGGCGGTTATCATAACCACATGATCTTCACCTGCTATTTTTACCAGTGAGGGGCTGACATACCCCACAGGGCCAAGAGCCGGGGTTTTCCATTGTAATGCTCCGGTAATTTTGTTATAGGCTACGACCCCTGCCTCTGGAGCCTGGGAAGCGACAATCAACAATTCACCATAGATCAGAGGACATTGGGTTATTGCCCATCGTGGAATTTCCCCGCCTCCGAAATCTGTCCAGATATTTCTTTTCCAGACAGGCTGGTGAGAATTTAAGTCAATGCAATAAAGGTCACCGTAAGGTCCGGCGGAATATACATGATTTTCGGTTACAATCGGTACACTTCGTGATCCGGGGAACATAACAGACCCGGGTGCATCATATTCAAATTTCCATAATTCTTCCCCGCTTTGCAGGTCAAAACATCGCATTTTATCGCCTACTTCGTCATCCCTGTCCAAAAAATATACCTTACCATCTTTTACCACAGGACCACCATAACCAATACCAATACCCACAGTCCATAGAACTTCCGGACCACCTTCAGGCCATGAACGCAAAATACCTTTCTGGTCTGATGTACTATTTCTATATGGTCCGAGATACTGTGGCCAGTCCTGCGCCAGGATATTGGATGCACTCAGGAGCAATACGATTACTGGTAAAAAAAATTTACTTAGTTTCATTTTTACAGGGCTTAAATAATACAATTCCAAAATATAAAAAAATTTATTTTTGACTTTAAACACACTTGGCTGGAAACCATTATTTTCTTTTCCAGGTCAAACTATGCAAGATTCTTCCTTAAAATCACCTTGATTTCCAAAAAAAATAATGAAAGGATACTCCAATCATTCATAAATAGAAGTTTTAAAAACTTGTTTCGCGAATTACAATTAAATTATTTTTTCAAAACACAGTTTGTTAATTTCTGCAAATCGTGATTATCAAAAAAAGTATCATTCCTAAATCACAATTTTAATTTACTTAAAGAATTTGAAGAAAGTCTGATTTGGGATCCAACACAGCAGATTTTTCTGAGACTTGATGTTAATATGATATAGCAATCTGATAAAGAGTGATTGAAATAGAAATAATAAATGTGTATTTTTAATCTAATATTCTTTTTAAAGAAATATTCATGATTTTTTCAATGTGTGAAAAAACCTGCAAGCGAAATTATAAAATCATCACAGCTTGCCTAGAGAATTGAATACTGATATCAAATATATCGGAAACTAAGTTACTCTGAATGTCTCCAAAGTAATTTTTATCGAACTGATATTTCATCTGTACTGGATAAAGGCCTAAAAGACCATTGATATGATTGAAGAAGAATCCCTTAATACTGATAATCTTGATGCGAACAGGCAGCAATTATCAAGACGCAATTTTCTGAAGATTTCTGGATGCGGCATTTTTATATTCATGTCGACAGGAATGTCCAGTGCTTTTGATCTTAAACAACGGGGTAGAGGATATCCCACTGACCTTAATGCATATTTGAAGATTGGTGAAGATGGCCGGGTATCCTTGTTTTGCAGTAAAGTCGAAATGGGCCAGGGGATCATCACTTCGATGGCGCAGATGCTGGCAGAAGAGCTGGACGTATCTATTAATTCAATTGATATGGTGATGGGGGATACAAGTCTATGTCCCTGGGATAGTGGGACGACCGGTTCCCGAAGCACAAAATACTACGGCCCTCCACTTCGAAAAGCCGGCGCAGAAGCCAGGGCTGTACTGATGCAGATGGCTTCGGAAAAATTGGATGTAGAACTTGAACGATTAACGGTTAAAAATGGAATAATCAGTGACAATAGGAATCCGGATAAAAAGGTTACCTATGCGGATCTGACAAAAGGAAACAGGATCGACCGTCATATATCCGATGTACCTATTAAGCTTGTTTCGGAACATACAATTTCCGGAAAACCATTGCTACGAATGGATGCCATGGCAAAAGTAAAAGGCGAGGCCAAATTTACAGGGGACTTAAGATTACCGGGAATGTTGTATGCAAAAGTCCTGCGGCCTCCTTCACATGATGCCATTTTGGAATCTGTCGATGTTTCCAATGCCTCAAAGGTGAAGGGTGCAATCGTAATTGAGGAAGAGGACCTGATCGCGGTATTGCATGAAAATCCGGATATGGCAGCATCTGCGCTTAAACAGGTATCAGTGAAATGGAAGGAGCCCAGTTCGGATCTGGACAATAAGTCTATTTTTGATCACTTGAAAAAATCTGCGCCCGATGGCCGTGTTCATGTTGAAAATGGGAACCTCTCTGAAGGGTATAATGCCGCGGATCAGATTATAGAATCGGAGTTTTATAATCACTATGTGGCCCATGCCCCATCTGAACCATATGCTGTTCTGGCACAGGTAGAAAATGAAAAAGTCACCATATGGGCATCTACCCAAGCACCATTCCGCGTACGCAGCACAGCCGCCGAAGCGTTGAACATAGAGGAAGATCAGGTCCATGTAAAAACACCTTTTTTAGGATGTGGTTTTGGTGGAAAAAAATCCGGACGGCAAATCACCGAGGCCGTTAAGTTATCGAAAATATCCGGGCATCCGGTACAGCTTGCCTGGACAA
>CBDUBA010000197.1:0-5980 GCA_965365275.1 uncultured Cyclobacteriaceae bacterium | reverse complement strand
CTTTAGCCTATATTTGCCAGCATAAAAACGATATCCTATGCCCAAAAAATCACGAAAGCTTCTCCTTATTCTGCTTGTATTACTGATACTTCCGGTGATACCGTTGCTAATTTATCCGATGGCTTCCGCTGATTTTATACTTGAAACAGACATTGATGCACTCAACAGTAAGGTTAAATTTTTACAAGGCAAGAGCCAAAATTCAGATACACTAAACCCCAATATTATACTAATTACTGTTGATGATCTTGGCATGGCAGATTGTTCTATTTATGATGAAGGAGATATACTCACTCCAAATATTGAACGATTAGGGGAGGAGGGTATAATCTTTGATAATGCCTATGTAACCTCACCTGTTTGTGCTCCTTCACGTGCAGCAATGATTACCGGCCGTTATCAGCACAGGTTTGGATTTGAATTTACGATGCATGAACGGTACCTGAAGAACCAATTTGAATATCTGGCTTTTAGATATTTAATAAATAGTGAACCCTGGGTGGCAAAATGGACGAGTTCCGTGCCGGATGCTGAGGCTATTCATAATCAGGGATTGCCCCTTTCAGAAATTACCCTGGCAGAGATCCTGAAAAAACATGGCTATGATACCGGAATAATGGGAAAATGGCACCTGGGATGGAGCAAGGAAAAGCAACCTGCAGCTTTTGGATTTGATGAGCAGTATGGATTTTTTAACAGCCACTCACTATATTCCCCTGAGGGAACCGAAGGCATTGTTGATCAGAAAATTGAAGCCGACTGGACAGATTCTTATATCTGGTCAGGACAACGGAATGGGCCCCATGCCATCTATCGAAATGGGATTGAGATTGAAGAGAAAGGATACCTGACCGACCGCATCACAGAAGAATCAATTACGTTTATGAACGATCATAAGGAAGATCCATTTTTCCTCTGGATCTCTTATAGTGCTCCGCATACTCCACTCCAGGCACCCAGTGAATACGTGGATCAATTCGATACAATAGAAGACCCCGTGAAAAGGGTATACCGGGCTATGATAGCCAACCTCGATGATAATATTGGTCGTCTGATGGATTACCTTTCAGATCAGAATCTCGTTGATAACTCAATTATCTTTTTTATTAGCGACAATGGAGGTGCGGAATATACCCATACTACAGACAATGGCAGGTATGAAGGCGGCAAAAATACAGAGTTTGAAGGGGGGGTGAAAGTTCCGATGATCATTCGGCTTCCCGGAAAAGAAGCTGCGGGCAGCAGGTTCTCGAATATGGTCAGCTCGATGGATATTTTCACTACCTCAATTGCCTATGCAGGAATTGAAATGATGCCTGGACGTATATTGGATGGAGTCAACCTCGTACCCTACATTACAGGAGAAAATAATAAACCACCTCATGAGTATCTGTTTTGGCAAAGGGGAATAAGCAAGGTTGTTCGGAACAATGAATATAAGCTGGTGATGAATGAATATTCGGGCGATGAGATTCTTTATGACCTAAAGCAGAACAAATACGAGAATCCGGATGTCGCATCAGATAATCCTATGATTGTCAATGAATTGAAAAAGGCATTCAAAGATTGGGAAAAATCCAATAAGCCACCCATGTGGCCCTCAGTGATCTATTTTACAGCTGTCAAGGATGGAGTAAGGTATTATTTTGAGCAATAAAATCCACTTTTGCCATCTGATTTTTCGGATCAGCGTACTACATGAACCTTACCCGTATTGAGATTATGGGAGATTTAAACAATCACAACTGACGGGAGGGAGGCGTTGCTGATGAAGGTTAGAATTTTTTAGGCGGGCTTTTCTGGAATCCAGGCATTTGTCGCACCTGGAAAACAGATCGATGTCCCATAGGTCAGCGAAAACCCTTCCCGATTTCAATCCGATACCATAATCCAAAACTTCTTCAAGTGATTTTATATCAGGAGGAGAAAATTGCCCCAGATCCTGTAAGCGGTCTAGGGCTCCATTACCTGCCCTCGTGGGAATAATAACACAACATTCTATTCCGCATTCAAATGCAAAATCAATGGATCTTTTAGCCCAATGAATACCTTCTGCCTCCGTTAGAAAAGGTGGACGAAGCAGGATAAATGCCCGGGACTTAATATCGTTTTTAATAAGAAATTCAACTGATTTTTTAAAATCTACTAGTTTCATTTTTTTATTCAGCTTCGGGAGAACATCCGGATGAACGGATTCCAGGCCAATTGCAACCTGAAGTTCGGTGCCCAGGAGATCCCTGAAGTGCAGGACCTTGTCATTGATCAACCTGGGGTGAGATTCGACAACCACACTATCAAAATCTTGCAGGAGTGATGCGATTTTTGAATAATCCTCAACAGGGATGGCCTGTTTATCAAAAAAATTACCACTATTATATAATTTAATGTGTTTGGAGGGAGGAAGCTGATCCAATGCCCATTCTATCTGTTCAGGGATCGCACCAGTGGGTACTTTTACATCGGTCGTATTCTTCCAGAGATCACACATCAGGCAGGTGAAGGGGCATTCCCTATTGGTGATAAAAATAGTGGCAATATCCTCTATTCTACCGGATGATGTTCTTTCTCTTTCGATATTGAAAGCATATGGCCTGTAAGGATCGAGCCTATTTTTATCGCCCCGTTGTGCACGGATCCATGCATCATCCAGCGAATAGCCCTTTCTATTTTTCATTCCTCTGCTTCCAGTTTTCCCCGGTTAATTGACAAGTAGTTAGTCCATTATAAATCCGGATTATACAGTTTCATCAGTTCATTATGCAGATCAATTACGAGCCTGGTACTTTTTTTCTATCCAGACTTGTATAATAACTTTATCCATATAATGCCTGGAAGGTCCTCCGGTAGGCTAATTCAGACTCGGGGAATTGTTCATTAAAGGTTGACCGGTCAACCGCGCCATGCTGAAATCTTCTTTTTGGGAAAACAGGCATTTCTAATCCTGTAATCGCTTTGACACCACTTGAAACAATTTTACCTTTTAATTCATAAAGTTTTTCATGATCCCAATCCGTCATTTTAATAAATGGAAAACTTTCGGCCACTTCTATAACGTTCGGTAAAGTATACGGGCTGAAGCCATCAAATCCTAATACTTCAGCTGGTGCATATGTCCTGGTATATCCTCTACTTAATCCACCAGAATACGTTAGAGAGTGTTTCATAGAATGCACACCCCAGCCTTCCTGATAAAGCATAAGATTATTCAACACACTTTTTATGGTTAATTCCGGATTTTCTTCTATTGGATAATCTTTTAAGTTTTCATCGCCACCGTCACCATCGATAATATGCTTCCAATCGGGATACCGGTTCCTGATGGCTTTTAACAAAGCAAAATTCATTGTAGCTGACTGTATATCAAGGGGTTTGTAATCCTCAGTAATTTTAATGGTTTCTTTCCAGTCAATATCTTTTATGTCTACTCCCACCGGTTCAAGGAACATTTCGAGTCCTAATTCGCCCAAAAACTTATGCGCTTGGTCAATGTCTGCTCCTTTCCCCTCTACTGTTAGTGTAAAGGCTTTCAGTCTTGAAGGGCTCTCACCTAATTCTCTTAGAGCATGGTATGTTAACAGGAAGACCGATCCGCTATCAATCCCTGCTGAAAAAGTTACGCCAATAGGACCTGTTTTAGCCCGGTTCTTTAACCATTTCTTGATTTCCTCATACAATACTGACATGTAAATCCTGCCGAGGATTTCCGGTTTCTCTTCTTTCAGGCTATTTCGTTCAGGATAAAAAAACCTTTCATAAACCGGGTTGGGATCCGGACAGCCTAATAATTGAATCTTGGTAATATAATGCGCAGGGGCCATCCTGGTATAAGATGGATGAAACTGGTCATCCAGTCCTTCCTTTTTAAGATAGTTGTATATGGTATCGATCCGATCAGCAATGATCAAACAGGGCCCATCAATCAATTTGGCAATAAAATACCTCAAAGGCCTTCCAATGGATCTGGCCAGGTGTACAATCTTTCCATCCACTGATACAAGGGCAAACTGACCGTCAATTTTTCTGACAGCATCCCTGTCACCAGATTTTACTATCTCCCTTGCCTCTTCCGTTGTCATATTGTATATGATGTTCTTTTCCGGATCTGTTAAGTCAACAACTCTTTCAATATACTGATGGTTCATCTTTTATTTCGTTTTGTATTTTCAACAAGTATGATTTTGCACAGGCAAAATCCAGATTCTGCTATCAAATTTAAACAATAAATCAATTAATGTGGATGAT
The DNA here is from genome assembly GCA_965365275.1 of uncultured Cyclobacteriaceae bacterium. Lineage (GTDB taxonomy): Bacteria > Bacteroidota > Bacteroidia > Cytophagales > Cyclobacteriaceae > JAGTVG01. The sequence goes on along the minus strand of CBDUBA010000197.1, from coordinate 1,738 downwards.
GAAAGATTTAGTTTAAACCTTTTCCCTGAACAATGGTGATATACTGGTTTATATTTATGTTTTCAAAGAATTCCTCTGATCCATCAGGCCATTTTATATGAAGCTTTCGAACACTCGTATCCTTACCCAGGCCGAATAAAATGCGGGGATCATTATATGACAGATAACTTGTTGCCCACTGGTTGATCTTAACCTGAACATTATTGTCAGAGTACAATGTAACTCTGGCTCCAATTCCTGATGCTGGTCCTTTATTGCCTTTTAAGGTCATTCCAAGCCAGTTATTCTTGTTCCCTACATCATTTCGAAGTAGAATAGGAGTAGCCAGAAGGTCAATGTGGGATACGACCAAATCCAGGTCGCCATCATTATCGAAATCCCAGGTCGCAGCTGCCCGTCCTGACCGTTTTGTGTTAAAGTATGGATGCAATTCAGTACCACTATCTTTAAAAAAGCCTTTCCCATCATTATCCAATAAAAGAGGTTTTTGAAGTATCAGTTCTTCAGCTGTACCGTTGGCGACAAAAATATCAAGATCACCATCATTATTGTAATCGAATAAGGCCGCTCCCCATTGTCCTTTTCCGGAAAAATTATGTGCTATACCTGATTTCCGGGTAACATCTTCAAAAACACCATCACCAAGGTTTCGATACATGGCTCCGTATTTCAGATCTGTAACCAACAAATCAATTTTACCATCTCCGTCAATATCACCAATAGTACCATGCATGGAGCCGGTAGGAGAGCCTTCATCATTTGCGGCGACACCAGCTGCTACAGCAATTTCGGTGAAATTAAGATCTCCGTCATTGCGGAATAGAAAATTGAGCTGGTGATCATTTCCCTGGAATAAATCCAGATCCCCATCATCGTCATAATCAAAGACGGTGAGTCCCATACATTTTGAATCAGGATAGAACATGTTCAGGTCAGCTGTTACCTCTTTATAGGTTCCGTCAGGTTGCTGCATGTACATCATGGAAGCCTGGCCTTTATATTCTGAGGGATGTGGCATCAAATCGGGTGTGGTTGGGGAGACATATTCAGGATCAAAAGCAAGAAAATTGCCAACCATCATATCCACTCGTTCGTCCTGGTTGAAATCCCAGAAAGCAACACCTACACTCCATTTTGTAAAACCATTAAGGGTATTTGGCCCGACAAGGCCAATCTTATCTGCTATATTGGTAAAAGTTCCATTTCCGTTATTCCTGTAAAAGACATTGGGACCGTAATTCAGGAGGTATATATCTGTATCCCCATCTCCATCATAGTCCAGGGCCCCAGCAGCCATACTCCAGTGGCGGTCATCTACTCCGGCTAATTCAGCTACTTCCGTAAAGGTTCCGTCACCGTTGTTTCGGTACAGGTGATTCGGGGTGTTTTCAAATACTTTACCATCCTTATCACTAATTCCTTCCAGATAAGTTCCATTTAACATATAAAGGTCCATCCAGCCATCATTATTGTAATCCAGTACAGTAAGCCCGGATCCACTGCTTTCAAGTATGTTTTCATAAGTATAATCACCAAAATTGTATTGGAAGGATATACCTGATGTTTCTGTGACATCTGTGAAAACCGGCTTAATGGACTGAGCCACCCCAACCAGGCTGGCCAGAACCATAAGAATGACCCAGAATCCTCTTTTTCTACTCATTTTCTTGCTCACAAATTTAAATTACTTATTCAGAGAATTAAATATTTCATAGGTTTTGACATTTACAGGCAGCCT
>CBDUBA010000196.1:0-6471 GCA_965365275.1 uncultured Cyclobacteriaceae bacterium | reverse complement strand
GGGAAGTCTCCTTCAAAACGCGCTTTCACCTTCTCATTGATAAAGGCTCCGCTGTCCTGAAGCGGGGCATTGGCCTGCGCAATATTGTGTGTATCTTCTTCTTCTGCCGTGAGGTAAATTACATCGCTTGACATATTCACCTTTCCCGATTCTGATGTACGGTATGGAGTCTCAATGAATCCCATACCATTTACTTTGGCATGAACACAAAGAGATGAAATCAATCCAATATTTGGTCCTTCCGGAGTCTCAATCGTACACAGCCTACCATAGTGAGTGTAGTGAACGTCTCTAACCTCAAATCCAGCTCTTTCTCTCGAAAGACCGCCTGGCCCTAGGGCAGACATCCTTCTTTTATGAGTAATCTCAGCCAATGGATTGGTCTGATCCATGAACTGCGACAGCTGGTTTGTTCCAAAGAACGAGTTAATGACAGAAGACAGGGTCCTTGCATTGATCAGATCAACAGGTTTGAAGTCTTCATTATCCCGAACATTCATTCGCTCCTTAATGGTTCTTGCCATCCTGGCCAGACCTACACCAAACTGAGTATAAAGTTGCTCGCCAACGGTTCTAACCCTTCTATTGCTAAGGTGGTCAATGTCGTCCACAACCGCCTTCGAATTAATCAGACCTATCAGGTACTTTACTATTAGGATAATATCTTCTTTAGTCAGCACCCTTACATTAGAATCAATATCAAGACCAAGCTTTTTGTTGATCCTGTATCTTCCAACTTCACCCAAATCGTACCTCTTATCCGAGAAGAATAGGCTTTGGATGATATCCCTTGCTGTTTGTTCATCAGGCGCCTCTGAATTCCTCAACTGGCGATAGATCTGCTCGACAGCTTCTTTCTCAGAGTTTGAGTTGTCTTTGGACAACGTATTGTAAATAATCTGGAAATCATTGATGTTGATATCTTCCCTATGCAGGATGATTGATTTCGTGCCGGCATCAAGTATGATTTCAATGTCATCCTCTGAAACTACAGAATCTCGTTCCAGCAGCACTTCATTTCTGTCGATTGAAACAACTTCTCCAGTATCTTCATCCACGAAGTCCTCAGTCCAGGTTTTCAACACCCTCGCTGCCAACTTCCTGCCAATGATCTTCTTGAGATTTTTCTGATTTGCATCAATTTCTTCAGATAGCTCGAACAGATCGGGGATATCTTTATCGGTACCCCAACCAATTGCTCTCAGCAGAGTGGTCACAGGAAACTTTTTCTTCCTGTCGATATAGGCGTACATTACATTATTGACATCCGTGGCAAATTCTATCCAGGATCCCTTAAAGGGTATGATCCTTGCAGAATACAATTTGGTTCCGTTGGTGTGCTTGCTCTGGGCAAAAAACACGCCAGGAGATCGATGTAGCTGAGACACAATCACACGTTCCGCTCCATTTATCACAAAAGACCCCTTTGTAGTCATATAGGGAATATTGCCCAAGAACACTTCCTGCTCAATAGTCTCAAAATCCTCATTGTCCTCATCATTGCATGACAATCGGAGTTTTGCCTTTAATGGAACAGAGTATGTAAGGCCTCTTTCTACACATTCGGTAACGCTGTACTTCGGTGGATCGACCATGTAATCGACAAATTCCAGCACATAATTCTCTCTCGAATCAGAAATCGGGAAGTTTTCCGAGAACACCTTATAAAGTCCTTCCTGAATTCTCTTTTCAGGTGGTGTTTCTAATTGGAAAAAGTCCTGGAATGATTGGAGTTGTACATCAAGGAAATCGGGGTAATCAATAATAGTCTTAATTGAGGAGAAATTTATTCTCTCTGTTTGATTTATTATAGCCAAGGTTTTAACTATTTAATGATCGTTAAATAACATTCGACAAGGCCAAATGACCTTATCTTATTTAGAAACTGGAAATGTGCTTTCGTTGGCACATACAGCAAAAGACCTGACTGGAATTGCCAGGCCTAAAAATCATCATACCATTTATTAACAAAACAAATGGTCAATCTTATTGTAGTTCTACTTCAGCGCCGACTTCTTCTAAAGCTTTTTTAATACCTTCAGCTTCATCTTTGGCCAATCCCTCTTTCACAGGTTTTGGAGCAGCGTCTACTAAATCTTTAGCTTCTTTTAGGCCTAGGCCTGTTAATTCTTTAACTGTTTTAACTACTTTAAGTTTTTGAGCTCCAGCTGCCTTAAGAATCACGTCAAACTCTGACTTTTCTGCAGCTGCTTCGGCTGCATCACCACCGCCTGCTGCAGCAACAGCCACAGGCGCGGCAGCAGCTGCCGGCTCAATACCATATTCGTCCTTTAAAATAGTTGCCAATTCATTAACCTCTTTAACTGAAAGATTAACCAACTGCTCAGCGAATGCTTTTAAATCTGCCATTTTTAACTAAATTATTTTATTTTGTTATACTTTAATCTTCTTTTTCAGACAATGTTTTAACTATGCCAGCCAGCTTGTGCTCTCCACTTTGCAATGCAGAAATAACATTTTTGGCTGGTGACTGGAGTAATGTAATGATCTCTCCAATCAGTTCATGCTTCGATTTAAGTTTACTCAATGCTGACAACTGGTCGTTACCAATATAGAGTTCTCTATCAATCGATGCTCCCTTAAGAATGGGAATTTCTCCTTTATGTTTTTTTCTATATTCAGTAATTACTTTGGCCGGGAGGTTTCCATTTTCAGGCGAAAACAAGATCCCTGAAAAGCCTTTCAATACTTTTTGGGCCTCAAAATCACTATAATCAGTCTCAACCTGGTCAAGTGCTTTTTTGATCAAAGTATTCTTAAATACTTTGTACTCTACTCCCTTCTCAAAGCACATTCTTCGGAAATCGTTCACTTCTGCAACAGTCAATCCTGATGCATCTGTGATGTAGAAAAAATTATTGTTGTTAAATCTTTCTACAAGTTCTTCTATTACCTGAGCTTTTTCTTCTCGATTCATGACTATATACCTGGAATGCTGTTTTTATCAATTGGAATACTTGGACTCATCGTACTGGAAAGATAGATACTCTTTACATAAGTCCCTTTTGCTGAAGATGGTTTCAACTTGGCAATGGTATTCAGAATCTCCTCAGCATTATCCTGAATTTTATCTGCTTCAAATGAAATCTTTCCAATACTTGTATGAATAATGCCGAACTTATCGACCTTGAAATCAATTTTTCCCTGCTTGACCTCCTTAACGGTTTTCCCGATATCCATGGTTACCGTACCGGATTTAGGATTGGGCATTAAACCTCTAGGTCCGAGGACCCTGCCTAACTTTCCAACCTTTGCCATTACACTTGGCATGGTAATTATAACATCCATATCCGTCCATCCGCCTTCAATTTTCTTAACCAGATCATCAAGGCCGACGTAATCAGCCCCTGCATCTTTAGCTTCCTGTTCTTTTTCAGGAGTACAGAGTACACAAACTTTTACCTCTTTTCCAACACCATGGGGTAAAGATACAACACCTCTTACCATTTGATCAGCTTTCCTGGGATCAACGCCTAACCTGACGTCGATATCTACGGAAGAATCAAATTTGGTAAAGGTCATTTCTTTTATCAGGGACGAAGCTTCTTCAAGTGAATACTCCTTCCCTTTTTCAATTTTACCTAAGGCTTCCTTTTGCTTCTTTGTTAATTTTGCCATTTTAATGAACTTTACTTATCCCAGGGTGCTCTACCCGTTACTCTTAATCCCATGCTTCTTGCAGTTCCTGCTACCATTTTCATAGCTGACTCCACTTTAAGAGCATTTAAATCAGGCATTTTTGTTTCAGCGATTGAACGCACCTGATCCCAAGTAACTGAACCAACTTTTGCTCGGTTAGGTTCTGCAGATCCCTTTTTTAGCTTGGAGGCTTCCAGCAGCAATACAGAGGCCGGAGGGGTTTTTATAACAAAATCAAATGATTTGTCGGAATATATGGATATAACAACAGGCAATACTTGTCCCATTTTATCCTGGGTTCTAGCATTAAACTGCTTGCAGAATTCCATAATATTCAAGCCCTTACTACCAAGAGCTGGCCCAACCGGAGGTGAAGGATTTGCCTGACCTCCTCTAATTTGCAGCTTTAAATATCCACTTATCTCTTTAGCCATTTTGCTAATCTTGTTTTTCTACTTGCATGTAATTCAATTCGACTGGAGTATTCCTGCCGAATATTTTTACCATGACGTTTAATTTCTTTCTTTCTTCAAAAACTTCTTCGACCGTTCCAGTAAACCCGCTGAATGGTCCATCCATCACTTTAACGGATTCTCCAACAATAAACGGTGTTCCCAGCTTTTCTTCCATGCTATCGATCTCATCAACCTTACCAAGGATCCTGTTAATTTCCGACTGTCTTAGCGGTACAGGTGTCTTGGATGATCCGTCGCCGGTATCATTTGCACCAAGGAATCCGATAACACCAGGAACACTCTTTACCACATGATATGCTTCACCATGTGATAGATCGGCAGAAACGAGAACATAACCAGGGAAGAAATTTCTTTCTCTAACCCTTTTTTTGCCGTTTCTCATTTCATACACTTTTTCAGAGGGGATAAGCACCTGCGGAATGTATTCCTCAAGTTTATTTCGGGCTATCTCATTTTCCAGGTAAGTTTTTATTTTCTTTTCCTGTCCGCTGATCACCCGCAATACATACCATTTCTGCTCACCCATCCGGTTATAATTAGAATTTAAAATGCGCTATAATACCAGTTCAATATATTATCGAAAGCCAGATCGATCAATCCAATAACAATTGAGAAAATCAATGAAGCAACCAATACAAGGATAGAACTGCTTTGCAGGTCATTATATTTTGGCCAACTTACTTTATGGCGTAATTCCTCGTAGGACTCGATAATATATTGCTTAATTTTTTTCATTGATCACATTCAATTTTTGCACGGGTGGAGAGACTCGAACTCCCAGCCAATGGTTTTGGAGACCACTACTCTACCAATTGAGCTACACCCGTCTATCGCCCAAAAGGGCTGCAAAGGTAGTTACTTTTTTAAAAAGAAACAAATGCGTTCTATGATTTTAGAAACGCATTTGCTCTTTTATTATCTATTGTTATTCAATAATTTCAGTAACCTGACCTGAACCAACCGTTCTACCACCTTCACGAATAGCGAACCTCAAACCTTTTTCCATAGCAATGGAGTTAATGAGTTCTACCTCGATGGTAACATTATCACCAGGCATAACCATTTCAACACCTTCTGGAAGCTTGATCTCACCAGTAACGTCTGTGGTTCTGAAATAGAACTGTGGTCGGTATTTTGTAAAGAATGGAGTGTGTCGCCCACCTTCTTCTTTTGAGAGCACATAAACCTCAGCTTTGAATTTCAGATGAGGCTTAACAGAACCCGGCTTACAGATAACCATTCCTCGTCGGATCTCATCCTTATCAATACCTCTTAAAAGAAGACCAGTATTATCACCAGCTTCTCCCCTGTCAAGGATCTTACGGAACATCTCAACACCTGTGACTACTGATTTCAGGTTTTCTGCACCCATACCAAGAATATCAACAGGATCACCTGAGTTTATAACGCCACGCTCAATTCTTCCGGTTGCAACAGTACCTCGACCGGTTATTGAGAAAACGTCTTCAACAGGCATCAAGAAATCCTTGTCAATTAATCTCTCTGGTATTGGAATATAGTCATCAACAGCCTCCATCAGTTCCTTAACCTTCTCGACCCACTCAGCTTCACCATTCAGTGCGCCCAGTGCTGATCCCCGGATTATTGGTATATCATCTCCTGGAAATTCATACTCACTCAGCAGTTCCCTGACCTCCATTTCTACAAGATCAAGCAATTCCTCGTCGTCAACAAGGTCTACCTTATTCATGAAAATCACCAATGCCGGTACACCTACCTGTCGCGCAAGCAAGATATGTTCTCTTGTTTGCGGCATAGGGCCATCAGTGGCAGCCACAACAACAATTGCACCATCCATCTGTGCAGCACCCGTTACCATGTTCTTTACATAGTCAGCGTGACCGGGACAATCAACGTGGGCATAGTGCCTGTTAGTTGTCTGGTATTCCACGTGTGCCGTGTTAATGGTTATTCCTCTTTCTTTTTCTTCCGGTGCGTTATCAATAGAAGAAAAATCCCGCTCTTCAGCAAGCCCACTCTCTGATAATACTTTCGTTATAGCCGCCGTCAAGGTAGTCTTACCATGGTCAACGTGACCTATCGTACCTATGTTCACGTGCGGTTTGGAACGATCAAAGGTTTCTTTAGCCATGTTTGAAAATTATCTAATTGGTTACAAAATGATTAAAATAAATTCTTATATGTTCGATGAAAGGTTTTTGACAACCCATAAAAGAGTGGTCATTTTAACACTGCTTCATCAGCCAATCTATAAAATTACTAAAAGATTAACTTCAATTCAATTATTACTTCTATTTAGAGCCAATGACGGGAATTGAACCCGTGACCTCTTCCTTACCAAGGAAGCGCTCTA
>CBDUBA010000195.1:0-6487 GCA_965365275.1 uncultured Cyclobacteriaceae bacterium | reverse complement strand
ATTCAATTTATAAAATTCTGTAAAAAATCATAATATTATTTAATATTTCACAATAGAAAATAACCAACACAGGAGGATTTCAAAGCAATGAACCAGAAAATTACTAAAGAAATCACATTGACAATATCCGGTCTTCAGTTTCACTTTTTATAAGAACATTATTTATTTTAGTCGATCGGAAAAGGTTTAATAAACTTGAAATTCCCTGAATGAAACATGCCTTATATACACCTCAGGATCCTAAAGTAAGCAGAATAATCAGCTGTATCGGGTATGTTGAGATGGAATGGCATGATAGATCAGATGGCTGGTTTGGATTATTCCCCAATGGTTCAAGTAATCTTACCATTTCCTTGAATGATAAACCGGTTAAATACAGTAATAATGAAGGATTGGCATTACTTTACCCTTCCTGGAATTCACCAGTAGCTTTAAAAAAATCAAAATCCCTTTCTTTCATCAATCTGCAGTTCAAGCCATTTGGGCTTTATAGTTTTAAGGGAATTCCAGCCACCGAGTACCAGAATATAACTTTGACCTTGGACATTTTTTTTTCAGGAAGTGAAAGCGAAGAATTGCTGGATCGTATGTATTCATTATCATCATTATCGTCTAAATTCAGGGAACTGGAAAAATTCCTCTCTCTACGAATTAATTCGAATTGTATTGACGATCGTATATTTCATGCTGTAAACCTGTTTAAAAATTCGATTACACACACCATGGATGATTTGAGCAATGAAGTATGCCTGTCCCCGCGCCGATTCCGTGAACTATTCAGTGAACACGTGGGATTCAGTCCCAGTTTCTACAAAAAAATAGTCCGGTTTAATAAAGCCGCTAAACAGATAGCTGCCAGGTACCAAAAATCTCTAACCGACGTCGCTTTAGAAAACAATTATTTCGATCAATCACATTTCATAAAGGATTTTAAATTTTTTGCTGGTGTTACCCCTTCACAATTTCTGAAACATAAAGCAAATTCCACCGATTTTTACAATTTTAATTTAACAGACCTCGAGAATTTTACGACCAGGACCAGATAGTGTACCGTAATATATGACAAACAGGTATTGTTGGTCCTTAGATAAAGAACCAAACAAGAACTTATATGAAAATCTCGGGTAAATCAATCGTATTCTTTTTATTACTTCTTACTTCATCCCTGGTGATTATCATCATTTCAATCATCATTAGTATTGGATTGACGGATCTTCCGGGAGGTTTTAACCATATCATTATTTATATAGGCATAACTATTACAACAGCCTTCGCACTATCTAAAAAAAATGATTATTTTACTTCAACTAGCGTGATTATTACGATTGGATTAAGCTGGTTGATTCTTTTCGTTCCAAAAGCCATTAGTTCTTCCATCAATTTTACCCTGAACGCAATCCCATTTTTTATTTCGTTTCTATTGGCCATAACTGGTGGGTTTATTTATCATAAAAGACGTGCGCTGAAATTCCCTATCATTCTGGGAGTAATCCCACTTCTTTTAACAATTGGGTTTGATGCCATTTGGTACAACAATATTGCTTACGGATCACCTTCGGGAGAACTGGAATTCACGAAGGCGCCCGCTTTCAGTTTGATCGATAAAAATAATAGAGTAATTAATAATGGATCAATTGTTGGAAAGGTAGTTATCCTGGATTTTTGGTTTATAGGTTGCCGCCCATGTTGGGCAAAATTCCCCAAATTGCAGCAGATTTATGATAAATATCAGGCCAACGAACAAATATTGGTATATGCTGTGAACAGACCGATGAAAAATGATAAACCCAACCAACTGTTTACGTCAATTGAAGAAAAAAACTATACCTTCCCTGTTGTTAGAGGATCACAACAAATAATGGACGACTTTGGAATTAATTATTATCCAACCGTAGTAATCATTGATCCTGATGGCAATCTGATCTTTCGGGGGGCAATTGAAAAAGTAGAGGAGGTCATCGAAGACCTTCTGAAAAACAAATTATAGTTTCATGAGCAACACATTAATGTAGGGCTCCCTATACCTAAATTCGTGAAACTGTTTCTGTAGGCAAATATTGTGGTAATTCTAATTCCTCCATATTGACAATCCTACCTGGATAAAATATTAGAAATTTTTTGCTCCTGATTCGTACTTGCCTTGTAAATATTTATTATCCAGGTGATTAAAGTCATCTTACCATTCTATCTTCTTTCTGCTGAGAAACAAATGAGCAGCATTCACTTGCTAGTTGTTCTTAAAATTTTATACTTTGTGAGTTTGTGCTATACTGAATTCATAGTGCAGACTATATCATTCTTGCTTCAACTAAAATCAAATTAAGAGCTAAATGTATAAACTTAATAAAAATGAATAAACCAGAACTCCCCGACTTGCCTTATGATTCATGGACACAAACCCGAATTACTATTCATTTGATTCTTCAAATTATTGGCAAGACCAGGTTGGGTCTTACTACTCGGAAAAATCACTGGTGGTTCATAACCATTTATGTTTCGCCCAGAGGCTTCAGCACGTTCACCATTCCGGTAGATCAAGGAACATGCAGCCTTGAAATTGAACTAGATGTATTAAAAAGGGCAGTGGTCATAAACCATAGCAAAAAGGGTAGCGTTCAAATCGATTTGAAAACCGGTTTCTCGATTGCTCAATTTTATAAACAATTTATGGTTGAGCTTTCTCAATTGGGCATACATCCAAAGTTTATTCAAAAACCATTCGACATGGGGATTGAAAAACCTTTTGCTCAATTGGATGAATATAGTTCGTTTGATTGGAATGACATCAATAAATTCTGGCAGTTAATGCAATGGAATAATTCCATCTTTCAGGAATTCAGTGGACGATTTTATGGCAAGACTTGCCCTGTTCAGATTTATTGGCATCATATGGATTTAGCAGTCACTCGCTTTTCCGGGAAGAAATTGGCACCCATGGATAAATCAGCACGAATTTCAGATCGGGATACGTACTCGCATGAACAAATAAGCTTTGGTTTCTGGGTGGGGGACGAAAATGTGCAGGAGCCAGCCTACTATTCCTATACCTATCCATCCCCTGATGAAATAGATGAAGAACCCTTGATCCCATCAACGGCCAGGTGGGTAGACAGCAATGGTAGCCCTATGGCTTTTCTAAGCTATCATGATGTGAAATCAACACCCGATCCCAGAAAAGCAGTACTCGATTTCTTAGAAAGTGCATACCAGGCTGGAGCAAAGCTGGCCGGTTGGAAAATTGAGGAATTAAGAACCCCGGCACTTGACGAGATTTAATAATGATATTAAAATCCACATCATCAAAGATCTTTGGTTTTAAAGTGATTGAGCTTTGTTCGTTATGGATCATAAATTCTTTTACAGGTTAACGAAAGAAATGCAAACTAATCAATTCTAAATAATATGTATGTAAAGAGAAGATACAGCTTCTGGATGACTTTCAATTGGTCTAAATGGCCATTTGTTATTGGCATCGCGTATAATTTCCTTATTTGCGCTATTTCCTATTTTTCCGGTATTGACCTTTCCTTACCCTGGGGACCCTTAGGGGTAATAGGTATTGCCGTAGCGTTTTACCTGGGATTTAAAAATAATAGCTCCTATGACAGGACGTGGGAGGCCCGAAAGATCTGGGGAAGTATTGTCAACAATAGCCGGACATTTGGAGCTGCAGTGGTCGCCTTCGTGAAAGGTCAGCATCAGGATGAACTTAGAAAAGAGCTAATATACAGGCATATTGCCTGGATGACGGCCCTGAGACATCAGCTCAGGTTGAGTAAGGAATGGGAACACACAGAAAATCGTCTTAATGGCTTATACGCCCCGGTTGTTTGTGAAGATTACAATAATAAATTAGACTTTGAGCTCAGTCAGTACATCTCAAAAAATGAACTGGAGCTACTGGATGGGAAAACCAATATGGCGACACAGATCATGAAAAATCAATCGAATAGATTGCAGGAAATACGAGATCAAGAGTATTATGATGATTTCAGGCATATGGAATTGCATCAATTAATAAGCTCATTCTATACAGACCAGGGGAAATCTGAACGTATCAAAAATTTTCCATTTCCAAGGCAGTATGCCTCTGTCACACTATGGATAACGCTAGTTTTCACTGCTCTGATCCCTTTTGGTTTAATGGATATTATGACAGGTAAAGAACCCTGGATGATCTGGATTTGCCCATTTTTAGGAGGACTTATCACCTGGGTCTTCTATCTGATGGAGAAAATTGGCGATTACTCAGAAAATCCATTTGAAGGGACTTACAATGACATCCCCATAACATCCATTTCCAGAGCAATAGAAATTGATATGAGAGAAATGATTGAGGACACAGAGATCCCGGATCCAATTAAGGACACCAACGGATTTTTAATGTAAAACATCGGGCCGTGATTGTTTGGAAAAGCATGTAAAAACAGCGCGGAATAGATTTTTCTTTTACGATGTGCAACAAAAAACCCCCGTGGGGAACGAGGGTTGTTTGGATTGTAACCTAATTTAAGTTGATATGAAAATTAAGAACTTTAATATATAGCTTAAATCAATCTAGTAAGTTACGTCAATGTTATAAATACTGCTATGTCGTATATATGACATATAATTTATAATAATTCGTATTATAAATATTATACCAATTTCATCATTTACTGATCTTATATATATACCTTAAAACTTCAAGTCCTCTAATTTTATTGAACTAAATAATCCAGTTCAAATCTGCTCGGGATATCTGATGGCAGAAAAATAATTTTTACATGGTTAAACATAAGCAGATTACGATTGCATGGCATTTCCCCTTTCAGTAACTTTAAAGGACAAGGCTTTATACTTTAAATGATCTATGCTGTAATGGGCCCTATTTCAATATGCCGGAAGTTTCCTGTGATCACCGGATTCTTCTTTTTATTGCTGTTAATATTCTTTTACAGTTGTTCACCAAAAGCGGTTATTGTAGCTTTTAATGACCTAGATGATTCCTTTTCTTTCAATGTCAACACCAGGATAATAATCAAACTGAAAGATCAGCATCCGGACCACTTACTGATTATTTCACCTGAGGATTACGTTTACTACTTTTATGAATCTGGAAACAAAAATGATCAAGAGATTATGTTCAAAAAAGAACTTGTGCTGGATCCCTCAATTTTTAAGGGCATAAGATATGATGATAACACAGGGGAACAGATTGAAGAAAAAGTATTCACAACACCGGGAAAATATATTTTATATTTTGCAAATAATACAGAAACAGAACCTGAAAATACATTTTTTAGGGAAAGGACGATCACCTTTAAATGAACACGCTAGAGAAGATCCCAAATACACCCTTTTGCTTCAATCCGATTTATTTTACCAGGAAATTCAAAAGCAATTCAATTTTTGCAGGACATTAAAAAACCCCTGCATTTCTGAAGGGGCTGTACAAGTTTTCTAAAGATGTGGTTCGGGTTCAATCTTGGGTGGTGCAAAAGTAAATCCAATTTGAGTGAAACCTGCCATTTGGTTATAATAGCACCATTGTTCCCTGGCTTTTCCGTTTTCGATCTTGCTAATTGAAACACCGGATAATTTAATTTTCTTACCCGTAGGAGGTATCTCACCAAAGTCACCCAAATGAGTACCAGTCAAGGTCCATCTCATTACAATAGTATCTTCTGCGAAGATCACATCATCAGCGGTTACATGAAAATCCGGGAAGGCGGTACGGTTAAACTGGACATTTTTCTTATTGGCTTCTATGCCAACCATGTCAGTTTTAATATCCAATTCGTGCCTTACAAAATCAGGGTGGAGAATCTTGTCGTATATAGATAGATCCCCATCGTTCCAAACATGAAGGTCCTGCTCAATCAGAGCATTCATCTCGTTTTTGTTCATGACTTCAGTAGTTTTAAGGTTAGAACTTGGGTTATAATTTGGCAACGTATGCCACTGAAAAATAGTTCCTGAAAACAACTGTACTTTATGCAATTTTTGCAAATACAAAAAACCCTAACGATATAGAGATACTCCCCCGATTGAAAACTTTTTTATCCAGGGATAAATCAAGGTATTAATATTTTGCAATATAAGGTATCTTGACTAAATTATACTTCCGGACAGTGTAATCCATATTAGTCGTAAATAACAAAAAAAGTAAAAAATGAGTGCCGCAGCCCTGAGTATTTTCGTTTTCGGTATCTATCTCATCGTGATGGGTACAGGTTTCTATTTAATCCCAAATTCGATATTGCCTATATTCAAATTTCCAAAGACAAATGAGCCCTGGATCAGGGCCCTGGGAATGGTAATTCTGATATTAGGATTCTATTACATCATAGCTGCTCAGAATGAACTTTCATCCTTCTTCTGGGCAACGATAATAGGTAGGTTCGGCGTGCTTATCCTGTTAACCGCGCTGGTTCTTTTTAAGAAGGCCAAACCTGCAATAATTTTATTTGGAATCATCGATGCAGCTGGAGGCGCCTGGACTCTT
>CBDUBA010000194.1:0-6545 GCA_965365275.1 uncultured Cyclobacteriaceae bacterium | reverse complement strand
ATCTGATTGACCGTAATTTTTATCTCATTGGTCAGGTTGGCAACAGTTCTGTCAGTCATATCGGCAATCACAAAGGCAAATATACCTTGTCCTTTTATTTCGTGAGGATATCCAACAACAGCTGATTCAACTACCCTTGGGTGTTCATTTATGGCATTTTCTACCTCAGCTGTACCCATACGATGCCCGGATACATTGATCACATCATCGACACGGCCCAGGATCCTGTAATATCCATCTTCATCTCTTTTTACACCATCACCTGTAAAGTATAGATTAGGGAATTGTGAAAAATAAGTGTCATGCATTCTTTTATGATCACCATAGGTAGTTCTGAACATTCCTGGCCATGGATATTTCATACATAAATTTCCTTCAACGCTATTGCCTTTAAGTTCATTACCTTCATTATCAACAATTATGGGTTGTATCCCGGGAAGTGGCATGGTTGCATAGGAAGGTTTTGTCGGGGTAATACTTGCGATGGGTGAGATTAAAATCCCTCCAGTTTCAGTTTGCCACCACGTATCAACTATGGGGCACTTGTTTTTCCCTACATGGTCATGGTACCAGTGCCAGGCCTCTTCGTTAATCGGTTCACCAACAGTTCCTAATACTTTCAAAGATTTAAGATCAAATGGAAGTAAGGGATCCTGGCCAAATGCTTCTAATGCTCTGATGGCTGTAGGGGCGGTATAGAACTGGTTGACCTTGTATTTATCAATCACCTCCCAAAAGCGACCTGCATGCGGATAGGTTGGAATCCCTTCAAACATTACAGTAGTAGCCCCGGCGAGTAGTGGTCCGTATACTATATAGGAATGTCCGGTAACCCATCCAATGTCAGCTGAACACCAGTAAATGTCACCCTTGTTATATTGAAATACATTTATAAATGAAAAATGGGTATAAACCATATATCCCCCGATTGTATGCACGACCCCTTTTGGTTTCCCTGTTGAGCCTGAAGTATACAGAATATATAGCATATCCTCAGAATCCATTTCTTCAGCCGCTATTTCTGTGGGCTTTCCTTTAATTTCATCATGCCACCAGAGATCCCGGCCTTTTTTCATATTAACTTCCTGCCCGGTTCTCTTGTATACAACAACCTTTTCAACACTGATGCATTGTTTCAAAGCCTCATCAACAACATCCTTAACTCCTATTTTTTTTGCTCCTCTGAAATTGCCATCCGAGGTTAAAACCACTTTTGCACTGCAGTCATTAATCCTGTCGGCAAGGGCTTGAGATGAAAACCCTGCAAATACAACAGAGTGAACGGCTCCAATTCGGGCGCATGCCATCATTGCGACGGCTGCCTCCGGAACCATTGGCATATAAATGATCACCCTGTCTCCTTTACCTACTCCAAGATCTTTCAGCACATGTGAGAACTGGCAGACCATATGATATAACTCTCGATATGATATATGTCTTGGTGGCTCATCAGGTTCATTAGGTTCCCAGATTATAGCGGTCCTGTCACCGGCGGTGAAGAGATACCTGTCGAGCATATTCTCAGTAATATTCAATTTCCCGTCAAGGAACCATTTAATACTGGGTTCTTTGAAATTCCATTCAACGGTTTTATTCCATCTTTTTCTCCAGTGGAATGATTCTGCGATTCTATCCCAGAATGTTTCCGGTTCTATAACACTTTTCTGATACTCATGGAAATAGCCGCTTAGAGTTTGAATTTTAACGCTCATCTTAGTATACCTTTTACTTTATTGAAGGAAATTATTAGTTAAAAGATCGCACTTTTATTTTTAAATTAAATACATATGGAAAACAATAGAACCGACAAGATTAAAATTTTTTAGATGAATCGCAAAAATTGTTTTAAAGAAGCCGTGATTGGATCAATAAGATCAGCCCTTGGTATCATTATATGGGTTGGGATGAAAGTTACTGATTGGGATGCAGAATTATATAACAATCATTGATAAATTCAGATTTTGAGGATAATTATTGAATTATTAAGGAATGAAATTCCTAGTTAACCAGGGTTTTCACATGTTTCCGGGGGGATAAAATTGTAAATATTTAGTTTTAAACCATTAATTATAAAGGAAATGGAATGTTTTGAGGGGCAATTCTATGGTTCTTAGATAAATAATCTGGATCTGGATTGGATCGATCCATTTGGTAGAAGTTCAAAAGTTCAGCAATCGACTATCTGATTGGCAAGCAAAACAATTAGTGTTGTCCTTTGCCTTATCTCGGTTTTAGAATGTTGATATAGTAATTTTAAATATTAAGGGATCAGCAGTATAAATGCTATCAGCATGGCAGAAAATCCTAATGTGCCCAAAACCAGCTTTATGCTTCCTTCTATTTTACTCTTTACTACAAGTACGTTTGATTTAGTATTCATTCTGATAAAAATTCTTTTCACTACCCTACATCTAAATTCATGCCAAAATGCTAACCCCTTGATTGAAAAAATGTTTAATCCAGGAAAATTATAATTTGGATGGCAAAGATAATCTCATTTCCCGAAAAAATTATAGTATAAAAAAAATAAATCCCGCCAGGTAAATGATCGCCTGCACGGGATTCAAATTTCTATTTTAAATCCTAAATGGTAGGTGTATCCAATTCTGATAAAGAAGTATGGATTTCCTCCTCCGTTAATTCGTGTTCAGTAAGTTTTCCTGAGAAATAAGATTCGTATGATGACATATCGAAGTGACCATGACCACATAAGTTGAATAAAATGGTACGGCTTACACCTTCCTCTTTGCATTTTTCAGCTTCCTGGATTGCCGTAGCAATACCATGATTTGCTTCCGGGGCTGGTATAATGGCTTCAGCCTTGGCAAATTTTATTCCAGCCTCAAAACATTCAAGTTGGTTATGTGATCTGGCTTCGATCAATTTATCCTTCAGTAATTGACTAACAATCACACCAGCACCATGATATCTCAAACCACCTGCATGTATAGGTGCCGGGATAAAGTTATGTCCCAGAGTATACATGGGCAGAAGAGGTGTCATGCCAACCGTATCGCCAAAATCATATCTGAATTGTCCCCGGGTAAGTTTTGGACATGAAGCTGGTTCACTAGCAATTGCCCTTATTTTCTTACCTTCCTCAAAGTTCAATCTCAGGAAAGGGAAAGACAATCCGGCGAAATTTGATCCACCTCCAAAGGGAGCAATAATAATATCAGGAAGGTCCCCTGCGATCTCAAATTGCTTTAATGCCTCCTGCCCAACAATCGTTTGGTGCAGTAAAACGTGGTTTAAAACGCTTCCAAGGGCATATTTCGTGGTTTCATCCTGAACAGCCATCTCTACGGCTTCTGAAATTGCGATTCCAAGGCTACCAGGAGAATTAGGATCTTTGGCAAGTATTTGTCGGCCTGCAGCTGTTCTTTCAGAGGGAGAGGGTAAGACATCTGCGCCCCAGGCATTCATCATCATTTTACGATAAGGTTTCTGGTCGTAACTGATACGTACCATGTATACTTCACATGCAATGTCAAAATAGTTACAGGCCAGGGCAAGTGCACTACCCCACTGACCAGCTCCTGTTTCAGTTGTTATTTTCTTTATACCTTCCTGTTTATTATAGTAGGCCTGGGGAATCGCTGTATTCGGTTTGTGTGAACCTGCTGGACTAACACCTTCGTACTTATAATATATTTTAGCGGGAGTATCGAGTGCTTTTTCAAGATTATATGCACGGTATAAAGGAGTGGGCCGGTATACTGTGTAAATATCCCTGACAGCATCCGGTATCTGTATCCATTTCTCAGCACTTACTTCCTGTTGTATAAGTCCCATCGGGAAAATTGGTGCCAGTGCCTCCGGGCCTATTGGTTCTTTCGTTGCAGGATTTAAAGGCGGAAGTGGTTTGTTAGGCATATCTGCCATTATATTATACCATTTTTCAGGTATGTCCTTTTCAGAAAGGAGTATTTTTCGTTCTTTCATTATTTATAATATTTAGTTTTAAAAATAGTTCGTTAAAGAAAATTTGATTGAAGGGGCTGAATATATAAAATTAAATAAATCCAAGCAAGAGAGGTTTGATATCAGGTTGAATAATTCCCTATCCAGCACAGAAATTCCCAAATTGGGAAAGTAAATGTTCCCGTAACAAAATTCGTCAGGTTCCGTTTGTTAACAAGTAGCAGAAATAAAATTTGTTTTAATCAAGATAAATTTGTATTTTATTGCTAAATAGTTGAATTTATTGTGTGATTAAAGTAAAAAATATTACTATATTTAGGTGATTTTTCTTTTTATATAGAGTTACTGAGTACAAAATAGAGGTTATTAATAGCAGGTTTATTTATATGAGGTTGTATAAAGCTCGATTCACGACAAAATTTGGCTTGCCAATATTCAGTGCAGTTTCTGAAATATTGACCGAATCCAGTATTGTTGGTGTTTCTGTTGAATTTAATGGGGGAGGATGGGATGGCAAGGATCTGGCCATTTGCTATCACGAATGGTTATCCAATGATGATATAGACCTGATTAAGAATTTTTTAGAGTCACAATACAAGGAATCCTTTATCGACCTGGATATCAAGGAAATAAAGGAAGAAGAAAATCACAACATAGTTTAGTTTATTTACCAAGTCCTCGCGTTCTATTCAAAATTTTCTATTTGGAATAATTCTACTACTGATCTTTTAATCATAGTTTCTTCAAATTAATTTCAGCATCCAGAATTCTCTTTTTCCTTGAACTAAACTTTGAACAATTCATCAATCTTGTATTGTTCAGGGTTTTCATTCCTATCCTGAATTAGGAACGGAATTCTTTTTTGAGATAATTTGAATTGAATATTTTTCATTTCAATTTAGCTGATCTGTGCTAAATTTCCTTTAAACTTTTTGATTCAAATGTTTGAATTCTTTACCACATAAAAGCACTTGAAAGAAAAGATTTTTATATTTATAGTTTATTGTCTTTAATTATTCATAAAGATCTACCATCATTTATCATGAAAATAATCATCTCTATCATTATCCTGAGTCTGGTTTCAATTGTAGAGTTGTATGGTCAGAGGGAGTTAATTGACAAGAAATTACAGGAGTATGGCATTCCGAGCGATTACATAGTTAATGCCTTAAGAGAGGGAGAGGCTGAGTATTATTTCAGATTTAAATCGGTTACCTGGTTACCCACTGGATTAGGAATGGAAGAGATCGTTGAAGAAGGTGAATTTAATCCTGAACTACCGATGGGAGAGAAGTGGATATTGTTAAAGCTTAATGGAAGCGTTCCGGATGCTAAAACCATCAAGAAATTCAACAAATTACAGAATACCGTAAAAAATAATGTAAATGCCGAGATAGATGATGATTCATACAGCATTGTTGAGGACAATGATAATGAATTGATCATAAGTTTAAAATTTAAAAAGAAGACCTTACCTGAACGGTATAAATTTCTAAATAAATGTACCGGGTTGGCGCATATTGACAAAAACCTGAAGAGATTGGTCAGAATCGAATACAAGAATGACTATCCAGTGAAAGTGTGGAATTATAAAGCAACCGGGTTGGCCCTGGTACAGCAATACATTCATGATGAAGAAGAAAATAAATATTTCATAGCCCATGAAGAAATGGATATTACTTCAAATTACATGGGTAAAGGCATTACCATTCTATTCGATATAGATTATTCCGATTACAAGAAGGTCAAATAAGGGCGTGCAATGATAAATTGAAAGTATATTTTTTTGGGAAATTGGTAATGCACAAGATGTTGAAGAACGAATTGTTTAGCGATTATTTTAAGCTCCCTCAATATAGAAATTTATACCCGCTTATAATATGTATTAGCCACTAATTCACCTGATAAACCTGGTCTATCTAACACTTGTTTTACATCAAAAAAATCATTGATCATATCAGAACCTCAGATTCCTTTGCTTTTCGTTCACCCACAAAATACATTTTTAATTTCCCCCGGTGTTTCGCTTCAATTTGACCTCTGTAATCACAATGGTATTCGTCCTTTATCATCTGGTACGTTGTTTCGGAGATATTGATTTTGCCGGGTTCGGATGCCGCTTCAAGTCGTGCTGCACAATTCACAACATCTCCCCATATATCATAGGCAAATTTTTTCGTTCCAACAATCCCTGCTACTACCGGGCCTGAGTGAATCCCAATTCTGATTTCAAAGAAAAGTTTGTTTTCCTTTTCTCTTTCTGTTTTCAACTGAAGCATATAATCCCTGATCTCGATAGCAGCATTCAATACATCGAAAGGATGCGTATTGTTTCTTATTGGCAGGCCTCCTGCAGCCATATAAGCATCCCCAATGGTCTTGATCTTTTCAACACCATGCTTTGTAACAATCTCGTCAAATTTAATATAACACTGGTTGATCTCATTAACCAGAAATTCCGGTTCCAGGTCAGCAGCAATCCGGGTAAATTCCTTAAAATCGGTAAAGAGAATAGTTACATTTTCATACCGTTGGGCTTTCGCTTTTCCGGTTTCTTTTAGTTCCTCTGCAGTTTTGGAAGGTAATATATTCAATAATAGATTATCAGATCGATCTTTTTC
>CBDUBA010000193.1:0-6591 GCA_965365275.1 uncultured Cyclobacteriaceae bacterium | reverse complement strand
AACTTTGAATTGACGGTAGTTCCCGGTATATGTTCGATCGTTTCCAGGCTCGGATAAAATTTCAACCATGTAAATCCCTGGACGTCAAGACGTTGTTTCACATCTTCCTTGAACTTTGCGATATCCATATCCGGTCCGCCTTTTCCGCTAACCGGTAGATAAGAATATAATCTCACTTTATCCCGGTATCTTCCACCCAAAAGTTGCCAGCACGGAACACCATACGCTTTACCCGTCAAATCCCAGAGTGCCATTTCTACTGCGCTTACACCTCCGCCCTGACGGCCATGATTGCCGAATTGCTTGATAATTTTAAACAACAGTTCTACATTACAGGGATTTTCACCGAGAATACGACTTTTTAAAAATAGTGCATAACGTTCATCAGCTGCATCTCTCACTTCACCTAGTCCTGATATGCCCTGGTTTGTGTCGATACGAATTATCGGGTTGCGCGAACCTCCATCCGGATCGAGTTGAAGAATACAATAACGCATGTCTGTGATTTTCAAATCAGATGGGCTTGAAGATCTGTTAACTTTGGAGGAGATCTGGGCAGCCGCTGCATCCGGAGGAGAAAACATAAATCTATTTAATGAATATTTCATTCGATTTAGTTTAAGGTTATCTGAATAAAAAAATCAAATCTTGAGTACCAATGTGGATTTTCAATTTCACTTGATTCCAGAAGTAATTTAATCAAAATCCAGGATTATTTAAATAATAACAGATCATATGATTACGATCAGATTCTTATTCTCAAGCATCTAATCGTTATTATTTCGACCTGGCTTTAGATGATTCGGAACCATAACATTTGGAGATTAATACAGCTCCTGTTTCATTTCAGGTCATCAATTCATTTTATCAACATTTCCATGATTGAGCGCTGACAAAATAAAGTGAAAAACAGGTTCGAAACTCAAACCTTTTAGCGTTTTACCCCAAAATATTTTCCAGCCTTATGGGCAGGTGTTTTTCAATCCACTGGCGATAATTACCATTATAACCTGTCTTCTTTTGCATTTTTCCAACTTTCTCAAGAATTTCATTGTATACCTGCTCTGGAAGGCCCTGCTGGTTTTCAATCCTTCCGATGATCTGATCAATATCCCGGTCCACTTTTGTTACGGTCTGACGGTGCCAGTTTTCATACTCACCTTGCTGCCATTCAAAGAAACTATCAATGATCCCAGTGGAGATTTCCTTGCTGTGCTTGACGGATTCATTGATGTTACCTTTGCCGGTTACGGCATTACCGATAGCAAAAACATTGTCAAATCCTTCTAAAAGGCATGTTTTTGGATCTGAAATTTTGAAAACCTGTCCTGTCCAGGGTAAGCCTTCAATTTTTTCGGGGATGCTTCCTATCGATGATATGATCAGGGGTGTTTCTACATCGAAATATTCGCCTTCTATTGGTTTCACAATGTCACCTTCAACCTGGGTTTTCTGAAACCTGAGGCCGGTTAATCTTCCATCCCGGATTATCTTATCAACCGGTGCACTATTGGGAACAAACCTGAACAAGTATTTTCTTTGGAAATTATCCAGGATCTTCTGCCTGATATTACGGGCTTTTTCCAACTTTTCCGGTGTGTCTACAGCCATGGGTGTTAATGGCATGTCTATTGCTCTCCGTCTGTAATACAGAGTACAGCCTTTCAATCCCAGATCATCAAGTGTTAAATCCAGCGATTCCAGGGTAGGTCCGATGCCCTTTTTCTCTAGTGTGAACATATCACTTTCTATTCCCCGTTCAGCCAGGGCAGCACCCACCGTATCAATCATCAGGATCTTGACTACATCCAGCGATGCCAGGCCACCGCCTATAACTATAGCGTCATCGTTTATTTTATAGCTTTTGCCCTGGAAATTTGGTTCATGCTTATGGTTGAACCAGTAAACAAAAGGATTCTGATAATATAGTCCTTTATCAATGTATTCATCCAGTCCTTTAATGGGGAGTGGCCTATCCCGCCAGGCACCGGTAGCCAGGATAATTGCGGAAAATCCCCATTGCCCGATTTCTTCAAAGGAAATATCCTCTCCAAGCCGGACATTAGGCACATACCAGATATTCTGATGATCGATCTTGTCGTCGATCTTTTTTTCTTCCTGGTCACGAAGCTTATGATGCCATTTGGGTAAGCCATCTTCTATTTTTCCATAAGGTAGCATAGATTGGTCAAATACGGCAATGCTTATACCTCTTGAGGCCAATTGATAGGCAGCTTCGGAACCGGCAACAGCTCCACCAATAACAGCCACAAAATGATTTCCAGTTTCCTTTTTAGTAATGGTGCTCATGATATATCAATTTTTTGACCGGTATCAGGTCTTTAATATTATATGAAAATACAAAAAAGTTTCATAAGCAAGATAAGGTGTAATTTTGCTCAACACCAATTTCATATGTAAATAAAATTTCCGGAAATTCTATTTTCATTTCGTGATATCCATTGATTTTTTTGTTCTTTATATAACTTCAATATAACCGGTAGTCTTTGAAGGATATCCAGGTCCGGTTCGGTATGCCAGCCCAGTTTTTTTTGAGTATGTTCGGTATTAACACGCCATGGACGGTCCGTGTATTTTAACATCCAGGGCTGCTCGAAGTTTATTCCGCTGTATAGCCATCCTATCCTGGATTTCATGCTGAGGGCGATATTTGCAATTGATCTTGAGATAAATATTGGATCGTTAAATCCCCTGTAATTCATGGCTTTTTTGATTACGGGATAAAGTTCCCTGTGTGATACCGATCCATTTTGAGATGCTAAGAATATTTCACAATCTGACATGTCACTATTTAATTCAATACAACGTAATAAAATCTGAATAACCTCTTTTATATGGATGTAGGGGATCCCGGATTCCCCATTGCCCGGGATCATATTAGATATGGGTTTATATGTTGACCATAACCTGATCAAACTATAAAGTGGAGGTAGTTCACACCAGTCACTGAAAACGCCTCCCAGCCTCAGAATGGTTCCAGGAACAACGGCAGATATATTTTTAATAATGGCTTCACCCTCGGATTTTGATTTGGCATAGGGGATATAATCGCTCGGGACAGATCTTTCATTCAGATACTGTCCTTTTTCGGGAGGTTCCAGAGCCGCAATGCTACTGCTGAATATTATTCTTTGAGCTTTGAATTTCTCGGATGCATTACAAATATTTTGGGTTCCTTTAATATTGGTTAGTTCATATTCTTTCTGCCAGTCAATACCAAAATGGTAGTAAGCTGCCAAATGAATGACGAAATCGATCTTCCCATAATCACCGACAACTTGCTGAAATGCTTTATTAAGCGCCGCTGCATCACTTATGTTTAGTTCAACCCATTGAACCTGTTTTGCAGCCTTGATCAGGGCGGGGGATGGTTTTCGCATGTCAAGACCAATAACCTGGAAGTTTCCAGATAAGGCAACAACAAGGGCGGAACCTATAAATCCAGCGGCTCCTGTAACTAATACGACATTTCCAGACAATGTATCAAAAGGTAATTTCTCAGGGTTACAATTTTTCAGTTGTTATTTTATATAGTTGTGGAAATTTTAATTTCCGGATTCATCAATTATGTCTGAAGGGGGCATGAATTTATATCCCAATTGTGTGAGAATATCCATATTATCATAGACAACCCGGGCTTCATGGATCTTCCCTTCGATTACCTTATATAGACCATTGAACCAGAATTTTACGGTTTTACCATCTTTATAAAGTGTCGTTACCTCACCCCAGTCCGTAACCCAATCTCCGGCAGATTTGCCTTTTTCAATATTGATCAGTCCACTATGCATTCGCTTATATTTCATAGAGACGATCCTTTCCTCCCATCCTCTTTTCCAGTCATCGATACTTTGGGCTTTTGAGACCTTTGTTTTTAATGCGGGACCGGTGGATATGTAATCATCTGAAAGCAGGTTATTCATTGCTTCCAGGTCCTGCTTCATAATCGCATCGATATATTGATGAACAACATCTAATTTTTCCTGTTCATCTCCAATGAGGATTTCTTTTGGGTTACAGGAAAAAAGTAGGATTAAGATTACTAAAATTGAAGTAAATGATTTCATAACGGCAAGAATTTGATAAGGAACTATTCAATTCAAGTTAAAGAAAAGTGTTTAATATTGATAATAAAATCAGCACCAAATTTCTTTGGTGCTGAAATTGCATTTAGAATATGTTGTTTATTAAATCAGGGATCAATTGTTTACATGTTGCATTCTCCTGATCTTTGAATTGAAGATGCTGAAGGTCTTTTGATCCTTGAATTCAATGTCCTGATTAATATCGATCAAATATGATTTCTTTTTATCCTTTGGATCAAAATATACCGTGATGATAACTACGTTATCTATAAAACTGACGGTTTCAATATCAACGTCTATTGGTTTTATTCCTGTTTTCTGAAAGATGTCATGCATTAAAAGTCTACGGTATTCCGGTTTGATAAGATCCAGGTTATCATATTTGATTTTTCTTGATTCTAGGATCCTGCAGCAGATCTTTTTCTCGAGAAGGAAAGTCAAGCCAATGATGCTGGCATTAAAGATCAGTCGTTCCACGATATTGATTTCCCCACCGAATGAATTAAGCATGCCAACGGCGATCAAAATAAACAAATAAGTCATTTCCTTCAGGTTCAGTGTCTCACTTCTGTACCTGAGCATAGCGAATATGGCGAATAAACCAATACCGGAACCTATTCCCAGTGTTATGTTGTTGAAAAGATGCCCGATAATAAATATGATCAGATTAAATAAGAACAGTGAAAAGACAAATGGTTTTCTGGTGGAAAGGCTGTTGAATATCCAGAGTATAAGTATTGCCGCAACTGAAATATTCAGGCTTAGTCTGAGGATCAGATCTAATAGTTGTTGTGGATCGAAGTTCATAATCTGAGTTTTATAGTTGTTGTGGTTTCTTAAAATCAACCGGTTAACCGGCCCGGGTCAACCGGCTGAATGGCATGTAAAGTGCTTGGTTTCAAAACATGGTAGATACTACTGCAAGTTTCTTTTGATTTAAAGCTTGAATGTATACTTCATCAGCGATAAATAATTCCATCTCCCCGGACCTGTAAGGTTTAAATTTTGATTGATATATTACTCTGTAATCATCAGGGGTAATAACTAGTTCTGCCAGGGCTATAACCCCATATTCCAGTTGTATATCTAAGTTCTTTTTGGAAACATCGTGAACCGGGACAATGTATTTTTGATATCCCAAGTGGGATATAATCAAACACTGAGTCATGCAGCAGGTAGGTATTTCGATCGTAAAACCTCCATTTGCATTTGTAATCGTGCCTAAGTGTTTGCATGATACATACACATGACAATCATTTAGTGGTTCATGCGTTACAGCATCTGTTACCTGACCTTTTATGGTAATGTATTGTTGCCCTGGAAGAAAGGTAGGTAACAGGAAGGTGGCAAGGATGTAAACGATGATTTTCATGGTCGGTTAATTTGGTTGCCATCATTGTTTTTGGTTTATGCTCTTAATTGAAAGGGTTCGAAATGGTAACCCATTTTTATTCATTATGTTGATAAATATTATTTTGTATGGCGGATACTTATTTTACTGTAATATCATAATACATATATGCTCCACCAGCTAAAGATATTCTTACTATTCAATACCAGCCTGATCTTTAATCTATTAATGTTTTTTCATATATTGTATGGTCTAAGGACTGATCACCAGACAAATGCCGGATAATTTTTCGAAATACCAGGGTTACCTTAACCGTATTAATCCATTAAGGACAGAAGCAAAAACGAATAAATTGGTAATCGAAAAAATCAGAAACGGCGATACAACTCAACTCGAGATCATTTATAAGTCTCATAAATTTGAATTTATAAGCTGGCTTACCAATAAATTCAATTGCTCAGAAGAAGAAGCCCGGGATGTTTACCAATTTGCCGTAATGACACTTTATGAAAATATAAAAAGTGAACGGTTATCGGAGTTGAGCAGTAGCATTAAGACCTATTTATTCGCGATTGGCAAGCATAAAATTCTTGAAGAAAAGAAAGCTTCAGTTAGGTTTATACCCAAACTTGATGTGCAGATCCCTGACATACCGGAAGTAGGGAAGTGGGATGATGAAATGTATGAAGAGTCTTTACAGCTCGTTGAAAATTGCCTTGAAAAATTGGGCGAACCTTGTAAAAGCTTATTAGAATTATACTACTATCATAGTATGTCAATGGAAGAAATTGCAGATCGGATGAATTATAAAAACCGGTTTACTTCTAAGAACCTGAAGTATAAATGTATCAACCGGTTACGAAGGATTTATATTGAAGAACTAAAAAAGCAGAACAATAAAGTATTATGAAAAATATTGATGAACATATCGACTTGATTGAACGGTATCTCTACGATGATTTGAATCAGGAGGAACTGGATGATTTCAATGATCTGTTGAGACAGGATGCCGATTTCAACAAGCTCTTTTACGAGATGGATCACCTGTTAGATGGGATCCGGCGATCAGCTAAAAAAACCACTGTGGAGGAGAAACTAGCCAGACTTGAAGAAGCACTTCCATTGAAAGATGCC
>CBDUBA010000192.1:0-6669 GCA_965365275.1 uncultured Cyclobacteriaceae bacterium | reverse complement strand
TCACCATGATACGTCTGCCCTTCCGGTGTGCGTGTGATGGCATCGAATGTTCCCGGATTGGTTTTGACCGAGCCACCTATGGCGAAGCTGCCCTGTTCTTGAATTATTATATGTTCTTTGTTCTGTTTAACACAGGAAGTCAATATAAAAGCTACCAGTATAAACGAAAATTGTTTCCTGATATCCAGCTCCTTGAAAATTTCCAAAAACATGTTTATTGAAAATAATCTGATTGTGAGGTCATTATCTCTCATTGCATTTAAAATAGGAATATAACAAATTTAATAAATTGCCATTAACCTTTTTGTATATAGGTTACTGCAATTATTACCAATTTTACTGCTTTGTTTGATGAAATGGTATAATAAAAGATTTTCACTCCTTCTTGTCCTGAATTTATGTAGCTATTTTATCGGTAATGTTCCAGGGCCTTAAACCTCTGACTATATCATTAAGACATCTCTCAAGGTTTATTTAATATCATAAAGGATTAACCATTTAGTACAAAAATGACCTAATGAATATTGTTTGTTGTAACAAGGTGTATTTTCTAAAATAACCTGTTTCCTCAATCAGATTGTTAAATCCGTTGGAAAAGCTTACAGTGGTATTTATATTCAATTCTTGTATTGATACAGATCAATTCAGATAAATGATCATTCATACCTCAGGCTAGTTACTGGATTCTGCCTGGCCGTACTTAAGGCTTGCCACAAAACAGTTAAGAACGCAATAATTATCATTATTATACCAATGGATATGAATATGATTGGATCAAGCTTTACTTTTATGAAGAAAACTTTAAGGATCATTTGTAAGACCAGATATGCCAGTGGCATCGCAATAACTGTTGCAATTATTACCAATTTTATAAATCCGCTCGATAATAAGGTGATGATCTTGGTCACAGATGCTCCAAATACCTTTCGAATTCCAATCTCTTTTGTTCTTCTTTCAACGGTATAAAGCGCAAGACCGAACAGCCCCAGGCAGGATATAAAGATTCCAAAACCACAAAAATAATATAGGGTAGCAACCATTTCATCACTGGTTTCGAACATCGGATTTTTATATTCTGACATCACATAATGCTCAAAAGGATATTCAGGGTTATGTTTTTTGAAAATTTCCTGAATCCGGTTCAGGCTTGATTCGTTAAAACCTTCATTTACTTTCAGGAAGATGAAATCGTTGGTCTCCCTGAATATCATCATTAAAGCTTTACCTCCAACATCAATAGGGAAAAACACAAAATCTTCAATAACACCAATGATATTATATTCAGTACCTCTCAGTTGAAATCGTTGACCTATGGGATCTCCTTCATATTCTAGCATCCTTATTATCTCTTTGTTCACAATAATCCCATCGACACTATCTGTAGCGTGTTCTCTGGAAAAGAACCTTCCCTGGGCCATTTCCATTTCGAATGTTTCTAAAAAATCATAATCAGCTGCAATAATTCTGGCGATCGTATTCTCCACATCCTTTTCCTTACCCCACTCTATTTCACCGGTGTCAGCAAAACCAGGAAGTGATGAGGCTGAGGAAACATATCGTATACTGGATTCATTTAATAATTCGGTTTTAACTTCCTGATATTTATCACTAAGTTCACCACGCGAAGGAATAAAAATTACATTTTCCTTATTAAATCCCTGATCAGCAGTTTCCAGATATTCAAGTTGCTTATATAGATAAAACGTACATAGGATGAAAAAAGTAGTCAAAGCAAATTGAGAAACGACCAAAATTTTACGTAACCTGATTCCTTTTGATCCCGAGGATTGATAATCCCTTAAGATCAGGGATGGTTTCATGGAGGCTAGTAATAATGCCGGATAAGAACCAGCTAAAACACCCACCACCAATACTATACTCACAATGATAATCCAGAATGCAGGTTCAGCATAATCAATACTCAGGTCTGCATCGAACATTCCACTAACTTTAGGTAAAGCCAGTTCCACCATCAGAACAGCAAAGTGGATAGCAATTATAGCTATGACAAGACTTTCTCCCAGAAACTGTCCTGTTAACTGCCATTTTGCGGCCCCACCCGTTTTCCGGATCCCTACTTCCCGGGACCTTTCCATGGATTTTGCCGTAGAAAGATTAATATAATTCAGGCAGGCAATTATTAGTATACCAAATCCAATGATACCAAAGATAAGTATGCCGATGAAATTTTTTTGTTCTCCATAAAGATAGGCTTGCTTGATATGAGTTATTGACCGGTGAGCTTCCAAATTGGTATCCTCTTCCTTCGAATCAATAAATTCATTAATAGATGAATTAATAACATCAGCTGAAGCACGGTCATCAAGGACAAAATAGGTATAGAAGTTCGTATAGCCATAACCGTCGAGTGAGTATCCGACAATAGATTCCAGGGTATTGAAGGGAGCAATATATGAAAATTTTATACTGGAATTGTCAGGAATGTTTTTAAGGATTCCTGTGACTACTAATCCAATATCCTGATTCAGATATATTGTTTGCCCCAAGGCATCCTTATCAGGAAAGACTTTTTCAGCAAGTTCTTCCGTAAGTATTATATTATTCGGACCATTAAGAGCAGTCCGGACATCACCTTGTAGTAGTTCAAATGAAAACACCTTGAAAAAGTTCGTGTCGGCAGCAATACCTTCTTCTTCCATAAACGATCTCGGATCAAAGTTGCCAACCTGATTCTCCGGTTTGTAAGAAAGTAAAACCTCTCCAAGTTGCCCATATCTTGTATATTGTTTTACCTGGGGATAGGATGCTGCGATCTCCGGCCCCATTAAACCTCCGGTTCTGTCTGACGTATAATCCCCGGTACTTAGTATCAGTCTTTGCTGAAGGAGGAATATATTTTTATAATTTTCATGAAATCGGTCGGTTGTAAGCATGAAATGTGTCATTACCAGAATCAGTAATGAACAAGCCATTCCTATTGAAAGTCCAATAATATTGATGAAACTGAAACCCCTGTTCTTCAGGATGTTTCGCAGTGCCAATTTTATGTTGTACCAGAACATATATTTCTTGAATTCAGAACGTATTTATAAGGTAATTAATTTATCCGGATTGTTAGAATAACCTAACATGGATGATAGAAAATGAATATATTTAATCTTAATATAAAACATTTGATCTTTATCACCACAGATAAGAGATCGCAACTGGAATGCCAAAATATAAAATTTTGATTTATAGACAGTTAAGACTGCCTCTTTTTTGAGATTGTCGGAAATTCCGACATTTTTGTTCAGATTTTAGCTATTTTCAAACCTATTAACCATACGAGTGTAAGGATCGTTTATTTTTAATTATGGCTTGACATTTTTCTAATTCAGTTTAAGCTTAACTAAATACAGATCGTGTTCCCCTTTTAAATCAGAAAATAAATTCGCTCCAGTATATCCCGCATGAAAAATATAACCTTGTGGATTAACACATACATCCTTTCCACAACTTCCGCCACCCTTTCCCTGGGAGATTATGTCTCTATTCCACAAAAGAGTCCCTTGTCCATCATACATTTTTATAAATGATTTACACAAAGGATAATCATAGCAACCACTCACGACTATTCCTCTATCCTGTATTATAGCGATACTGTGCATGCCATCCCAATTACTGGTCCCGAATTGTTTTGTCCATATTAATTCGCCGTCAGCATCCCATTTTTGAAGTAAGGCATCTCCATTTCCTTTTTGCTGATTGATAGCATTGCCGAATGTACTACCCGAAATATACACGTTATTCTGATTATCAATTTTTATATCACCTGTAAAATCACCATCACTTGTTCCGAATTGCCTCATCTCCAGTTTTTTGAGTTCTTTGGAAAAAATCCCCCAAATCAAATCATATGAACCCATATTCTTCGCGGCCATATCCCCTTCAGTTGCACCACATACATAAATTTTTGAATTTTGTCCCAACGTTATTCCGGCGATAATATCATTCCCGGAAGTACCAAACTGAACGGCATTTAACCTATTCCCCTCATTATCCAGATGTAGAATAAAGCAATCATTCTTTCCTTTAGAAACACCTTCTATAGCCCCTTTTGTAAATCCTATTAGATAAATATCTCCATTTGTATCAACGACTATATTCGCTCCGGCATCTGTACTATCTGTACCAAAATGTTTTTCCCATAAAATTTCTCCGTTTGTATCCAGCTTTGCTACCAATATATCGGAAGTATTTTTTTCATCAACTCCAATAATTCCCGTAACATAGATATTTCCGGATTTATCAATAAAAGCATGCTCTAATTCATCATCTTCAGTTGAACCTATTTGTTTAGACCAGATAAGGTTAGCAGAACTGTCTATTTTTACAATAAAACCATCATTTTTTCCGAAATTTGTCTTACCGATTGCACCTTTGGTCCTACCCAGTACATAAATATTGCCCAATGAATCAGTAACCAGATTTCGTGTTTTGTCATCCTGGGTAGTTCCAAATTGCTTGCCAAATATAAAATCTACTTGAGCACTTACTGTATAAAGTGAAAGTGAGAATAGGATAATAAAAAATACATGTTTTTTCATTGCTACTATTTTTTAATTTATAATAATTTTCAAAAAATCAGTCCGGCAAAAAGTAAAGATCACTAAAGGATTGATCATAACAGTCAATGTCTCGGTCATTACATGGCGAAATGTGTGCCATTGAAATAATTGTCTGAATTTCAATGAGTTATAAATCATACTTTGCCGGAGAAAAAAAGGGTTGTACTGTTTTCAAACATGCTTTTGCCCGATTCCGGGCAGCAAATGTTCTGAGAGGCATAGTATAAATGTAGGTATATATAACTGATTGGCTGCCAGATGGTACTTATATCACAAAAAAAAATTTAAAATTCATTAGCCGTAAAAAGATTTGGAAAAGGTAGCGAATTTTCCAATTAAGGTTGTCAATCTATATTCAATTCAAGCTGGCCAGCTACTAAATACCATATTACTATTCTATAATTCCTCACTCTGTTCTATTAACTTGATTGCAAACTCAAGGTATTTATCAACATCGTTTAAAAGATCTTTTGTGGTAAGTTGGACCTCATAATCCGGTTTTACACCATCATTATTGTTCTTTGCGCATGGAAAATAATATTCTGAAAGACTTGTATATATAAACATATCAGAATTGGGCAGCTTAAATCGGCTAATATCTCCATTACTTATCAATGGCTGTCCGGTTTCTTCACCAATGATAATTGAATTGGTGTAACATTTTGCCATTGCGACAAACATAGTGGCTGCTGAATATGCCTTAGGCCCAGTTAAAATGTAAACATTACCTGAAAATCTATTTGATTTATTGACGGGTGTTTGAGGTTTCTTAGATATCACAAAATACTCACCGTGCCGCTCTCCTTCATCTAATTTATCTGCGATAAATTCTTCCGTTTCATTACTGATCCTCACCTTCTTTTTTTCCAGGTCACAAAATGGCTTATCGGTTAAGAAATTTAATAAAGTATCTGTAAGCATAGTTAGACCACCTCCCCGGGTTTTATCAATAATTAAATTATGAATATTCCGTTCTTTAATTTCTGTAAAAACTGAATCAAAATATGGAACGAATTCTTTAGGCTGCCAAAACCTTCCCACTTTTAAATAGGCAATATTATGATCAATGATCCTGAATTCATGTGAATCGTCTTCATGTTTTGGAAACTGATCCCAATGTATACCTTTAACTTCAGTTGATTGTATTCCATCCCGGCCATTATATTCAATTTCAAATTTCTCAAAATTGCCATAAATCAATCTGTACCAATTTGAAAATGCTTCATTATCAAGCTTTCGAACTTTATATTCAGGTTTCTCTCCAGGCAGATAATTGACAATATTATTAATTATTTCGGAAGTAGAGGTTCCATTAATTTTAAGTATTTCGGTTCCTTTCTTCAGGAGGGTGTCTTCAGACAGATTAAGTTTCACATATAAATGATCCTCATTGGCTATGGTTCCAAAGGGCAATAAGGGATTCTCAACTTCCGGATAAATAGGACCATTGAATCGTAAAGTAGTATGCCCATCCAGAGTAACCAACGGCTGTAGAGTAATAAATAGCTCATGGACTGTCAATGAAATATTAATCGTATCGCTTAATTCCAATAAAGCTTGCTTATTGGGTGTTCCATTGAATGTTGGATGAATGTTGGACAACACGGAAATCACAGAGTCAATATCCTGCCTGACCTGTTCGATGGTAAGGGTTTGTGAAAATATCTGACCACTATATAAGAGTGCTAAAAAAATTATAATCTTTTTCATAATCAATCAACTAAAACTTTAGTTTAAAAGTATAACTAAAT
The DNA here is from genome assembly GCA_965365275.1 of uncultured Cyclobacteriaceae bacterium. Classification (GTDB taxonomy): domain Bacteria; phylum Bacteroidota; class Bacteroidia; order Cytophagales; family Cyclobacteriaceae; genus JAGTVG01. Next base: position 347 of record CBDUBA010000192.1, on the reverse strand, counting down.
GTTTAGTTATACAAGTTTTCTGGTTTTTTGTTCAAAGGATAAAAAATATTTGGCAACTTATTCCAAAGACCACTTAGCGTATTGATAGTTGCATATTTCCTCAAAATGATTTTATAGTATAGATATTCTTTAAGGAATTCTTGCTTTTAACTCTAGCAACAAATAAGTAATTTCGATTAAATTTTTTTTATGTCAGATCAAACTCAGGCTAATTCATCTTACCGCAGGCTTGCCGCCATCATGTTTACAGACATCGTTGGTTACACCACACTTATGCAGAAGAATGAAAGCTTGGCCGTGAAAACGATCGAAAGACATAGATCCGTTCTGGAAAAGTATACCAGCGA
>CBDUBA010000191.1:0-6671 GCA_965365275.1 uncultured Cyclobacteriaceae bacterium | reverse complement strand
ATGAAGCGGTGGATTAACCTGCCGGAAATGGGCTGGTACTCCGGCGATGTACATGTTCACCATCCAACCACCAGGCCGGCATTCAAGCAATTTCTGATGGAATATGCCAGGGCAGAAGATATACACCTTGTGAATGTACTGGAAATGGGACACCACCTTGGAACTGACTTTAAACAGGAATATTTTGGGGAAATGGGGAGAACCTGTGAAGGGGATATTTGTCTGGTCTCTGGCCAAGAGGGGCCGAGAAGCACCTATGGCCATATTATTGGACTGAATATAACACAAATGGAGCGTGATACGACCCAGTATAACTATTACGATCTGATCTTTAAAAGACTGCAGATGCAGGAAGGTGCAGTGGTTGGCTTTGCACACTTTTCCTGGAATGGATGTGATCTTCCAAGAGGTTTTCCATGGTATATAACTACGGAGGATATAGATTTTGTGGAATTACTTCAATTCTCGAAAATCAATGCCCCTGACTACTATGATTACCTGAATCTTGGCTTCAGGATATCAGCAGCAGCCGGGAGTGATATTCCATGGGGCTCAACACTGGGAGAGGTCAGGACTTTTGTATACACGGGGGATTCATTTTCAGCGGATTATTGGTTCGAAGGTTTAAAAACCGGCCGGACGTTCGTATCGAACGGGCCTGCGGTCATCCTTGAAGCCGATGGCAATTACCCCGGCCGGGAAATTATCAGAGACACGGGTTTCATTAGTAAAATAAAAGTAAAAGCTTATTCACATCCCAGTATAGGGACTATTGAACGGATAGAGATTTATAATAATGATGGATTGGTACACCAGCATACGAATAGTGAAAAAATGGATTCCATCACCATCGATCTGGATCATACACTAGACAAAAGTCAATGGCTGACTGCGGCTGTGTATTGTGAGAACGGGGCGATAGCGCACTCTTCCCCGGTCTATTTTATCGTTGATGGGAAACCTACCTGGAATCCTGAAAAAGCCCCTGCTATAATTGACAAACAATTGGCGCTGATCCAGGTAATTGATGATGAAGAGCACGGAAAAGACAACCCGGATGAAGAAATTCTAGATCGACTGGATAATGCCAGAACGTTTTACAGGGCCATATTAAATCAGGTAAGGATAAATCCCAAACCATAAATCGAACTTATAATATATATCTGATCACTATTGAACATAAATTGTTAGTCGACCAATAAATATACCAAAACCCGGCAATGATCTTTTTATCCTGTGTGATATCTGAGGACTCTTAAACCGGGTATCATTCCTGCAAATACCCTTTGAATCGGATCAGTTTATCATCCCCCTGCTGGTAGGTGATTGGTTTTGGATCCAGCCAATCCACCAGTGTATCTTTCAATGAATAGGCGAAGAAGTGGTTTCCGGAAGGATTGTAATGCCCGATAAAATACCTTTGCATGTATTCATCAAGGGGTATTTTGAATTTTTTGAAATCCTCAGCATGCACCCGATTCATATCAAAGAACCTGAAGTCATTTTCTTCAATAAAATCTATTATTTCCTGGTCATATCTGGCCTCTCCCCGGATCATTGGTCTAAGCACTCCATAGGGATCAAAATGGATAAGCAACAGGTTTTTGTCATGCTCCCTGCAAAAATCCTGCGTTTTCCTGAGAATATATTTTGTGGCCTCAAAAGAATATTTGTTCTTCAAGTTATTTGCTGATCGCTGCATTCCCTCTTCAGTCGTAAAATCTACTTCTGGTACATTCAATATCTCAGCCAGCCGGTTAAGTCCGTTTACATCAATATCTGTATTGACCATATTATCAGCCATCAGATGGAGTTGTACCATCAGGTCATCCTTTAAATTTTCATACATAAAGTCAGGATCTGACATTTTGTAAACCTCATCTTTGTCTGAGATGCGGCTTTTCTTCTCGACCAGGATCCCCGAATCCAGGTCCATCTCTATATTTGACCAGAAATTGCCATGGAACATATATCCACCGTAATCATTCCACTTGGTATAATAGGTTACATACCTGCATCTGAAAACACTTCGCACATAATCATCCCCCCACATATACAGGATCACATATTTTGAGTCTTTGTCCTCAGCTTCGCGCCTGATAAGCCTCCGGTATGCCTGGTAAACCCCGAAACCACCCATTCCGAAATTTCTTATGGGTTCTCCCAGATGACCTGCAAGATATTCCTGCCAGGTTTCGGCATCACTGACCTGGTGACATTGAGTAAAGCTGTTTCCGTAGGTGTTTACCCGACAGGCTTTTTCAGAATAAACCTGGCTGGTCCGGCTTCCCTCCCCGCTAACCGTTGAAATGGTCGAACTCCTGTCCATACCATCATGAGGCATGTAATTCCCCATGATATACCCCACCTCCGGATCAAATTGAGCCCAGGAGTTTTCATTCAGGAAAACATCCAGCTCCTCCTTCGGAACAGCACTTTTCCTGAGGTATACAGCATATGATTTTTTATTTTTAGAGGAACCGGCACCATTAAGAAAGTCCGGGAAAAAAGAATATCCCATAATTGAAGTAGCAGTTATCGTGTTAGATTTAATGAATTTTCTTCTGTCCATTTCAGGAAAATGATATCTAAATTTAATCATTCCTTTTCTAGTTTCGTCTTATCACTTTACAATCCGCAAAATATTAGCGTAATTTCTTTCCATATGACTATGCCTGTAATCCCAATGAATATTCCCCAGACAGATTTAAATGACCTGTTAAATTCCCACATCCTATCCGATTGTTGATGGATAAATTCTTCAATCAAAGGTAGAAATTAGTATACATTCGCGAGCCTGTGGAATGTGTGCTCCCGGATTTTATTTTATCTTTATCAAATTAATACTATATCAAGCAAGGAATGCCAGCAAGGGACTACTTCAAACCACTTGTTTCGATTGTTATGGCGGTACAGAATGAAGAATTGTACCTGGAGAAATGCCTGGACTCTATTCTGGCTCAAACCTGGAAGAATTGGGAATTAATTGCTGTAAATGATCATTCTTCGGATAAGACAATGGAGATCCTCGAACATTATGATCGAAATGACAATCGCATCAAGGCCTACGAAGGTAAGCGGCACAAGCTGATCCCCATTCTTCAGGAAGCCTATGCCCGCTGCCAGGGTACTTTGATAAACCGGATGGATGCCGATGATTATATGCCGGATTATAAGCTGGAAGTCCTGGTTGGGGAGTGGTTGAAACATGGAAAAGGTTCGGTCATCGCCGGTGGTACTTCTCATTTCGTGGAAGCGGGCGAAGTGGGAGAAGGTTTTAAAAGATATGACGCCTGGCTGAACGATGTGGCCAGGAGAAATGCCCATTATGAAGAGATCTATCAGGAATGTGTTATTCCTTCCCATTGCTGGATCATTCATAAAGAAGATTTTGACGCTATCGGTGCCTTCGATCCTGAAGTTTACCCGGAAGATTATGACCTCTGTTTCCGGTTTTATAAAAACGGGCTTAAAATTGTTGGGATTGACAGGATCCTGCACCACTGGCGGGATCATTCGGTCAGGATATCAAGAACCTGGGACTGCTATGAAGACAACCGGTATTTTGATCTCAAGCTTAACTATTTTTATGAGATAGACCGGCATTCGGACCGACCACTGGTGCTATGGGGTGCCGGGAAAAATGGGAAGGACCTGGCCAGATTGATCCTGAAAAGGGAAAAAGACATTATCTGGATCTGCGACAATGAAAAGAAGATCGGAAAAGATATATATGGCGTGCAAATGAAGCACTATAATGCTTTGCTCGATATAAAAAATCCACAAATCCTGATTGCAGTTAATGCAGTAGAAGAACGGTTAAGCATCAGGGAACTGCTAAGTCAATGGGATAAAATGCCGGTGAAGGATTATTGGTTCTTTACATAAAAGTGTTATGGAATAAAATCTTGATAATCAAAAACTCTAATCCCTTATACGTTTAAACCAAGCGATTCATAAAGATTCTTGTTTTATTATATGAAAAATAAAAATACCTGAAGTTATAATGCGTATAAATTCCCGCTTTATTATGGGATTATTTTAAAACTCAATAAAAACAGGGAAACTGTAACTATATGGCCGTGGCTGTCGTCTTATAATATCAGGTCAACAACTCAAAACACACCATTATGATCAGAAATTACCTCACTGTTGCGGTCAGGAACCTCATCAAAAATAAAATTTACGTATTGATTAATATAGCAGGAATGGGCGTGGCACTCGCTTTCTGTCTGACCATCTACCTGCTTTATGCCTACAACAATGAATTTGATAATTTTTATAAGGATGTTTCGGATGTAGTCCGGGTACATGAATTCAAGCAGGATGCTTCCGGCGAGATCCAGCGCTTTGAACTGGCCCCGATCGTGATGGGGCCCAGAATACCTGCAGAGGTTACCGGTGTTGCAGATCAGACACGATTCATTAATTGGGGCGGCAATTTAAAACATGAGGATATCCTTTTCCGGGAATCCATTGCCTATGTTGACTCCAACTTTTTTGATTTTTTCAAAATAAAATTAAAAACAGGTTCACCCGCAAGCATACAGGATAAAAACAGCATCTTCCTGACGGAAGAAATTGCGAAAACATATTTTGGAGATGAACCGGCCCTGGGCAAAAGAATGTCCATTCATTATGAAACCGGGAAATCAGTAGATCTTACAGTTGCCGGTATTTTTGAGAAGATCCCGATGAACTCCAGCTTCATCTTTGATGCTCTGACAAGTATAGACCATTTTATTTACGGAAATTCACTTCAAACTGATGACTGGACACCCTGGCAGCAGGCAAGTCTTTATCTCAGACTGGACGAAGGAACGGATCCTGAACAGGTGGAAACTCAACTGGATAAATTCAGGGTCATTCAGAACGAGGCAAGAGATGAGTGGAAAGTGGCAGAATTTAAACTGGTAGGATTCAAGGATGGAAGTATAGTAAACCAGGGTGTAATAGATGGCAGTAATGCAAATTTCAGGCTACGTAATGAAGTGCTGGTAATATTCACAACGATGGCCTTACTGATCCTTCTGATAGCCTGTTTTAACCTGGCCAATACTTCAATGTCCCTTATGGCAACGAGGGTTCGTGAGATCGGTGTCAGGAAAGTTATGGGTGGTGGTACCTCACAGGTGTTTTTTCAGTTCCTGCTGGAAATGTCTTTTACAAGTATGCTCGCCATAATCGTCGGAATGGCTGTTTTTACCTGGATGGCGGATTGGTTTTATTCCATATGGGATGCTCCGATCCACTTTACCTATTTCAGTAAACTCAATTTCTTTATCGCCTTTGTAATGCTGTTCCTGCTGACAACGATCATGTCAGGATTGTATCCCGCCTTCTATTCTAAGAGATTCAATCCATCTGATATTTTCAGGAACCAGATCAAACTTAAGGGTACGAGCATTGCCTCACGCATCATGAATGGATTACAATTTGCCCTTTCAATAACCATGCTTATAGCCGGAATAGTATTTTCCCAAAATACGGAGTTCATCAAAATGCTGGATATGGGCTATAAATCGGAAGACCTCATAATTGTGAACTTTAATGATGCGGATGAATTCAGGTTATTGAGGGATAAAGTTCAAAACCAATCCGATATTTTAGATTTTACCGGTACGAACAACCATTTTGGATGGAGTTACGAGGATACGAATCTCATCCTTGACACTGGTGTCGTCGAGATCAGGTCCTTAAGGGTAGGTGATGAATATATGGACCTGATGGAAGTAAAACTGAAGGATGGCAGGTTGTTCCACAAAGACAGCGATACCGATTTTGAAGAATCGGTTATCGTAAATGAAGAATACCTGAGAAGGTTTGGGATTGATGAACCCATCGGGAAAATGGTCAACCTGGTTGATGGGAAAAGATATATTGTTGGCGTTGTTGAGAACATAATCCGGGAAGTATGGAGTGGCGGAAAAACCGTACCTGAAGTATTTATCCCGGTTCCTGAGGATGAATATAATATGCTGATCGTTAAGGCAAAACCGGAAAATACACAGGAGGTATTCAACTACTTGTCTGAATCCTGGAAAAGCATAATCCCTGACAGACCATTCAGGGGAAGGTTTCAGAATGACCTGACAATAGGAAATGCCTTAAAAGAAAATAACAACATGCGTCAAATATTTTTTGCCCTTGCTGTATTGGGCGGCTTGTTGTCTATAACCGGGATATTTGCCTTATCCTCTCTGTTTGTTTCCAGAAGGTTCAAGGAAATCGGGATCAGGAAAGTAATGGGCGCAACCAGCCGGAATCTGCTAATTCAGCTTAACTCGGGATTCTTCTGGACACTTATTATAGCTTCGGCTGCCGGGGCTGTGCTTGGATATTTTCTAACCAACCAGATCCTGGGTATTATTTACAGGTTCCATATTGATGTAGGTATAGGAACTTTGATTTTCGGTAGCCTGGGGGTATTGATTATAGCGCTTCTAACTACCACTTTTATAATTTTATCAGCAGCAAATACCAATCCGGCTTACATCTTAAGGGATGAATAAAGTTACGGATCAAGAGACGAATAATTGTTCCGGTTTAGAGATTAATAAACTTTTGGATCAAAGCTTGAATAAACTTTCGGATCAAAGCTTGAATAAACTTTCGGATCAAAGCTTGAATAAACTATCGGATCAAGTGTTGAATTAGCGTCCGGATTAAAG
>CBDUBA010000190.1:0-6680 GCA_965365275.1 uncultured Cyclobacteriaceae bacterium | reverse complement strand
TAATTGTTCTACCCTTTGTCAATTATACTGGTTCTGACACTACTTCATACTTTGTTGACGGCATACACTCCCAATTAATAGGGGATATAGGTAAAGTAAGTGCCTTAAAAGTAATTTCAAAAACAACCGCCCGGGCATATAAGGAAAAATCTATTCCTGAGATTACAGCCGAATTGGGGGTCAATACCATCGTTGAGGGGGCGGTGTTGTGTATAGGGGACAGTGTCTGTTTACAGATAACAGTGAAAGATACAAATGAAGAAGGGGAACCTGCCTGGGTACAGGATTTTTATGTGGAACGAAGTCAGATCCTGGACCTGTATACAAAGGTTACAAAGGAAATTACCGAAGAGATCAACGTGAAGTTAACTTCACAGGAGAAAGATCTCTTGGCACAGTCAAGAACTGTTGATCCTGATGCTTATGACGCTTACCTGAGAGGCCTGGTTTATTGGGATCAGTTGTCGGAGGAAAGTCTGCATAAAGCAATGGAGTATTTTAACCTTGCCATTGAAAAAGATCCTAACTGGGCGCCTCCCTATGCAGGCCTGGCCAGGGTTTGGGCGGGATTGCAGATGTTTAGTTGGGAACTGCCACAGGTCGCTATGCCGAAGATATATGAAAATCTCAATACTGCCCTAACCCTGGATCTCAATTCCGAGGAAGCACATTACAACAGTGCACTAATAGCAGTATGGGTAGAGTGGAACTGGCAGAAAGGAGAAAGAGAATTTCTGAAAACCATTGAGCTTAATCCAAGCAATGCATTTGCTCAAATATATTATGCTCATTTATTATTGATCCTCAGAAGGATGGACGAAGCAAAGAGCAGAGCGGAGCTTGCCTTAGAGCTGGACCCTGAGCAGCCGCTTATCCTGGGGTTGTATTGTCAGGTAATATGGAGATTTGATGAATGGCAATCTATGCTGGATCACGCTAATAAAGCACTTAAAATTGATCCAAATAACTATTTTGCTTTTGGTAACCTGATAAAGGGAAATGAAGGATTGGGAAATTATGATAAATGGCTTGAATCAATGAGACTATTCAATATATGGGATGAAGAAACCTATAAATCCCTTGAAAAAACCTTAAGGGAGTACGGATATGTAGCTACTAAAAAACAGATTATCAATATCGTAGAAAAGAATTTTAAGGAAAATGGTCCATTATATTATCAAAGGGCTTGGTTGACAATTGATTATATTGATATAGGAGAATTCGATAAAGCTGTGGAAATAATGGAAATCATGTATGAGAATAGAGATCCTAATGTGACCTATATATCAACTTGGGGGGGGGAAAGTTATGAGCAGCTGATAAATAATCCACGTTATATTGCACTCCTGAAAAAGATGAACCTCCCTTTACCTTAGAATGATAATGCTACTGCGATTATCAACGCTTATTCTTCATCCATAACCAAGAGTACCATCTACCTCAAAACATCCGAAACATAAAGACAGCGAGTCTGCGATCTTTGGGCATAGGAAAAAATAATAGGCCTGAAAAATCCAACTTCTAGTTACCCGATGCAGTAATAAAGTAATGTATTTATACGACAACATACCAATTTATCATCGTCAGCGATTTGTTACTCAGTTAATTTTGGATTACTCAGCGGAGTGTTTCTAACCGGCTGAAATCTAATTAATTACATATGGTAATCAGGTCCGAATATCAAACCTTCAAATGTTTCACTTTGGAAAACTACGAAGCAAAGCTTGTATTATGTCGCTCTCCAAAAAATTGACAATCCCTTAGAAGAGACAGGGGCTAGAAACTTTAATCAATATGTTCAGCTTTTATTCTATTTATAAATGAAATAATAATAATTACAGTTCCCAAAAATAAAAAGGTTGTCCAGAGTGAATAATCCGCCAGTAATCCAATGATCGGGTATAATATCATGATAACAATTTTTTCGAGCATGGAGACCCCGGAAAGAACAGTTGCCCGGTTTCTGCTGTTAATATGCCTGTTCATAAAATCGGATAAAACAGGAGCTCGCATTATCTTCAATCCAATAATCATGAAAATTGCGACAAGAACGAAATAAATATTTCTGAAAAAGAATAGTCCTGCAAAAAACAATCCGGGAATGAGCGCAGAATAAAACAATGTATTTTTCATCCCAAATAATTTTCCTATTCTTTTAGTGTTCAAGAGCAATAGCATACTAAAAAGATTTGATCCTGCTCCGACAAAACCATTGTATTTGATATCAAATCCCACAACTCCAAGCAAGGATTGGTAGAACCAGAACATAAAGGCAGTTGTTGCAGAGATCAGGGCAAAATTTAAGGCAAAAACCCTTAGTTTTTTATGCCTGAAGATGTATTTGAATCCATCAATTCCCTCCCTTATAAATTCTTCCACTTTCTCTTTTCTTTCCGGTTCCTTCAAAGTAAACGCAACAAAAAAGGTAAGCAAAAGGAATATTCCGGAAATGATGAATGTCAGGGGAAGCGTTTCCGGATAGGGCAGGATATCTGAGCCGGCTATCAGAGAACCTATCGGAAAGCCGATTAATAAACCCAATGTCCCTGCAGATTCATATCTTGAAAAAATAACTTCCGCTTCGCCGGTTTTTTTTGTATGAATAAGAGAATCGTATATCAGTGCCTTATCTGCTCCTGAAAGTAAAGTAAACCCGATTGCACCAAAAAATTCAGCCACAAAGAAAATCCAGTAGTTGTTTACAAGGCCATATATTGAAAAAGAAATTGCAACAAACAGTCCGCCTAATAGTATTGAGACCTTTCTGCCAAATTTATCGGCAACCACTCCAGTAGGGATCTCCAATACAAATACCCAAAACATAAAGGAAGCTTGAAGAATGAAAATTCTTGTATAATCTACCTTGGCCCACTCAAGAAAAAATGGAATGGCAACTGATCCGAAGAATTGTAAATTCTTCAGAAAATTTACCAGGTACATTTTCCAGATATTTGATCTGATGTCGAAGCCTAGCATAAGACTCAATAGATTGGTGTTTTATTATTCATCAAAAATTCCAGGCCCTTTCTACAAAGGAGCCAAAATTAAATTGGGCTTAAGGATTCGCCGGTATAATGTTGTACCGGATATAGTCAAAAATTGTATGTTGTTAAAGATAGTAAAAGGGTGTTTTTAATACAATTGGAACGGGTGTAGCTTCTACATGTTTTTAAAGCACTCAGTATATGCCCTTTATTATATAATATGTTAGCAAAAGTTTTAATTTAGAATTTGCAGGCTGATAAAAAGACAGGAGTAAATACTATAGTTATCAATTAAAAAAAGGATGAAGAAAAATTATCCATAAAAACAATCCCAATCCAAAATTTGTGTGATTAATAAAATTAGTTTTTATTATCTGTAATCTTTTTGAAGATTTTGAAGCCATAAAACCAAGGCCTATACTTGGAAGAAGCCAAAACCAGGGAAAAATTATCGTTGCAATTCCAAATACCAGAGCAGACCAGACTACTTCGCGAACAATAGGTATTTTTAATTCCATGAATAGATAAATTCCCGCTAGCAGAATCCCAATCAAATAATGAGAAATAAAGCACCATAACTTTTCATTTTTTAATGTAGGCGTTTTATAAATATCCTTATGTATAAACTTTCCTCTAAACATGTAGAGAAACCATCGGCCAATAGATTCAGAATCTATAAATGAATAAATGATTCTTCTTTTCACAAGAAAACCAGCTAATAAATCCATAAAAAGTGTGGCAAAAACACCCATTAAAATGATTTCTATAATAATCATTTATCTTTTGCTTTTTAATTATTGCTAACGGCTCACCGGTGGATTATTATGCCGGAATTACTAATAAAATTAATATCGCATAAATTTAGTCAATGGGGAAAAGGTATGCAATTAGAATGGTAGCAGGTATGCATCTTAACCTCGTGTCAGGCACTGGTTTTTATAATATACATTTTAATGGAATGTCTCGAACTGTGGATAAAGGTATTGTGCTTATACTACGCATAGTATACTAAGATATTCAATCCATAAAATTTTACATAGCACCAAAGTCTAATTCAGTACTTGTAAGTAATAAAAATCCCACCATTTGGATAACCTAAAACAACGAACAAATCTTAATCTCTATCTAAAAAATTAATACGTGATTCCGGTATGTTAATCCAAACGGCAGGATTTTATCAAATAAAAAATCTGCTCAACCTTATTTGATGACTTCTACTGTTTAGTATATCAAAATTAACATAAAGCGAATAAATTATAAATATCCTTATGTATAATTCGTATATTGCGAATAAAAATTAGTTATGTCAACTCATATCAACATTGTAATCAAAGATTACTTCAAAAAAAATAAAATTAGATTGCGAGAGGTTGCAGATCATTTGGGGATGTCTCCATCAAATCTAACAGAAAGGCTTAATTCCACTCGTGCTATAACACTTGATGAGTTTTTTAACCTTTATGAAATCTATGGAGATGGATTTGCTATCACAATTATGAGTCACTATAGATCCAGAATGTTGTTTCTTGAAAGAATTAAAGAATTGATCGCTTATAACCATGAGTTACAGGATATGTATTCCAAGGTTAGAAATATGAATAAAGAAGTATTCAGGATATTAAGTGACATTGAGTCTGGGATTCAGTCATTCAGTGATATACCAGTTTTAAATAAATAAATAGTTAGCACATCCTCGCAAATCTGAAATGATACATCCTGGGAAATTCAGATCCTCAATGATCTGATTATCCGATCAAAAATGGTAATGTGATGCCAATCTTTTTATGAATTTTGAAGAGTACAAGATCTTTGGAATTATCCAGCTTAAATGTTTAGTCTAAAAATTTAACTGGCTAAAAATAATCTCCGGGTAGAAATTTGCAAATAGATATATGAATGATTTTTTTCCAGATTTGGTTAGCAATTACGTATAACCATTGTTGTGTTTTGGGTATTAGACCATATGGCATATCCCCTGCTTATTAAGCCATGGATCAATATAATAACATGGCTAATAACCTATAATAATAGCCATGGCAATAAATACTAAAGCCAAAATATTACTTACTATGAATAGTGGTAAAACGAACCTGAACCATTTCTCAAATGAAATTCTGGCTAATCCCAACATGGCCAATAACACTCCATTTGTCGGTATGATAATATTTGACAGTCCATCTCCTAATATGAATGCAAGAACCGCAGTTTGGCGTGATATGCCTAATATATCTGCAATAGGAGTCATCAATGGCATTGAAACCAAGGCCTGACCCGAGGCGGATGGTATAAAAAAATTGAGACCCGATTGAAAGAATAGCATTCCTTCTGCGGCTGCAATCCTGGGCAATCTCAATAGGACGGAAGTCGCATGATGTATCAAAGTATCAATGATCATTCCTTCCTGAAGTACAACAGATATACCACGCGCCACACCCACTACCAATGCTGGAATAATCATAATCTCCAGGCCTTTTGTGAATGCTGCCATTGACTCGTCACCGGTCATACCTGAGATTTTAGTTATAATAATTATCATTCCAATAATACATGCACTCATTTCAATCAATCCCCATCCAATGGTTTGAACAGCAATAAGTATGGCGGCATAGGACACCACAAAAAAGCCGAGAATGAAAATATGTTTCTTTTCTAATTTACTTTCCTTTATTGATTCGAACTCTTTGTATTCAAAGCGATCATCATTCATCAGACTAAGTGAAGGATCTTTCTTTACTCTATCTCCGTATCGCATAAGGAAATAGAATCCAGTTGCCGCATAAACGCCGAATAGAATAAATCTTAGCCCTATTCCTGAACCAATTGGCAACTCAGCAATAATCTGGGCGATCTGAACTGTGAAAGGATTTGTTACTCCTGTGCTCCAACCCAAATATACAGGTATCCCTAATAATCCCAATCCAAACAGCCGGTCGTAACCCAACCGCTTGGATAAGAAAAGAAATACCGGAATCATAGCAATGGTTATTTCTCCCCCTATACCCATAAAGGAAGAACCTGAAAAAATTGTCATATAAATTAATAAAAGAAGTTGTTTTGGTCTTCTTTGGAATTTCGAAATCAATGCAAACAGGAATGCATTGATGGTACCTGTATACTGTATAAGTGTGATTACGGCCCCAATGATAAATACATAAAATACCAGTATCGCTGCATCAGCCATGCCTTTTGGAATAGCACTTAGCACACCGAGTACTGAGACAGGGGTTGACTTTCCCTCCAAATCTTCTCCAATTAAGGTACCCTTGAGTGAATAGTGCTTGGGCACCTCCTTATAGCTATTGGGAACGACTACGGTCTGCGTCACACGTCCATAGTTACGTGTAGTTCGTTCGTAACTTCCGCTGGGTATGAAGTAAGTGAGTATAGAACAGAATATGATAATCCAAAAAAGGAATATAAAGACGTGCGGAATTTTAAATTTGAGCATGGTATTCGAGATTCTTAAACAGGTAAATTTTAGATAGTATTACCATGTCCGTCGTATTATATGTATATAAAGGGGTTGAATCTGTAAGAAATTTTATCCTATTATTCGTCATTAACTTTTACTTAATTTTTTGAAAGAATTCTACTATTGGTTATTCATGAAGTAAATCTGTTGTATAAAAACAATGTGTTTATACAACAGATAATTTCCCTAAGATATTCAATCCAAATATAATGTTATATAAAATC
>CBDUBA010000189.1:0-6751 GCA_965365275.1 uncultured Cyclobacteriaceae bacterium | reverse complement strand
TTGCATTGCTTTGGCTTTCCGATGTCATTCCAGTAATTCAGAATTTCAAAGATATAAAGTACTTAAAATTCAATAATTGAAATTTTATTGCATCCCTGTTTAATATCGAATCCGATCGCACCAAAATTTCATAAAAGTTCGGTAGCCGGATCCCAAAACACTTCATTAAAGTTTACAATCTGATTCTCCCTGATCCAAACTCCTTCTGCTTTCAGCAGGTCTTCCATCGTATTCCCCCCGAAGTAGATTTTTCCGGTCAGGATACCTTTCCTGTTGACCACCCTGTGCGCGGGTATATCCTGCCCGAATGAACCATTCAATGCCCAGCCTACCATTCTTGCGCTACTTTTTGTACCAAGAAAGTTTGCGATAGCACCATAAGAAGTTACCCTGCCTGAAGGTATTAGTTTAACCACATCATAAACATCCTGAAAGAAGGAGGATTTATCCATTTTATTCTAATCAAAATTAAATACCAATATTTGCCTGGATTCGTAGATGATAATTTTGAACATACTATCATCAGTCTGCATGATAATTGATCGTCACGGCCTTTCAATTATCATTAAACTACGGAACCTCAACGCAGGAAGTAGAAAAATAAGAATTTAAAGGCGTAATTCGTTAATTTTGCTTTTATTTTTAAATATATGCTCAAAATGTACCCGAAAGTAATTTTTTATCTGGCGATGATTATCATAATAACCTCTTGCGATAGCAGGAAAGATTCTGATGAGGGTGATCAGGTTCCTCAAATACAAAATGTTGTTGTTATAATAGGGGATGATCATGCTGCCGGTGTACTGGGGAGATTGGGAAATAACATAATTAAAACTCCGAATCTCGACAAATTATCTGATCAGGGATTATTGTTTGCAAATGCTTTTGCTAATTCTCCCTTATGCAGTGCCTCCAGACAATCTCTTCTGACAGGCAAATACCCGCATGCAACAGGCGTTACCCTTCTGACTACCTCTTTCCCGGAGGAACAAGTTACACTGGCAGATCACCTGAAATCTTTTGGATTCAAATCGGCCATTATTGGGAAGAACCATTTTAATAACGGCCTAAATCATGGTTTCGATATAAAAATAGAACGACGGGATTATTTTAAACATCTTGAGCAAAATCCACCCAGAACACCACCAGAAACGATTTCTGTACGTCCTGATTGGAAACCATTCAGGGATCCTGCCCGTATCTGGTTAAATTCGGAGGCTAATCCTTCTGATAAGTATGATGAGGAGAGCATAGGAACATATTATGCCAATAAGGCTGTTGAGTTTATTAATAGCAATAAGGATGAACGGTTTCTATTGTGGGTAGGTTTCCATGAGCCGCATAGCCCGTTTAATTTCCCCATAGAATATGCTGGAAAATATGATCCTGCCAAAATGCCTTTACCAACTGGCAGTCCGGAAGATGATGAATTTATTCCGCTTGTTTTCAAGGACCTGACAGAAGAAGAACGGAAGGGTATTATTTCTGCATATTATACTTCAGTTGAATATCTCGATAAAAATGTGGGAATGGTTCTGGATGGATTGGAAAAGGCTGGGATCGCCGAGAAAACGCTCATTGTTTATCTGGGAGATCACGGCTACCTGTTGAATGATCACAAAAGGTTTGAGAAGCATATGATGTGGGAGGAAGCGGTACGTGCACCATTGATCATTAAAGCGGGGGGTATGCGACCTGAATTAAATGTCAGGAAGGAGTTGGTTGAATTTGTAGATGTGGTTCCAACAATAGTGGATCTTTTGGGTGTGGATAAAAAAACCGATGTACAGGGGAGGAGTCTCGCACCTTACTTGCAGGGTGATTACAATAATAGACGAGATGTAGTTTTCTCTGAATTTCTGGCGGACAATAAAGCCATGGTTCGAACAGTAAACTGGAAGTATATTTATACCACAGGAAAACACGACCTGGCACAGGGATATGAAACCGGGAATCCACCGACGGGGATCAGGCACAGATTATATGATCTGGCAAATGATCCTCAGGAGACTACTGATGTTTCGAAAGATCCGGCAAATGCTGAAAAGCTAAAGGAATTGCAGATGAGAATGCTTGAAATATTTGAACAGACGCATCCTGATGCCAGTCAGTTGCCGGATGGATTGGATATTGAAGAAAAGTTGGCCTGGTTCTGTGAACCTCCCGACGATAATCCAAATCTAAAGGCGAAATAGGATAAGATATGATATTAGTTGCGGACAGTGGCTCCACTAAAACGATATGGAAATGCACAGATGGCGCTGGAAAAGTCAAGGTAGCGAATACAGCAGGTATAAATCCATATTATAATAATCCGAAGGAAGTCGCAAAGGAAGTAAGCGAGGCAAGAGCTCAATTATCAGGAATGCCCATAGAAGAGATATATTTTTATGGTGCAGGTTGTTCCACAGACAGCCAGAAAGGAATTGTGCGTAAGGCATTGGCAGACCAGTTTGACGCTGAAGTTATTTCTATCAATACAGATCTGCTGGGTGCTGCAAGGGCATTATTCCAGAAAGATTCCGGCATCGTGTGCATTCTAGGAACAGGATCGGGATCATGTATTTATGATGGAGAAAAAATTTTAAAATCAATCCCATCATTAGGATTCATATTGGGAGATGAAGGAAGCGGGGCATTTCTTGGTAAGCAATTCATAAGGGACTTCCTGCGTGAGGATATGCCTGATGATCTCCTTAAAATCATGTATGAGGAAATAGGGATAGATAAAGAGGAAGTCTTAAAACATGTTAAGCAGGACGCTATACCCAGTAAATATTTAGCAGGATTCTCAAAATATATTTATGAATACCTGGATCATAAGTATATGCATGATCTCGTATATTATAGTTTTGAGAATTTTATTCAGGAGTATGTGATCAGGTATGATGGATATCGTGAATATAAAATAGGATTTATAGGTTCTATTTCTGTCATATATGAGAAAATATTAAAGGAAGTCCTGAATAATTATCAATTGGAATCAGGTAAAATTGAGGCAAATCCGATAGAAGGCCTGATAGAGTATCACTTATCAAAGAAACAGTAAATTAATATGAGTATTACAGAATCATCCTCGAATTATGACAATCTTGAAAAGATGTCCATAAAAGAACTTCTTGAAAATATCAACAGGGAAGATGTAACCGTACCACATGCAGTGGCCAAGTCGATTCCTCAGATAGAAGCGCTGGTTCCTTTGATAGTAGATAAGATGAAAAAGGGTGGGAGATTATTTTATGTTGGGGCAGGTACAAGTGGGAGACTTGGTATCGTGGATGCATCCGAGTGTCCTCCTACATATGGTGTGCCCCATGGATTGGTTGTCGGACTGATGGCCGGAGGTGATCAGGCTATAAGAAAAGCAGTGGAATTTGCAGAGGATGATTTCGAAGGTGGTTGGCGTGATCTATTGGATTATGATATAAATGAAAATGATGTAGTTATAGGGATTGCTGCGAGTGGTAGAACGCCTTATGTAATAGGAGCGGTGACCAAGGCGAGGGCAGAGGGAATGGTGACTGGTTGTATTACATGTAATCTTGACACAAAACTTGCTGAGGCTGCAGAATTCCCAATTGAAGTGATAGTTGGACCGGAATTTGTTACCGGGAGTACGCGAATGAAATCTGGAACCGCGCAAAAACTGGTATTGAATATGATATCAACTTCTGTAATGATAAAACTGGGTAGGGTAAAAGGGAATAAGATGGTGGATATGCAGCTTACCAATATTAAACTGATCGGAAGGGGAACGCGTATGATCATGGACGAATTAGGGGTTCCTGAGGAGGAAGCAGAACACCTGCTAAAGGAATTTGGCTCCGTACGAAAAGCCGTAGAATTCAGGAAAAGCAAAAAGTAGTATTCTTCTGGGCGCAAAAGGATCAGCATGGATCTCTTTGTGAAGAAATAAAAAATCCCCCGCCTGCGTAACGAGGGATAGGGATGTGGTAATTAGGGTATGTAAGAAGATGTTGTTTAGAAGAACTAAACTCGGACAATATTAGGCATATTGTTTCTAAATCCTATTATCTGATTATTAACATTATGTGATTTTAATGAGAACCAAAATGGTTTTTGTTAATTTAATTATATCCTCACTCATGCAAGGATACTATTAGATTTCAACCAGTGATATTGATTTTTATTGTAATATTCATCCGCTAGGAACCTTAGTCTTTTTAATGACGTATAAATATATTATACGGCCAGTTATTGTAAGAGAATATGTAATATTTTCTAAATCAATTAATATGGCAAAGATAATTCTAACACTTAGCCAGTATCACCACATCATAGAGGGGAATCCTTCGGTAGTTGGGGAGATAAAAAATATTGATAATCTGTTATTAATCCTGCAGGATCCAAAAAATTCAGTATTTGTCACGCAAGATCAAATGGAAGTTATGAAACTTGAATTTGATCCCCAGGAAACCAATCAGATCCGAGAAATTTTAACTTATCCTCAATACTATTGATTTAGGTAATATCTGAGCTACAATTTTACTTTTCAAGGTATTTGGATTAAAATCACCTGTTTTAAGCGAAATCTTCGCATATGGAAACTAATTTTATTTTTTGAGTGTTAGAATAATTAGTTACCTTTCAATATATCCAGCATTGCCTGATCAAGTTGCCTGTTATTATAAGGGGTGTAATTACAATCATTTCTATCAGAGTCAAGGATGCCAAAATCATTGATCAGGTTCCACAGTGCATATCCAATATTATACTCATTGTACATATCAACGACATCTGATAAATAATCCAGTGTAACATTATGGGGGGTTTTATTATAAACGCCGAATTCCTGTATCATTACTGGGATTTGCTCAGATTTAGCAGTTTCCAATGTTTCTTTTAAATCTCCCAATGCAAGAACCGGAGAACCATCAATGTGGGTAATTTCTCCATCAGAGGTAATTTTGTAAGAATCCTGCCTCGATCCCCAGGCTGTGTTACCGGGGATTATCTCATTTTTATAATTAGCAGTAGAAATAGTAATTTTATTCATCGTCATCCAGTCTCCTTGAGTATTGGAAATAGTCAATTTTGATCCACCCGAGGGTAAAACAACAGAATAATCCTTCCTGGAGTAATTCTGATACCCCCATTGAGTTAAATTGATCTCCGTCCAATCTTCACCAAGATCAGGCCCGCAAACGAAATGTTTACTGTAAATCTCCGTATCATCAAGCTTGATCTGGAGGGTGGATTCTATAGAAACCTGATGTACATTGATGGTGATGGTATCATCCATGGAGAATGTGCCTTCAATTATTAGAGGTGACTGCAAATCACTTTTCCACGATCCGTACAGGTAGTTTGAAATATCGGTGATAGGCCATTCAGGTATAGGCCAGGTATCTGAACCTTCTGCCCAATTTGCCTTATAATGAGTTAGTTTAAAGGGTTCATACATATGTATGGCTTGAATGATATTTCTGGCACCTTTGAGTGACATGATCAGGTGGTTCCCCCAGTCGATACCATCAACAAAAATGATCCGGTTCGGATTAATCTCATGGATCTTGTCAATTGCCATCTGCATGACATCAACATAGGTTGCTTCATCCACATCAGCTGGTTCGTTAATCAGGTTAAAACTGACCTCATCATAAGGAATATCCCTATATCTCTTTGCAAAATATGCCCAATGATTTACGAATGCTTCCTGAGCCACCGGATTAGTCCATAAGTCCAATTGCTGATTAGGTGGGATGGGAGATTTGTTAACCGAGTATCCCGGAGCTCTGTGCAAATTGATACAAACATGAACACCATATTGTTTTCCCCATTCAATCGCCTGGTCTATTTCTTTTACTTCTTCTTCCAGGAAAGTATCCCAGTCATCATTTTCAGTATAGGTCTGGTAATCGAGGGGAAGTCTGGCAAAATTGAATCCCAGATCATTCATTATTATGAATTCTTCCTCCCTGAATCCTGCATTTGACCAGTGCACATCAAATTTTCCCTGCAGATTAAACCCCCTGAAACCACGGCTGAACTTGTCCACATCAATGCTTATCGGATCGATTGGATTTATATCATTTATAGGACTTAGTTCCTCATTTGAACAACTAATTGAAAATATAAGAACAATGGAAAAAATATTCATAAATCCTCTTCTCATAACTCTATCATCTAATAATATGCGATTGTCCTAACTGAACAATTATGTAAAATTACTCAATTTCATATGTTTTTGTTATTAATGATAGTAGGTGGATATTGTAAAATAGCAAAACAGTGTGCCTTTTGAATCGGCTGATTAATTTCTGCATATTTTTAAACTTGACACACTATTAAAAAACCATAAACAAATTATTTGTAAGAAAAATATAAAAATTCTTGGAAAAATTTGTATTATATCTTAAATTATGTGTTAATAATTCGTCATTACTAAAATTTACCGATAAAGGGTAGTGAGGAAAAGACATTATATAGGCATTTAAATTTAGGATAATCTTTATAATATTTGAAGAATTATGGTTTGATATTTCAGGAATTACAAAGAAAAAATCCTAAATTAATTTCAACCATTTAAATAATCTATAAAGGATTCAAATATGAAAACATCTTTACTCTTTAAACTTTTCTTGAATTTCTTCCTGATAGTGCTGACCGTATACAATTCATCAGACCTGTTTGCACAAGGATCAGGAAATGCATTAGAATTTGATGGTGTGGATGATTATGTAGCAGTCACATCAAACACAGGGGATGAATTAAATCCACAAAATTCAAT
>CBDUBA010000188.1:0-6811 GCA_965365275.1 uncultured Cyclobacteriaceae bacterium | reverse complement strand
AAGGCGTGTTCAATATAGGGTTGGGTATTCAGGTAGGGAGCATAACCACTCATACATGGAATTCCCTCTGCCCGTAAAGCATTAAGAAAATCCTCCCTGCCCAAACCTTTAAACTCATCCTCCTTATATCGAAATGCGAACATATGAAAAGCACAACGTGTCACCGTGTCATACAACTTATAAGGAACGATGCCCGGGATATCTTCTATTTTTGACCTCAGATACGCTGCCCTGTTATTTCGGATTGTCGTCTGTTCATCCAGGTCCTCGAGTAAGGTTAATCCGATAGCAGCCTGGTATTCGGTGATTCGCAATTTTGTACCCAACATGACTGAACCTGCCCCGACATCGCCAATGACGCCACCATATGGAAATCCGACATTATGATACGAGTAACACCGGTCCATAAAACCTTCATCGTCACTTACAATGGCTCCGCCCTCACCGAGTGGTAAATGCTTTGTTGTTTGGAAACTATAGCAACCTGCATCACCAAAGGTCCCGACGATCTGGTGATTTACCTCGGCCAACCAGGCCTGACAAGCATCTTCCAGTACCAGTAAATTATGTTTTTTTGCAATCTCCATGATCCGCACCATATTCGCCGGCATACCCAGAATATGGACCGGTAATATGGCACGGGTTTTTGATGTGATCTTTTCTTCTATTTTCTCTGCATCGATCTGATAGGTTTCAGGATCCGTATCCACAAACACGGGCATGGCGCCAGCTATTAGTACAGCCTGAATGGTAGAGATCCAGGTATACGGAGGCACAATTACTTCATCCCCGGCCCCAATATCCATTTGCACCAGGCTGGTTATCAGTGCATTTGTTCCATTAACCACGGCAAGGCATCTTTTCGTCCCAATGGTCTCAGCCCAGCGTTTTTCGAATTCTGTAACTACCTTATCACGTGACCAGACTCCTTTCCTGATCACGTTTAGAACACTTTTCTCATTTTTTTCCGGAGACCATTGTGGCCAGGACGGCCAGTCTTTTGACCGCACCGGTGATCCGCCAAGAACCGCGGGTTCCTCAGAAAGAAACCTGGTATTCAGTTTGGCAGCTGTTGCTATTTTCGGTGCTATAACCGTTCCCATACCTGTTAAGGAACTCTGTTTAATGAAAGTGCGGCGGGAATATCTTTTTCTGGACATGATTATAAGTATTAATTTAACATAAGTTAAAAAAGTATTGCATTAAATAAAACATTAAACATTTCATAGAAAGTCTTTATATAAAATTCCTAGTCATATTTTATACACTATTTTTTCCAGAATTTAAATAAAAGGCTGTTGCTAATGAAAAAATTCGAATCCAATGTATATTTTATAATCCTACCATGGAATCAATTTTTTTTCATTTTCATCAGGATCCATATCAGCTTAATAAACTGAATATCTATCTAAAAATCAATATGTATTCATTAAATCTCAGCTACCGTTTCAATTATTGCATCACCATTTTTTAAGATCTTCGGATTGATCTCTGCACCCAGTCCTGGTAATTCAGGCGGGGCAACATACCCATTTTCCGGAACAGGAACATTATTTATAAAATAGGGATATTGATGAGTATATTTCCAGTAGTTGCTTTCCATTATCAGAAAGTTAGAAAGTGCGGTACAAAGATGTATTGATGCAAACCATAACAAAGGACCGCCACAAGTATGCGGAGAGGTGGGTATGAAATACGTATCAGCCATATCTGATATTTTTTTGGCTTCAGAAATTCCACCACACCATGTTAGATCATACATGATCACATCACAAGCTTTGTTTTCAAAGAATTCCCGGTATTCATAACGGGTAGCCAGGGTTTCGCTCATACAAATTGGTACAGAAGTTTCCATGGCAAGGGCCGAATAGGATTTTGCATTGTTCATCAGCATGACATCTTCCAGATATAAAATATTATAGGGTTCAAGGGCTCTGGCGATTCTCTGTGCGCCAGGTAAATCAAACCTGCCCCAGCAATCGACACAGATATCCATTTCATTTCCGGCAACTTCCCTAATATCCCTGATCCATTCCAGGCCTGAATCTATTTCCTTTGCGGAAATGTATGGGCCCTGGGCATGAAACGGATATATCTTCATGGCCTGAATCCCTCTTTCCATCAGAAATCTTACAATCGCTTCAGTATCCGGACCCATTTTCATATTATTAATCGCCCAATAGTCTGTAGTGGTATTATACACTTTAACATTATTGCGCGTTTTTCCACCAATAAGTCGATACAATGGTAATTCAGATGCCTGTCCCAGAATATCAAGCTGAGCCATATTAATCGCACTGATTATCCTCATATCTGCCCCCCCGGCATTTCTCATAGCCATATTATGATATAATCGCTTCCATATTCCATCTATATCTCTCGGATCTTTTCCTATAAGGTCATCTGCATAATCTTTCAAAGTTCCCAGCTCTCCATTTGAAAACGGATAGGTTTCCCCGGTTCCGATAAATCCCTGGTCAGTATATAATTTTACCCAGCAAAATTCTGCCTTTCCCGATCCACCTGATCCACCGCCGATCTCGATGCTGTCGTTAAAACGGACTGCTTCAATTTTCGTGATCTTCATTGAATCGATCTGTGCCAGGGCACCTAATGCCGTAGAGGATAATGATCCCATTCCAAAGGTCATCAGAGAACCTTTTGCCGCAGTTTTTATAAATTGTCTTCTTGAGAAATTATCTGGATTTATCATGGTGTTCATAATGAGAAATGTAATAATTAATTTTTATTTTCTATTTCCAATAGCTTTATGCATATCCTAAAAGCGTATAGGACAACTGAATATAATTTAAAAAGAAATAAGGATTTGTCAATGATAAAAGTCCTTAGAAAATCAAATCAACAAAGCCCTGGCTCATTTGAGGAAGTAAAATAATGAAGATCAGGGCTATGGCAAGTACAATATAAAATGGCACGAGGTTTCGGATAATCTGTTCCACACGAAGGCCGGAAACAACAGATCCCATGTAAAGACAGGCGCCTACCGGTGGGGTAATGAGGCCCAAAGCCAGATTAGTGACCATTATTATGCCAAAATGCAGGGGACCATATCCAATGCTTTCAGCCAGTGGAAGTAACAAGGGGGTAAATACAATAACTGAAAATCCCGGATTGAGAAACATGCCAGCAACAAGCAATACAATATTGATCATCAACATAATCAATATAGGATTTTGAGTAAAACCAGCAATGGATTCAGTAAGAATACCGGGTATGCCTTCTATCGTGATCAGGTTTGAAAAGAGCAAACCGGCTGCCAATTCCAGGGCAACAATTCCTGTTGTACGGCCACCTTCATAAACAATATTGTATAATTTCTTAAAGTTCAATTCCCTGTAAAAAAGAATCCCTATCAGGATGCAATAAATAAATGCCACTGCACTGGCTTCGGTAGGTGTAAATGTCCCAAAAAATATACCGCCTAGAATAATTACAGGGGCCAGCATGGCAGGTATTCCTACATACCCGGTTCGTAATATTTTTCTGGCAGAAAAATTCCGTAGGGGTGTCCATTGATTCCGAATTGCCAGTATAGTATTGGCAGCAATTAACAAAAAAGCAACAAATATTCCGGGTACCAATCCGGCCGCCAACATTTCTCCAACCGATGCGTTGGCTATAGTCGCATATATTATCAACAGAATACTTGGCGGAATAATTACTGCCATAGTTGAAGATGCAATGGTCAGCGCGGTTGCATATTTAAGCGGATAGTTCCTGGCCTTCATCTCTTTGATCTCGACTGATCCCAAACCGGCAACATCTGCTACAGAGGATCCACTCAATCCACCAAAGATCATACTCGCCGTAATGTTTACTGCACCCAAGGAGCCGGGAAGAAAACCTAATATGGATTCAGAAAAGTCAAATATGCGCCTGGCAACACCTCCAAATGACATAGCTATACCAGCAAGCATAAATAAGGGGATGGCCACCAACAAATAACTGTCAAGAGCACTGTAAAATAGTGTAGCGATACTTATCATGGCATACATATCAAAAAACAACACCGAGAGGATCAATCCCAATATCATACTGACCGAAACAGGAACACCCATGATCATGAAAACAAAAAATAATATTATGGTCAATAGGGTAGCCGACATCGCTTAATATTTTTTATTCTTAGTTGACATTACACATTAATTCAATTTATCCGAAGGATTTTGATTCCATCTGTTTATCCCGGACTCACGCGAATGATTTACTATATCCTTAATTAATCGTATTGAAGTTAAGAAAAATCCGACCGGCATGGCAAGTGTGAAAACATACATCGGAAAATTAAAACCCACAGCAGATTTATTCATAGTAAAATGCATCCATGTTAATCTTGAACTCAGGTATAAGAACAGGATCGCAAACAATAAAAAAATCAACTGGCTCATGATCCAGGTAATCCTGGGATTTATTGGCAATCTCTCCACTATATAGCTTATCCGGATGTGCTGATTATCTTTAGCTGCTGCTGAAACCCCTATCAAACACAACCAGATAAACAAATATTTACCCAGCTCAGTTGCAAAAACATGCTCAAAATGTATGAACCGTGCCAGTATACCCAGGAACACATCGATGACCAGCATTGAGGTGATAAGTACCATTAAATACCCTTCCATATCATCAAATGACCATTTATTGATCCAGCTTTTTACTTTTCGATTTTCCATTTTAAAATATTTGCTTAACTGATCATTAGATATTGATATCAATTCAATAATTTTCAAGTTCAGCCAGAAAGGCTGATGTAAATTCAGCGCCAAACAAATTGGTGTATTCATCCCAAACAGGCTTAACCGCGTTTCTGAAAATTAATTTATCGTCTAAATCCATATAATATATTTGCATTTTATTCCGGGTAATTTTCTCCCTGAGTTCCATTGTATTTTTTTCAAGGAGTTTTACCTGATAATCAACCGACTCATTGGCAACTTCCTGTATTATCCTGCGTATATTCTCATCTAGACCTTTCCACCAGTCAAAATTGACCAAGACAACCTCAAAATCCGTTGAATAATCCCATATGGTCATATATTGTTGCACCTCATATAATTTTGAGCTGTAAATCACATCTTCGGCGTTTTCCTGGCCATCGATCGTCTTTAATTGTAATGCATTATACACCTCACCCCAATCCATCGGTACAGGGTGGGCTCCCATGGCATTCATGTTATCTACAAAAAGTTGATTGGTCATGACCCGGAACTTCAAGCCCTGTATATCCCCAATATTCCGGATGGGCCTTTTGCTGTTGGTCAGCTGACGGAATCCTCTCGGCCACCAGGCGATAACATGAAGGTTTTTATCGTGCAGTTCCTTGTTTATTGCCTCCAACGTTGGACTATTACTTTTTGAGAGCCTGATCACCTGCTCCATATCCCGGAATAAAAACGGCAGGCTGAAAATGGAAGTTTTTTTGACCAGATTGGCCAGATAGGCGGTCGTTGTGATATGAATTTCGATGGAGCCCTGCTGACACAATTCTATTTCTGCTGATCCTTTTCCCCCGGATAAGACGCCTGAATGATATACCTTGGAACCTATCTTACTGTAACTTTTTTGATTAATATTTTCAGAAAGATATATTGCCCCCAATGTGACAATATCAGAAGGCGCATTCACCAGAGATATCTTCAAATTAAGTTTGTCAGGATCAGCTTTCTGTATACATCCATAAGAAATGAGGATAAGCGCGATCAGAAGAAAATAAGGGATTTTTCTCCGGATGATTTGATTAAAACAATCATTGCTAAAATCCGGGAACATAAGTTCTTTATAGATCATTTTATCTTTCCGGTTTCATTATCCATGCTCCCTCTTTTATTACAGCGATTACATTTTTCAATGTTTTTATATTTTTGGTAGGATTACCCTGAACAGCTATTATGTCGGCTTTTTTACCAGTCTCAAGGCTTCCTGTTTGATCATCCAGTCCGGCTACTTTCGCACCATGGATCGTAGCGGCCTTAAGTGCATCAATGTGCCTCGCCCCCATATCGATCAGGTAACTAATTTCTTCAGCAAGCTCACCATGCATGCCATCGGATCCGACCGCAAAAGGGATCCCGGAAGAAATCAATGCTGTCATTCTGGAAATGATCTGATCCCTTTCTTCTTTATGTCCGGGAATTAATGATTCGGGGAGGTGTTCAATGCGCTTTATCAGAACAAGGGGGCTAGGTGTCAATACAGGCCAGGTATTGGATTTGGCCAGTTTCTCAATCTGAGCATCGGTTATATGGTAGGCATGTTCCAATGAATCCAGGCCTGCCTCCAATGCCCAGTCCAAACCTTCTCCTCCCACGCAGTGAGAAGCTGTTTTCAGTCCGGACTTGTGCGATTCATCGACCAATAACATAATTTCTTCTTTTGTCAGGTAGCTGGGGATCTGCCCTTTTCCCTTAAGCGTGCCAGTAATATAGAATTTAATCAGATCAACACCTTTCGACACATTTTCACTAATCCCTTGTCTGATCTCCTCAGGGCCATCGAAGGGATAACCCACAAATCCATGGCCTTGAGCAGCCCGGATACCCTTTCCGGCAACCAGAAGGTCAGGGCCTATCAGTCGTTTTTCTTGTACGCCTTTTCGACATGCGATATCAAGAAATTCCTTATCACCAAGACAACGGCAAGTTGTTATCCCAGCCATAAGATCTTTTTGCATCATCGCCACTGCTCTTAATGTAAGCTCAGGCAGGGGATCGTTCAAATGATCAAGATAATTGTCCATGGTAGGATCCATTGAGAGATGTGTATGGCTATCAATCATTCCCGGCATTAAAGTAGC
>CBDUBA010000187.1:0-6848 GCA_965365275.1 uncultured Cyclobacteriaceae bacterium | reverse complement strand
GTTTCCGATCGTTTCACCTACCTTAGGATCATATTCCCATATCAATTCTCCATTTACCGCATTTACTGCCCTCACAATATTCATGGTCCCTGTAAAATACAGCATACCATCGACCACCAGGGGCGTAGATACCAGCCCGATATCCTTAGGCAGGTCCATATACCAATCCACTCTAAGATCTTGGATATTGTCTAAGTTAATATCATTCAATGGACTGAAGCGCCTTTCATTATGGGTCCGTCCATAGGCAAGCCAGTCTTCAGTTCGGTTTTCATCAGCCAAAACGACATCTTCAATTTCGGTATAGGAGGTCTTTTTTTCACATGAGATGGTCAGGGTTAAGCACAATAATATGTGTAATGAAGACTTGAGAGGAATATATTTCATTGGGTTCAGGTTTTAGTAACCGATCAATTTACGAATAAAAATGGATTTAACAATTATTCGTTATTGGCTATGGCTTGCCTTTTGCTCCAATAGCAATTAATTCTGAGCATCCGCAAAGAGCTATTTCGTAATTCAACATCGACTTCCATAATTCCTTTGTTTACCCAACAGAGATTTTATGAAGTAAGGCATAACTAGTTCCTGCTTCTGTTTTTAAATTCACTTGGAGTTATGCCTGTGAATTTGCGAAAAGCTGTATTAAAGGAAGATTTTGAGTTGAAGCCAACATCATACATAATTTCTAGAATGGTTATTTTAGGATCAGTTGGATTTTCTATAAGTGAGGTGGCTTCATTTATCCTGTATTTGTTCACATAATCAAAAAATCTCAATCCAATATTAGTATTGATTACCTGGGAAAGATCCCTTTCATTGACATTCAATTCTTGTGCGAGGCCCTTAAGTGACAGGTCCGGATCCCGGTAGGGCTTGTCACTCTCCATGAATTGTTCCAGTTTATCCCTGATCTTTATACTATCTTCTTTGGTCAGGGAGGAGGTTGCGTATTTGGGCGCAGTTTTTGCCTCATCTGTACCTATTCCCGAGAATATTTCAGGTTGTTTTAGCGATTTAAATAAAATAGATGTAATGAAAATTAGTAATAATATAATGTAGGGGTAAATCAATCCAGCCGGTATTTTCTCCTCCCATCTGAAATACTGATTCAGAACCACTGTAATCAAACTGAAAAATATCACGAATGAACCGATAAGCATAAACTTCAACCAGGACAATCTAATTTTTTCTGAATTTGAGACTATATTAGTTAATATCTCCTGATACCTTAAAATCGACTTGAATGCTAAACTGATATAGGTTAAAAGATAAGCCAGGATCAAGGCGCTACTCCCCCAGATCAGGATGCTTTTATCTGTCAAGGCATGTTGAAGATATATTCGTTTATACTCAATGGAATGAATATGAAAAGTAAAGATTGACAGGATTACAAACACAAAAAACGGAATAGTGTGTAAAAGATGTTTTTTCCGTAATCTGAAATCTTTATAGATCACAGAATGGGTATATTGATAAAGACATGGTCCGAGAAGCCACAAGAGGTTATTGAATATATATACAAGGTAAGGATGTTTATCGTGAAGAAAAAAAGCCACATAAAGATCAAATACCCATAGGCCATAACACAGGAATATAAAGCCAAGTAATTTATTGCTTATACGTTTTCCCTTATTATGCGTGAAAAGAAACAGGCTTACAAAGAGAAATAAGAATATTACAATGAAAACCGGCGTTTGTAGAAATCCTGAACCATTATACATTTTTCATGTAATTGAAAACAAATATTTAATATTATAATATGAATTCCTGATCCTTAAGAAAATTCATTTTAAATGAATGGTAAAGAAGGATCAAAAGCAAAATTAGGTTGATTTTTTTTTCTGAACCTGGCTACAATCAGATATATTGATATTGAAAATATATAGAAATATGCAGCATATATTAGAAGATCTCCAACCCTTGAATAAATTGTTGAAGTTCTGTGTACAGGTACTTCCGATATCATCACATGATGTTCATCTTCAAAGAAATCATCTTTAGCAATAATATTACCGTAGGCATCTGCTGCTACTGACAATCCGTAACTTACAGTTTTGAACATAGCAACACCGTTTTCAATTGACCTTACTATGCCGATCTTTGAATGATAAGGTGAAATAGAATACCAGTCACCGGTTGCCACCATAATTACATCTGTGTTGTTCAGTCCTGTCTGGCGCATCATTGTTGGGAAATCGGCATCATAGCAAATGACTGGAGAAAAATTGCCATAAGGTGTTTCTACAGGGTTAATTATGCCATCCCCCGGGATAGATGGATCTACATTCTCCACCGGAACATTTTTGTAGTATGTATCTATAATATTTCCATCCGGATCAATGGTCAGGATCTTATTCCCAATGAAGGGTTCATTATTTTTCATTTTTTCGGGATAGATCGTACCCATAGAAAAGAAAAAGTATATATTATTTTGCCTGGCAAACTCTTTGGCTCTTTCAAGGAGCCTGTTCTCATTATCATCAAAACATATCATTTCTCCTTCGGACAATAATATGACTTTCGCACCATCATTTATGGCTACCAGACAGTTATCAAATATCTCATTATAATATTCCTCTAATGCCGAAAAGACGGACTCAAATTTCGAATTTTTATGATCTCCGATAAATATCTGAAATGATTTTTGAAATTCGACTAATTGTGGAGATGTCTGATCGATCTTTTTGGGAAACTCAAGGATCTGTCCAGTAACTATCCTGTGTATGGCAACAGACCAGTCCTTGTTTTCAGAAGTTACCGCAGCAATTTTAATCCTTTCAGCTTCCAATACTCGCTTTTTGCCCAACTCCAGGCGGATGATACCAAAAATTAATATTACTAATAATAAAACACCATAGGTTGTTGAAAAAATCCTTACCGTCTTTTGAGTCTCATAATTTTCCAGTATAAGATTAGAGACAGTAGCAAATAAAAAGATCATAAAAGATATACCCCATATCCCTGTTATTGATGTAAGTTGCATCAATACCTTAATATCCACAAGGTTGTAGGCAATATTACCAAAAGAGCCGTTTGGCCCATTAACAAGAAAGAATTCAACGATTAATGATATGGACGGAAATAAAAATATTGAAAGATATACGGGCAGGCGTTTATAAAATATTTTATCTAAAATCAGTGGAATTAGTCCTATGATGGCAAGGAATATAATAATGGGCAGCATCACAGGAGTAGGAAAAGGCATGACTCCCTGATTCCCGATAAAGGTTGCCGAGACATATATAAAGAAAGTGAACATGATAGCTTTCCACAGCCTCGTATTTCTGAAATATCGCAATGTTATGGCAACTAGAAAAAAAGATGCAAAGGGGATATTCCATTTAGGTGAGATCATTAAAATGCCTGCGAACATACCAAGCAGCAACAGGAAGTTAATCCTTGATTCGGATGATATTAGTCTTGAAAATATGGTTTTCATAATTCTGGTATTTAGTTTCATGATATGGCTAAGTTGATGGTTTAATACGAATTTGGCGACCGACTTCGTGAGGTCGAACGCATTTTTTTGGTATCCAAGGGAGATTATGGGGGCAGTGAAAGGATGAAATAAAAATAAATTCTAATCAATGATACAATGTGTCAGAAATCAGTACACTGCTGTTGGTAAATCCGACATCTCTGATACAATCCAAGCCGTAATATCCTGATAATCAATATTTTATTTTTTGGCACTCCACTTGTAAATGGTTATATTGAGAAAAACCATGTCCGGGACATGTTACATCATTTTATTACCATATTTTTCAGGAACCTAAATCGTCAAAAAATATATGCGACGTTTAATATTGCCGGGTTATCGATCGGATTAACTACTTTCATCCTCATTGCTTTACTTGTGCAGTATGAGTATAGTTTTGATACGTTTCACCACAATCTGGACAGGATTTACAGGGTGGAGGAGATCGCTCATATGAGTGATGGCGACCAGTTATGGAGCCAGACCTGCTTTCCCATTGCTGAAAATTTTAAAAACGAATTCCCGGACGTATCAGATGCCGTGGTAACCAGGCCCGTCTGGGGCGATTATCTTTCTTCCACAGATAAACTTACATTTTATGAACCCGATGGCTTATATGCTTCGCCTTCCTTGTTCAACATCTTTTCTTTTGAATGTATCGAAGGTGACCTGACTAAGGCACTCCTTGAACCTATGTCCATAGTTCTTACGGATGAACTGGCACGGAAATATTTTCCGGAGGGTAGCGCCCTGGGTCAAACGATCACAATCCGGAACAAATTTCCTTTTAAGGTGACTGGCGTGATCAGAAAATTACCTGATAATTCAACCCTTCAGCCCAGTTATATATGCAATATCATTGGACTTAAGACTGTTGATAATGTTGCTCTCACGGATAATTGGAACAACTACAGTTATTATACCTATTTATTACTTCAGAACGCTAACCAGAGTGATGCGCTCCAGGAAAAAATAGCCGGATATATGCTGGATAAAGATCAGAAAACTAAAGGGACAATGAAGTTAAGGCCTTTTTCCATTATCCATTTAAGACCCTCGGATCTGGGAGGAATGTATT
Source organism: uncultured Cyclobacteriaceae bacterium (assembly GCA_965365275.1). Taxonomy (GTDB): domain Bacteria; phylum Bacteroidota; class Bacteroidia; order Cytophagales; family Cyclobacteriaceae; genus JAGTVG01. The sequence goes on along the minus strand of CBDUBA010000187.1, from coordinate 2,289 downwards.
TACTGGTAGCATTATATTCCATGGTAGCCGGCCTGGCACTGTTTATTGCAGCCATTAATTTTATCAATCTTATTACGGCTTACGCTGAAACAAGAGGCAAAGAGATCGGCATAAAAAAAGTTGTTGGTGGAAGACGCTCTGTTTTGTTTCTACAGTTCATTTCTGAATCCGTATTATTGTCATTCATCTCTGTATTTCTGGCCTTCCTTATCTCGGAGTTCACACTGCCCCTATTTAACCGGATTGTAGACAGGCAATTGGATATCCGGTACATTCAAAATATTGAATTCGTATTTATGATCATTGGGGTCGCCTTAGTTATCGGATTTCTGGCCGGAATTTATCCGGCCGTGTATATGTCATCTTTTAAGCCTATTAGGTTCCTACGGTTTTCCAATTCAGGAACCGGGGGCAGGTCATTATTAAGGAAGTCTCTTGTCGTCATTCAATTTGTTATAGCGACTTTCCTGATCCTGACCACCATCATGATCTACCGCCAGTTTACATATCATGAAAAAAAAGAACTGGGCTTTTCGAGGGATAATGTATTATTCTCCTGGATAAAAATAAATGAAGATCAGGGGGCTGAAGATTTTGACCTGATTCGGGAGCGGTTGATCTCAGAGCCTGAGATTGAGGATGCCTGTATCTCCTCGGCTATTCCTTTCAATGGGACTTCCGGTACTATTGTCACTTGGGAAGGTGCTTTTGAAGGAGAGCAGATAAATATTAGAAGAAGTTATGTTCATTATGATTATTTCAATGTTTTTAACCTGGATATCCTGAAAGGGAGGAATTTTTCAAGGGATATTCCCTCAGATCTTGAGGGGGGGTGTATAATCAATGAAACGGCAGCCCGGCATTTCGGATGGACTGATCCTGTTGGGAAACAAATTACTGATATCGGTGGAAAAACCTACCGGGTAATTGGCCTGGTCAATGACCACCATTTGTATACTACCATACTTAAGATCCCACCCAGCATAATGCTTTTACATGATGGTAAGATGGTAGGTAATCATATCTATTCCTATAAATTATCAGAAGATGCAAGCTTTGCTCAGGTTTCTGAAAAGATCAGATCTATTTATAAGGAGTTATATTCTGATGTTCTTTTTGAATTGCAATTACTGAAGGATAATATGGATTATGAATCTTTAAAGGTATATAAAGGAATGGCAAATACTATAGGATTCTTTTCATTGATTACTATCGGGATTGGAGTTATTGGATTATTGGGATTGGTCGCTTATGTTACCAAAAGAAAAACAAAAGAGATAGGCATTCGCAAAATACATGGGGCAACATCAGGTGAAATTTTCAGATTATTAGCTAAAGAATTTATACTTCTCCTTATAATATCTCTTATAATAGCCTTGCCACTTGGCGCTATCAATAAGTTCATGGATCCGGCTGAAATAAAGGTGGATTCAAATCCCTGGGAATACCTTCTGGCGGCAGGGCTTATTCTTTTCATCTCCCTGATCACCATCAGTTACCATACCATTACAGCCTCGCTTCAAAATCCTGCCAGGTCACTAAGGTACGAATAAGGATTTGGATACCGGAACGTCAGGTCAACCGGCGACACCAGATATTCACATTAAATAGAGAGGCGCGGAATCTTGTGTTAACTTAGGATTACCGAATTATTTCAAAATTAATCCAGCGTCTTGATACGGATATTTCGCCATCGCACTTCGTAGGGTGTGGAGTCATTACCCACATCATGGACCTGCAGGCCAATAATACCGCTGGAGGTCATCGCATCCTTGATGTCCGCTGTCACAATATCATTTACCCATATCTTAATGGACTGTCCCTTACATTCGATCCGGTATTTGTTCCATTGTCCATCCTTAAAGGCTTTGCTGGCCTCTGTTCCTTTTTCGATCCACCAATCCCTGATCATGGCCCGTCTTGCTTCGTCATAAATGCCCCCGGAGGTTCCCCCTTCAGCTCCCGCTATTTCTACCTGGTATCCGTGAACACGGTCTTTGGGGATTAATTTTGGGTACATGTCTCCATTTTCATTTCTCAGCCAGTAGGTAAGGTTCTCGGGAGCGATCTTACTTCGGAACTGAACGCCGGAGTTGAGTTCAGTATCCTTCAGGAACACCTCGAATTCGAGAATAAAATCGCCAAACTCCTGGTCAGTGCATAAGAATGTATTGGGGCTCCCCTGAACGGCATTTCCAACTATGGCACCATCTTCGACCCGGTACTTGGCAAATCCACTATGTATTGACCAGCCTTCCAGGGTCTCTCCGTCAAACAGGTCGATCCAAT
>CBDUBA010000186.1:0-6878 GCA_965365275.1 uncultured Cyclobacteriaceae bacterium | reverse complement strand
AAAGCTTGAATAAACTATCGGATCAAGTGTTGAATTAGCGTCCGGATTAAAGGGTATATAAATATCCGGAGTTTTAATCCAATAGGGGGAAATCGCTCTCCCTGGATTTATAATCCAGGGTCCTCAGCCTACCTTTCACTATATTTCTCTTTTAGGCCAATTAATTCCTTTAATTTTATATAGTTTTGGGCTGTGAAAACGGTTATAGTTAAATATAATGCAGGAAACGTTATTTCCGTGACCAATGCCCTCCGCCGCCTGGGTGTTGAACCGGAGATCACGGATGATCCTGAAAAACTGGCTTCGGCTGACAAAGTGATATTCCCTGGCGTGGGTGAAGCCAGTACAGCCATGAACTATTTAAGGCAGCGGGGACTCGATAAGGTCCTGACTGAACTCAAAAATCCATTTCTCGGCATCTGCCTTGGATTACAATTAATGTGCAGGCATTCTGAGGAGAATGATACCGAATGTCTTGGCATATTTGACCTGGAAGTAAAGAAATTCCCTCCTGAGGATAAAGTTCCGCATATGGGTTGGAATAAACTGGAGATGAAAGAGCATCCTTTATTTGTAGGAACCCCTGAAAACACCTTTTTCTATTATGTGCACAGTTATTATGCAGAAACCGGGCCGGATACCATCGCCACTTCAGAATATATTCTGCCATTCAGTGCCGCTTTGCATAAGGAAAACTTCTATGCAATACAGGCTCACCCTGAAAAAAGTGGAAAAGATGGGCAGATCGTTTTGCAAAATTTTCTTGATCTTTAATTATGTACATCATACCTGCTATAGATATCATTGATGGGAAGTGTGTAAGGCTTACCCAGGGGGATTATTCCCAAAAGAAAATTTACGATGATAACCCGGTAGTAGTGGCGAAAAAGTATGAGGATCATGGTTTCAGCCACCTTCATGTTGTCGACCTGGATGGGGCCAGGTCAAAGCATGTGGTCAATATTGATGTGCTCAAGGGAATTACTCAGGCAACGGATCTTAAGGTAGATTTTGGAGGAGGTGTTAAATCCAATCATGACATAGAACAGGCATTTGAAGCCGGGGCATCTATGATCACGGGAGGAAGTATAGCTGTCAGGGAACCTGAAGTATTCGAGCAATGGATCAATCAGTACGGTCCGGAGAAAGTAATACTTGGAGCTGACGTTAAAGACCGTAACATTGCCGTAGGGGGATGGATGGAAACCTCTGAACAGGATGTCGTTCAGTTTATAGATCATTATGCTAAACGATCAATAAAATTTGTTATATGTACTGATATCTCCAGGGATGGCGTTTTAAATGGTCCAGCCATCAAGCTTTATAAAGAGCTTCTCAGTATTTTCCCGGGGATTAACCTGATCGCCAGTGGGGGAGTAGGATCATTGAAAGATGTTGAGGATTTGGCGGCATCAGGGGTATGGGGCGTCATTATTGGTAAGGCTATTTATGAAGGGCGAGTCGATTTGGATGATTTGATAAAATTTCAATATTAAGAATATGCTGACGAAAAGGATTATTCCCTGCCTGGATGTTATGGATGGACGCACTGTGAAGGGGGTAAATTTTGTGAATTTACGTGATGCGGGAGATGCTGTGGAATTAGGTAATCTTTATGCCGAGCAAGGGGCCGATGAGCTTGTGTTTTTAGATATTACAGCTACAGTGGAAAAACGGAAAACACTGGTTGAATTGGTGCGCAGGGTAGCGGCCGAGATCAATATTCCATTTACTGTAGGTGGAGGAATTATTTCTATTGAAGATGTTTCTGTTTGTCTTAATGCAGGTGCTGATAAGATCTCTATCAATACAGCCGCAATCGACAACCCGGAGCTTGTAGACCGCCTGGCCCTTGAATTCGGCAGCCAATGCGTGGTAGTTGCTGTTGATACCAAACAATATGGGAAAAACGATAAGGTGCATATACATGGAGGGCGTACACCAACTGAAATAAATACCCTTGAATGGGTAAAGGAGGTGGAAAACAGAGGCGCCGGGGAGATCCTTCTGACCAGTATGGATCATGACGGCACTAAAAATGGATTTGCCAATGAACTGACCAGTAAAGTGTCATCCATGCTGTCAATACCCGTCATCGCATCAGGTGGTGCAGGGAATATGCATCATTTTGTTGATGCTTTTGACTCCGGGAAGGCTGATGCAGCATTGGCAGCCAGTATTTTCCACTTCCGTGAGATTGATATACCAGATTTAAAGAACTATATTGCATCGCACGGCATACCCATGAGAATTTGATCGAAAAAGGACAGTAATGAAATTGGATTTTGAAAAGCAAAATGGATTGATCCCTGCCATAGTGCAGGATTTCAGGACAAAAAAGGTCCTGATGCTGGGATTTATGAATGAGGAGGCCTACAAAAAGACCCTCGATACAAAAATGGCTACCTTTTTCAGCAGGTCAAGAAATGAACTCTGGACAAAAGGCGAAACATCTGGTAATTATCTCCATGTAAAAGAGATCATTGCAGATTGTGATAAGGATACGGTTCTCATAAAGGCAGAGCCCACTGGCCCCGTTTGTCATACTGGTAAGGATACCTGTTTCAGCGAAGACAATACAACAGGGCTAGAGTTTATTCAATACCTTTCGGAAATTATAAAAGACAGGAAAGATAATCCTAGCCAGGAGTCTTACACAAGTTCTCTCTTTGAGAAGGGCATTAATAAAATAGCCCAGAAGGTAGGGGAAGAAGCTGTGGAACTGGTTATTGAAAGTAAAGACAGCAACCGGGAATTGTTCCTGAATGAAGCAGCGGATCTGTTGTTTCATTACCTGGTCCTATTGGAAGCCAAGGGAATCGATATTTTGGATGTTATGGAAGTATTAGAATCTCGTCATAAATAGAAATAATGCAAGTCCAGGCGCCGGGATCCATAATGATGATCAGGCCATCAAATTTTGGATATAATCCTTTGACGGCTCAGTCCAATGCTTTCCAGGTAAAAGATGCCACGAATACGCCGGGAGAGATCAGCCGGGCAGCTCAACAGGAATTCGACCGTTTCCATGATCTTCTTAAAAAACATAATATTAATGTAATCGTGATGGAAGACCGGCCGGGAACTATTTTGCCTGATTCTGTTTTCCCAAATAATTGGATATCCCTGCATCATGATGGCACAGTGGTACTTTACCCGATGATGGCCGAGAACAGGCGGCTTGAAAGAAGAATGGATATCCTTCCGTATCTGCAAAATAAATATGGATTCAGTATCATCAGAATATTGGATTATACCAATCATGAAGTAGATGGGCAATATCTCGAAGGAACAGGAAGCGTTGTTTTTGATTATGTGAATAGAATAGCCTATGCCAACCGTTCTGACAGGACGGATGAAGTTGTCTTTCGTAAGTTATGTGCTGACCTGGATTATAATGGGGTATTTTTTGACGCCGTTGATCCTGATGGGAATAATATTTATCACACGAATGTTATGATGTGTTTGGGGACAGGGTTTGTCGTGATCTGTCTGGATGCCATACCAAATGAATCGATGAGGTTAATGCTGTTGCAATCATTTGAGGAATCAGGTCACGAAGTCGTAGACATAAACTTCAGGCAATTGAATCATTTCGCCGGGAATATGATTGAGGTCATGGACAAGGACAAACAACCTGTGATCATCATGTCTGAAAGTGCGTTTCATTCCCTGAGGGCAGATCAGAAAAAGAGGTTGTCTATTCATGGCACAATATTGTTTTCACCTATCCCACAAATACAGAAATATGGGGGAGGTAGCGCAAGGTGTATGATTGCCGGCATTTACCTGCCTACAATCTGAGAAATGTCTGGGCATAACATATACCAGTTTAAGATCTTAACGCAAAGGATTCAAATCCCTATCATCCTTTAGGCATTTATTCATACAGAACACAGATATCATCCAGCTTCTTGCGTTTAATGTCAGGAACATATACATCATCAGCAGCATAGCCGACAGGGATCAATAAGAAAGGTTTTTCATTTTCCGGACGATCCAGAATTGTGGAAAGAAAGTTCATCGGACTGGGTGTATGCGTCAGGGCCGATAACCCGGCGTTATGTATGGCCAATAATAACATGCCACATGACAACCCAACAGATTCATTAACATAATAATTATTTGTTTTCTGTCCCTTTTCATCAATATCATAGATCTTTCTGAAGACTACGATCAACCAGGGCACAGTTTCCAGAAAAGGTTTTTTCCAGACCGTACCCATAGGTTCGAGGTCCTTAAGCCATTCCTGACTCATACGATTATGATAGCTTTGATATTCCTCCTCCTCCGCTGCTTTACGTATTTGTTTTTTAATCGCAGGATCAGAAACGAGACAGAATGTCCAGGGTTGCTTGTTTGCTCCTGAAGGAGATGTGCCAGCGGTCTTTATAATATTCAGCATTAATTCCCTGGGTACCGGTTTGTCGGAGAAATCCCTTATACTTCTTCGCTTGACAGCCATCTCATACATATCACTGGCCCTTTTGATCATGTTGTCTTCAGGGAATGATAATGGCTGATATTGGATATGTTTGTGTCCGTTTATTATCCGGATGCTTTTCTTGCTCATACTGTTTTATTTTAGATAGATCTGAGGATCAATCGATTGGGCCAATTCAAGCTTTTCAAAAGAACCAATATCAACCCATAAATTTTGTTCAACCGGATAACCTATAATGGGATGATCCAGCGAAACATTCATATACGTAGTGATGATGGAGAACTTCTTTTTTTCATCCATATGCCGGAAGATATCAGGATCTATTACGTGAATACCGCAAAATCCAATATTGGTCTTGTCAGATTTTTCCAGTGCGGAAACAATCCTGGATTCACCTGTTGATGAATTTTCCCAACCATACAACCTGTAAGTATGGTCAAAAACAAGGCTGCGACTGCTATCCTTATCTTTTACGGCAAGCGTAGCCAAAGGACGTCGCTCACAATGAAAATCATACATGGCCTTAAGGTTGATATCTGATAATACATCCACATTATGGATGAGGAAGGGTTTATCATCATCCAGGAACCAGGAAGCTTTTTTTATCCCTCCCCCGGTGTCGAGTACTTCGTCTTTCTCATCAGAGATCTGGATGTTAATACCAAAATTATTATTGGTCCTCAGAAAATCGATAATCAGATCAAAATGATGGTGCAGATTTATAATGATATCATTAAATCCATAGCTTTTCAATTGAAGTATTATAATCTCAAGGATGGGTTTATCGTTTATTTTAACCAGTGCCTTCGGAACGTTTTCCGTAAGGGGCCTTAACCGGGTGCCGAGACCTGCTGCAAGAATCATAGCTTTCATAGTCCCAGTTCTTTTAATTCCTGCTCCCGGTGGTGCACAAATATATCAATTGAATTACCAAATTCTTCTTCCAACAAGGAGCGCATCCGGTTTGCACAGTATACTGACCTGTGCTGTCCTCCTGTGCATCCAAAATTAACCATCAGATTGGTGAAATTCCTGTCAAGGTATACACCGATAGATTGTCGAACCAACGCTAAGGTATTCTGCACGAACTGGTCGGCCTGGCTATTGGATTGTAAAAAGGATATTACAGCTTCATCATTGCCCGTCAGGTCTTTGTATTCCTGGTATCGTCCGGGGTTGTGGATGGCCCTGCAATCGAAAACAAAACCTCCGCCATTTTCAGATTGATCGATCGGGATTCCACGCCTGTATGAGAAACTATTGATCTCAACAACAAGCTTGCCATTGTGTTTTCTAGTATCCCCGAATTGCTTTAGCTCAGGGGAGTTTTCCAAAGAACTGAGCACCTGTATCAGGTGTGGCAGGTTCACCGGAAGTTGTGAATGATTAAGGATGTATGATAGGTTAGTAATAGCATAGGGAATGCTGGCAAGGAAATGTGGTTTTTTTTCATAAAATCCACGGAAGCCAAAGGCCCCCATCGCCTGCATTAAACGGATCAGTGCAAATCCGGTATAGAATTCTTTAAATTTCTTCTCGTCTACGGTCTTGTAAAAGGATAATTCTTGAAGATAATGAGCTAACAGGTCCTCTCTTATGGATGGAGGGATATCCGCTTTTGCATCAAACAGCAATGAAGCTACATCGTATTGTAAAGCACCTTTCCTGCCTCCCTGGTAATCTATAAAATAAGGCGCCCCGTTATGGACCATAATATTCCTGGATTGGAAATCACGGTAAAGGAAAAAATCACTATCCTCAGATAATAGCCAGTCGGAGAAAGTCTCAAAATCATTTTCCAGTTCCTGTTCGTCAAATGGCACCTTGGCCAGTTTCAGGAAATAGTATTTAAAGTAATTCAGGTCCCACATCATGGATTGCTTATCAAAACTATCCCGGGGATAACATACTGAATAATTGAGCCCATTATCCCCCTTGATTTGAAATGCAGGTAGTTGCTCAAGCACATTTTTGTAGAGATCTATTGCAGAAGGCGGGAAATCCTGGTTATCACGGTGGTCGTTAAGGAAGGAGAATAGGGAAGTATCCCCCAGATCCTCAAGAAGATAAACATGCTCATCCAGGTTTTCTTCATAAATTTTGGGAACAAGAAGCTTTTTGGATAGAAAATGTTTGGTAAAACTTAAAAAAGCCTCGTTCTCTTTGCGGTCATAATTATAAACACCGATTGCTGTTTTACCCTGACCTCTGAGCCGGTAATACTCCCGGTATGAACCCGATCTGGGTAGTGCAGAAATCTTTTCTACCTCACATCCGAAATGCTTTTTAAAGATTGATACTAATGACTTTGTCTTATCCACTATATTTTCATTGACAAATGAGATAAAGACCCAAATTTAATATATACCCCACTAAATTCCACTTAACTTCCGGTATAGTACTCCAGAACTTTCATTGCAAAACGGCTGGATAC
>CBDUBA010000185.1:0-6929 GCA_965365275.1 uncultured Cyclobacteriaceae bacterium | reverse complement strand
AACGCCTCCTGCCATCAGGAATTTAATCACTTCAGTCGGTGCAATGTTGATTGGTTCAACAAATTCTTTGGGTATCAGAAAAGTTTCTCCGGTAAAAGTATAGCTAAATGGGAAATATACGGCTACAAAATCTTCAGCCTGAAGTCCATGAAGATTCTCATTTGTAAGAAATCCAATTCTAAGATAATTATCGTTTTTATTTAATTTTACCTTAACCGGTTTATTGAATTTTTTCTCTTTCCCCACAAAAGCTGAGAAGAAGTCCTTAAGAGAAGAATAAATTAATTTAAGAATAGGGATTTTATAAATAACGTTGTTTAAAAACAGTCTAAAGGGCTTAGCAATAATAGTCTGTCCTACCAGACCGAGGATAATTAATCCAATAATAATAACAACCACCCCCAAACCAGGTATACTTATGCCAATTAAATCTCTAAAGAAAGATTGCAGCAGATTATCCGTAAAAACAAATAGCCAGTAGATGACATAAAATGTCAGGCTTATCGGGGCAACATATAATAATCCCTGAAGGAAATACCCTGTTAATTTCTTCATGGTGTAAGATTCTGTAATTTATTGATTTTAATGACTTTATGCCATGCCCATTCAATTCTGAGCTTTATTTAGTGCTGGTGAAAAGCCATGGAAATAAAGTCTAACACTACCGGCAATGATTCTCTCCAGTAGGTCCAGGTATGTCCTCCATCCCTAACCCTGAATTCATGAGGTATTTCTCTTTTCCTCATTTCTATATGAATAAGCGAGTTTCCCTCATAAAGGAAATCATCATCTCCACAATCTATAAACCATCGTACTGATTTAAGATCTTTTTCCGGCATGGTTCTGATCAATTCAAGGGCACTATGTTTTTTAAAGTAGTTCTCAACTTCGGTTTTGGTAAATTCGGTTTCCTGGTTAAATCTTTTAAGCCTCTCTTCTGTTTGTTCAAGTGTCAATGGTCCTGTACTTGCACTAAGAGGGCATGCAGAAGAAAACAATTCGGGATGGTGCAGGGCATACATGAAACTGCCACCCCCGCCCATGGATAATCCAGCAACCGCTCGATATCTTTTCTCTCCTTTAATTCGGTATTCTTTTTCTACATAAGGCATAAATTCCTCAAAGAAAAAATCCTCATATCTCCACTCATTTTTCGGGTCATTAAAATAACCCCTTCTACCAGCATTAGCATCCGGCATAACGATGATCATAGGGGTTGCTTTGCCGGCATTTATTGCTTTGTCGGCAATATGAAGTACTTCGCCAAATTGAACCCATCCGGTTTGATCGTCACCTCCTCCATGCAATAAATAAAGCACCGGATAGCTCCTGGTAGAACTTTCGTAATCCGGAGGAAGGTAGATAGCATATTTTCTATCCATATTTAAAATATCGCTATGTAAGGACAAGTCGTCAAAGACTTTACCCATTTGTCCACTAGCTGAGCAGGAAATCAGGATTGCAGTTGCTGCGGTCAATATCTTTTTCATAAATTCTAAAAATTAATATATCTAAAAAAATAAAGATACAATTTGTGCTAAATTAATATGCCAATTTCTTCATAATATAAGTAAATTGTGATTAAATCTATTTCAGAACCTATGGAAAAAATAATTGCAGTTTTGGTTATGGTATTCTACAGCTCCTTAGCTGTTGGACAGGATAATTCATTCACAGTGGACGCATTGGTAGACCCAAAAATACCGGGTAAAACCATAAAAGTTGGCGGTTCCGGAGCTGATATTGAAGGTTTCAACAATAAATCCATACAGTTCGCCATAAATTCTTTGGGTGAAAATGGCGGAACGATAATTCTTTCCCCGGGGGAATATGAGATTATTGCACCGATTAGATTAAAGTCAAATACAATTTTAACTGGATCCGGGAAGGAAACCATCCTGAAGAAGGCACCAGGTGTACAAACTGAATATATTGAAGACGCTGATTATGGGGAATTGAAATTAACAGTAAAAAATCCGGAAGGATTCATCCCCGGAATGAAAATACAGGTAACGGATAATGATAATAGCTCGTGTTGGAATGTCTCAACAGCATATATCACAGAGATTATCGACAATGTTATCTATATTGATGACTACCTGATCCGGGATTACCGTTCTGATCGGGATGGCAAAATCTCCAATGCCAGTTCTGTTGTTGATGTAATAGAGGCGGAGAATGTGATGGTTAAAAACCTGACGATCGATGGAAACAAGGCTGAGAACTTTAAAATGGACGGATGCAACGGAAGCGGGGTTTACATATTTAAATCAAAAATGGTAACGGTTGATAATGTTATTGTCAAGGATTTTAACGGAGAAGGAATCAGTTGGCAAATTACAGAAAATGTCACAGTAAAGAACAGTGAAATAAGCGGAAGTGGGAATATTGGATTACATCCGGGAACGGGTTCGCCTTTATCAACAATTGAGAATAATGATGTCCATCACAATGCGGTGGATGGCTTGTTTATCTGCTGGAGGGTTCATCACTCAAAAGTAAGCGGGAATCGTTTCTATGACAATGGACGCTTTGGTATTTGTACGGGACACAAAGATACTGACGTGTTATTTGAGAATAATCATATATACGAAAACGGGAGTGATGGGATTAATCTGAGGGGAGAAAGAGCTATAAATGCACCACACAGGAACACATTTAAAAATAATATCATTGAAAACAATGGAAAAAACGGTAGTGGATATGGTATGTCCTTTAATTCCCCCGCAGAAGATGTCAGGATTATAAGTAATACCATCAGGGATACAGGTTCCGGAACTCAAAAAGCTGGATTGTTTTTCTATAAGAATGCCTTGCCCGTTACTGAAGAAAACAATGAGATGAGTGGACATTCAATGGGAGATGTTGCCTACCAAAAGGACACGGATCAATAGCATGTATATTATAGTAGTATTTGCTTTACTATTGAATTTCAATTAAATTACTTCTGGTATAAATATTAATAACGTGGACTTTTCAGGAATAAACATTTGGGAATTAATAGTGGCATCTCTATCTACTTTTGTAGTTGGCTTTCTATGGTATGGGAACTTCCTATTTGGAAAACCATGGCAAAAGCTGGCAGGGTTGAGTGATGAGGATATTGCAAAAGGGAATATGGCCCTGATATATGGTTTAGCTTTTGTTTTGAATTTAGTAGCGGCATTATTCATCTCAATGTTTGCAGAAATTGCCATGATGCTGGGAACTAGTGCCTTTCTAGCTGGTCTGTTCGCTGTCGTGTTATGTATTGGTTTTGTGGCAACCAGTTTTGGTGTGAATTTTCTTTTTTCACGAAAACCCCTGAAGCTTTATCTTATTGATGTCGGCTATATGGTCGTAAGCTTTTTCATTATGGGCATTATTATCGGTGCCTGGAAATAATATTATGGAAAAAAGAAGAACATTTATCAAAAGAGCCGGTGCCCTGGCAATGACTTCTGGTTTTTTTAGCACTCTGACCTCATGTAGTGATCTCATGCTGGAAGAAGATGCGATTTCTCTTCCTCTTCAACCAATTCCTGAAGGATTATTCTTCAAAATATCCCTTGCACAATGGTCTTTGCGAAGATCTTTCTGGTCAGGGAGCCTGACTACCCTGGATTTTGCTTCCACTGCCCGAAACATATATGGGATCGATGCAATTGAATATGTCAACCAGTTTTTTAAGGATAAATCAACGGATAATATTTATCTTACAGACTTAAAGAAAAGAGCAAGCGACAATGGTGTCAGGAGCCTGATCATTATGATTGATATGGAAGGAAATCTGGCCACATTAAATGATAATCAAAGAAAAAAGGCGGTGGATAATCATTATAAATGGATTGATGCTGCAAAATTTCTGGGGTGTTATGCTATACGCGTTAACACTGCAGGGAAAGGGAATCGCAATGAGGTAGCAGCGGCTGCCATTGAAAGCCTTGGGACATTATGTGAATATGGAGAAAAAGAAGGGATAAATATTATTGTGGAAAACCATGGAGGTTATTCAAGTGATCCCGGATGGCTGACTTATGTAATACAACAAGTAGGGAAAAACAACTGTGGCACACTGCCAGATTTCGGAAATTTCACAATCAGTCTTTGGCCACCGAGGTTTTTCGATACATATAAAGGCATGGAGGAATTAATGCCTTATGCCATGGGGGTAAGTGCAAAATCACGCGATTTCGACAGTTCTGGCCAGCATAAAACTTCAGATTTCAGGAAAATTCTTCAGATCATTAAGGATTCGGGGTTCAACGGATATATCGGCATCGAATATGAAGGATATAAACTTAGCTCTGAGGCTGGAATAAAAGCGACCAGGCATCTTTTAATTGAGAGCGCTAAGGAATTAGCCTAATCCCTTTCTTGCCTTAAGGCATTAATTACCAGGGATTCCTTTATTTGCCTGGGCATAATGGAAAGAAACTTGAATAAACTGGATTCATTCACAGAGTAAATCCTTTTAGGATTTTTTGCGGATACCGCTTTTAAAACTGCTTTTGCTACATCCACAGGATCTTTATGGACCGCCTTTACTTTTTTGCCGCCCGTATCCCTTATTTTTCTCAAAGGATTCTTATATAATGAATCCTCAGGTACATTATTCAAAACATCAAGTGTCTTATCCATCAGCGGGGTTTTATGTCCACCTGCTCTGATCAATGACACATGCATTCCAAGAAGTTGTAATTCCATACGTAATGTATTACTCCAGGCCTCCATCATATATTTTGAACAACCGTAAGTCTGAAAAGGCAGTAAAGTTCTGGCCGTCTCGCTGCTAATATTAATAATCCGGCCCTTGTTTTTGAATAGAAGTGGGAAAAAAATATTTGTAACTCTGTAAGCCCCTAATACATTCACTTGTAATAATTGCTCATACCGTCGGACACCTCCTTCAACCATAGGAACCTGGTCAAAAATTCCGGCATTATTAATTAATGCATCAAGACCATTATATTGTTTTGAGATTTCTAAATATGCTGCATTTATTGTTTCTTCCCTGGCAACATCTATCATACTGGTAATAATATTATCATTTTCATGGGCCGAAAGCTGATCAGTATTCATATCAGTACCAATAATATGATATCCGTTCAAGGCCAGATGCTGCGCAATTGCCAGCCCAATCCCGCTGCCAGCACCTGTTACTAAAACGACTTTTTTTTTCTTGACCACTTGTTTTCTATTGACTAAATTGAATTATTATGTGTTAATTCAAGTTTAAAACTTAAATGGGCCTATTCCAATTATTTTTTGAATTTATAAAACCCTGGATCTGGATACCGTTAGGAATTGCGTATATAGGAATCATATTCGTGATATTACTTGAGAATCGAAACGTTAACAAAGCCCTTTCCTATATCGTAATATTGATCTTTGTGCCCGTTTTGGGGTTAATTGTTTTTTATTTTTTTGGAAGAGATTACAGAAAGCGAATACGATTCAAATTCAGAAACGAACATGATCTGAAAGCGATAAAGGAATTTCAGGATGAGATGATCAACAATCAGGAAAATGCACTTAAACACCTTGAGATAGAATTCGGGAGTTTGAGTAAACCTGCCAGAATGCTTATCAATGAACAAAGCTCCTTTTTGCTTTCCGGTAATGAAACAAAATTGTTGATAAATGGTGAGGAAAAATTTCCTGAAATAGTTGAGGCTTTAAAATCTGCCAGACATCATATACATCTGGAATATTATATTTTTTCGGATGATGATGTAGGCCGCGAAATCCTCAAAATTCTAATTGAAAAATCTAATGAGGGCGTAGAAATACGAATTCTGGTTGATGGTGCCGGATCCTCTGATCTTGGTTCGATTCCGGATAAACTTAAAGAAAATGGAATAAAACTGTATAGGTTCATGCCGGTCAGATTTAAGAACCTGGCTTCCACAAATTATCGTAACCACAGGAAAATGATCATAATAGATGGCAAGATAGGTTTTATTGGGGGCTTGAACATAGATGAAAAATATTTAAACAATGGAAAACATAAGTTATACTGGCGAGATACACATCTAAAAATTGAAGGGCCTGCTGTTAATATTATGCAATTGGTTTTCTCCACTGACTGGCGATATGTCAGTAAGAAGTTACTTCCTTTAGCTGAGCCATATTTTAATAAGCAGTTTAATGCCTCAGGAAAAAGCCCAATAACCATTATAGCTTCCGGACCAATATCGTTAAGACCATACGGCATGGAAAGCATGGTTAGCTTAATACACAATGCCCGGAAGAACATTAAGATCACAAATCCATATTTTATTCCCAGTGATGAACTTAAAGGTGCATTGATTACCGCGGCCTTGTCTGGTATTGATGTTAAGATAATACTACCAGGTGTATCAGATTCAAGAATAGTTCAGAGAGCAGCCAACTCGTATTTCAAACCTTTTTTATACAATGGTGTAAAAATTTACCAATACCAGAAAGGTTTCATACACGCCAAAACAATGACGGTGGATGATAAAATATCTATGGTAGGTTCATTTAATACCGATATAAGGAGCTTTTATATTAATTATGAAGCTTCGGCATTGGTTTATGATAAGGAGTTAACCCGCAAACTTAACGATCAATTTGAAGAGGACATATACAACTCGAGCAAGCTGGATTATAATTCATGGAAAAAAAGATCTATAAATAACAGGTTACTAGACTCAATATGTCGCTTAATTACACCATTACTTTAAAAGTACTTTTCTTTTGATTTGAGCTGAGATTATTCAAAAATTAAAATTAAAATTATTTAAAGTCATATTTTTATTTTATAATTAACATCCGAAATCCAGGTAATTTATGATCGTTAAGTTTTATGGTACGCGTGGTTCTATCCCTGTTTGCGATGCAAACTTTCAAAAATTTGGGGGCAATACGACCTGTATCAGCTTAACTAATAAGGAAACTGCCAATACATTTATAATTGATGCAGG
>CBDUBA010000184.1:0-6949 GCA_965365275.1 uncultured Cyclobacteriaceae bacterium | reverse complement strand
CTCCCGCTGCAAGCACTCCTGTTCATATTTGGCCATCTTCTGTTCGCTTTCGGCTTTCACTTTCTGGAAATAGGTCATTTTATGACGATGGAGGCGGATTTTTAACAACTTTCTGACTATCAAGCCTGAGGTAATCAGTATAAACATATAAACAATCATGGAATACCAGCTGAAATACCATGGAGCTTTAATCAAGAATGGAAATATTACGGACGTTGCTTCTCCGGTACTTTCATCCACTGCTTTTAATTCCAGCTTATATTTTCCTGATCTCAGATTGTTATGCCTCAATACATTATTGTTCCCCAGGTCGGTCCAGGGATCAATATCCGAGAGCCTGTATGAGAATGTAAAGGGTTCCTGATTTAATCCCGGAACCGAATAGTGAATGTTCAGGTTTCTGTAGGAGAAGGGAATGCGTGGATATGAAACAGGTTGGAGTTTTACTCTCCTTATGGAACCGCCTTTTTTAAGGCTGTTAAAACTGTTGATTCTAATGTTTCTCATCTGCGGATGATCAATTCCCTCTGAAACCTTGGAGTAATCCAGAAGGGCAAAGCCATCAACCACACCTATCAAGTAATAAGGATCTTCTATTTTTGATATGTTTCCCGATTCATCAACCGGGGAGGCGTCCAGAAAGTCATAGCTGATTTCAAAATTGAATGCAAGACTGTCGTATAGATACTTGAATTGCCCCAGGGATGACTGGTTGATAAACCAGTATTCCATAGGGCCGGTCCTCGAGATTACATGTGCATTCTGATATCTCCCGCTCTGTTCATTCAGCCAGGTATAAGGAATGATTTCATTGGCCAGGTAATCAAAAGTAAAGAATGATCCCCCGTTTGCAATCACGAGCTTTTCTCCCAGCTTGAATACATTAATTGCATAGTTTGAATTCAAACCGTCATCCACTCCGAAATGGATGGTGTTCAGGATGGAATCGCCGGAATCATTCAGTTGATGCATTTGGAGCCCCTTGATATATCCGCTGGCCCAGAGATTCCCTTCATGGTCCAACTGAAGATATCTGATATAATCGGTTTCCTTTAATATTTTAAAGAACTCCCAGGTTCCGGAGGCATTTCTTTTATAGAGGGCAATGCCGGTATAAATCCCCTGGTATCCCAGATGATCCTTTAAGGGATGGACAAGAATCCCACTTCCTCCAACATCATATAATTGTACAGCATGTTCACCCTCTATGCGAAAAGAGCCCAGGTTATATCCGCAGATTAATTGTCCGTTGATCACATCCACGCTTAACACATGTCCCTCCAGTTCTTCTACAGCAACAAATTCTGTCGGCTCCCTCCGCTTGAACAATTCCCAGTCTGTATAGAATAGTCCATGGTTGGTACCGACATACAGCCTGTGTTGATACAGCTTGGCACAGGTCACGTTGCCAAGTCTTCCGGTGGGATCCTTGGTGATGTATATGGGTGAAAAGATTCTGGTAAAATCAATTCCGCTGGAGAGGCCTAACCAAAGGTTCCTATTCAGGTCCAGCCATATGGATAATACAGTATTGTTCTGTAATCCATTGCTCTTGTCTATACGATATATAATATTTCCCAGGCAATCCGTGACCAGTAAACCGTGTTTGATGGTACCGATGGCAAAGGTCTTATCATCAATTCTCAGCACCTTGTTTATCTGATAGTCCTCCAGTTGTATATTGCCTGGACTTTTCGGTTTCTCGATCCTGTCCCCGACTTTCAGGAAGATCCCAAAGAACTCCGTAAAGATCACCGTGGAGTCCTGGTTATAATCAAATATGTTCTGAATCCTTATTCCCGGATCGAGTCCCGGAATAGGATCTTTTTCCAGCTCCAGATTTTCATTTATGAAGTGCAGTCCTGAATCCAGTATGCAGGTATATATTTTTCCACGGTAAGGGAATATGGGTAACATGGTCTGATCTGAAGAGATGACTTTTATGGTCGCACCGTCGTAAACAAAAATCTTAGAAAAAGAATGCAGGTAGAGATATTTTCCAATTCTGATAATCTTCCATATGGTATTAAATAAGATATCCTCGTGATCGAGTAACTTTTGACTCAATGAGAAATATTCAAGTTCTCCAAAGTGGTCTCTCTCCCAGTAACCAAATTCTTCATAGGAGGCGCAATAGATCCTTCCGTCCGCATCCACAAATACAGAGCGGACATAAGCGATATCCGGGTCGGTATGCAGGTTCCATTCTGCACCATTGAATTCCAGCAGTCCGAAGGTATTGGCAAAATAGAGTATCCCCTGGGCATCCTGTGCAATGGAATAGATCGGGTTTCCACCCGGATATTCCTTCACCGTATAATGCCAGACGATGGGTTGGCTTTGTGAAGTCAGGCTTAACTGTCCGATAGCCTTTCCTGGGTTCAGCAATTCTACATAAACGAAGATCAGGATGACCGTGAAAAATCTAACTGAACTTCTGAGATGATTCATAAAGCAATTCTGAAAGTTCACGCGTTTCCGTATAAAGCTAATATATGTGAATACACTGCCATTCGCAAAAAAAATGGATTCGGGCTACAACAGGACCACAACAAGGGCGATGAGCCCCGGCACGCTTTATTGTCGTAACATACAGAATGATAGCACGTTGCAGATCCTGTCAGAAAAAAGAAGTTCCTGTGAGTTATTGTTGCAGTCAGAATTTGCCGCGGATGAAATATTTTGAGGAAATTTAGCAGAAGACTTCACAACAATATACCTTAAACCAATCCACTAAAATTCATCCTTATGAAAACTGATAGTGATCTCAACAGGCGTACCTTCATTAAAAACACCGTATCGGCAGGGGTAGCCCTGAGTGTGGTTCCGGCCCATGTATTGGGAGGGCCGGGACGGATTGCACCGAGCGATAAAATCAATGTGGCCCTTATCGGCAGCGGGACACAGGCACTGAAACAGCTACCAGGGTGGCTAAGCAGGGATGAACTGCAATTTATCTCGGTTTGTGACTGCAACAAAGAGAGTTATGACTATCCCCTATGGGGCAGATCCAGTGGTGAAACAAGCGGGGCTCCCGGAGGACGTATAGTTGGACAATATAAAATTAACGAGTATTATGAGGAGCAGCAAGGAAAGGGAAAGTATCGTGGTTGCTCGGAATATGCCGATTTCAGAGAGCTACTGGAGAAAGAAGAGGATGTGGACGCAGTATTTATCATGACACCCGATCATTTGCACGCCACCGTTGCCATTGCTGCTATGAACAAGAATATAGCTGTCGGATCTCATAAACCCATTGGCAACTTCTTCCGGGAAACCAGAGTGACCATTGAAACTGCAAGAAAAAAGAAAGTTCCCACGCAGATGTTTGCCTTCCAGGATTCCAGGACAACCCATGTTCTAACTGACTGGATCAAACAGGGGGTAATAGGGAAAGTGAAAGAGCTGCACCGATGGACCAACAGGCCCATGTGGCCGCAGGGCTCTCCGTACTTGCCGGAACCAAAACCAGTTCCTCCCGGATTTGACTGGGAACTCTGGCTTGGCCCTGCGCTCCCAAGGCCCTACTCGCCCGATTATACCCATACGGTATTCAGGGGATGGTATGAATTCGGTGCAGGCTGCCTGGCCGATATGGGTTATTACGGATTCTGGAAGGACTGGCGCATATTGAATCTGGGAATGCCCCTGGTTGCTGAAGCCTCTTCCAGTTTCACCTGTGAGATCAGGGATTTCAGGAGCACCTGGGTCCAAAATAAGCTCTCCTATCCGCATGCAGCCACCCTGCGCTGGGAGGTCCCAGTAAACGATACCAATGAAAGTATCGATGTTTTCTGGTATGAAGGCGGAATCAAGCCGATAACTCCGAAAGCTCTAAGAAAAGATGGAAGGGGAATGATCAATGAAGGAGTTATGTTTGTGGGAGAAAAAGGAACGATACTAGCCGATTATGGCTACAACAATATGGAATTGATCGGGGTGGAAAATGCGGATGCACTGCTTTCTACCCTGTCGGAGCAGCCAGGTGAAAGACCAGACATTACCGGGGAGATGATAGAATACTTCAGGGGAGGTAAGGAATCAAGGGGCAGTTATTTAAATTGCCAGACGGTAGCCGAAGCCATCTGTCTCGGCAATCTGGCCATTCGTATGGACCAGCGGCTGGAGTGGGACAATATAAAGATGAAAGTGACCAACGTGGATGACGCAAACGAATATGTTACCCGCAAATACCGTGTGGGTTGGGAGATTTAGCCATGAATGGAGGATACACATCAACCATCATGCAGATATGCTGTTGATGGATAATATGGCTGTATCCACGAAATAAAACCAATAATATGAAAAAGATCTTTATGCTGCTGGGAATGGCATTGCTGCTTGCTTCGTGTAACACAAAGCAGAATTCCACCAGAGAGGATCAGGGAAATCTCTCAGATGAGGAGCTCATGACCCTGGTACAGGAACAGAGTTTTCAATACTTCTGGAGCGGAGCAGAGCCCGTTTCAGGCATGGCACGGGAACGCATCCACATGGATGGGATATATCCACAAAATGATCAAAATGTAGTGACTTCCGGAGGTTCGGGTTTCGGGATCATGGCAATTCTGGTAGGTGTGGAAAGGGACTTTATTACACGGGAAGAAGGACTGGAAAGGCTGGAAAAGATCATGGAATGGCTGGAAGAAGCAGACCGTTTTCACGGAGTGTATCCACATTGGCTCCACGGTGAAACAGGACGGGTAAAACCTTTTAGCAGGAATGATGACGGAGGGGATATTGTGGAGACTTCCTTTTTGTTCCAGGGACTTTTGTGTGTCAGACAGTATTTCAGGGATGGAAGTGAGAGGGAAAAAAACCTGGCAGCAAGGATTGATACGCTATGGAGAGAAGTGGAGTGGGACTGGTACAGGGGAGAAGAACGGGAGAATGTGCTAATCTGGCACTGGTCGCCTAACTATGGCTGGGAGAAAATGCACAGGATAAGAGGATATAATGAATGTCTGATAACCTATGTACTTGCAGCTTCTTCACCTACTTACCCGGTGCCGCCGGAAGTGTACCATGAAGGATGGGCGAGAAAGGGGGAAATCGCAGGAGGCCCTTCCAAATACGGATATAAACTTGATCTTCGTCATAATGGATCTCCTGAATACGGAGGCCCCTTATTCTGGGCTCATTATTCCTACCTGGGCCTCGACCCCAGGAAACTGAAAGACCGGTATGCTGACTATTGGAAGCACAATCAGAACCATGTACTGATTGATTATAAATACTGCGTTGAAAATCCCAAACAGTACAGTGGATATGGTCCGGACTGCTGGGGACTGACTGCAAGCTATTCCGTTAAAGGATACTCGGCCCATAAACCAGGCAACGATCTCGGGGTTATTTCTCCTACCGCAGCACTTTCCTCCATACCCTATACCCCGGAGGAAAGTATGGCTGCCATGCGTTTTTTTTACGAAGAACTGGGGCAGTCACTTTGGGGAGATTATGGTTTCTATGATGCATTCAGTCTGGAAGAGGACTGGTTCCCAGACAGGTATCTGGCCATTGACCAGGGTCCCATCCCGGTAATGATAGAGAATTACAGATCCGGATTGTTATGGGACCTGTTCATGTCCTGCCCGGAAGTTCAGCAGGGTTTGAAGAAACTTGGATTTATATTAGAATAGGATATTATTCTAGCTTTACTATTTGGTACGATATGCTGTGGTAGTCCGGGGTTCCAGGGTTTCGTCATTGTGGTCATTGTGTTCCAGGAATGTGGCATGCAAGCGGCTGACGAGCGCTGCGTGCTCCGGAAGGTCTATCAGGTTGTTTTCCTGTGCCAAATCGTCTCCAAGGTTGTAAAGTTCCGTGGCCTCATTTTCCCGGTTTACGTTCAACACCCAGTTGCCTTCCCGGATAGCTCCGTCATAGGCGTAGCCGGCCTGGTAGATGATAAACGGATGCAAGGGCTCCTTACTTTTCCTTTTTCCGGTCATCAGGCCCAATAGGGAGGTACAGTCCATCGCCTGGTCCTCCTCCATATCCTGTCCGGTCAGTTCATACATGGTAGCCACCCAGTCCTGGGCTAGCACAGGTTCGTCGGAAACCGACCCTGCTTCGATCTGTCCCGGCCATTTAATGATAAACGGTACCCTGTGGCCGCCTTCATAGACGCTTGCCTTATATCCCCTGAGCGGACCGTTGTTGTCGTGTTCCTCATTCCCGAAATCACAGATGCGGGGCCATAAGGCTCCGTTGTCGCTGGTAAAGAAGACGAGGGTGTTTTCGGTCAGTCCTTCCTCTTCGAGTTTCCGGAGCAATGTGCCCACCTGAAGGTCAAGTTCGTATACCATATCTCCGGTCGCGCCGCCGGTCATGCCTTCGACCGCATCGTTGATTTCTCCTGCATCCCCGTCAAAGTCCTTCGGCGGAGTATGCGGTACATGGATGGCCTCGGATGCATAATACAGCAGGAATGGGCGGTGCTCTCCTGTGACCCTGTTTTGTTCCAGATGCGAATCGATAAACTCCAACGCTTTATTGACCAGCATGATACCGACCTGGCTGGAATTGTAATCCACATCGCCGATGCCGGGATTCACCTTCCTGTGCTCGACGATCTCGGAAGTCCCGTTCTCCATGGGATATGTCCCGTTGACCCATAAACGTGTACTCCGGTTATCTGCCGGTTTACCGGGATCAAAGGGCAGGAATTTGCCGTTCTCAAAAAAGGCAAATGGTTCATGCTGTATACCGCTGGGTAGTGAGTAGGAGTAATCGAATCCATGTTCATTTATGGAATTCATGACCCCCATGCTGAAATCCATCCGGTAAATATCTTTCTGAATCCTGATCAATTCCCCGGATTCATCACGGATGTCCCCGCCCAGATGTGATTTTCCAAAAAATGCAGTCCTGTATCCGGCCCGTTGCATGATCTCTGCTACCGTGATTAGCCGCCCTGCCGCTGTAAGATTATAGGGATCGCTGAAAA
>CBDUBA010000183.1:0-6957 GCA_965365275.1 uncultured Cyclobacteriaceae bacterium | reverse complement strand
GAATCAAGTTTGATTTACATGAAATTCTTGTGAATTGAGTTTGACTTAAATCTATTTTGCACTAATTTGTAATTATATAATTAATTATATATTTTATTATATAATTATTAATAATCGGAACATGGCTAATCGTAAAATAAGTGAGCGGCATATCCGAAGCCTGAACAAAACAGCAGGCGGCAGAAGCTATATAATAACACTGCCGATTGATGAAATAGAACGGCTGGGATGGCGGAGTAAACAGAAACTTGTTGTCAAGCGTTATGGCGATGGATTAATCGTTCGAGACTGGAAAGGATCAAAAGAGAAGGATTGATTTTAACGAATGATTTCGAAACCGGTATCTATGCATTTTCAGGCAGAGAAACAGGATAAGAGAGATCAGAATTAAAATCGATCAGGGATATGGCATATCTATGTTTTTATCTATCTTTTTTTTAAATTGTACAAAATATTTTTTCATCATGGGACAATTTCATATTGACAAAGATATCCCTGCAGAACCAGATAAGATCTGGCGTATCCTCACAGATTTTGAACAAAAAGACGAAGATAATACGACCATAGAGATCATAGAACCCGGAGATCCTGAAAAACATCATCAGGGTATGGTTAGAAAAGTCATAACCGGAAAAGACTCCGTTACGGAGAAAATACTGTTAGTGAAGCCCAAGGAGTCTATCGAATATCAACTACTATCCGGAGCACCGGTTCATGACTATTTTGGGACGATATTCCTTTATCCAGGAAGAGGAACCACAACAGTTCGGTGGGTAGTCACATTTCGCCCGAATTTCCCATGGCCGGAATGGATGATCAGGAAAGCGGCGATGAATAAGATCCACAAGGTACTGGATCAAATTGCGGAGAAAGCGGTCATATAACAAAGATCCGAACTAAGCCATCCCTTTCACTAAGGGGGTACAGGCAGGGAATCAAATCTCCAGGCGCCTCATTGAGTCCTGTCCTACAATACAAATGATAATCTTAACGGCGGTTATTACCCACCACGTTCACTTTTATGTCTGAGCCAAAGTCTCAGGTTAATTCTTGTTCAATACCATTTTGACGTATATTATTCATATCTCAATGTTTTGGCAGGATTAATTCTTGCAGCCCTGAAAGACTGGTAACTTACAGTCAGCACAGCCACCAGAAGGGCGAACAAACCACTCATTAGAACAGTCCACACACTAATATCCACCCTGTAAACAAAATTCTCAAGCCACTTCGTCATGAAGTAATAGGCCGGGAAAACTGCCACGACAAATGCTATGCCAATAAACTTTATAAACTCAAATGACAATACCTGCATAACGCCAATTACAGAGGCTCCCATGACCTTTCTGATGCCTATTTCCTTAGTGCGCTGCTCGGCGGTGAAAGCTGCCAGTCCAAACAGACCAAGACTGGCAATAAATAAGGCCAGGATGGTAAAAATGGTGAACAACAGACCCAATCTTTGTTCTGACCTGTACAATTCATCAAACTTCTCATCCAGGAAGGAATATTCGAATGGCGCATCCGTTGCATACTCCTTCCATGTAGATTCCACGAATTCCACAGCTTCTCTCGGATCTTCAAATTGTAATCGTACGGTCATATCGTTACCAAAATCCCCGAGTCGAATCATCAGGGGCCGGACTTCATCACGCAAAGACTCAAAATTAAAATTCTTTAAAACACCCACTACAGTTAATTCCAGTGGTTCCGCTCCATTAAAACTGATTAATTTTTCTCCTATCGGATCTTCCCATTCCATTTGATCCACTATGGCCTGGTTCACCAGCATCGCAGTGGAATCAGAAAGAAAATCCCTCGAAAAATCACGTCCTTCCACAAGCTCAAATCCCATGGTCTCCATGTGTTCGTGGTCACCGAAATAAACACCAATGATATGATCTTCCTCCAGGCCTGGTTTTCTGAAAATGGTCGTATTATTAACCCCCGGGATAACACTGTTGGAATAACTGGCGGCCGGTATTGAGTTATGACTCATGAGTGCATCTTTAAAAGCTTTCCGGTTATTTTCGAGACGGCTTACGTTGGCGATGACCATTACGTTTTCCTTGTTGAATCCAAGGTTTTTCTTTTGTGTATACTGTAGCTGGTTATAAACAATTGCCGTGCATATGATCAGTAAAATTGAAATGGAGAATTGAAGTATTACCAGTACACTTCTGATCCTGCCGCTTTTCATCCCCTTGGAAGCCTGTCCTTTAAGTACCTCTGTAATTTTAAAACTGGTCAGGTAAAAAGCAGGATAGGATCCGGCAAGAAATCCCACTACGACAACAAGTGTGACCAAGCCCATGATCATCATTGGAGACAGTAAGATCTGGTAACTCAGGATTTTGCCTGAGACCATGTTAAACTGGGGAAGCAGCAGTATGGTAATTATTGTAGCAAGAAAAACCGATACAAAACTGTAGATGATGGATTCAATCAGGAACTGCCCCATTAACTGCCGTTTCAGGGATCCAAATGTTTTCCGCATCCCCACTTCCCGGGCCCGGCCAGCTGATTTGGCCGTGGAAAGGTTCATAAAATTAATGGAGGCGATGATCAGGATAAATAAGCCAATAGCTGTGAAAATATAAATATATGATATATTTCCGGGGGGTTCCAGCTCTCCCGCCACATCCGAATACAGGTGTATGTCCTTAACTGGATTAATAAAATATCCATAGGCACCATCCTGCTCAATAAACTGGTCCAGGGAAATGCCCAGGAATTGCTGAATCTGGGGACCTACATATTTGGGGATAATATCGTTATTCAACTTGGCATCAATATCTTCAATGCTGGCTTCATCATGTTTTACAAAATAGGTATTCAGACTGTTACTCAGCCATTGGTCAGAGATTCCGAAATCATTAGAGGAGAAGGATACCAGGTAATTGAATTTTATATGAGAATTGGAAGGTGGATCCTCAGCGATTCCCGTGATTTTCATGGCCTTCTTATCGTTACTGAAGATAAGGATCTTTCCCAGTCCACTTTCCTCTCCAAAGAATTTGTTTGCTGAGCTTTTTGTCAGAACAATACTATTAGGTTCTGTCAATGCTGTTTTAGGATCTCCTTCCAGCAGTTTAAAACTGAAGAAATCGAAAAAAGTAGAATCGGTATGGAATATATTGTCCTCGGTAAATACCAGATCTTCATAACTGATGATCACATCGCCCCATTCCCAGAGCCTGACAGCATCCTTAATGCCCGGGACATCATTCTTTAAGGCAGGCATTAAGGGAGGAGGTGTAGACGTTACCCTTACATCCTGTCCGCCAAGTCTGCCATGAAGACCGACCCGGTACATATTATCAATATTCGTGTGGAAACGATCGTAACTAAGCTCATCGGCGACATACAGGATAATGAATAATGTGGATGAAATACCAATAGTAAGGCCCAGAATATTTATGAAAGCATAGAATTTCTGCTTGATAATGTTGCGGAGCGCAACAAGAAAATAGTTTTTAAGCATAGGATTTCGAATTTAAATTCATTTATAAGATGATATTATGCACATGAAGGTTACAGGGAATGCAACAAAAATGGTTTAACTTCTATAAACGGCAGGATATTCTGATGAGCGGAATGGATAAATTCATTAAATTAGCATTGTGTAAACTCACTTTTAATATCCCCAATGATACTGAATCGATTTATAATTTACTTTTCCGGGTTTACAGGATTTCTTCTTCTTGCGATCTATTTTATCGGATTGACAGCCGAGAGGAGTTATAATCACATTTTATTGATCTCCGGGCTTACATTCCTATTGTTGATCTGCATACCCATGATCTATTTTGAAAGACTTAGGCAAAAGAGGAAAATCAATGAGATCATTCATGGACATAAAAAATCCATAAAAGATAAAATCGTACATTCCAGTGAGTCCGGAAAAAAGGTAAAAGGATGGTCGATGAATAATTCACCATTCCGGGAGAGGAATTCCGGCACCTCATGGAGCGGGGGGAACATACATGGTTCGCTGCCTAAGAGGCAAAGCAGAAAGGGACTTTTCCGGAACTGACCCTAATCCTCAAGGATCTCAAATTTGAACCGTTCAACCTCGGAAGGTTCATGCTCCTCATTCATTATTCGCTCTATTTCTTTGATGATGTCAGGATTTTCAGCTGCTACATTTCGTGTTTCCCGGATATCGGAATTCAGGTCATACAATTCGATATCCAGGTTTCCCTTAAACATATTTCGACGTATCCCTTTCCAGTTATCCATTCTAACAGCTTGCTGCCCGCCGCTTGCCGGATATTCCCAATACAAAAACTCATGAGGAGAAAACAGTTCAGACCCCCTGATAACAGGTAATAAACTCAACCCGTCTGTTTCCACCCTGCATTCTATTCCGGCTAAGGCACATATTGTCGGGAAGAGATCATAAAATGCACCCGGATGATCTGAAGTGCTCCCTGGCTGAACCATGCCAGGCCATTGCACAATCAGCGGAACACGAATACCTCCTTCATATACGGATCCTTTCCCCCTGCCGTGTATACTGCTGAATGGTGCTGCACTATCGAAAAACCTTGAATCTGCTCCTCCTGCATAAGTAGGCCCGTTATCTGAAGTAAAAAGGATTATGGTATTATCATATATCCCCAAATCCTTTAATTTCTGAATGATCAAACCTACCTGATGATCAAGATAGGAAACCATCGCGGCATAGGTAGCCCTCGGATACCGGGTTGGAAAATAACCCATCTCTCCCAGATATGGTTTTTCATCGCCGAACTTTAGCATGTAGTATTTTACCAGTGAATCAGGTGCCTGAAGTGGCACATGGGGAATTGGGGTAGCAAAGTATAGGAAAAAGGGGTTGTCTGCGTTTTCATCCAGAAATCGAAGTGTTTCATCGAACATCAAATCAGGGGCATAGGTAGTTAAGGAATAATCCTCATAACTTGCTTCATTGAGTGGATCTGATCCCTCAGCCAGTTTGGTGCCCGGGACCACAAGCTTATTTTTCAACAAGATCTTTTCTTCGTTTTTCCAGAGATGCTTTGGATAATACGTATGAGCCTGACGCTGGCAGTTATAACCATAAAAAAGATCAAACCCCTGGTTGTTGGGGGCCCCTTCGGTATAGGGTGCACCCAGTCCCCACTTCCCCACACATGCGGTAGTATAGCCGGCTTCCTGTAGTAATTCGGCAACAGTTACAACAGAATCGGGGATAGGACGTTGCCCTTCAAGACCAGGATCCTCGACTGCCTTTGCGAAATCCCAAACATCTCCCCTCGCCGCCCATTCGTCATTTCCCCGGATATAAGCATGGCCGGTATGCTTACCCGTAAGCAACACACATCGCGCTGGTGCGCATACAGGGGCCCCGGAGTAGAACTGGCTGAAGCGCATACCTTTTCTGCTTAATTCATCAATGTTCGGTGTCTCGATCATTTTTTGTCCGTAGCTCCCCAATTCCGCATAACCCAGGTCATCGGCCAGGATCAATACGATATTCGGCGGGGATTCCTTCTTGCATCCGGCCAGTACAACTGCGAAAAACAGAATACAATATAATTTTTTCATATTTAGATCCATTTTCATACATTATAATAGCAACGGCTGAATTTAAGATTCTTCACTATGGCCACCGCGCACACTATGGATTACTAGTTCACTTCCAGCTCATCCTTCTCAGGTAGTGAAGGGAAAGTGTTGTGGGGTTCTGCCTGGTACCAGAAGGCTACAGAGGCGATATCATCTTTAAGCGGGAGATATCTGCCACCACTTCTCCAGCCAAGTGCCTGAATGGTTACCCTGAGGTCCTTTTTGAACCGGATCGGATCAGTAATATGCCACCGGTACAATCCAAACCGTTGTTGAGCCTGATAGGATCCATCGGGTCGTATGATCTGGGGTAACCCGGCATAAGCTGTGGAATATTCCTTGTACTGTCCGCCAACGTCAAAATTATAGGATCCGCAAAAATAATCTTCCGTACCAGTACCACAAATGGTCGGAAATTTCTTATCCCCATCCATATAGAACTTGATCTCACCTTCTCCCCACCAACCATTGTTATTTACTCCCCAGCAAAGATATGTGCCAACATAATGACCTTCCCCTTTTATCCCATCGATTATGGTATAGACTTCTTTGTACTCCAGGGGGTTCACCCTCCTGAACTGGGCATGAAAATAGGCGGCATTATCCGGAACCTCGGAAAGGGTATAATCGATCTGGTAATATAGACGCATAGGATTTTCATCAATATTTGTCATGGTAATTTTACACTTTTTCCGGAAAGGCATAGTCCAGTAGCAATTGTAGGCGCTGCCTGGGTTTACTGTGACCGCCAGGGAATTTACATGCGCGAATCCTCCCCAGCCATTGGCAAAGAAATCTCCGACAGGTACTTCGACTGATGGATTTTCTTCATCATCCCAGTATATCCTGAAAATACTGAATCTCCTGTTTCCCGTGGGGGTCATCCAAATATGCTGAATCGCACCTGGGCCATCAATAACCGCCATTGTAAATGTCTCTCCTGGCTCAATGACCACAAAAGGATTTACTTTCCATCCCTGTCCGAGATCCCTGGCAGCGTGCGCTGCAGATCCTTCATCCAGTGTTGCCATTCCTCCTTTTCCTTTTTCCCCGGTAAAATTCTCCGGACTTATAGATCGCGTTTCTGCATCAGATAACAAATGAAGGTTATCCATATTAACACTGAGGCCATTGAATGTGTTATCCTGAGCATAAATAACTTGAAATAAAAGGAGATTTAACGCCAATAGAAATGTCTTTTTCATAATTTGAGGCTTTAAAAAATTAGATTATTACAAAAATTCAATTTAAGACAATTAAGAAAATAATCATTCGAGATTCCTGTTTTTTTATATCCGATGATCACTATTCAAAACCTGTTAACCTGGGTTCTCGAGCAAAATCAAGTCCAATAAGCATGCAGTCCTTAATGGAATGATCTAC
>CBDUBA010000182.1:0-6979 GCA_965365275.1 uncultured Cyclobacteriaceae bacterium | reverse complement strand
CGGAGGATTCGCCATCAATACAAAGGCAATAGAGATCACCATTGGAGCAACTTACATGGGTGCATCGAATACATTTACAAACGAAATAAACTTTCCTGAAGAAGGAGATGATGATGTGGAAGGATCATCATTGTCCAGACTTACATTTAGTCAATGGAAGTTCATCCTTGGATTTTCTTTTCCTTTTGCGAATAAAGTGGCTAAAAATCTTGAAGGGGATTAAAAAAAGAAGGTGATTTCCAAATGAATAAATCAAAGTGAGCAAAGAAAGCTCCTGAATTAAAAAACTGAATATCTCGGGATGACTATGGAACTTGCAGACTGTTTATGTCAAACTAAAACTTATAGTTTTATTTAAGAAACAATGAAATATTGTTGGCTGGTCTTGATAAAAGGGATCATCCTGATCGTACTGTCCTTTTCTATTTTCGGCCTGGTAAATATATCCATCGCATCCCGGGTGAAACCGCTTGCCCATTGATTTTATAGGGTGAACAGTTTATCAAGTATAGAGAAGTTCTGTTAGAAAACATATACACGGATTATATTTAATATTGCCTTTCCGCTTTGAATGGAAATTAGAGTATTTTTGTGATCTTCTCTGCCCTGGCAATTATATCCTAAGTGATTAAATAATAATTCGATAGATTTGAGAATAGTATGACAGATTTAATAAAAAAAGAATAATTTATTTAAAGTAATTGATGTATGGTAGATATTATTCCTTTGAGTTTATTATTGGTTTTGCTTAGCATCATTATTCATAGTGCAGCAACCATGCTCACGTATCAAATGATCTTTAAGACCCGCAGTCTCAATTCCAGGCTCGGAAGAGTCCTGTATATTGACCTGATTGTAATTGTAATAATGACAGCAACTATCGCAGAGGGAATGCTATGGGCACTGTCGTATTCTTCAATTGGAGCCTTTAAAACGTTTGAGGAAGCATTTTATTTCTCCTTAGTTACCTACACCACACTTGGTTATGGAGATCTTGTACTGCACGATTCACACAGATTGATGGGTGCAATAGAGGCGGCAAATGGAGTAATCATGCTTGGGTGGTCTACGGCTATAGTAGTTTTTGCTATTCAGAAAGTCTATTTTAAATCAGAACTAAATTAAATGTAAACAATTCCTGATTCCAAAAATGATGATGTTGATTTTGCCAGATATATTAAAACCAAGCGATTGAAGTGATTATTTAATATTCTTAACAAGGTTATTTTGATGCCTAAAAATTGAAATTCACACCAATACCCGGCCCCCTGAAATTATACTCGATTGTAGTATTGATATTCTCAAATGGGAAATTCACCCTAATATCGAACTCCTGGTAGTTTAAATTAATCCCCAACCATTCTGTTGGTTTGAACACCAGACGGGCACTGAAATCAAAAAGTGAGCCATCGAAATCTTCTAGTTTCAGGGAAAAGAATCCGATCGTGCCTTCAATGAATAGCCATTTTTTGAGTCTGAACATAGCCAACAATCCAAAATTGGGCAAAGGCACGGCATAATCCAGTTTAGCTTTGATATTTCCTATGTCTGATTCAACTCCCGTTTCAAGCCAAATCAGGTAAATGTTGAAATATGCTCCAAGAAACGCATTGGGATCTTGTTTAATTGAAAGCAAATATCCGGCGCTGATGACCTGGGTATTAAAATAAGCCGTGCTTGAAGTCCCAGCTGGGATCGTATCATCCAGAAAGATAAAATCCTCTTCCGTAACCTTGTTTTCCCGTCGGTTTATCCCATAGTAACGGACATACATACCACTGGCAGGTGTAAACCGGTGCATAAAAGTTCCGGTAAAAAAAGTCCTTCGCCCGGGTAATCCCAGATTATCCTCCAGACCAATTTTTGCCGTAAGAAATCCATCGATGAGTTCAAATGCAGCTTCAGTATACAGTCTGGCATATACAGTTTCAAGATTGAGAAAATAACGCCGTTGTGTTTTTTTGAAATCCTCCCGTTTTATTTTTTTCCTCTGCTTGTGCGACAGTGTATCTTCGATCAAATGATCCTGGCCAAATATTATCGAAGGAAAAATCAGGATAAAAAAGCAAAAACAAGTCACCAATTTTTTTCTACGCATCAATTTCTTATTCAATATCAAAACGTAATCTAAAAATAATTGCTGATTTTGAAAATGATTAGTGTTTATAAATTATTTGTTCTTATTGAACCTAATAATTCTGGTTTCGCTGACGATGATTTGCAGTAGCATATTGAAAAGGCAGAGAGAACAGATTTACAGGTTATTGGGGAAACAGATGCAACCTGAACGATGGAATAATTGCATGGAGATCTATAAATCTTTAAATTCGAAGGCCACAATTAAGACTTATAAGGAAATTGGGCATAAACATCCTGAAGAAATCAAGAAAGAAACAATCAATTTCTTCAAACAAGTAATAGAGATGAATTAAACGATAAAATAATCCAGATCAGTGGGCTGATGACGCTAAATATGAATGAAATACTAGGAAGTAATGCTCCTCTTCGGTCGTAACCTGTATAAACGTATCAGTTCTAATTAAAAAACAATGAACAAAAATCTTAGAATAATTATTGGTGGATTGTCCGGAGGATTTATAGGAGAAGGAATCATGGGTGGATTGTTTATGAGTCCGTTCATACATTCAATTCTGTATGATCCATCTATTCAAAGTGCACTATTCCTGGAAATCACACCCGATCGGGACCTTTTTAAATCAATAGCAGGTATGGTAATATTGAGTATTGCCCATGCCTGGTTTTATTCTTTGTTCATTCAATCTATACCAGGAAGAACATGGATTAAAAAAGGGCTTTTTTGGGGATTTACGATCTGGCTGATGTATTGGGTATTTCAGGAATGGTTCATTTATCATACACTTCTAAATGAACCGATAGTATTGAATTTACTTGAACTGTTGATTTTATTACTGGGCTCTCTGGCAGAAGGCATGATCATTGCCTGGTTTTTTAAAACTGAATTAAAAGTTACACAAGACAGCTAAATTGTATCACAAAACAGTTATCTAACCATTTTAAATATTAGATATGCGCTTTAGATTTATATATTTATTGATCCTAACATTATTCTATTGTGACGGTAAAATTAATGAAAGACTGAATACAGCAGATGTTGTGATCTACGGGGGAACTTCCGCAGGCGTGTCCGCTGCAATTCAAACGGCACGGCTTGGAAAGTCAGTGATACTCATTGAACCAACAAATCGTCTCGGAGGACTTACCACCGGAGGTCTTGGACAGACGGACATAGGCAATAAGCAGGTAATTGGAGGTATTGCCCGTGAATTTTACCAGAATATCAAGAGATATTATGAAGATTCAACCCATTGGGTATGGCAGAAACGATCCGAATATAAGGACGGAGGACAAACACGCACCGATAAAAACGAAGATGCCATGTGGACTTTTGAGCCTTCCGCGGCACTGAAAGTTTTTCATAACATGATCCGGGACCTCGATATTCAAATCATATATAACCAGCGACTTGACAGAAAAGCCGGCGTATCGAAAACAGATAATAACATAAATTCCATTACTATGGAGTCGGGGGAAACTTATTCCGGGAAAATGTATATTGATGCGACCTATGAAGGGGACCTCATGGCGACCGCTGGCATTACGTATACGATTGGAAGGGAAGCCAATGCTCAATATGGAGAGTCATTGAATGGTGTCCAGGCCAACGACACAAGCCGGACATTAACCGGCACTTTATCAGCCAATGGGCGGCATCATAACTTTGTTGAAGGCGTAGATCCCTACATTGTACCCGGAGATCAATCCTCAGGGCTAATCCCAGGAATTAATCCAATGGTGGAGGAAGACGGAAGCGGTGACAAAAACATACAGGCCTATTGTTTTCGCATGTGCCTGACCGATCATCCGGAAAACAGGATCCCCTTTGGAAAACCGGAGGGTTATGATGAATTAGATTATGAACTGCTGTTCAGGAATTATGAAGCCGGTTATAACAGGATCCCCTGGATTAACAGCAAAATGCCCAACAGAAAAACCGATTCAAATAACAGGGATGGTTTTTCAACGGATTTTATCGGTCAGAATTATAATTACCCCGAAGCAAGTTACACTGAAAGAGCACAAATCATTAAAAAACACCGCAGCTATCAGCAAGGCCTGATGTGGTCACTGGCATATCATCCCAGGATCCCGGAAGAGATCAGGGAAGAGGTTTCCAGGTGGGGCACTTGTAAGGATGAATTTGAAAGGGCGGATGGGTGGCAGCAACAACTTTACATCCGGGAGGCCAGGAGAATGATCAGTGATCATGTCATGACCCAGAAACATTGTGAAAGCATTGAGATCGTCCAGGATCCCGTTGGAATGGCCGCCTATGGTATGGATTCGCACCATACACAACGCTATATAAATTCAAAGGGATACGCATCCAACGAAGGAAATGTGGAAGCGCCCGTAAAAGCCCCCTACCCGATAAGCTATCGCTCCATTGTACCCAAAAAAGAAGAATGTACCAATTTAATTGTACCAGTCTGCCTGAGTGCAACACACATAGCCTTCGGATCCATTCGCATGGAGCCCGTGTTCATGGTTCTTGGTCAGAGTTCAGCGGTTATTGCTGGTTTAGCCCTTGAAGAGAATCTGGCGGTTCAGGACTTAGAATACAATAAGATCAGAGAAATGCTGATCAAACTGGGACAGGTATTGGAATAAATTTATTTCTAATAATGTTATTTAATAGCATTTGAATACATCTTATATCTGCCGTTAATAAGCATTAATACTGTGTAAAAAAAGGCTCTCCTCTTTCAAAAAGAAAGATTTCGACAGAATCAAAGTAAATGTTTATTTTGAAATACATCCCCATACAACCTAAATGCGACGGGTAGTGTCTCTTATTGTATAGTTTATATAAAATGAAAAAGACACTTTTCTTTATTATCCTGATCTTAACCGGCAGTTGCAGGAATGAGGATTTTGATCCCGATAAGTATATATACCCCGTAAGTCTTCATACTTCAAGAATACCTGGTGGCATTCAACTGAGAATGTATTCAGCCCTCGCTTTGTATCGTTCCAACAGAATGTGGCTCCCCGGTGGAGAAGCAGCCGAATTAATAGAATTACTGCATTCCGAAGGAGATACGCTCAATTTTGAATTGATTCACCAGTTTAAAGGGGGATTTGAAGAAGTTTACACATTCCCTGAGGAGCTTTCAGGCAGTCATCATTTCTTCAAAGTCAAAGCCTATTCAAAAAACATAAGACCCTTCATTTCAAAGATCGTCCAGGTTCAGTTCAGGACGAATCCCACACTGGAACCGCTCCTTGAATTTCCGAATAACGAATCCATAAATCTCGGCAATTTTTCCCCTGATGGCACTGAAATAACCTATTCCATATACACGGATTATACGATTGACAGCCAGGTCAGGGAAGGAACGGTAATGATGATATCCGATGCTTTGGGGGTTGAGAGGAAACTGATCATCCCTGAGGCACATACACCGGTCTGGTCACCAAAGGAAAGTATGATCGCCTTTATTTATTATTCAGGAGAAGATCCTAATATTCAGTATTCAAATCTCTGCGTATATGATCTATCTAATGATTCGCTAATCTACCTGACAACGGGTGAAAATCATTTCTACTTCCCCGAATGGCACCCAGATGGGAATTCCATATTTTTCCTTTCTGAAAACAGTGAGGACAATTCATTTTTTGATATATATTCCTTTAACCTGTTGAATAATGAATATGGCCCCATATATCCGGGATTACGATTTACTGTCAGTAACAATAAGCTGAGTTTTACACCCGAAGGAAATGAACTTGCATTTACGGATTACACTGAATCTTATCTTCATCAAATCTTCTTCCTGGAAATTGAAAGCGGCCGGGTAACTCCCCTTGACCAGTCATTCTGGTATTGGGAAGAAAGCCACCCCGCAGTTTCCCCGGATGGCAAATACCTGGCATTTCTCTCTCAGCGATCCGGTTTGAACGAGATATGGATAAAAGATCTTAGCACCCGGCAGCTTTATCAGATGACGGGAGATGAAACTATATATATTGATGGTAATCTGATGTGGAGTCCCGACTCGGATAAAATTTATTTCCAAGCCAATAAAGATGATAAATTCGGTGTCTATGCAATTGACCATGTAAGCATATATATCAATCGCTCCCGATAAAAACCTGTCACCGCAGTACTGTTCTGTGCAATATGATCGATTCAAGCATTGATCTGTCATATGAAATAATGAAAGTTTACAGGGAATACATGATATTACAACAACCAGGATAAAATAACTGTTAGAAGAAAATCCAGGAATACGGATCATACTTTGAAATAATCAGGAGTATTTTCTAAATTCAGCCAAGGATTTTTACAGTAAACTGAAAACCCTCTTTTTTTTTACCCCATTAATATGGCTCAAAGGAGCAAAACGATATTTTTAATTTTCTTTTTTAATCTGATACTTTTTGGGGGAAGAAGCTTAATCGCTCAAAAGATAGATACTATCGTTCATATTAACGGTAATGTGTTAACCGGGGATTTCAAGAAAATGGCTTATGGCGTTATCACATGGAAAATGGAAGGGATGGGCACAATAAGCCTGGAAGAGGTTAAGGTAAAAACGATAAGATCCAGAAAGCAATTTGAAATAAAAATGAAAGACGGATCCATCTATTTCGGTTCAATGGATACTTCCCGTGTTGATCGCAAAGTAAATATTATAACCCAAAATGGGAAGAAATCAATTTTTATTGATGACATCGTTGAAGTTTATCCTATCAATAGAAACTTCTGGATGCGAACCAGCGGGAATTTCAGCCTGGGTATCAATTATTCAAAAGGTAGCGATATTGCAACTATTGCATTTTCAGGTGACTTGAATTATAGAAAAAAGAATTCATATTTCGATTTTAACTGGGATAATAACAATACATTCCAAAGTGGTTCGGTTTCCTCAAGTAA
>CBDUBA010000181.1:0-7176 GCA_965365275.1 uncultured Cyclobacteriaceae bacterium | reverse complement strand
GGCGAGGTTTTCGCCACAGACTGGAATGTAAACTACTTAGATCTTTCTACCGGTTTCTTATTTTATAACAGCAACCTATGGGTAGGATTTGCTGTCCATCATCTGACTAAACCCAATTTATCTTTTTTTAATGAATCACAGGGATTTGAAGATCGATTGCCGAGGAAATATTCCATACATGCCGGATATAAGATTAACCTTCGTGGTGGATACACTCAACAGGTGATTGGTGGCCGGAATCAAAAAGAACTGAATTTATATCCTGCTATGAATTACCGTGTACAGGGCGAGTATATGCAATTCGACATGGGAGCCTACCTGAATTATAGTTCCCTGAATCTAGGTGTGTGGTATCGCGGAATTCCAATGAGATCAGTAAATGATATCAACAGTAATGAGGCCATAGTTTTTTCTGTTGGTTTGTCGACCGGCGGTTTGAATATCGGATACAGTTTTGATTACACACTCTCAGCCCTGGGAATACAAAGTGGTGGGGCCCATGAAGTATCCATTTCCTATCAGTTCTTTATTGGCGATCCACGTAAACCACCAAAGAGCATGCGGGAAATACCTTGTCCAAGGTTATAGAAAATTACTTCTCAGCTTCGTTTTAAATTTCTTTTCGTACCTGTCTTAGGATTTAAATAGTTATAATTAAAAAAATTCAGGGAAGAGGAAGGTTCATTTTTTTCAGGAGGGAAACATACCTTGGGTAGTTTTTCAATTCAGGAAAAAGGGCCGCATCTGTTCCAATATACGGTAGGTTTGGATCTTTTATCTCGTACATTATCTCAAAGTAATCGATTGCTCTTTCATAATCTTTTACTTTCAAATAATCTTGTGACTGGACCCTGAAATTGATAGGTTCTCCTCTTTCGTATTTTTCTTCATTTACATTTATGTAAGCCTTAACAGCAGGTATATATCCTTGCTCAGTAAATACTTTTTCAATTTTGGGGATTAATGTGCTGTCATAGTAAAATTGAATAATTTTCCATTGTTCAAACCAAGCCTCATAATCTCTCAAGCCTTCATAGGCTGTCTGCAACATTCGTCTTGCAAAAAAATTATTCGGATCAATGGAAAGGGCTTTTTCAGCATTCATAATAATAGACTGATAATCACCGGCCCAAAACAAAACCCGCCCATACAAACCAAGTACAAAAGGGCGAAAAGGATCCAGTTTAATTGCTGTCTCTGCCTGATATAAAGCATCATCTTTCCGGTTTAATATCATGAGTAAATGTGCATAAAATATGCGGGACATCGCATCACTGGGATTTAATTCAATACTTTTCAAAAATGATTCTTCGGCCGTTTCCCAATCATATTCTGTCCAGACAGAAATCACGGCCTTTATATAATGAGAATTTGCTGATTGTGGATCTAATTCAAGAGCCCTGTACAGGTTTTTATAAATCAAGGGAAGAGTACTGTTGACAGATTCAAATCCCATTTGTTTTCCATATTGACCCGCTTCGGCAAGGGCAGCATAGGGAGGGGCCCAATCAGGATCTATTTCAATGGCTTTATTGAAATTATCGATGGCTAAAGGCAGGGATTGTCGGTTAATCTGATCCAGATATTGTTTCCCTTTTACGTAAGCATCATACGCATCAGGATCTACCGTTCTGTATTCAGCAAGCAGTTTTTCTTCATTAGGTCTGAGATTTACATTGATTTCATCAGAAACACGCCTTGTTATCGTGTTATATAATTTTAAAATTTGACTCTTATCTTCATTATATTCCTGATCCAAAAGTGGCTGCTCTTCATTACCCGGATTTAGCATCTGTACATTTAAACAGATATTATCACCACTGCATAAAACCTCTGATTTTATCACAACATCCACTCCGGCATCAGAGGCCATCTCAAGCAACGATTTTTTTGGATCGTAATAGGCTCTGGCAGATGTCCTTGAAATTACCCTCAAAGCACTTATTCTTCCGATGCTTGTGATTAAGGCATCGTGTACACTGGCCACCAGATAATCAAGTGTATCTGTACCTGTATAATTATCCGGGGGAAGGACTAAAATTGATTTTTCAGGTTCAGCAATTGAAGGATTTTTAGGCAAAAAATAGTATAGAATGTAGGCAATAAGTGCAATGGCTATTATTCCAAGGGGAATTGTTGTTTTACCAAAATAAAATGGACGCCTCAGTTCCCCAGTATCAATATAATTATCAAGCAGTTTTTCATCATGCCATTTAACTTCATATACTTCGAGTGGTTTTTTAATCCCTTTCAACGGCTGCTCTCCAAGTGATCTGGCATCCAGTCCATCTTTATTTTTTATATCATTGTATACTGTTTCCGATATTACGATGCCATTTGTGTCAATTACACCCAGTATCCTTGAGGCAATGTTTACTCCATCTCCCAAAATGTCCTTTTTCTCAAAAATCACATCTCCTTGATGTAAACCTATACGCAAAGTGATCCCTAGATCTTCCGTAGCTTTTTGAATAGACACTGCACACATTACTGCATCTATATTTGAATGGAAACTAGCCAGAATGCCACTGCCCATTTCCTTTAACTTCTGGCCGTTAAATTTCTTGATTAATCGTCTGTGTATTCGTTGGTTCTTCTTGCGAGTATCAAATGCACTGTTCTCATCATCCTTTAGTAAGGAATCATAATTTACAATGTCAGTAAACATTATGGCTGTTAACCTACGAACTCCCATGGATGAAGTGGTGTTTGTGAAAAACTGTTAAGTATATTTCTCCTGCGCAAACTAAATTTACTAAATAATCAGAAAATTCAAATTTATCTCCGGTTCAGAAAACCTTGATCCTTTTAAGGGAATGTGTCCGCAGAACTCTTCCAAATTATTAAGTCCTCCTGAAATCTCTGGTTTAGATATCAACCGTTAATCGATGTCCTGGTTATTTTTATCTAAAGTTATAGCAAATGGTGTGGAAAGTATTGGATAATCCACCATATTATAATAGCTTATCCAAACTTCTTACCACCCTTAAAAGTATGATGAGATTAAACAAACTTAAGTCACAACATTATTGTTGATTGTTATTACCCAGGCTATAGTAAAGCATCTATCCACTATTGAAACGCTTTCATATCGATAACAAATCGATATTTCACATCCGCTTTCATAACCCGATCCCAGGCCTTATTAACATCTTCCATTTTAATCATTTCTACATCTGAAACAATGTTATGCTCAGCACAGAAATCCAGCATCTCCTGAGTTTCTTTGAGTCCGCCAATCAAGGAGCCGGCAACAGATTTTCGGCCGAATGCAAGTCCCATGGTGTGAAGGTCAACCGGAGAGGCGCCAAGTACAACCATTGTTTTACCGACTTTTAATAAAGGAATATAAGGGTTGAGGTCATGTTGTACAGGGATTGTATTTAGAAGAAGATCAAAGGTTCCCGCACTGGCGGCCATTTGCTCAGGATCTTTTGAAATTAAAACCTCGTGGGCCCCCAGATGTCTCGCATCTTTACCCTTTTCCGGAGAGGTGGTGATCATGACTACATGTGCCCCCATGGCGACTGCAAATTTAACGCCCATATGACCGAGGCCTCCAAGCCCAATAATACCCACTTTTTGACCTTTCCTCACTTTCCAATGATTGAGTGGTGAATAGGTAGTTATACCCGCACACAGTAAAGGTGCAACCGCTTTGGTGTCCAGTTTGTCAGAGACTTTAAGCACAAAATCTTCAGTAACAACAATTTGTGTGGAATACCCTCCATGAGTTACTCCACCCATAACAGGATCGGGGCTTCCATAGGTAAGAACCATCCCAGTCTGACAATACTGTTCAAGGTCATCTTTACATGAAGGACATTCACCGCAGGAATCAACCAGACAACCAACACCAACCAGGTCGTCTTTTTTAAATTTTGTAACCTCAGAGCCTGTTTCGATTACATGGCCAATTATTTCATGGCCTGGCACAACAGGGTATTGTGTCATGCCCCAATCGTCATGCGCCCAGTGGATATCACTATGGCAGATACCACAGTAATCGATTTTTATTTTTACATCTTTAGGGCCAGTTTCTCGCCGGTCAAAATCAAATGATTTCAGGTCTTCAGAGGCACTGTATGCCGCGTATGCTTTGGTATTGCTCATGGTTGTGTCTTTTTAAGAGTGATTAGTTAGAAAATAGAATTACTCAATTATATAGATTTAAATAATTTATTAATTTACTGATCCTAAACTTCAATTCAAAGGAAGCATTTAATTTCCTGTAATATTTGCCAACATGATTTAGATTTTCTTCTGTGTTGTATCTGTTTCATGTCCAATCAATGATTTATAATGAAGAATCAAGGAAGTAAATTGGTTACTCCAGTGTTCTCATTCACCGGCATCTGAAACGGGATATTCAATACTATATAATAGCTATTCCGCGAACTCTGGTTTAAAGAACATATAAAGTTAAGAACTGACAGGTTTGCAGAAGGAATATTTTAGATTTCGATTAAAATCATTAATTTGAGTATGCCTAATTTTTTGAAATAAGATTAAGAACTTTTAAAACAATTAATATGAAACGAATAACACTTTTCTTTGCCCTTATTGCATCCATAATTTTAACATCAAACGCCCAGGAAAAATTAGATGACTTACTTCCTGTGCGGGGACTTTGTATCAGCGCTCCGAAGAAAGCTGGGCTTGATGATTTCATCAAATTTATTAACGAAGAGCTGATCCCAAAAAATGTGAATACACTGGTATTGAGGGTTGATTGGAACTATGCCTATGAATCTCACCCGGAGTTAAGGGATGAAGATCCGCTTACCTCAGAAGATGTTAAGAAAATTGTACAAGCATGCAAAGCTGGAGGTATAAGGGTTATACCCCAGATAAATCTTCTGGGGCATCAATCCTGGCATAGCACAGTTTATGCTTTATTAAGGGAATATCCCCAGTTTAATGAAACACCCGATGTGGTTATGCCCGACGAGGGTGAATATGAATGGCCAAATCCTGATGGATTATATTGCCTGAGCTATTGCCCATTGCACCCTGATGTTCATAAAATTGTATTTGAACTGGTTGATGAAATTGTTGAAGTATTTGAATCTGATGCTTTTCACGCTGGCATGGATGAGGTGTTTTACATTGGGCATGAGCAATGTCCAAGGTGTCATGGCAGGGATAAGGCAGAATTGTTCGCCGGTGAAGTTACCAAAATCAGGGATCACCTAAGAAAAAATGATAAAGACCTGTGGATCTGGGGAGACCGATTGATAGATGGAAAAACAACCGGTATTGGAGTCTGGGCTGCCAGTATGAATAATACACATCGTGCCATAGATATGATCCCGAAGGATGTTGTTATCAACGACTGGCACTACAATCGTCCAAACCCAACAGCTGCTCTATTTGCCCTGAAGGGGTTCAGGGTAATCAGCTGCCCTTATCGAAACGCGGATGTCGCCACAGCACAAATGCATATGATGTTGGGATTCCGGGAATATGCAACACCGGAGACAAAGGAGAATTATCATGGTATGATGCAAACCATCTGGACAAATGCCGAGAATTTTCTGGATTACTATTATGGAAGGAAACAGTTTGATACGGAATCTAACCAGGGAAATTATGTGAAATGTTTTAATACCTTGTTCGAAGAGATTAATAAACTGGAGGAATAAGTTCAGTCATCAGGGGAAAGCCATTAATTTTGCTTGAATAATCTTACTTTTTCGCATTCCAGCGTTGCACCAACCATGTAAGAAAAGGTGTTAATATAGCGGTAGTCACCGTTGATGCTGCCACCAGCGGTGTAGCACTGGCAGCCAGGGAACTCATCGAAGGATCTGCCAGAGACATTGCATGGGGTGTTGCTACCGCATTTCCAGCAGTACTGGATGCCGCAGCACCGGCGATTCCGCTTCCTCCGGTTGCTTTATCGGAAAGTATATTAAAAAATCCTCCTATAAAAGTTGTTATTATACCCAATAATATACCTGCCATTCCGGCGCTGATCATTGATCTGAGTTCTAATCCTGCACCAAGAGAAAATGCAAAAAAAGGAATGAGCACTGGCCCCCCTTTCACAAGAAAATTTCGCATGTCCGAATCAAGGTTACCCAGTATCATGCCAATAATTATGGGAGCGATTACCGCGATCAAAGCAATGAATGGAATATTGGCAAGGCCAGCAGCTCCAAGAGCCACCATAGTTAAAAACGGCCCATCATTAATTGATATTACAGCAATAGCGCCAACATCAGTTTCATCCCCATATTCACCGCTTAATGCAGCGTATAACCCTCCATTTGTATTGCTCATTCCTGATATAATTGCCAGTGCTGAAAGTCCAAACAGGCCGTTATCTCCAAAGAACTTGTCTACAGCTAATCCAATTACTACAGCCACAACGAATTTGGAGACCGTTATAGCTATGCCCTTTTTAAGAACTTTCGCTGTAGATTTTAAACGAATGCCTGCGCCCATGCACAATAAAAAAGCGGCAATCAGGGTAGTGGATCCATCTTTGAATAATGCCGTGGTGAATCCGCCTATGTTGAGTAAGTCTGGTACAAAAGTATTGAATATCGCTCCCATAATGAGGGGAACAACCATCATGCCTCCAGGTATACGTTCCAACGATTGTTTGATCTTCACAATAAGTTTCTATTTTAAGTCTTACTATGTTTTTATGATTGACTTAAACAATTATTATTTATTGGTTTACTTAAAAAATACCGCAAACAATTTCCTTATTCCACTGTATTGGAATTTATAAAAAGTATTTTGACAGTAAATGATTGTTTTGAATTAACTAAACTGGAACAATTTACAAAAAAATAGACAAAATCAAGTGTCGATACAAAAGCCGAGCTCAAAATCCAGATAGGGCGTCAGGAAAGCACTTGATACATGCTATGAATATCATGAAGTATAAAGATTATGCATTTATGAACTGCATTGGTTTCATCTGATTAACATATAAAATGTCCTGATTCTGATTATATGATCAGTATCTTTCCATTTC
Organism: uncultured Cyclobacteriaceae bacterium; assembly: GCA_965365275.1. Classification (GTDB taxonomy): domain Bacteria; phylum Bacteroidota; class Bacteroidia; order Cytophagales; family Cyclobacteriaceae; genus JAGTVG01. The sequence continues at coordinate 185 of CBDUBA010000181.1, read as the reverse complement.
GCAGGATTCTTCTTTTAAAATCTATTGGTAATCCTACTGATTTTGATAAAATAGTTCTTGATTCTGAAAGAATATTCTCGTAATTTTATAGTCCGGTTTTTGAAAAAATTACGGCCTGAAATGGGCTGAGAAAATATTTTCCACAGATATTTGGATAGTGGGGATATGTTTTCTAATTTTGCATT
>CBDUBA010000180.1:0-7220 GCA_965365275.1 uncultured Cyclobacteriaceae bacterium | reverse complement strand
GATTTTACATCGGGAAGTTCCAAGTATAATAGTTTTTTCTCACTTAGTTTCCTGGATGATAATGGCCAGACCATTGCAGATAATGTTCAAAGAGTTACAGGGGCAGCCAGAAATACTTTCTTTATATCAGATGCATTTTCTTTTGGATTCAAATTGTCGGCGAGTTATCGGGATCAACAGGTTCCGGGAACACGTAACAGGGAATTCGATCCGATAACCGGCCGCTACAACAGGAACTTTGATATAAACCCACTCAGTTATGCATTGAATACATCAAGATCGATCAGGCCCTATGATGATGAAGGAAATCCTGAGTATTTCAGAAGGAATTTTGCTCCGTTTAATATCCTAGAGGAGTTGGAATATAACCAGATGAATATACGTGTTGTTGACCTGTCCGGACAGGTAGATTTCGAAATACGGCCTATTGCGGATCTAACTATTAATGGGGTTTTCCAGGCAAGATACGCTGACACACGTCGGGACCATACTGTACATGAATATAGCAATCAGGCTGAGGCTTATCGAGCGGATGATACACAATTTATCCAGGAGGCGAATAACCTCCTTTTCCGGGATCCGAATAATCCCGGATTGAATCCCCAGGTGGTTCTTCCTGTTGGTGGCTTCAAATTTCTGGATGACAGTGAATTGTTAAACCTGTTTACACGAATAAGTGCTGAGTGGTCAAAAGATATTACTGAATCGCACAAGATCAATGTATTTGGAGGTAGCGAATTGAGGTATACCGATAGAAGTTCGACAAGTTCTACCGGTTTGGGTGTTGTTTATGAAAGTGGAGGCGTAGTTATTACTGATCCAAACATTATTGAATTCTTTAACTTACAAAACATACCTATCTTCTCATTAGAAGAGCTCAGCGACAGGTTCCTGGGATTTTTTCTTAATGCGGGTTATTCCTATAAGTCAAAATATATTATCAATCTAACCGGGCGCTATGATGGTTCAAACCAATTAGGGGAAAGCGACCAGGCCAGGTTTTTGCCAACATGGAATGTTAGTGGTGCATGGAATGTTGAACAGGAAGGCTTTATGTCTAATGTTAATTTCATGGACTACTTAAAACTCAGAGCTACTTATGGCCTTTCCGGAAATCTTCCACCCGAATCGAGTGCATTGTTGAATCTTCTTGCGGATGTCACTGTCAGGCCAACGGATATTGAACCATATTTATTTATACGGGATCTGACAAACACTGAACTCACCTGGGAGAAACTTAAGGAGTTCAATGTTGGTATTGATATCGGGTTCCTGAATAGCCGGATTAACACCTCTTTTGATTATTATAAAAGGCAGTCCTTTGACTTAATAGGTGTAGTTCAAACGAGCGGTATAGGCGGACAGGGATTGAAGCTTGGAAATTTTGCTGATATGGAATCGGATGGATATGAGTTTAACTTAAATACTGTTAATATACAGACAAAAGGATTTACATGGACAACCAATTTTAATCTCTCCTATACTACAGACCGGATCACAAATCTGGATTTTGGACCAAGACTTGTCGATGCAATAAGTCAGAATGGAGCCGCTGTTCTGGGCGGACCCAGGAGAGGCCTTTTTTCTACCAATTTTGCTGGTTTGAACCAGGTGGGTATACCACAGTTTTTTGATGAGAACGGGGAAAAGGTATTTAATCTGGATCTGCAAAGCAGGGAAAACCTTCAAAATAAACTCGTTTATGAAGGTCCAACAGAGCCAAGGGGAGTTGGAGGATTTAACAATACATTTTCATATAAGGGATTTAGATTAAATGTATTCCTTACTTATAAATTTGACTATAAAATCCGCTTGAATGATGCGTTCTTTCCGGTATATACTGATTTCGATGCCTTACCGGGAGATCTTGTGGATCGTTGGGCTGTTCCGGGTGACGAAGAAATAACCAATATACCAGTGATACTTGATGCCGGAGTCGCACAGGTAAGCGGGGATATCGTTAATGCATATAACCTGTATAATAAAAGTACCGTTCGGGTTGCAAATGGTGACTATATCAGGCTCAGAGCGGTTCAACTCTCTTATCAGTTTCCTGAAAGCTGGATTTCCAGGCTTAAATTGAGGAACGCATTCCTGACACTTGAAGGAAATAACCTGGCACTTCTTCTTTCTGATGAAGCGCTTAATGGGCAGGACCCGGAATTCTTTGCTACCGGTGGTGTGGCTCTTCCGCCACCAAGAACCATTACTTTGTCTGTTAATGTTGGATTTTAGAGATGAATAGATATAAAGTATATATAGCCAATTTTGTTAATATATTTTCATATAGGATTATATACAGGATACTATTGTCCAGCTCGGTATTATTGCTGGCTGGCTGTTCAGATTTTCTTGATGAAGTACCTGATAACAGAGTTTCTCTTGATAACCTTGAAAAAGCATCTCAATTATTAACCAATGCTTATTCCGACGCCAGTTATGCATTTACTGACTGGATGACAGACAATGTAGCTTATACAAGGGGCGTTAATTTAAGGACAAGCCATATCGAAGCCTACACCTGGGCAGATGAAACGACGGATGGCACAGAACAGGATACCCCGACTTTTTTCTGGAATTCTACATACAATGCAATAGCCCATGCCAATGAAGTACTGGCTGTCATTGATCAGTTTGATATCAGATCAGAGGAGGATGAAGCTATGAAAAGTGCCGTACGATCTGAGGCCTTATTAACCCGGGCTTATGCCCACTTTATGCTGGTCAACCTGTTTGCAAAACATTATGATGATCAAAGGTCAAATTCCGATCCGGGTATTCCTTATGTCGACGAACCAGAGACGGTATTTTTGAAAACATATAAGAGGAATACGGTCCAGGAAGTGTATGACAGGGTTGAGGAGGATATGTTGTTGGGCTTAGAACTTGTAGACGATAGCTTTTTTGCCAACTCCGGCAAATATCATTTCAACAGAAATGCTGCCCTTGCCTTTGCATCCAGGTTTTACCTTTTCAAAGGAGATTATGACAAGTGCATTGAGTACAGCAATACGTTATTGGGTTCTGATCCCGGTGCTTTTGTACGTGATCTAACCAGCGAACAATTTCTAAATGCACGATCTTCGATTGATGGCTATTCTCAATTATATACATCCCCGGATCTTCCCAGCAATCTGCTGCTTATGAGAAAAATATCACTGGTCCAACGTCCTGATTTTGCGCATGGTCCGACGACAGTTCTATACAGGGATCTGTTTTCTGCAAATCCATTTCCATCCACCACGGATGAGCGCGAGAATCCGGCACTTGTAAAGGGAGAAAATGGTGTATTCCCATTAAGATACCAGAGTTTATTTCAAAGGAGTAGCTTGAATTCTAATGTAGGAACACCTTACCATATACATATAGCTTTCCGGGGCGAAGAGGTTTTGCTGAACAGAATGGAATCTTATGTAGAGCAAAACAGGATAAATGAAGCCATACAGGATATGCAGATTTTGGTTGATAGAAGATATAGCGGCCCAACTATCCCCCTTACAATGGAATTGATCAGGGAAGCCTTTGGCGTATCAGGTAATCCTTTTGTAAGTGACAAGTTTGTCATGGATATCTATGTACAATTAGAAAGAAGAAAGGAATTTATTGTCCAGGGCTTAAGGTGGTTCGACATAAAACGTTTTGAACTCGAAGTGGAGCATAACCAGTTGGATGGATCCATTATAAAGCTGGATGAAAAGGATAGAAGAAAAGTATTACAGATCCCGGCTTCTGCAATCGAGGTTGGGGAACTGGAACCTAATCCAAGGTAATAAATGAATACACTAAAATACATGAAAAGCGGGTTTATATATTTCCTGACCAGTATTATCCTGCTACTTTCAGGATGTAACCAGGAGGAAGCACTCAATGTGCCGGTAAACCAGGGCCCGGATGTGATCAGAAATGAACTGGATCAGTATATAGAAGATAACTTTACTGAGGAATATGGAATGGCAATTCGATACCGGTTTGTTGACAGGTATGTAGGCCCGACACAAAGAGTTACGCCGCCCCGATTGGAAGTGGTCAGACCTATGCTTGATTTTATCGATGAATTCTGGATCGATCCCTACATTTCCGTGGAGAATGGGGAAGAATTCTTCAGGAAACATGTCCCGGCTGAAATCGTTTTTCTAGGAGGGTTGATATATAATGACGACGGAACGGTGATTCTGGGAACAGCAGACGCCGGAGCCCAGATTACATTTACTGACGTTAACTCTGTTGATTTTGATGATATGAATTGGTTATTGCAACAATTGCAAACTGTTTATCACGAGTTTGCTCATGTTGTCCATCAAAGATATAAATTACCAAATGCCTTTGAGACCATAACCCCTCAGGGATATACCAGTGCTGGTGCATGGTTTACACTTACAGATGAAGAAGCTTTACAACGGGGTTTTGTTTCCCCTTATGCTACAAGTTCTCCGAATGAAGATTTTGCAGAAGTTATAGCCCACTTCCTGTTTGATGAAAATTTCTATGAAAACTTTATTGAAGCAGAGCCCGGTTGTATAACTCAGGATTGTGATAGCAGAAATCAAGGAAGGGTTTATATCAATGAGAAATTAAACTCGATCATGGCACATTACGAAAGAGTCACCGGAGTAAAGCTGGAAGATGTCAGGGAACAGGTTCAGTCTAAACTGTAATGAATGAGAAATATTTCTATATATATTAGATTATTGATTCTGATGCTCTTTTTCCATGGATGTACAAAGGAAAAGGAAGCCTTACTACCATCTGTGGAGGAAAGGGTAACTGAGGCGGTTACTAATTTACGAAATGAACTGACAGCTCCTGCAAATGGATGGAGGCTAGAATATCAGCCAACAAATGCCTCAGGAATATTTTATATGCTATTGGAATTCGATGAAGATGAAGTTCATATACAATCTGATGTAGCGGATAATAATGGTGAGTTTTTCGAGCATACCATTCCCTGGCGTGTTGATAATGCCTTAGGCCTGGAGCTTGTTTATGAAACCTACGGGGTTTTTCATTATTTATTTGAATTGGACGCGGCAACTTTCGGTGCCGAATTTGAATGGGCATTTGTGGAAAAGGCAGGTGACAATCTTGTGTTCAGAAGTATTTCTGACCTTAACTTCTCACCATCTACCATAACGCTTTCTCCTGCAGCCCCGAACGATGACAGCAAATTTTCCAGAGATATAGCCGCTAACCTCAATGAATTTGTTTCTGTTGGGCCGAAAGCACTTGAAGTACAGATACCTAAGCAGCAAATTATTCTTCAAGATGCCGGTGTTTCGGTCTATTGGTCTCTTGATGCAACAAAAAGGGTCATAACTTCTATTCTGGCTGCAACAGGGAGTGATTTTGCTGACCCTGGCCTTCAAGCTGTAGTTCTTAACCATCAGAGCGGATATATCCTGCAGAATGGAAACCTGGAGTTATTGGCGCCCCTTCAGTTTATTTTGGATGGGAGATCGTATTCCATCAGTGCGATCAATTTCTCTGAATTTAGTACTACCGGACCGAACTATTGTATTTTTTCTCCTGACAATGGGCCATTGTATACTGGTCAGATAGCAGGACTTGGATCTGTTTCAATGATATCCAGTTTATTCGACCTGGAGGGGGCTGCATTCCAGCCTATCACGGATTTCCCTTACAGCGTTAATTCCTTCTTTATTTTTGATGAATCTGGTAGTTCTTTAGCAGATGAAGGAGGCATTATTGCCCAAAAATTCCCTGGTGCAACAGGATTTCTGTTCTATTATGGATTTGAATCTGATAGTCAGCCATCGTTTGCTGTTGGATTTATCCTTGAAGATGGTCTTGGTAATTCAGAGATTATACTAAGGGAATTTGATCCGGTTACTACTATTGGAAATATGGTCCAGGTTAATTTGAATAACAACTATTACTTTTCAGGCACTCCAGGCCCTGATGATCAGGCAAATCTTGAGGAGATCACAAACCTCTTGTTCGAGGGAGGTGATATGTACGCATCAGACTTTCCAGTGGAAGGATTGAATGTATTTAAACTATTCAATCCTTGTAATCAGCATGAGATATTCCTGGTACAGTAAGGAAGTAAATTTATAAAAGCTATTCCAATTTAAATATAAAATCAATTGCATATTGATCTAAGGAAACCTGAATAAATCCATCCCCATTTTCATCCACAGCACTAGTCGGGATAATAACCGGATTAAAGGTAATAGATTCCATAATTTCAAAATCGGATTCCTGGGCGTTTTCCAGATCTACGCCGTCAAAATCAATAAAAGTTAATTCCCAATCCTCATTTGTAAGAACGTATGGATCCCCTCCAGGATTCAGCTCAAAGGGTATAGGCAATTCAAATGGTGCCAGATCTACCAGCATGGGTGTAACGAGGAGCCGGCCAGGATCACTTGTTGGTCCCATGGCAAGTATGAAATCCGGATATTTAGTCGAATCAGGCTGACCTGTAGGATCATCCCAGTCCTCACCATCTCTATTAACATATTTAAGACCGCTAATTTGAAGCGCTTTCATTACACGCTCATACACATCGATATCCATGGACAAGGAATCGCTTTGTTCGTCATCGGTGTAGGCAACCAAAGTAACAGTATAATCTCCGGCTACATCGTATTGTATGGTCGGATTGATCTCAGTTGAGGTACGTCCATCTCCAAAATCCCATTTATAGCTTGAGGCATTTGTGGTCATATTTTCGAATACCACATCTACACCTACTTCAATTAAATCCGGATCTGTACTGAAACCAACGTCCGGAAGCGGTAACAAAGGATCTTCCTCACTACAACTTATTATAACCGTAAGAAGAACCAGAAATCCTAATAAATTGTAAAATCTTTTCATATGCCGTTTATTTATGTTGAATTATTATTTCGAATTACTTATATCGTTGAATTGTGCAATAAAATCAATTTATTATGTAATTGGAAGAATATGAATATACTGAATTTTTATTTTAAAGCATTAAATTTAAAATTTTTCCTTTTTGTATGTCTATATCATTTACAATAATACCACTTTAGAATGGATTGGAGGCAATTTAAGTGTGTAAACTATTATACAACTCTACTCTCCTCACTCAGCAGGCTGAATCCTCCATACCTCGACACCGCTCGCGGGTATTTCTCCAGTTGATATATCTAGAACCAGATCTTTTGATGTTTTGTTTTGGATTCTATCCTGCAGAATTTCATTGAGAGCGAATTCTGAATCCTCGCCAATAT
>CBDUBA010000179.1:0-7235 GCA_965365275.1 uncultured Cyclobacteriaceae bacterium | reverse complement strand
CCATACTTCCGGGCATTATTCTTAATATAAGCACCACATAAATGAAATCCCATACACTCCGGAATTCTGCGCAATGCCTTCATGATCTCCCCGTATTGCACATCATCCTGGGTCCGGTCCTGTTCCGGGGGCCATCCATGATAACCCTCCTTGTTGATCATACTATCAGCCAGCAACATCGGCTTTTTGAGATACTGCCCCCATTTGGATAGTTTTTGATAAATATTATCCACTGTACCGAAACACTGAAAGCTGAAAATATCCACATAAGGCATGGCAGCCTTGAGTACAGACTCACTGATCGGGGCATTTGCTTCATAGCGGTCCCCGCAGATCAAATGATTAGAGTCATACCTTCTGATGGCCTCAAATACGGTTTTATAATAAATTGAAGCTTTTTCAAAGATCTCCTGCCGTCCACTTTCTGATTTTTCCATCTCCGGATCAAAAATCGGGGCTTTCCATGAATTGCCTTCATTACTGTGGATCCAGGCCGGACAATCTGTAAAAAAGTAACCCACCAGCTTGGGATCGTCCTTCATCCGGGCACATTTATCCCGGGCGATATAATCACACCAGTCTTTGAACGCGGATCCGGTGATATCTGCCAGTTTTGTTTCCCATTCCCACTGATGGGATTCTATTACCGGGAGCAAATGGAAATAGGGCATATCAAGCCACTGGTACTCCTCATAAGTGAAGCACCGGGAATGACGATGCATTTCCGGGTGTATGATCACCACCTCTTGCTCCCATCCAAGGCAATTGAATCCCCAGTCCGTCAGGTCCTTTTTCACTTTCGGGAGCCATTTCTCCATGCTGTTTCCGTACATTGAATTCCAGATCCCTCCGCTTTGAGCAAACCGTATGGCTGCAGGATCCACATGGTTGATCCCAATACTGAAAGTATATTCATTATCCGGAGTCACAAGCCACCAGCGCCCATTATGTTGGTCAACCCTGAAAAAGCCTATGGATCCTGTTGTAGTGCCTGAATTCCCTGTACATTGTGTGAACGGCCAGATTAGTGAACCGGCACCCATGATTAGAGTGGAACTTAAAAAACGTCTTCTATCAAATAATGATTTCATATTTACTGTTTTCTATTGAACTTAATTTAGAAAGATCCCAATAAACTAAATATTTTTAAATACTTCTTTTTACATTGGATAGATAAAATACAAATCTCATGAGAAAACTACCGATTTTTTTATTTTTACTTATCCTGACGGTAACTAACCTCCAGGCACAAAATACAAAGAAGGCAGAACTAACTGTTTTAGCCGGGGAAGGTGAACACACCATCAGCAGGCATATTTACGGACATTTCAGCGAACATCTTGGCAGATGTATTTACGGAGGAATCTGGGTAGGTGAGGATTCTGATATCCCGAACATAGAAGGGTATCGGAGAGATGTTTTTGAAGCTTTGAAAAATCTTAATATCCCTAACCTCAGATGGCCCGGGGGATGTTTTGCCGATGAATATCATTGGCAGGATGGTATAGGTCCCAGAAGTGAAAGGCCCGAAATGATCAACACACACTGGGGCGGAGTTGTTGAAGACAACAGTTTTGGAACCCATGAATTCCTGGACTTCTGTGAATTATTGGGAACAGAACCGGTGATTTGCGGAAATGTTGGAAGTGGTACCGTTGAAGAGATGTCGGATTGGGTGGAATACATCAATTTCGATGGGAAAAGTCCGATGGCGGATCTTCGAAGGGAGAATGGCAGGGATGGTTCCTGGGGGATAAAATACTGGGGCGTAGGAAACGAAAGCTGGGGATGTGGCGGTAATATGACGGCTGAATTCTATGCCAATCAATACAGGAGGTATGCAACTTATGCCAGGAACTATGGCGAAAACAGGTTGTACAAGATAGCCGGCGGCGCCAACTCCTGGGATCTGAACTGGACGGAAGTGCTCATGAAGAATGTCCCGCTTCATCAGATGAATGGACTATCCCTCCACTATTACACTGTACCGCATTCCTGGAGTAACAAAGGTCCGGCAACTGGTTTTGACGAAGCGGATTATTTCATCACATTGAAGAAAGCCGGTGATATGAAAAGGCTGATAGAGTCGCACAGTACGATCATGGATAAATATGATAAGAATAAAAGAATAGCCCTGGTGGTGGATGAATGGGGAAACTGGTTCGATGTGGAACCGGGCACCAACACGGGCTTTCTCTACCAGCAAAACTCATTAAGGGATGCCCTGACAGCAGGAATGACGCTCAATATATTCAATAATCATGCGGACCGGGTAAGGATGGCCAATATTGCCCAGACAGTAAATGTTCTGCAGGCAGTCATACTTACCAATGAAGAAAGTATTGTACTTACCCCTACCTACCATGTATTTGATCTTTATCAACCGCATATGGATGCATTGTTACTGCCCACCTATGTGAAAGGTCCTGAATATGTATTTAAGGAGGAGTCTCTGGATGCGCTTTCTGTATCCGCCTCAAAAGGTAAGGATGGAACAATGAACATTACGATCGTTAACATGGATCCTAACCATAACATCGATCTGGAGATCAATATTGTTGGCTTTGAAGCAGAATCTATTACCGGTAAGTATATCTCTTCAAAAGAATTCTATGATTATAATTCCTTTGATAATCCTGATGTGGTAAAAATAAATGAATTAAAAGCACCAAAGCTGTCGAAAGGAATAATATCAGCAACCCTGCCGGCAAAGTCGGTGGTCTTGCTGCAGGCCAGGTAGTATTGACACGATATAGATAATTTTGAACCCTGGTCAGATTACTGCCTCATGAAGGTCACCGTGCTGGACCATTCTTTTATGTCAGAACTATAAAACGTTAAACGGGAATAAGTGGCGGTTCTTTTGTCCCCGTGCCGAGGATTACTTAAAGGATTACACTCACCTGGCGCTCAACAGGAATTGCTGTTATCGAAGTAAGAAAAGTATATACGATAATTATAGTTACCATTCCGGAAAAGTGAGATATAATTTGTACTGAGTATAGCCGGAATATATCCGGCTATACTCAGTACTTCTTGACTTTATAGTTCTTCTTTAACGGATCCACAATGCAACATCATGTCACCGAAATATGGATTGTTAATTTCCTTTTCAGCTGCCAGCCAAAAGGCCCCTGTGTTATTAAAAGCCATTGGACAAAATTGCTTATATACAGTCCTTTCTTTTTCCCCTGTCTTCTTAACATATTCATACATATTTTGAGACAAGGCATCAAAATGCTTACGCTGCAATTTCATTTCACTACTGTTTGATATGGCTGAGGCATCGGCCAGAAGTTCCTTTGATAATTCATCGGTTTTACCTTCGAGAATTTTTACCATTTCACTGGCCGCAAGACTTGCATTTTTACTATTGGTTTGCACCAGTGCATCTTTTACCTCAAGATAGGTTGATAAAACAGTTTTGGATTGTGCCTGAGCACCAACTGTGAAAATAAAAGCCAGGCCTACTGTTAACATGAGCTTCGAAAATAGATACTTAGTTTTCATTGTTATAAATTTTAAAGTGAATAAATTATTGAATCGTGTCTGTTACCTCTCCGCATGTAAGCATGGAAGCCCCATAATAGGGATTCATGATATTATCTTCCAGGCTAAGCCAATCGGCTCCTTTAAAGTCATCCGCCATTGGGCAATGTTGAACATAAATTGACTTTTCTATCGGATGAAAGACCCTGACCAACCGGATCATATGCTCAGAAAATGGCTTGAATGGTTTTCTCGCAGAGGTTATATCTTCGGCATTAACTATTTGGTCAACAAGATCTTCAAGTGGCATACCCTGCTCCATCCATACCTCACGGGCATCTCCTTCGAACAGCGACATTGAGATCCCACCCAGCACTTTTTCAAGTTTTTGAGCTTCATTGATGGAAGTTTCAAAATCGTCATCCACAAAAGCATCCTTTAGTTGCAGGTAGGATTCCAGAAGCCGGGATATTTCATGCTTTGCTTCCTGATCAATTGAGATTGGGAGGAGCATTTCTTTCTGATGATCCTGGTTATCATTTGTGGAGGTATTTAAACTGTGATTGTGACCTGTTATAACAGCTCCGCCTTGCGGGCTCATCATGCTTGGTTTGCCTGCCAACTGTGCAGCCGCATCGATGCTGAATGTTCCATGTGTTGCAATTTCCTCACCTTGTTCCAGGCCGGCTTCTATCTGGAAATTATCACCCAGTGAAGGGCCAAGGTTAACCTCACGCATTTCAAAAGCAATACCGGCATCAGTATTTTTCTTCACGTATACTAATGATCGCTTTCCTGTCCACATAACCGCAGATTTTGGGATTATAATTGAAGACTGATCTTGTTGCTCAGAACTGATGATCTTCCCTGAAACAAACATTTCAGGTTTGAGCTTCGATTTCTGGTTTCGTACGGATAACCGGGCCTTGGCTACCCTTGTGGCCGGATCGATCACAGGATCTATAAAATCGATTACTCCTTTGAAGGATTCTCCAGGAAGTGACTGAACTGTATATTCGATTTCATCGCCAAGCTTGACCCAGGGCATCTCGCTTTCGTAAACATCGAATAATATCCAGAGCCTTGAGAGGTCGGCGATTTCATAAAGCGCCGAACCTTTTTTAACATAATCTCCGAGATTAATATTTTTCTTAATCACCACGCCATTAACATCTGATGAGATCGGAAAGTTTTCCTGTGGTTCTCCATTACTGATAATTCCATCGATCTGTTCTGAACTTAACTTCCAGCGGCTCAGTTTTTCCCTTGCTGCCCGGTAGAGCTCCGGTTGTGAATCCCGGATTTTGTATGCTTCAAACAATTCTTTTTGGGCAGTCACTAAATCCGGCGAATAGACCTGGGCAATCTCCTGCCCCTTTTTAACATATTGCCCCGTAATACTCACCATCAGTTTTTCAATCCTTCCCGCTATATGTGAAGTTTGCGTAAATACGCTGTTTTCATCAGTTTGGACCTTGCCGTTCAGGCTTATTTCTTTAACAGGTTTTCCAGTACTTACAAGGGACGTCTGAATATTTGCCAGCTTCATAGCAGTAGCCGACATCCTGATCTCTAAGGGGTCCTCTTCGTCATGACCTGTATCCAAAGGAATGAGATCCATTCCACAGATAGGGCATTTTCCTGGCTCATTCTGTCGCACAGATGGATGCATGGAACATGTCCATATCTGCTTTTGATCTTCCCGTACCAGTTCGTGTTTAGGTTCGGTGGAGGACTTACCTCCAAAGATCAGCCATCCCAAAACCAGTCCGGTAACCAGGGTGAATAAGGCGATTATGATTGTTGATTTATTTAGATATCTCATTTCAATTTGATTTAGCAGTTAAATAATCCAGTTTTGCCTCGGCAATATTGTAGTCTTTAAGAGCAGTTGACTTAGACATATTATATTTAAGTAACTGCTGCTCCATTCGCAACACCTCTTCAAATTCCTTTCCTGAATTGGAATATGCACTATACAAAAGGTCAATCACCTGGTTTGTCTTTTGAATTTGCTCATCATATAATTCCAGCAATTCAAGTGATTTTTGAATGTTATACACCTCATTTTGATAGGCGCTAACAAGGTTATTGGTCAGATCAAGCTTTTTCTGGGCTAAAGCTGATTGGGTATACTGGGCCTCCTTTACAGACGCATTGTATTTTTTCCTGAACAAAGGAAGACTCATGGTGACCATCGGCATAAATGCATCCCTGCCATTGTCAGGAACATCAAGATCATTCCGTTCGCCCACGATCACATAATCCAACCCTACCCCGAATGTAGGCAAACCCTGCTTATTGGCCGTCTCTTCCAGGGCACTGGCTGCCTGCATGTTCAGTTCTATAGCTTGCAATCTGGGATTATTGACGATCATGCTGTCAATACTGATTTGTGCATTAAATGATTCAGCCTCAGACTTACTCTGAACAATAACCACCCGCATGGAATCTGGTCTGTTCAACAGCCTGTTAAAATTAACCTGCAAAGGTTTTAATTTATCCTGAAGCAGCTGGATTTCCGTGTTTGCATTATCGATCATTATATCCACCCGGATTACATCCACCATAGCCCCTTTTCCATTTGAAAAATTTGTGGTGGAAAGACGTTTGTATGTGTTCAGTATCTCCAGGTTTTCTTCCTGCAATTTGATATGTTCCCTTAATTCCAGCATTGGGTAAAAGGCTTTTTTAACAAGGTAAAACAACTCATTTTTCTTGTCCAGAAAATCCTGATATTTTGCCTGGGCGCTTAATTCCATGGCATTTGCCTTTGTGCCATTTGTTCCGAACCATGGGAACATCTGCACCAGTGAGATCCTGGCTTTTTGTGGGCCAACACGTGTTTCAACCGGACTCACAAAATATCCGAATGACAAAGCCAGGTCAGGGATTGCTTTTACCTGCGCTGACTTATGCAGTGCCGCTTCAAATTCCAGGTAGCTTGCTTTCAGACCAGGATTATTTTCCGCAGCTTCGATAAGGTAGTCATCCAGGGATTGTGCCTTGGATATAAGTGTTCCTGCGATGAATACTATGATCAAAATATTTCTATTTGTTTTCATATCAGTCTCTTTTAAATTTTCTCTCTTCCCTGAAACTGTAAAGTACAGGGACAATGAAGTAAGTGACAGAAGCCAGCACCATTCCCCCAAATGCAGGAATAGCCATCGGGATCATAATATCGGCTCCTCGTCCTGTAGAAGTAAGCACCGGTAATAGTGCAATGATGGTGGTGGCAGAGGTCATTACTGCTGGTTTTATCCTTCGTGATCCGGCATGGATCACTGCTTCCCTTACTTCTTGAATTGTTCCGGGTTTATGCTTTGCAAAGCTTTGATCCAGGTAGGTGCCCATTAAAACACCATCGTCTGTAGCTATACCAAACAATGCGATAAATCCAACCCAAACCGCCACACTTAAATTAATGGTATGCATCTGGAAAAGGTCCCTGATGTTTGATCCAAAAAAAGAAAAGTTCAGGAACCAATCCTCTCCGTAAAGCCATAACATCAGGAATGCCCCACTGAAAGCCATGGTAATGCCGGCAAAGATCATGAGTGAGGTAGATACCGATCTGAACTGGAAGTAGAGGATCAGGAAAATAATGATCAGAACCAGTGGTACAATAATTGAAAGGCGCTTCTCCGCACGGACCTGGTTTTCATAAGTACCCGAAAATTTGTAACTGATTCCTGCGGGAACAATCAATGATCCGTCATCAATTTTTAGCTGAATGAACTGCT
>CBDUBA010000178.1:0-7279 GCA_965365275.1 uncultured Cyclobacteriaceae bacterium | reverse complement strand
AGGGCATTTTTAATAGCGGCTTTTGCAAAGTTACTGGTTACCGTAGCACCGGAAATGGCATCGAAATTCAGGTCTTCCTTCTGGTCAATGCCGTCTTTAATATTTTGAGGTGCACCATAGCCTATGGTTCCGTAGAGCTTCTCAAATTGAAAGTGAATGAGTTCTCCGTCTTCTATTTTGAAGGATATTTTCGCACCTACATTGCTGATGATGGTAAAATATTCGCCTTCATACTGACCATCTTCAATCTGAGACATCTTTGGTTGAAATTCACCAACATATTTACCTGCACTTCTTCCTGCCAAATTAAAGGATATCAGGCTTGCCACGATAATCACTGCTATGATTCCAAGGGTATATAAAAGGATCTTCAGCATATGGTTATAATTTTCAAGAATAAATAAAGGATCATGGCTATTTAACAATAAGATTTTCTTCGATCAGGAATTGTTTCATCAGTGCGAGGGTTTGATGGTAAGGCCTGTCATCCTTTTTCCCTTTATTGAAAAAAGCATGTTTCTCTCCTCCAAACAGAATTACCTCACAGGTATTGCCCTCTGCCATCATGATCTTCTGAAATTCCAATATCGTGGAAGGTGGTTCGACCGTATCTTCTGTCCCATGAAAGATAAGGGTAGGGGGTGTGGATTTTGTAATATGAAATATAGGAGAGGTATTTCTTACCTCATCTTCTCCCCCGAACCGGTCCTTGAAACCAATTGTGTTCAGAACCGGGTTGAAGAGGATTAATCCTTCAGGTCTGGGATCAATATTTACATCATCGGATGGATCATTATAATCATCCAGGGTAGCTGTACAGGCTGCAAGATAGCCTCCAGCAGAACCTCCGGCTGCAACTATCCTGTTTTTATCTATTTGTATATCATCTGCATTGTATTTGAGCCATCTCATGGCCGATTTTGCATCGCTGATGGCATCCTGAGGAGTGGTATTATGTTTGCTTTTAATCCTGTACTCAGCTGTTATACCTGCAATTCCGTTTTCAGTCAGATATTTACAGTGTGATGCGAACTGTCCTGTATTCCCGTTTACCCAACCTCCGCCAAAAAAGAAAATCACGGCAGGGACAGGGGCTTTTCGTTTCATTTTTTGAGGATAATAGATGTGCAGATCCAGGTGTATTGTATCCTTGACTTTATAGGTATATGTTACGGGAGATATATTTTTCTGTGGAAAGCCCTTTATTGTAAAAAGGATCGACAAACTAAAAAGCAGAACGATAAACTTCATGATTATATCAGGCCTGTTAACATACTTTATAAATAAGAATGAAAGCGTAAATATAGACTATCAAACACGAAAATGTAATTTGGATCATCAGATTATTGAATTCTTTACTAAAATCCGCCACAAATATTTTCTATTCAAAAATCCAGGGAATTCTGGGTGTAAGAATATCACATTACACTAAATTTTTCCGCGAGAACTGCATCCTGAGGTCGATATATTTTGCGACCGGGCCTACAAGGAAAAGGGCATAGAATGGTGCATAGATGAATTGGTTCATACGCAGGATAAATTCAACGAGCGCGATCAGGAAGGCTACCAGGATCTGACCCTTTTTGCTTCTTACGCCTGTTGGCGGATCGGTGATCATGAAAAATATAAATAACTGGTACATCGGGCCAGTGAGTGGAGCCACCTCAGCCAGGAAAGCATCCCCAGTCAGGTAACTTCTAATAAAGGCAAAGAATATAAAACTGATCACATAGGTAAAAGTGACATGGAATCTTTTGGCCCGGTAAACAATTACTGTACCCAGTATCCAGATCACCAGCATGGGCCAGATATTATTGCCCCATTGAATGCTTAAGCCGGCAACACTGAAAGGGGCGGTAAACAACATCCAGGAAATCCCAAAGTTAGATGGGTTCCAAATGTGTTTTCCCTTATATCTGAGGACATATTTCGATGTGATCGAGATCATGGCCGTTAATATATATGGCCAGAAAAACATGGACCTGATCAGAATACTAACGCTGATGCCTGAAATATAGGCGCTTGCAAGGTTCTTCCATTTTCCGTAAAACAATCTGCCCAGCACCAGATCTGTTATTATACTGGCAACAATGGCCAGAATTACATTAGTATAACTTTCAAGTATGCCAAAGGAAAGATGACCAGCCAGGAGTATCAGTGATATGAATATTGGTGCAGAATATTTATTCAATACATCTAAAAGGACAAATGGTTTTTTCTTTTGTTCCTGTATTACCGCGGCTCCCCCTGATTCTAAATTGCTCATACCGATTCGATCACTTTATTAAGTTTTCCAATTTCCGGATTATCGATTACCTGTATATTGCCTGATGGCCAGGCGATCTCAACTTTTTCAATTTCAGGATCCTGACCAAGACCAAAATGAAGAGCCCTCTGGTTCTGGGAACAGAATCCGATCCCACCGGTCACAACCTGGGCTTGTTTTTTCCCATTCCAGTAAAGGGTTACCGTAGCACCGATTGCACTTTTATTGCTTGTCGTTCCCTCCAATGAAAAAGCAATCCATTGATTCGATGTGTCCACCTGGTTCTTGTAGACAAGCACTCCCTGGTTCATGCTGGCGACGATGACGTCCAATACCCCCCTGTTCCACAGATCAGCCAGCGCTACCGCACGGCTATCCAGTGTGGCTTCCTCACATACATCCTTAGAGGCATCCAGGAAATTTCCCTTGCCGTCATTTAGCCAGATCATGTTTTGCTGATGTCCGGACTGGCTTTTTCCTTCCATCGCAGGCCAGTTTAAGGCGTCGGAAATGATGGATTTATTTCCACCGGTTACTTTCGTATAATCGTACCAATAGGATGATCCTTTTATCCCGGAAATAAAACCATTGGCGACATAAAGATCCTGTGCCCCATCATTGTTGAGATCCCCGAACTGAGCCCCATAACTCCAGCCTCCCAGTTCAACGCCCTTTCTCCTGGCTGTATTATTATAGACCGGATAACCGGGACCTTCGGAAGGAGTCCAGAGATTATTCCCCTGCAGCAGTACCCCTACTTCAGTAATATTGGAAATATACAAACTTTGCATTCCACTATTTTCGATATCCCCGAAGCTCATATTCATACCACTCTTCGGTGTGTAGCCTATACCGGTCTCCTTGCCAATCTCCTTAAAACTCAGACCTTCCTGGTTGATCAGCCATTCATCGACACTATAGTCGTTGGCTATAACAAGATCCTGAAAACCATCACCATTAAGATCAGCGGCTCCGGCAGCGAGGGTCCATCGTGTACTTGTCAGGTTGGCCTCTAGGGTAACGTCTTCAAATGTGCCATTTCCTTTGTTTTTGAAGAGATAATTTCTTCCTCCATTATTTGCATATTCAAAGCTTTCAGGCATTATGACAGTTGACTCCAGATCCCATAGATCTATATCTTCCCTGTAATACCCGCCAACAAAGAGATCCAGATATCCATCATTGTTATAATCCATCCATATCGCTGTATTGGCATTAATCCAGCCCGGGAATCCAGCTTTTTCCGTGACATTCTCAAATGTATTTCCATTCAGGTTTCTGAAGAGTGCAGGCTTACCCCATTTATAAATGAATATGTCTTCAAAACCATCGTTATCATAATCCCCCCATATCGAACCCATCGATACGCCGGTACCTGTCACATTAACATCGTCCAGGCCTACTTTGGTACCTACATCGATGAAAGTGCCATCTTTTTGATTATGATATAATGCATTTTTACTATCAAGATGACTGTTTGTAAGATAAATGTCCTTCCAGCCGTCCCGGTCAAAATCACATATCGAAATAGAGGCTCCCATGGATGCTATTTGAGGTAGAATATGGTTCAGCCGGGAATCTAATTCCGGACTTTGATGAATAAAATCGATCCCGGACTGCCGGGATACTTCTTCCAGGTAAAAACCAAAAAACTTCAGTGCCGAGGCTGAATTATTTGATATGACATCTTTGGGTTTACTTATGGTTTCCTTTTTTATAAATGCAGGTAATGCCAACAGGAAAATGAAAAATATTGTAATAAATATTTGAGTAGTTCTCTTATTTCCGGTCAATCCGCTCATATTCTTTCTATCTAATACTGATCAATTAAGCCGAAATATTTTCGATTCACTATTGACAAGCTACAATTTTATGAAGAAAACTTCAGACTTGATGAATACTGCAGGAACTTTTTCTATATTTTGTCTGGACAAAGATCATTTATTGATCAGCTCCCGGATAGCAAATCCTTTCAATTATTTTTAACATTTTTTGGTAATGGCTGCCTTTCCAGTAAATATTCCGGCAATCACTACAACGATAAAAATCCTGGTAATATTGGTAGGTTTTGATGGGGACCATTGATTTGATGGAATTTTTGTTTACTCTTTGGAAGGGACCATTACATTTCAGGCATCTTGTGAAAGGTTTTTTCTGTCTGAATAAATCGAATTTTTTGAAAACTTCATGGCATTGATAAACTGGTTTTTGAGCCCGTATGAAATATCCTCTTTGAACCTGCCCGTTTTTCAGTATCCCAAGATCACGGGTTAAAATTATTCTTTTTTCTTTAATCGAATGGTTTATAATTATGTCGTCAGATAAATCATTTTTATATTCCGTATCGAAACCCAACATTCTTAAATATCTGGCGAGTTTTCCAAGGTGCGCATCTGCAATGAACCGGGTAATCCTCAGTGGTTCAGGCCTTAACTGGATAATTGGCGAGATATCCAGAATTTCAAATTCAGGATAAACAGAAATTCTGTCTCCCTTGGCTATATTATACTGGAAGTCTACAGAGATCCCATTGACGAGGATCAGGTCAACCTCTGTGTGCGGGACACCTTGAGATTCAATAATATCCTTAACGTTGGGGCTTCCAAAAAACGGAAGTTCATAGTGGATTTGTCTTTTATAATCAGGTAAAAAATCATTCAGTTCTTCGTAAAACCGGAGTGTTACAATTTTTCCCTGATTTGCCAATTGGGTATTTGTTGGTTTATCTATTCAATTTAGTAAATAGTGGGGAACCTTTCCAATAATCCATATTTTAATCAATCGTATAATATCCAAAAAGGCTGGTGACGTTGGGATGATGCTGGCTGTTGTATTAATACTGAACTGTTCCCAGGGGTATTTTTTTGAAGCAGCAAAATAAGAAGTTCTGACTGGAGCCGAACGGTGTGATATGGTCTACAGTTGTACACTTTATTTTATGAAATCCATTGGAAAGTTCTTTTTGGATCAGTTCTTCTGTATATTGTCTGACAGGTAACCCGCTACATGTATCAGGTCCTTTATCGGAGAAAGTGGCGAGCGTGAGAAAACCTTGTACGGATCGTTCTGCGATTTGAATATACCTTCGTATTTCCTCTGGTTTGGTAAGAAAATGAAATGCGGCACGATCGTGCCAAAGGTCATACTTTCTGGAAGGGTTGAAATCAAGGATGTCGGCATTGATCCATTTTACAAGCTTTGCCCGATTCCCGAGCCGATATTTAGCCTTATCAAGTGCTGCACGGGAAATATCCAGAACGGTTATATTACTAAATCCTTCATCCAGAAGATGATCGACAAGATTACAGTCACCGCCGCCCACGTCTATAATCTCGGCCGTTTTGGGGAGCATCAATTGACGAATGAGTTGAAGTGAAGTTTCAGGCACATCCTGCGTCCAGCTTAACTCTTCAGGTGATTTCGAGCTGAAGATATTTTCCCAATGCGATTTTCTGCTTGACATATTCTGCTTAGCACTTATTGATGTGCTCTACCTATAATGATTGATTATTTTGCTTCCAATTCTGGATCTCAACCAAATTGCCTTCCGGGTCCTTCGCATAGATTATGGTCAGTATACCCAGGTCTTTCATTTCCTTTTCAACAAGTTGACCATATTTTCTTCCTCCATGCTTCAGAAACCTGTCAAGGACTGCATCAACATCTTCAACATGGAAGGCAATATGGGCAAATCCGTATTGATTTATATGCATCTCATTATCCTTTGAATTGTTGTCCTGATAGCTGAAAATTTCCAGGGTTGGACCATTCTCATACCCGGGTAATCTTAAATGGATTCCTTTTATATGAACTTCCCTGATATTAGTAATGCGGTCTATCCATTCACCTGACATATCCCGTTCAGGGTAAATGGGTTCACAATTAAACACATCAATATAGAACTGTGCCAGTTTCTCCCAATTCCGTGCAACTAAATTAGTATGTACATATTTGACTGAATTATTCACCTTCGGCAACATTTTGAGTTAAACCTTTAAAAAGGTGCAATTTACAAATCAGGTCTGACAAGCGTGAAAAAAGATTGGATTTATTTGGAAATTTAAAATAAAGTTTCTAAATTTAAATACTATAAAAAAAATGAAGTATATTAATTATATACTATAAATAATAATTAACTCAAATAAATCACAACAACAATGGTACCTCATAGAAAATTAAAACCCGACCGGTCGATCTTTGGTCCGATCCAGCCTGTTATCGTCTTGATCATATTTGGATTGGTGCTTGTGATCTGGGGTATAGAAACAGCCCTGATTGTGCTTGTTGCCGTATATCTCATATATTTTGCGTTTAGCATGTATGCGTTTATCCGGGTGAAGAATTACTACTTTCTTATAGCTGGTTTTTTTCAAATAATGATGGCAATATTCCTGACCTTCAATAAAATTGGCCCTATTCCTCTAAATGAAGATATGATACGGGGAATTGTTATCATTATGGCAGCCAGTTTCGTGATGGCCGGATATGCTTTAATAACTAAAAAACTAAAATGGTGGGGGCGTGAGATTTTTGAACTGGCCGCTCAGGATGTTGAAGTTGACCCGGAAACATTTACTGAACGTCCGAAACCCTCAGGTAAAATTGTGTACAGACGGGAGGATTTGTTTGGATTTGCCCGTTTTTATGAGAAGAATCAATTGGGCTTGTGCAAGAGAGAAAACGGGACCATGATTTTCATCCCTGTAAAAATGAATGATTGGGCCAATGCATTGTACAATCCATCCTATAAGTATAAAGATCATTCTTATGTTGCGATAAGCTTTGACGGAAGTGTATCTACTTTTATATCGAAAAAGGATTATCTCGATTATAAAGAGGATCTGGCTTTTGATCAGTTAACGGCCTCATTAAGCAATCTGCATCTGGATTTCTTCGATTGGTATCAGAGGGGTAAGGAAGAAAGAATCAAGGATAGTATAAAGGAAGTAGAAGGTAACATTTTCAGCTGATTATCATGGATTTTATCGAAGCCCGTAAACTCAGTAATTATTT
>CBDUBA010000177.1:0-7308 GCA_965365275.1 uncultured Cyclobacteriaceae bacterium | reverse complement strand
GTTGAAATGCCCTGGCGGTTCTGGCATCCGGATGAAAAAGATGATCCTGTTGCAAAAGCCAGAAACGGCGAACTGCATCCCAGGGTTGAAGCGGCCATGAAAATGGCTCAGCGGCTTCATAATCTGGGTATGCCGGTGATATTATCAGACTGGTCCGCGCCGGATTGGGCTATAGAAGGAGAAATGTCCTTTGGACCACAACCGGGAGGATTGCGTGGCAATCCATTGGATAAAAAGAAGCTTAAGCAGATCTATAAATCCATTGCCGATTACATACAATATGCGAAAGACACCTATGGTTTTGAATTTGTCATGTTTTCTTTTAACGAATCGGACCTTGGAATCTATGTGCGTCAAACTCCGGAGGAACATGCCGAGTTTATAAAAGGACTGGGTGCCTATCTTGAATCGAGGGGCATAAACACTAAACTTTTGCTGGGTGATACAGCCGATGCCAATGGATGGCCGTTTGTAGAAGCAGCTATCGAAGATAAAAGCACACATAAATATATTAAAGCTGTTTCTTTCCATTCCTGGCGGGGATATACAGATGAAAATCTGCAAAAATGGGCCCAGGCAGCTGAAAGAATGGGCCTGCCCCTACTGGTCGGTGAAGGAAGTATGGATGCAGGTGCGTGGAGGTATCCCGATATATTCAGCGAACCTACCTACGCCATGGAAGAGATGAACCTGTATGTGCGGATCTTAAAGATCTGCCAGCCTGAATCTATCCTCCAGTGGCAACTAACTGCAGATTATTCTCCCATGCTTGGTGGTGGCGTTTTTGGGAACCATGACATGCCGCTCACTCCCACTCAACGATTCTGGAATTTTAAGCAGATCGCTGATATGCCCGAAGGATTATTTGCCATGCCTATTGAGGCAAGTACGGAGAGTATTGTTTGTGCCGCGCTTGGGGATAATGAAAAAGGGATCTATGCCTTTCATGTCGTCAATAATGGGGCAACACGACAGGCAAACCTTACAGGCCTTCCTGAGGAGGTCGAATGGATGAAGATCTACACGACCAACAAGCGACGTAAAATGTCACAGGGAAGAATAATACGGGTTAGGAATGGAGAAGCTACCTTCTCAGTAGAAGCCAATAGCTTTATAACTTTGCTGGTGGATGGAGAATCCCCGTTTTAATCTTTAGATCTGAATCCTCCCAGCTGCGGGGAAACCTTTATAAATCTGAATTCTGTACATTATGTGTTACGGGGAAAAGACCCAACCATTAGCCAGCTATTAATAAGAAGCATGATCAGTTAAGGCTTTTCAAACGGTAATGGTCCCATCAGCTGGACGACCAAAATGTTAAGGTCAAATTGTTTCCCAGTTTAATTTTTAATTGAATTATCGGAGCGGTTTTGTTTATTCGTAACGGAGTGATTCAACGGGATTTCTCCTGGCAGCTTTAATGGCTTGGAAACCAACGGCTATAATACCGATTAAGATAACCAGAATTCCAGCCAGAACAAAAGACCAAAGGGATATCCCGGTTTGATAGGCAAAACTTTCCAACCAGTTCCGCATCAAAAAATATCCAAAAGGGCAAGCAATCAGAAAAGCTAAGACAATCCACCTGGTGAAATCACGGGATAATAATACCAGGATACTTGATATGCTGGCTCCATTCACTTTCCTGATCCCTATTTCCTTTGTCCTTCGTTCGGCATCATATGCTGATAGCCCAAATAACCCCAGGCAGGAAACAAATATGGATAATAAAGTTGCATAGGAGAAAATAGACTGCACTTTCTCTTCCGACCTGTAAAGCTTGGCAAATTCATCATCCAGGAAAAAATACGTGAATTCATTGTTCGGATCCAGCATCTCATATGTTTCTTTCAGATGAGTTAAGCTGCCGCTGATATCCTCTGCACTTATCTTTACCAGGAAGTAATTAAAAGCATCCGGGATTAGAAGAATAATCAGTGGTTCAATGGATTTATGGAGAGACTGGAAATGAAAGTTTTCCACAACACCGATTATTGTCCCTACCCTTCCCTCTTCATCCGGGTACCAGGTAACCTCCTGTTCAATGGCCGAATTCCAGTCAAACTGAGAAGCCGCTTCCTCATTCAGGATAAATGAAACCTGTTCATCCGATTCCCGGTCCAGCGAAAAGGTACGTCCATCCAACACTTTTATACCCAGGGTTTTAAAAAAATCGTGATCCACACTCATTTCAGATACGTCAATCCGTTCATCATCCCCTTTCCACTGCATTGGATTCAGGTTAAAATTTTTGCCGGGAAGGTTAGATACAGCAGAAACACTTAAGATGCCATTGTTCTTTAAAAACTCGTTCTTGACAGCTTTATAACTGGCCTGCACAACACTATCTCTAATTGGGATAGCCATTACCTGGTCAGACAGGAGGCCCAATTTCCGGTCATTCAGATAATTCAATTGAGAGGAAATGATCAAGGTACCAATGATAAGAAAAGTAGATATTGCAAACTGGAAAATGACCAGAACATTTCTGAAGCTCACCGGCTTTCTGGGGCTGTCTTTAATCCCTTTAAGGATGTGGGTTGGCTTGAATTTAGATAAGATGATTGCCGGATATGTTCCGGCAAGAAGCGTACATATGATAACAAAAAGTAATAGCATGAATAAGACCATAGGATCCGAATAATCCATTAAGAATGCCTTGCCCGTCAGGGTACTGAACACGGGTGTTAAAAATTCAAATATGATGATGCCCAGTATCATGGCTACTGATGAGGCCATAAATGATTCCAGGTAGAATTGAAGGATCAGCTGGGATCGGCTGGCGCCTACTGTCTTTTTCAATCCGATCTCAACGGCTCTTTTAGAGGCCCCTGCCATGGATAGATTCATAAAGTTAATACAGGCTATAATGATGATAAAAAAGGCCAGGGAAAGGAAGATATATATGTATGTGATATTGCCATTGCTCTCTAATTCCCATCGTATATTGGAATACAGGCGTATAGCTGTTATGGGTTTAAGTTTGAAGCCAATGGTCCCATTCTCGAACTCCTCGGCCGCACCTTCGGGCCATATAAAATACTGGCCCATCCAGTCGAACAACTTTGCCTCGAGCAATTCAGGAGATGCATTTTCCGATAATAAAACGTAATTATAATGACCGAAATCGACCCATTCGTAGAATTCCCCCTGGTGATAGGCTTTTGTTGTATTATAGGATATCAGAAAATCAAAATGAAAATGCGAGTTATGTGGAATATTTTCCATCACTCCTGTGATCATGAAGGATATATCCGACCCAAAATTTATGATCAGCATTTTGCCCATGGGATCCTCTTCGCCAAAGTATTTCTTAGCCATATCCTCCGTAATTACCAATCCCCCCACATCCTTAAGGGCAGTTTTTGGATCACCTTTGACCAATGGAAATGAAAATACATCGAAGAAAGTAGTATCTGCAGCAAAAATCCCATTTTCCTCATATTGAATTTCACCTTGCTTTACGATCCGCATAGGACGGGTCAGCCCGTCACCCCAGACCGGGGTCAGGCTTACTGCGTTTTCCACCTCAGGCATATCCTTAACCAGTTGATAGGACATTGGATGTGGTGTCCTGGTTTGTGGATTATCCGTTTGCCAGTCGATCCGGTATATTCTATCAGCATGCTCATGAAACTTGTCATAACTCAATTCATCAAGAATCCATAAACTGATGAAAATAGTGGCCATCATTCCAATGGAAAGGCCGAAAATATTTATCAGGTTAAACCCTTTGTTTTTTAATATATTCCGAAAAGCAATTTTCAAGTTATATAAGATCATAAGCCAGGCATTTCATATCCTGAAGTCAAATTGAATACCAAAATTTAATTCGCTGAGGATCAAGCGAATACAAATTTCGCATTTATCATTCGTGTCGGGATTTCCAACACAGTCGTTCAATTTACAACAAGATAAACAATTATAAAATTCAACACGAATTAGAATTATTTTATAAACACATAGTGTACACCTCGAATCAATTCGAAATCAAAAATTTTTTTATTCTTGTGATTTTTAAGGAAGAAGAACGAATAATAGAGTAAACAATTATTTAATCCATATTCAAATGCTTATGAGTGAAATTCAATTAAAAGAAAACAAGATTGTATTCCTGGGGTATTATTTATTTATTATATCCGCGATCTGCAGTGATAAGAATTAGGCATTAAAATGAAGACTAACAGGACATACAAAGCTAAAGCAGACTTCATCGAAATGATCGAAAAGCGAAAAGGCATTATTTATAAAATAGCCAATGCATATAGCCGGACTTCACAAGACCAGCAGGATCTGGTTCAGGAGATCATTCTTCAATTGTGGAGTAGTTTCGGGAATTATAATCCTGAATTTAAGATGACCACATGGATCTACAGGATTGCGTTGAACGTATCAATAACGCACTATCGAAAGGATGTGGTTCGTAAAAAGTATACCGTTCCTATGACAGAACATTTCATAGATAGTTCAGATATCCCTGATGATAACCAGGCAGAAGATATCATGCGTTTGAGAAACTTTATTCAGGAGCTGGATGAAATGAACCGTGCTTTGATGATCCTTTACCTGGATGGAAACAGCCACCAGGAGATCGCCGATGTGCTGCATATTTCTGTCAGTAACGTGGGAACCAAAATAAATCGCATTAAAGAAAAACTAAGAGAAAAATTTAAAAAGTAATATTATGATTGATATAGAAAACCTTCAGAACACCTGGTCTAAACATGAAGAAAAACTTCAGAGAAGCATAGATCTGAATCTTGAGTTGTTAAAAAGGATGAATATAAAAAGTGCCAGATCCAGGATGACAAGCCTGATCTGGATAAATGCACTTACATTGGTATTTTATCAGATAGTCATGTGGTACTTCGTAAATTATACTGTTACACGTTGGCCGGTTGTTCAATTTGTGATTGCAGGTATCTTAATAGTTATTTGGTCGGGAATTATTTCCTATGGAGCCATTAAACAGTTAAAACTGATACTTGAGATCGATTATGCGGGACCGGTTACCCAGGTTCAGAAGCAATTACAGAAAGTAAAGATTGCCATCGTTCATTTTCTGAGAATGGCCTTAATGATCCTGCCTTTCCACATGGTATTTATAATTGTTTTAAGTGATGTATTATTTTATGTTGATGTCATTAAAGTTGCTGATCCTGTCTGGATGATATCACAGACACTGGTGCTTATAATTCCCACTGTATGGATATACAGAAACCTGAGTCCGAAAAATGTGAATAAGAAATGGATTAACTGGTTATTACAGGGAAATGGCAGCCAGATCAATGAAGCCCAGAATTTTTTAAAGGAAATTGAGAAATTTGAGCTTGGGATAGTTTAGGGATTTTGAAAAATAAAGGCGATATTCAATTCTCGTTATAATCCTATAAATGCTACCACAATGAAAAATACCAAAACACTTCTCTCCATAATCATAATCATGCTCTTTTTCCAGGGCAACCTGGCAGCTCAACATTCACCCGGTTTACCTGCTCCGGATGCGGATACGGAAACTATGCAAAAAGTAGATACATATTCCCCTTATGCAGGTCGCAATTTCCCCACCAATGTATATTGGGGCGACACACACCTGCATACAGGTATGTCCATGGATGCCGGCGCATTCGGTGCCAGGCTGGATCCTGAAGATGCATATCGGTTTGCCAGTGGTGAAGAACTTATGGCTTCAACTGGTGTTCCAGTAAAATTATCCAGACCGCTTGATTTTCTGGTTGTTGCCGACCACTCAGATAATATGGGCTTTTTCCCCAGGTTATTTGGCGGGGAACCGGATATGCTGGCCGATCCTACCGGCAAGAAATGGTATGATATGGTACAGGCTGGTGGCCAGGAAGGTGTCAAAGCCGCTGTTGAGATCATCATTGCTTTTTCACAGGGAACCTTCCCGGACGCCCTGGATTCAAGACCAGGGGACCCGGCCTTTCTCTCCGCATGGGAAGTGGCTATGAAAGCTGCAGAAAAATATAACGATCCTGGGAGGTTTACAGCCTTTATAGGGTATGAATGGACTTCAAACACCGCCGGAAATAATCTCCACAGGGTTGTGATCTTCAGGGATGATATGAACAAGGCGAGCATGACCCTACCCTATACCACTTTAAAACCTGAGGGAAGTGATAATCCGCGAGATCTTTGGAACTGGATGAGTGATTATGAAAGCAGGACAGGAGGAGATATTCTCGCCATTCCACACAATGGGAACCTTAGTAATGGTATCATGTTTCCAGTGACTGATACATTTACCGGATCGAAATTTGACAAAGCGTATGCTGAAACCAGAAGCAGATGGGAACCTTTATATGAAGCTACTCAGATCAAAGGTGACGGAGAAGCTCATCCATTTCTCTCACCTAATGATGAATTTGCGGATTATGAAACCTGGGCTCTTGGCAATCTTGATCTGAGCGTTCCTAAGGAAGATGCCATGTTACAATATGAATATGCCAGAACAGCATTGCAGACAGGCCTTCAATTAGAAAAGGAATTGGGTGTCAATCCTTATAAATTTGGAATGATCGGATCTACTGACAGCCATACCGGGTTGGCCACAGCAGAGGAAGAAAACTTCTTTGGAAAACATTCCGGTGTTGAGCCCAGCGCGGAAAGGTACCTTCATCCGATGGCCAAAACAGAATCCGGTGCCTATGAAAGCTGGAACATGGTAGGATCAGGACTTGCTGCCGTATGGGCCAGGGAAAATACCCGTGAAGCCATATTTGATGCTATGATGCGTAAAGAAACCTATGCAACCACAGGCCCGAGAATGATGGTCAGGTTTTTTGGTGGCTGGGAATTTACTGAAAAAGATGTTATGCACAGGCTTCCTGCCGATATTGGTTATGTAAAAGGTGTTACGATGGGTAGTGACCTTCGAGAGGCACCTACTCCTGATGCTTCCCCAAGTTTTCTGGTGGCTGCTCTGAAAGATCCCTATTCAGGAAACCTGGACAGGATCCAGATCGTGAAGGGTTGGATCGACGAGAATGACAATCGTCAGGAAAAAGTATATGACGTGGTATGGGGGGATGCTGACAAAAGAAAACCCGGAAGAGATGGCAAACTACCCCCTGTTGGGAATACGGTAAATATTCAGGAAGCTACCTGGACCAATACAATAGGAGATCCAGAGCTAATTGGTGTCTGGAAAGATCCTGAATTCGATCCGGATGTTCCTGCTGTGTATTATGCACGTGTACTTGAAATACCTACACCACGATGGACAGCCTATGATGCGAAAAGGTATGGCATTACTATGCCTGATGAAGCTGAAATGATAACCCAGGA
>CBDUBA010000176.1:0-7341 GCA_965365275.1 uncultured Cyclobacteriaceae bacterium | reverse complement strand
GTTCATGGCTGGCCGAACCTTTTGCCTGCGACGCTGTATCCGGGGCAACTCAATTTCCCATTAAAGAAAGTAGTATTATGGGATTTCGCGGTGTAAAATTGAAATAAATAATCTTCGGATCTCCATGATAATACACGTCTTTCAATCATATTGAAGTAAAGACCTGACTTCTTTTTCTATCATTTCCCCTTCGGTTATATCAATTATTCCGAAACTGATATCGATTTGCAAATGGGAATTTTTATCCTTCCCGTAATGAATTTTCGGTGGTGAAGCCACGGCCGTCCAGGGATTTAACGCAATCAGATTCCGGATCTCCCTATCCGGAATATGTTCCGGGTCTGGAACGATACAGCTAAAAGAATACATTTTAATGCGATCCATCCTGATATCCGTATTTTTCCGGGTTTTAAATGGATCACGAAGCCTGTTTCTTGTATTTAAGAGCAATCTTGACCAGTTCATGATAGAACCTCCTTGTCTTTAAAAGCCAATGTAACAAAGGGTTGAATGTAAGGATCAATATGATAAATACCTGATGCTTTTTCAACGACAATACCTGCCCGAAGCATTCCCAGCAGTAGACTTTTTGTCGCTGAACGTGTCCAACCGCTCAACCGTTCCAACTTTTCCTGTGTTAGCCTTTTATGTAAAATAAACTGTGTCAGGGCCATCGTCCATTCCTGGCTCAGGTCCCTGACAGCCACTAATGAGGGTAATTCAGGCCTGGTAATATACAGGATTCCCGCCGAGACTTTTTTAATATTGGCAAGCCAGCCATTCAGGGCAGTCCCAGGATTTCCCTGGCTGTAATCAAAATATCCATTAAATAATTGAGCCATCTGTAACTCATTCATGGGGATTTTACTGCTTTTGATACTAATGGCCATACCACTGGATTGATGCCGTTTCATTATAAGTTCTTTAAGCTCCTCTGCATTGTAGGGGGTAAAATTAACGATATCAATAAAATGCCGGCTGAAATCGATCATATGTGATATGAGTTTAAAGGCATGGGGATTCATATTGGCGATGAACAAAATCCTGTTGCTGTGATCATCGATCATTTTCCCCAGATGATGGATAACGCCCATACCTTCCGGAGTCCTTTCCCAAAACAATTCCAGATCGTTTATAATCACAACACTCCCCGGTGCCAGGTGATTCAAGATCTGATCCGCTTCTCCTTCACGTTGAGTTGCTTTTCTTAAGGATTGTGTAAAATCCTCAACAGATACGGTTCCCTGAATAGGTGCAAAAACAGAATACACATTGTGGGACTTCAGATATTTTTGTATGGCATATTTGCAGAAGGATGTTTTACCATAATTCCGTTCACCAAGTACCAGAATCCCTCCATGTGAACCATCCTGATAACGGTGAATGGCCTTTGCCATTAGTTTTTCCTCTACCGGCCTCGGTATCCAGAAATCTTTCCCGATGCTTGATCTTCCATTAAACAGGGTAACATAAAATGAAGGCAAAGCATTTAAAATTTCCACATACGGGCAGACTTTCTCTTTTAAATCCAGCAAATTGCTTACAGTGGATTTTAATTCCTTGGAACGATTCAGCTTTTTAGCCAACAATATGCCCTTGCTGCGACTATAGAACAACCTCGTAATACCGAATTTAACAGAATTCCTGACGACATCCGTTATACGGGTGATACCACTCAGCATTCTTTTACCCTGATAACTCCTTAAGCCTGAAATATACTCTTCTGCACTCTCCTCGATTTGCGTTGAAGTCAGAGGCTCAAAGGTCTTTTGAAATTGCAGGTTAGCATATTCGATGTATTCGGAAACCTCATCCTCAATCCCTTCGTTTTCCTTTTCGATTCTTGCAATACAATCTTTCAATATATCCTGGTGCAGGCCATTATTGGATTCTGTGGGTGGGTTGTTTTCAATATTAAATTGAGATAGCACCAGGACATCCTTGATCTTATAGGCCCCCTTCTTAAGATAATCCATGAGGGATTTGAATTTTTCTTCCACAGGCAATTCAAACCTGGATTTAAAATAATAATCAGCCATATTGGCCACTGGGATAATCAACGTTTCCTGGTCTTTGTTCTGGATGTTGCTGGTAGAATATATTTCTAGGGTTTCCGGCATTGACTCCATTACCGAGGTCATGCGTTGAATGGTCTCATCAAAGCCCTCCTGAAGTCCTGCCTCAAAATCATCATCTATTTTGACCTTGTTTAAGTCATATGCAACGCCTGATGACCGCTCCAACTCACGCAGATGATCTGTGATCCGCTGGAACTTCTTTTGCACGACATTGACTACTTCTTCAATGCTTTCTTCATGTAAGGATTCGAGCCTGTTTTCTGCTGCATTAAGAGAGAGTTCCATCAGTATCATATTAAGCATAGTTTTAACCCTCAGAATATGGTCAAAAGAAAAACTGGCTGTCTCAAGCTTCAATTTATTATAATATTTCTGTTTTCGAACCTTCCGTTTGAAGGTGGAGTTGATGTCAATTTTACTCAGGTCATTGTTCATCAATTGAAGGTTCTTTCGAAACTCCAACTGAAGGCGGCCAAAATAGATTTTCGACAGTGACAGTTGATTCTGAATTTCCTCGTTTATGAACTTATTAATAGCATTCAGTTTATCTTGCTTATCCCATTCTGTCGATTCAAGCATGATCTTTTTCTCCCCCTCATCCAGGTAATTGATAATGGATTTTGTGATTTTTCGCAGGTTATTGTAGAAGGCAATATCTTCATGCCGGAATCGATTCAACAATCTGTTGAGAAAAACCTGACGGTTATTCCATTGAAAATATTTCGCAATCCTGGAATAATCGATATTATGAGTGATCGGTTGACCGATAATGGCATGTTTGATCTTTTTGGTAACTTTAAAAAGTTTCAAAGAGAAACGGTCATTTCGATGAATTCTAAAATCCTCCTTTGGATAATGTACCTTCAAATTTCGTGGGTATTTCTGAAAATCTTCTTTTAAGCGTCTTTGATACCAATCCAGCCCTTCCTGAAAACGTTCCATTTGTTCGGGGATCGTATGATCCTTCATTTTTTCGGCAAGAAGCTGGTTGATTTGAAAAAGTACCTCATTTTTCAGCTTGTCCAAAGCCCTTCTGCGACGATACATATCAGGAAAATCAAAAACTTTTTCTATTTCCCGTCCAATATATTTAATCCTGGATAACAATTCATTCAGAATGTCTATATGATTCATAATAAGGGGCTGGAAGGTTCTTTTGTGAAACAATTCAAGGACTTTCTGACCGTTGGTCTCGATTTTCAACACATCGGCAGCTATTTCTTTGTATTTCGACAACTGAAGTGGTTCTGTTTCCAACCGGATATCGTGCTTTTCATCCAGGACCGATACAAATTCCGGACTTTGCTGAGAAATAACATCCAGGTGCTCAAATTCATCTGAAGCATTGATCAACATACTACTACCCAGCCCATCCAGCGTCTGGTTGATTTCCTCATAATACTTCTGGAATTGATGGAACCTATGATCGGGAATTTCCAGAATGACAAGATCCGTCTTTTCGGATTCGGTCTGTATGATCTCTTTCGTTGGCCGTGAATCCAATTCATTGTTGATGATCCTGATCTCAATATCCTCCCGGTATTCTGTAAGGACATGAGAAACAGACCTATAAATGTCCTCAAATGCTTCGTCCAGTGGATTGATAATCAACAGCCTAACAGATGCTGATTTCCACAGATGTGATGATTTAATGTGCCGGATGATATTGATAGCCAAAGCCAGGTTACGACCATAACCACTCCACCATATATCCACGGAATGATGTTCTCCATAACCTATATCATGCCTGTAGTTCAGAAACAAAGTATTGTATTTATAACTTTTGAAAGTCTGAAGCAGTTCGATAAAACGGTCTTTGTTGCCCGGATTCTTACTCCAGCCCATGAGTACTGAGTTCGGTTCCACACCGGAGAAACCATACATCCTCCCAACGATATCCATACCCTCATAGACATCGCTGCAGTGGATCTTATGCTGGAAATAATCTGAACTGTATTTTCCCTCGATAGATACAGAAGGGACCCTTCTGAAACTATCATTATCACTCTTGATCAATTCAAACCCGGATAATATTCCCAATTTGCCTGAGATGGCCTCACCTATTTCAATCAAATGTTTCCTGTTCTTCGGATTACCGGTAAACATAATGATATTAGGCCTCCAATTCCTTTTGTGGATGCTTTCACGCTTAAGGTAGGTGAGCCCAGTTTTAACTACAGAAGCCCACACCCCACTCCAGGCGTCACCAGAATCCAGTCTAAGTTCTTTACGTTTCAAATACAGGAACAAAAGGGTCAATATGGCCGTACCGCCAAGCATGGCAACGAAATCAAGCTGAATCATTACGATAAGGCAGGCTATGGCACCAACAAGGCTTATCCAACCGGAAACTTTGAATTCAGGCCGGAAATCGGTACTGGTCCATCTTTCGAAAGCAGCGCTCAGGTTAAGGAATCCATAGGTGGTTATGAAAAATATGGATACAATTCGCGCTATTACATCAAGTTGCCCGATAAGGATGCCTGCTTCCGCAATAACGAAAGTCAACAGGAGTGCATTTCGTGGTTCATTGGTTATACTGTAACCTTTGGCAAAAAATTTCGGAGTGATTTTATCTGTTGCGGTAGCCTGAAGTATGCGCGGGGCGCCCAGGATACTTCCCAGGGCCGAGGATAGTGTTGCACCCCATATCCCGGCAATAACAAGTTCCGGAATCCAGGAAATCTTGAGTAAAACATTTGGATCACTGCTCAGGGTATCTGAATTTACGGTATAGGCAAAAAAGAAGGTCAGGCCAATATAAACCACCAATCCCATCAGAATAGCCATTATTGATCCCAATGGTATGGATTTTTTGGGATCTTTCAGGTCTCCCGACATGGATACCCCGGCCTCAAACCCTGTCACTGCCGGAAAAAATATCCCAAAAAGCACCATTACCGGGATGGCTGAGGATGTATTGGACAAGAGCGGGGCCTCCGGTGCATAATCATGGTTTCCAAAAAAAATGGACAAAAGCGACAAGCCAATTGCGGCCATAATAAAGAACTGTGTCTTGATGGCCAGCGAAGTACTGATAAATGTCAGCACAGTGACTGCCACCAACACAATTGTTCCGGTCAGACGGATGCTATTTATATCTGTAGATAGATTCCAGTAATTCAAAAAACTTTCAGAAAAACCGATGAGGTACAAACTCACACTGAAAGAGAGCCCTACGAACAGTGCCAACCCCAGTGTGCCACCTATTGGTAAGCCAAGGCTTCGTGAGATCATATAATAGGTGCCCCCTGCCTTTACTTTTTTGTCAGTGGCAATGGATGAAACACTCAGTCCGGTTGTGGCTGATATCAGGTGTGCTACAATTATGATGATCAATGTAGACCATAATCCGGCCTCCCCGACGATCATAGGCAACCGCAGGTACATGATCACACCAAGTATGGTCAATATTGAAGGGGTAAATACCCCACTGAAAGTCCCGAATTTTACATTCTTTATCATGGATAAAATTTCTGATGCTCTTTTGTATTATTTAGACACCATAGTTCGGTTATAGTCACATAATTTCCAACTATTTTTGTGACTTAATATACAAACATCAGTCTAAAGATTGATGAGTTACAGCAATATCTATGAATATTTTCAATGTGTATGTTGAAACAATGGCCTTCGCGCTCATTGTGATACTCTCTTATTTCTTTAATTACATCTCGTTGAAAACCAAGATCCCGAGTATACTTTTTCTGATTGGCTTGGGAATCGGTGTGCAGGCACTCATCAGCAAATATGAGATCAGCTTAAGCATTTACATCCAGGAATTGCTTGATATACTGGGTATTTTGGGTTTGATCGTCATTATCCTGGAAGCATCCTTCGAGTTAAAGATTAACAGGGAAAAGAAATCCCTGCTCATTTTATCTTTCCTTTCCTCGGTAATATGTCTTATTTTCACTACACTGGGGATAGCCTATTTATTATCTACCTTTATGATCCACGATATGATCAAGTCACTATTTTATGCCATACCATTGGGCATTATCAGTAGCGAAATCGTCTTGCCGGGTGTTATAAACCTTATACAATCTAAGAAAGAATTTCTGATCTATGAAAGCACTTTTTCAGGAATTCTGGGCATCATAGTTTTTTATATTCTGGTGGGTAGCGTGGAGGAGCAGGATACTACAGTAAAAGTTGTTGGTATATCAGGTCATATCATACTGACACTCATCATCTCCTTATTGGTCAGTTATCTGCTGGTCTGGTTGCTCCAGTGGCTGAAACTCAAGGAGAAATTGTTTTTCCTGATCGCGATACTTGTTTTTCTATATTCAGTAGGCAAAATGCTAAACTTATCAGCATTATTGATCATTCTGGTCTTTGGCTTACTTTTAAATAATTACAGCTTGTTTTTCAGGGGGAAACTGCAGGGGTTGGTTCAGAAAAATGTGCTTAAGAGTATCACCGATGATTTTAGAGTTGTTACCAAAGAGACTTCCTTTCTTATCAAGACTTTCTTTTTTGTCATTTTCGGTATGACCCTGCAGTTTAAGGAAATTTATACCCCCATGTTGTTATACATTGTAGCCGGCAGCCTGGCCGTCATATACTTTGTACGCTTTATCTTGCTCAAGGCTATTTTTGTGAAAAAATTTGTTCCCGAACTATGGATTGCCCCCCGGGGTTTTATATCAGTTCTGCTCTTCTTTTCTATACCCCCATTATTCACGGATGAGGGATTCAATTCAATCATATTGCTGGCCATTATACTGGCAACAAGTCTGATCATGTTCTCTGGATTGAATTTGGGAAAGGAATCCCAACCGGAATCTGATGAATTGTCCTTCGATAACTGGGACCAATTAGATGAAGAAATCAAAATCTTGGACGGCAAAGACCTTAAAAAGTGAAATTCTTTGTATTAGTGTAAGTATATAGTTCAATATTGCAGGTAAACGATCATAATTGCGCTGTAAAAGTTATTCTAATGATCCAATGTAACACAATCCAATAAGACCTGGTAGTACCATGGAAATATCTCATCATTAATTAGTAAACTAAAAGCAAAAAGGTAAAAGCAATTATGAAAGCAATCAAATACCTATGTACACTTTCGTGCAACAGGGACGGTAATGAATTTCCAATAACGCTAAATTAGCCAAACAGGAGTAATTTAGAGGATATTGGATTCCGGACTAAACATGAACATGCTTCTCAGCATGATAGCTGGATCGTACCAATGGACTGGATTCCACATATTTAATCCCTCTCTTCAGGCCTTCTTGTTTGTAAAAGGCAAATT
>CBDUBA010000175.1:0-7350 GCA_965365275.1 uncultured Cyclobacteriaceae bacterium | reverse complement strand
GCATTACGCCTTCTGTTGGGCATATTCCACGACTCCATCCTGTCAAGTTCGGCAAGACCGATTGCGGATTGCATTTCCGTCATTCGATAGTTCCAGCCCACCATATTATGTATGTAAGGCAACTTCTGCTCCAGTTCCAGCAGGCTTAGCCGTTGTTTTACATCGTATCCATGGTCTCTGAAACTGCGAGCCAGCCAGGCAAAGTCTTCATTATCGGTGGTTACCATTCCTCCTTCTCCACCTGTTGTAAACGTCTTGTTCTGACAGAAGCTGCAGCCTGCGATATCACCCAGGGTCCCCGTCTTTTTACCTTTATAATATCCCCCGAATGCCTCCGCATTATCTTCGATAACATAAAGATCATGCTTTTTAGCAAACGCATTGACCTCATCCATTTCGCATACGTTCCCATACAGATGGACGATCATAATGGCTTTTGTTCTTTCATTGATCAGTTTTTCAGCCGATGCAATATTGATGCAATGATCCTCCAGGTTCACATCTGCAAAACGGGGGACAGCCCCGGCCTGAACAATAGAGAAACTGGAAGCTATAAAAGTATAACTCGGCACGATCACTTCATCACCCGGACCAATGCCCAGGGCAGCAAGGGAAACATGTAATGCAGCCGTCCCGGTAGCCACGGAGATTGCATATTTACTGCCCTGCCATTCGGCAAACTTTTCCTCAAACTGCATTCCTCTTGGGCCTGTCCAGTAATTTACTTTTCCTGATCTTAAAACTTCCTCTACTGCCTTTATTGCATTTTCATCAAAATTTGGCCACCCTGTTAAACTGCTTGTCACTGTTTTAGGGCCTCCATGAATTGCTAATTTTTCTGACATATTAAAAAAATTTATGGTTTGTTAATTTTTGGGATTTCTATTGAATTTAAGAAATTTTGATGCACATTGATCCAGACTATTCAAGATAGTCAGGTGCTATTTCCGGTTACACCATTTTATAAAAATGATCCCAGGGAATCCGTTAATTCCATCTATTAAAACTAGTAAAATAGAGTTTCAGAAGTTAGTACAAATCCCTCGAATTATGGTATAATAATTCAGTCACTATTTTGAAACGCTACCTTGCCGTATGGGTAATGGAATTTTTATACTAGTAGAACAATGATTCCAGCGATGGCAGGATCATATCAGCACGATAATTCCGCCGCACATCATCCATCCTTCTTTGAAATTTCAGCCAACTCTGGTATTCAAGATCATATTTGCCAAGTCCAACCCCCAAACGGAAGGTGCGGTATTCATTCAACCAAGCTTGCCTGTACAACTCTTTCATTTCCATGATCGCATCCATCATATCCTGTGTGCGTGTATGATATTTAAAGGTTACCTCCATTCGCAACCAATGCAGCATTTCATCTTTATTACTGCTGCTTTCAAGTTGATTCCAGAATTCACTTATCTCACCGGCATATATGTATTTTAATGCCAGATAATCCAGCATTTTCGCTCCCGTTAACATCGCAAATACCGTGGTGGTATCCACTCCGGTCTTCAGTACATCAAGAAGATGGATCTGGGCTTTTTCGGCTTCGAGCCTTCCATTTCTCAGCCCTTCTCTATTTTCTGAAATCTTCACGAGGTTTTCATCTGTGAATGGATTGTCAAAAAATGCCGGATCTGTCGGGCCCAGAGCGTTTCTTATCAAGGATTCACCTTTATACAGGCATCTGTGTGCCTCCTCAAGTTTTTTTGAGATCTCAGCCGGATACAGGACCTGGCAATAGGCCGTAAAGAAATTGTCCCTTTCCATTGGTTCTGTCTGCCACGAGGCCACGGATCCATAGGCAAGGTCCGGCCAGCTTAGTCGCATAATTGTCTGCGTATCGTCAGTCCAGCCCGAATTTATGAACCCAACAGCCTGATATTTTCTGCCGGCCGACAGCAGCAGATCTGTATTTTCAAAGGAGATCTCAAAAGACGGATATACCCAATTCCAGTTGATCAGGGCTGATTGCACTACCATGGGTATTCCTTCTTCAGCAAAAGGTGACAGCAAAGGATCATATTCGTCCGGTTTCCTGGGAAAATAGTGCCATGGTACGGCGATCAGATTTTTTGAGATGTCGGGAATGATCGAGGGGTATTTCTGTAGCATGTCGGCAAAGGCCATAGGTATCTTCCCCTGGCGCTCAACAATTTCTGTCGTTTGGTTCAACATATCCAGATATAGTTTCTCCGGGGGCATATTCAGTTTTTCAGCCTCCCCACGGATCAACCAGGTTTCATCAAATCCGATATGAAAGAAAGGACTTGGGAATAGTTCCGACATTTGAGTGATCCAGTCATCCACAATAGGTTTAACCCTTGGATCATAGGGTTTGAATTCACCGCCGTGTGGTATTACTGCGAGGTCGGCATAATGTTCCAGGTGGAAAAGATCATGGATATGGCCATAAAGCTCCATCAGGGGTATGACATCGACAAATCTTGTTTTGGCATATTCGATAATCTCCTGTACTTCCTCCCTGGTATACCGTGCATTGGCCATGAGCAGTGGATAGCCTTCCAGTTCTATACTTGCTTCTGAATAAAAATAATATTGATTTGCTTTAAAACTGGCCAGGAAATCGATCTGGTCTTTAATCTCATCGATCCTGGGCATCTGGGTATGACTCATATCCATCATAAACCCCCGGTACGGCATTTCAGGCCAGTCATGAATTCTACATTCCGGTAAAGCAGCACTTTTCCCGTTACCATTTATCAACTGTCTTATGGTTTGAACCGCATAAAATAATCCCGCCGATGATCTGGCTGTTAACCGGGCTTCCCTGGAATTGATGCTGATCGTATATGCTTCCCTTGAATCCGGTCCACCTTTATCCCCCGAACCCGGAAGGGCATCCACATCCCCTGTTCTTTCAAGAATCAATGAATAACCCATTCCAGGTGTATCAAGCACCGGGATCTCAGTACCTGAAATATCAGAAAGCAGGACGGATAGCTCCTTTGCGATATGGCGATCTTCTTCAGACGGTTCATTTCCATGTGTTATATGTATCTCAGAAATGTTTATAAACCCCTTGCCATAATTAATTTCCTTTGGTTGAGGCAGAAGCGAATTATTCCCATATGTAAGGCCACCTGAAAAAAGAAGTATCAGGATTTTAGAAAAATAAAATTTAACGAGTTGTTTCATCTGTATAAAATTTTTTTGACAAAGTCTGAAAACTTATATTTCAAAGCGGGGTAATCCCATATGTATTTATGGACTTTTTAATTATTCACTTAATTTCATAAGCGTTTTTTATCAGGATATATTTTAATTACCGGAAGGTCATATTGAATAGTATTATTCCTTTATGCTAATCTCAAATAATTCTCCATCATAGAATTCCTCCAGTTTCACTTCAAATCCGATTCCTTCCAGTTCTTTACCGGTTGCTATTATAAAAAAGTCTCCCGGGGTACATTTTCTTACATAATACTGTTTATCAGGGTCCAGACCAGTTACTTTGATCTTTCGTTTATCTTCATGGCCTCCCTGTCTGAATATACCTACAATACCTCCGCTTTTCGTGTCATTGTTGATGCGTTGGAA
Source organism: uncultured Cyclobacteriaceae bacterium (assembly GCA_965365275.1). Taxonomy (GTDB): domain Bacteria; phylum Bacteroidota; class Bacteroidia; order Cytophagales; family Cyclobacteriaceae; genus JAGTVG01. Next base: position 3,783 of record CBDUBA010000175.1, on the reverse strand, counting down.
TCCGTCCCATGCACCCTCCATGGGTTCCCCAAAACCAGCCAGGTCCTGGCGGAAAAGCACATAGTTATGTTCTTCCTGCATTTTTCTCAACCAATCCGAAAGCTGTTTATACTTTAATCGTTCTTCTGAGCTGAGTTTTCTCGGGTCACCAAGCATTATTGGCAGAGATCCGGCCATTGACTTGAAAAATAGCTCCGGATTAGGATCGTCCATCCTGGGATTACCGATAACCAGGGATGAGGCCGGGATTGCCGGTGATCTCCACCATGCCATTTGCCGTACCCTTAGACTGCCTGTTGGTGAAGGCTCTTCAAAATTGGACAACCAGTTGCCTTCCGCATGCTGACACATGGCATAATCAATAAGTTGCAATGCGCCCATGGTCTCAAAAGTGCAATCGATAAAGAGATCCGGTGCTTCTGCATGCAGTTCGTCAAATGTTCTAAACAACTCCTCAAAATTCATGAGAAGGGACTCTTCCCAATCTTTGTGCTTATGATTTGTGGCGTAACATCCGGAGCGTAATGGGTCATAATGATACGGGCTTGTAACCACTGCCAGGTCAAGTTTGGCATAGGCCAGTCCATGTTCGTCAACAAGATCAAGAATCACCTTTTTTATATATTCCGGCCAGTCTGAAGAAAAACAACCGGAGGCATTCAATTCGTCATTAGCTACATGCAGGAACATATTGCTGCCATCAGGATGAACCGTCCAGTATTCCGGATGCTCTATGTACACTTTCGAGTTGCGGGAGGCATTCCCGAGGCTGATCCAGAGTCCGGGCTTCATACCCAGTGATTTTATATAGTCAAAAACAGGCCTCAGCCCTTCAGGAAATTTCTTCTCGTCAATCAGCCAGTCGCCACATTCGTTGAACCAGTTGTCGTTAGGATCTTCCCAGCCGGACGCATTTTTATACCATCCGGCATCGATGATGAATTCCTCTACGCCACATTCAGCGGCGGCCTCTGCTATCTCCCGGATCATTTTGTCATTGATATTGCCCATAAACGGATTCCAGGTATTATAAACAAACACGGGTTTTTCTGATATTTCTGCAAGCCTGATGCCCATATGTCTTCTGACAAAATCATTGACAGGCCCATTTATCGCTTCAAATGGATTATCGGAATCAAGGTAAAGGGCTGTAAATACATAAGGACTTTCCCAGGATTCGGACGGAGACAACCACCTTCTGAACGGGTAGGTTTGATCCGGGTGTGTCAGGCCTGTGGTCAGGCTCATTCCGTCTGTCATAACGGTAGTTCGTTTCAATACACCCGGGGTTTCATTTCCAATAATGATCCCACTTCTACCGGTCATGTTGTGGGAGGCCAAGACGGGATCATACCAGTCGCCTGTATAAGGCCCCAACCTTTTTTGCCTTCCAAAATCTGCAAGTACCACATTGTGGGTCTCCCACCAGGGTAGGTTCAGGTGTTCCACATCAAGACCTTCCACCTTAATTTCTTTGTTTCTATGGTTTGTAATGGATATTCTTTTCCGTATTAGAGGCAAGCCAGGATACAGCATATAGGATATGCCCAATTCAATCCCTATATTCTCTTCTTCAAGTCCCTCCAAAATCAACAGTACTCCTTCCCCCTGATTGTCATCCATGATATGATCTACCTCTTTCACTTTCCAGCCTTTTTCCCCGGTATATATCAGGTCATCGATACGTACCCGGAATTCTTTTGACCTGGGCCTGTTTATACCTGTATTCTGGGTGGTCTCCCGTTCATTTTCAATATTGCTGTCCGGAAGATCATAATCAATCCCAACAAAATTTCTCGTGCTGGCATTCAGCTTAAATTGTTCTGTATAGATCTGGTTTTCTGTAAGGATCACCCTTGTCACATGACCGTTGTCCAGGGTGATTCTTCCGTTTTCCGTAAAAACGTACTGCGCCGATGCTGTTAAACCTGCCAGAAACAACATTAAAACTGTTGTAATACATATGGAAATATTTGTTAGAATTTTGGTTTCGTGTTTCTTCATTAATATGGTTTTCTATCCTTAAAAAATTCATTTTCAGAAGCTGTATGGCAAATTGACCCTGACTGAAAACAAACTAATTATACAAGATTGCCAATGAGAATCCTGTCAATCTACATGAAAAAAGAATTATCATTTCATATCTTTTAACGCCTTAAATACAGCCGATGCAATTTTGATATCCTGAACAGCCACACCCGTCAGATCCGCTATGCTGATTTGATTTGAACAAGTTCTTCCAGCGGCAAATCCTGCAATAACATTTCCCAATTCAACAACTTTATCTTCTTTAATCTCGCCCGCTTTCATGGCCTGGTAGATCTCCCCTCTCAACATACATTGGGAAATGCTGTCTGCCACGACTACATCTGCTTTTTTTAGTAAAGACGCTTTTAATTCCTGTTTTTCGGGTGTATCAGAGCCGACGGCCGTAATATGTGTTCCCGGCATAATCTTATCGCCTTTTAACAGGGGGGTCTTGGAGGGCGTAACCATTACGATCAATTGGCACTTTTCCTCAATGTCTTTTGTATCCAACGTAGTTTCAATTCTGAAACCTTCCTCATCCATGTCTTTTTTATACTGCTCTAACTCTTCAGGTCCGGTACCCCAGACCAACACATCCCGGCAGGAGGTAACCTTTTTCAGATACAACAATTGAAGCCTGCCCTGGATGCCGGCCCCAACGACACCTATTTTCGAAACCTTCTCAGGTGCCAGATGTTTTGCAGCTATGGCTCCGGCAATGGCCGTTCTTATGTCCGTAAGATGTCCCTCATCTAAAAGCGCACATTGGGGCAAACCAGTATGCTGATCGAAAAGAAGCATTAACCCATTCCCGGAAGGCAGTCCAATCAAATGGTTCTGATAAAACCCGGATGCGATCTTGATCACATAATGATCTCCTCCTTTTACGAACCCATACTTAATATGCACCTCTCCTTTTTCCATGATCATTTCGCCTACCGGTGGAACTTCGACCAGATTCCTGGAATAATCAACAAAGCCCTGCTCAATATCCTGAATCAGATCCAATTCAGGCAATACCTTTTTAATTTGATCCAGGTTGAGAATTTCCATCTTATCTTAATGTGGTCAATAATTCCTGAATACGTGTAAGGCCTTTTGTGAGGTATTCCTGAGGCAGTCCAAAACTTATCCTCAGGTATTTATCTATTCCAAAATGGTCGCCCGGCACGATCAGGACCTTTTTCTCATCCACCAAACGGTTTGCCAGGTCTGTAGAATTGATGCCAAGATCATACTTGACAAAAGCAATTGCGGCAGCCTGAGGAGGAACACCACTGAATATTTCCTGCCGCTCCATCCATTTCTTCAAAACGGGGTATCCTTTCCGGATATACTCCCGGGTTCTTTTAATAATGGCCGGCCTTACTTCAGGAGACATTGCCAGGGTTGCCAGTTTATTGGATAGCATTGAAGTGCTCAGGGTCAGGTATTCATGTCTTGCCCAGATATCATTCACGATATCTTCGGGTCCAACTAACCACCCTGTGCGTAATCCGGGCAAACCATAAGCTTTACTCAGGCTGCCAACGGCAATCACCCTTTCGTATCGCCCATAAAATGAAGGCGTTTCAACATCCGTTAATTGTTCAGCCCCACCATAGACTTCATCGGCCAGTATCCATGCCCCAACTTTGTCAGCTATGCGGACTATTGCATCCATTTCCGTTTCTTTGAGGATGTAGCCCGTAGGATTATTGGGATTACAAATGGCGATCATTTTGGTTTTTTCGGATACGACATTCTCCAACCTAT
>CBDUBA010000174.1:0-7396 GCA_965365275.1 uncultured Cyclobacteriaceae bacterium | reverse complement strand
GATATTCGGACTCTTTGTATCTTAAAATTAAGAGAGACTTTTGTCAATTTGAGTCAGTTTAGTTTGAAGATTTACCCTATAAATACTGTTCAAATTGGGAAAGTACAAGGTATAGGGTGTTTGGTGCTTAGTCTTGGAGAACTCCTTCTTTACGTAGCTGATCTAACTCTGTTCTTACTTTAGCATACTTGGCTTGCTGTTGTTTTATGATGTCTTTAAATTCTTGATCATTCCATAAATTTTCAAACAAAGGATCATGTTGAATATACCATAGTAAGCCATTATTTAGTTGATCAACTACAGCATGAATAATTTTATATGCCTTTTCTTTTTCACCTAAAAATGCATAAACTCCTGCCAAATCATATTGTGCACTGCCATCAGCATAGGGTCTTTGTAAACGAATACTTTCCTTGCAATAATCAATTTGTTTATCGAAATATTCCATCGCTTTTTCCTTTTTACCTGCTTTATAATAAATATATCCCAAGCGATGCTGTGCATTATAAAAAAAATCATTTGCAAGCGAAGAATTCCTTTCAAAGGTTTCAACGGCTTTATCAAATTCGCCAACGTACCCCATATATTCCCATAAAGTGCCTTTACATTGGCTGCTATCAATTTTACAATGTTGGTCGACGTAATATTTCAAATCTTCCCATTCCCCGTTTGTAATTGACAACCAACTTAATGATACAAAACCCCTAATAGAATCATAATTGACAATTTCTAAAAATGTATTTTTTGCTCTTTCATAATCATACACATCCATATAAATTAAACCTTTGATATATAATACTCTTTTATATTCGGGTGATCCAATAATAATTTTTCTTGCTTTGTCAATATTGATTAAGGCTAATTTTGATTGTCTTTTATTACGATAGGATTGAGCCAAAAAGTATAATGTAATACTTGAGTTTGGATTTAACTCAAGTGCCTTTTGAAATAGTATAATGCTTTCATCATAATTAGCTTTTTCTTGATAATACCAACCTTTTAATATATATCCATCTTCCAACTTTGGGTCGATCTCTATAGATTTATTTACATAGTACAGTAGAGTATCTCCATAACTATCTTTTAAATAATCAGAAGGTCTTTTTAGATTATGGATTGCTCCACCTAACCAAGCATAAGCAATTGCAAATTCAGGATCGAGTTCTATGGCTTTTTTGAAAAGATTAATCGCCCTATTCAAATTTGATTCACCTCCTTTAAATTGATAGTCTTTTGCTTGAAGAAAATATTCATAGGCTTCCTGATTATTAGTCAGTATTGATTCAATTCTTTCTTTTACATCAGGAGATATGGCAACGCCTATCTCCTTTGCAATCGTCTGTGCCAATTCACTTTGAACCTTAAGAATGTCGCTGTAATCACGGTTATACTCCTTGAAAAATATATGGCTGTTATCTTTTCCGACGATAAGCTGAATCATTAGTCTAACTTGATTCTCAACCATTAAAAAACTGCCTTCGATCAGATAGCTCACATCCAATTCTTTGCATATTTGCTCAGAAGTTTTAAGAGTTTCCCTGTATTGTTCAACTGACGCCCGGGACATCACGCGCAGACCTTCGATAGTAGATAGGTGACCAGTAATGGCATCCATAACACCATTTGCCAAATATTCCTTGTTTGGGTTTTCACTAAGGTATTCAAGAGGAAGGACGGCAATGGATTTTTCTAAATCAGTGTTGCCCTCATTTGTTAAGAATTTCCATAGGACAATGATTCCACCGATAATAATTACAATGCCGAGTAAAGTAAAGGATATTAATTTAAAATTCTTATGAGCAATGGGTTTTTCTAATGAAATCTTTGCGGATTCATCTTCCTGTAATATCTGGTAAACTTTAACAGGTTCATCTACATTCTTAAAACGCTTTTCTTTGACAAACTTTGTTCGAATGCCAGACCTATTTTTAATATCACCGTAAACAACTCCTGAAATATTAATGCAACCCTGATCTGCATCGGCTTCCAAACGTGATGCTATATTTACAGCATTCCCAAATACATCATTTTCATCAACTACCAACTCACCTTGATGAATGCCAATCTTTAATGGTATGTTTTGTTTTTTACACTTTTTCTGTATCTCTATAGCACAATACACAGCGTCCGAGGCAAGATCAAAACTTAGCAGAAGGCCATCACCGATTTCCTTAATTAATCTGCCATCATACTTTTGGGTTAGCTGTGTATGGATTTCTCTGTTCTTGGAGAGAATTTCAAATGCCTTATCTTCATCTGCACCCATTACTTTTGTGTAGCCGACAATGTCAGAAAATAAAATGGCTGCGTGTCTGCGGTCCTTAGGCATTTTATATTATAAGGTTGATTTTTAAAAAGTATACCTTTCCCTAAATACAAATCTAAAAATAATAGATTACTGATTATATTAATAGTGCCTTTATAATTCTTTCCTCATTTAATTATACATCGCGCATCATTATTCAGATTAATTATTTCATCATTCGTATTTTTAAATCGTTTGATTTCCTACTCAGATATTCATAAATATTAAAGCCCACTTTTTTAAATGATAGCTTAGTAACTTCCTCATTTTTAACAGAGAATTGCGATTGGCATAGGCCTTACATCATAATGCTTGACAATTCCCCGTACATTTTGGTTTTGTCTTTATTGTTTTTGACAAATTACCCATTTGAATTAAATTGTAGATAGCATTGATGATATTGTTGTGGCAGTGATTATCAGGCATTATATTTTTACTATGTATCACTTTTTATACTGATCAAAATACTATAGAATATGGATCGAAACCAATTTCTTAAATCTGTCCTATTGACACCTGCTTTAGTAGCAGGATATACACCCGGCAGAACGAAAACATGGCAGACAATAGGTCTAAGACGGTTGTCAGCTGATAATTTCTTCACGGAATGGAAACCTAAAATGGATCCGGCATATTATGTTGGTATCAATGAGGTAGTTCTTATAGAAATGTCTCATGGAATGCCTGGGCTTGTAACAAGGGACGGTGTTTTCAGGAAACCGGATCAGGACAGTATAATTAATCCTCAGACCGGACCGATCTTCGTTGAAGGTATTGAAGTGGGAGATGCATTGGCTATCGATATTCTTGATATAATACCCGGTGATTGGGGATACTGTAGCGGAAGAATCTTTGAACTCCGGGATGGATATGCTGAATTTTCTAAATCATTAAAACTTCCTCTTGACCCTATGCTCGGTTGTATTGGCGTGGCTCCAGATGAAGGTACTGTGGATACCCGGGCCCCTGAAGATACCGGGGGTAACATGGACTGCAAAGAGGTTCGTCCAGGAAGTACAATAATCCTGAAATCGAGGGTAGAAGGAGGTCTTGTAGGAATGGGTGATGCACATGCGTTGCAGGGAGATGGTGAAATAACTGGTCAGGGACTTGAAACCGATGCGGAGGCTATCGTGCGATTCCGCAAACTGCCGGAATCACTTTCAGACAGACCTGTTATAATCAGGGCTGATTCATTTACTACACTCAGTTCCCGCGAAAGTCTTGAAGAAGCCGCATGGCAGGCGACCGATGATATGATTCGGCTTTTACAAACTAAGACTGGTTACAGTGAGGAAGAATCCCGTCTGCTTGTTGGTTTGACAGGAAACCTAAAAATAAACCAGATCGTGGATCCCACAAAAGGTGCCAGGATGGAGGTGCCTTCCTGGATATTTGGCATTTAAAACATATTCGTTATGAAAAAATGGACTTTTCTTCTGTTTCTTTTAATAGGATGTTCAACTGCTTCTACTATTGATAATGAGGAAGGGGAACTTGCTTTTTGTGACTTTTCGAATCTGGAACCAGGAAGTTTTGGTGACTTTGCTGCAAAGGGCTTTCCTGAATACCATCATGTGCCTAGACATTTCACGGATGGCTGGGATATTGTCAATAACCGCGGTCCTGAAGAATGGAAGGTGGTTGAATCTGATGGCAAGAACGCCTTGTATTATCTTGGATTCAATTCCAGCGTCTGGACCAGCGGATTTACATATCCCATTCTTTGTTACGGTGATATCCTGTGGGAAGATTATAATCTGGAAGTCACACTCACTCCTTTGGACCGGAGCGATCTGAATGGGATCTTGTTTCGTTACAGGGATGGGCGCCACTATTACCTGTTCGGTCTGGATAAAGATGAAAGAGTAACACTCCGCTACCGGGATGGGGAAAAAGGCTTCCGTCAGGATGGCTGGCATGAATTGGCAACGGCAAGTTTTTCAACTGATCCAATGAAGTCATATGGATTTCGGGTAGAAGTATCAGGCAATCACATCCGTTGTTTAATCGATGATGAACTGATATTTGATGTAAGGGATGACCGTTATTCAGGAGGGAAAATAGGACTTTTAGCTACAACACCCATTGCTTTTCATAAGGTATCCGTATCGGCTACCAGAGAAAACAAAACAGAATACCTAAAAGAAAAGGCTGCCCTTGAAGAAGAACTTGAATCTTTGAGAAACAGCAATCCGAAGACCGTTTTGTGGAAAAAGATAGATACAAAAGGATTCGGAGCAGCACGTGCTATGAGATTGGGAGATCTTGACAATGATGGACGCCTGGATTTTCTAATAGTTCAGAACATGCCATATTTTGGTAATAACTATAACCGGATCACCTGCCTTACTGCCCTGGATCATGATGGCAAAATCTTATGGCAGTCAGGGAAACCCAACCCGGAGCATGCCTGGTTATCCTATGATGTAGCTGTGCAGATCCATGATCTTGACGGGGATGGCAAGACAGAGGTGATCATGGCTCAGGATAACTGGGTAAAAGTTCTTGACGGCCATAGTGGTAAAGAAAAAGCCCGTCATGAAGTACCCTCTTCCGAAATTCTCCCCGGGGAGACCTCATGGAATGAATACAAACATTATTATCGGAGGGATCTACTTCCATACCTGAATGTCGATTGTATTTCAATCGCTGACTTACGTGGAACTGGCAAGCCTCAGGATATTATAATCAAAGATCGTCATACCCGTTTATGGGCGTATAACGATAAATTTGAACTTTTATGGACAGCATCGGCAAATCTGGGACATTTCCCTTTCTTTCATGACAGTGACAGCGATGGCCGGGATGAAGTATATATTGGTTATACGAAATTTAATCCCGATGGAAAGCTGATCTGGACACTCGATTCTCTGTTGGGTGAACATGCAGATGGCATTTATGTAGGTGACCTCACATTATCAGGTGGACCTGAGAAAGTCTTTATCGGAGGTAGTGATGACGGAGTGCTCATCGTGGATGACAAAAATGGGAAAATTCTGAAACACCATCTAGTCGGTCATGCCCAGACTCCAAGTGTCGGACAGTTTCGCCCGGATATTCCTGGACTTGAATTCTGTAATATCAACTTCTGGGGAGAACCCGGAATGATAACTATTTACAATGCCTCTGGTGATGAAATCATTAATTTCGAGTTGTTCCATGCCGGTTCTCCTGTATTGCCTGTAAACTGGAGAGGTGATGGAACAGAGTTTATTTTTCTCTCACCAAATATTTCCGAAGGGGGATTGGTTGATGGATGGGGTCGAAGAGTTGTGACTTTCCCTGACGATGGACACCCTGATCTAGCCTGGATGGCACATGACATTACGGGCGATCCGAGGGACGAACTGATCGTATGGGACATCGAATCAATATGGATATATACGCAGGATAAGCCTTTCGAAGGGGATAAAGTATATAAACCGGAACGTCAGCCATTGTATAATGAATCAAACTATGCTACGGCATTCTCGAGACCCGGCTGGGAATAGATGATTTTTTAGCCAACTTGAAAAATAAGGGTAGATCTTTAACTGCCCTGTCATGCAGAATAAAACTATGAGAGAATAACTTGATTTAAATGGACCACTGCAAAACGACTCAACGCAGTTAATCCGATTGAATTTTTAATCATTTGCATTTAAAAAAGATTCTTTTAGATTATCAGGATTTTTATTAATTCTTCTTTGCCGAAAGTAAAATTTTTATCAATTAATACTTTAAATAGGTTAGATTGTTGAGATGCTTTTTCTTTATTTTTTTCTCCTGTTGCTGACAATAAATGTATAGGTATATTTAATAATTATTTTGCGAAAGTCATAAAATGGCAGGTTAGGGATCTCACGCTCAAGGTATGTATTATATTGATCGTTATAAACAATATAAAGATCATTGCCTTCTTTAGGATTGTATCTGAATCTGATGTTGTTTACACCGAACTTGTCATTGGAACTATATTGAAAGAACATAGATAAGAATAATTTTGTAGTAAAAGTAAAGTCGGTTCTTAGCCTTATGAGATGGGATTTAAAATGTTGATCCCGCTCATTCACTGAAATTTGATTGTATTGATAATCCAAATCAATATTTACACTGGAAGAGGGTCGTATACTTATTCTTGCTGGTCCCAGGTTAAGAATTTTACCATCATAATAGGTGCCCGCACCGGCGCCGGCTCTAAGGGAAATCAATTTATTACTGGGTGTGCTGAAACTAGTCTCAAAAATAGAATAATGGTATGTGCCGGCATGAAAATATACCTCATCGGATAAATTAAAAGTATCTTCAAGAAACTCATACGTGTCCCCAACCGTTACATTGAATCCGAATCCACTTTTCATTGACAAATCATAGCCTCCTGTTATTGTTCGTATTTCTGTGGCCCAATCTGAATTTCTTCTGTTCTCATAGATATCGGCATTAATATTCTGGCTTAAAATTTTCTTTTCAACTTGGTTATATATCCATCCATAACTGAGCCTGCCATATGCCCTCGAATAATCTTTCATTAATTCAAAACCCATCTCCGGATTATAGTACTCCCCGCTTCGGGATATGAAAAATTCATAACCGAGTCCCACATCAGATCTGTTTTCCCAATTCAGGTAAAATTTCCCGTGATCGAAGAAATTTTTATCATAGGTGACGTCACTATCAAATGTTTGAATATAATTGAACGTGAGGTAGTCATTGCGGAAAAGACTAAATATTCCATCAACTGCCCCATTGATATTGAATTTCCCATCTACGTCCACTTTACTGGTAATCATTCCCCCCAGGTAACTTCTGGGATTAAGCACCTGCTTTCTTAGCCTGTATACTCCAAAGTTGGTTGAAGGAATACTAGCCACGGAATCTGTGTTGCCATAATTATACTCATGTCCCCCGGTTTGCATATTCATTACCCCAATATCATGTTTCCCAGCACGGCCTACCAACCTGACCCCAGCCCAGATCGGAACGATTTCACCCTCATGCAACCCGATCCTACGGCTATAAAAGAGTTGATCCATATATCCCGTCTTAATAGTAAACAGGCTGGCCCTTTCCACGAAAAATTGCCTTTTTTCCGGGAAGAATAATGAAAAC
>CBDUBA010000173.1:0-7406 GCA_965365275.1 uncultured Cyclobacteriaceae bacterium | reverse complement strand
GAGTGGGACTTGAACCCACACGGCCTTAACGGCCACAGGATTTTAAGTCCTGCGTATTCTTTTCCGGTTTCTACTTCAAACTTTTATCTTTCATCTTAATTATTCGATTTACATCGAAAATTTAGCTAATTTAATTTTGCACCTGTTCTAAAAGAAAACTTTCAAGAATTGTCCGTGTTTTCTTTGATAGTGGAATTACTATGAATGCATATCTAAAGATTAAGGATTCTTCAAATTTCCTATAGATTTCGGTAATAACTTAAAAATAAAAGATATCAATATGAAATCCACTCAATCTAATCACCAGTTGATAAGTCCTGTTATAATGCACAGGATTGTGTTTTTCGGATTTGCTTTCATTCTGTCAATAGGATCCCATGTGGCTCAGAATAACTTTGACTGGCCTAATTTCCATGGCGAAGACCGTTTAAACAAATCATCAGAAAAAGGGCTTTTAAAGGAATGGCCTGAAGAAGGCCCGGAAATGATCTGGACAATATCAGGCCTTGGGGAAGGTTACAGTTCCGTATCCATTGCTGAAGGACTTATATTTACGGCCGGTATGATCGATGGAAAAACATATGTATTTGCCTTTGATCTTAATGGAAAATTGATCTGGAAGAAACCAAATGGTCAATCATGGGAAACCACACGATCATGGGCGAGAGGATATTCCGGTTCCAGAAGTACGCCGACATATGATGACGGGGTAGTTTATCATCTTGGAGAATTGGGACAGTTGACTGCCTATGATTGTAAATCCGGAAATGAGATCTGGAGTAAAAATTTGCGCGAACAATTTGAGGCGGATATCCCTGAATACGGGTATTCTGAATCGGTTTTCATTGAGGGGGATCACTTGTATTGCTGTCCAGCTGGTAAAAAAGGATATATCGTATGTTTAGACAAAAATAATGGAGAACTCATTTGGACAAATACTGATGTGCCAGGAACAGTAGGATTCAGCTCATTGATTCTATTCAACCACGGTGAATACAGGCAAATGGCCGGATTGAGTTCTAATTGCGTTTTTGGTGTGGATTCAAAAACTGGAAAATTACTCTGGAAGGTAAACTTTGAAAACAGCCGCTCGAATAATGTGGCTGATCCAATATTCTATGATGAATATATTTTTGCATCGAGTGGTTATGGCAAGGGATGTATTTTGATAAAACTCAATCCCTCAGGAAGTAATATTACTCCGAAAATAGTCTGGCAAACGGATCTTATGGATAATCACCACGGAGGTGTTATACTGCATAACGGATACCTATATGGTTCAGGCCATGAAACCAGGGGGTGGTTTTGCCTGGAATTCATGACAGGTAAACAAATGTGGAAATCGGAAGGCAAAGGAGCCCTGACCTATGCGGATGATATGTTGTATTGCCTCGATGAGCGTGGAAAAATGACTCTGGTTTCTGCCTCTCCAGACAAATATGTGGCAACAGGCACATTCAGCGTTCCAAGTGGAGGAAAAGGAATGCATTGGGCACATCCGGTAGTATGTGATGGAAAACTATATATCCGCCACACGGATAAGCTGTTTGTTTATGATGTAAAAGGGAAATAAGTAAATACATGCCCGGGATTTCTCCTCGCTTCTACTCCACATAAACAAAAATCCTTGTAATACATAAAGCTGCAGAGACCTATATTTTGAAAAGACACCCCATTACTGACTACAAATTCATTAATCCTTGAGAAGAAAAGATATTATTACTTTAAGCTGTGATCATTTTACCTAATCACCAAGGTTAGGGGCTATGTGTCTTGCCGTTTTTGTTGAAACTTCTATTATTTTTGCCTGATAAACGCAATCAATTCCAATCAACATTCGTATTTTTCCAACTTCTTGATTTGGCGGATTCAATTACCTCTGAACATACCTTTTGCGTCTGCAGTGCATCCCTGAATGTCGGCCTGCAGGCTTCTCCTGTTTCCAGGCTTGTAAAGAAATCCGCCAGTTGATGGATAAACGTATGTTCATATCCAATTATCAATCCTGGCACCCACCATTTATCCATAAATGGTTGATCTGCATCTGTCACTAATATGGATCTCCAACCACGTACAATGGAATCATCACCATGATCAAAAAATTCAAGTCTATTCATATCATGTAAATCCCACCTGATGGAAGCTTTTTCCCCATTAATTTCAAAGGTATATAGCGCTTTATGCCCCCTTGCATAGCGAGTTGATTCAAAAAGTCCCAGTGATCCATTATCAAAATGGCAATGAAATATGCATGCATCGTCAATACCTACTTTTTGCATTTTACCACTGGATTGATGTACCCTTTCTTTAATGAAGGTTTCCGTAACTGCTGAAACATCTTTGATCCCTCCGTTTAGCCACATCGCTGTATCTATACAATGAGCCAATAAATCTCCCGTGACTCCTGAACCAGCAGCATCAATATCGAGCCTCCATAAGCCTTCACCACCTTGAGGGAGGTCTGGACTTATGGTCCAATCCTGGAGGAAATTAGACCTGTAGTGAAATATTTTTCCTAATTTCCCCGAATCGATGATGTTTTTTGCGAGAGTTACCGCAGGAATCCGACGGTAATTGTACCAAACTGTATTTTTAATTCCAGTTTTCTCAATCACTTCAACCATTTTTTCTCCTTCCTCAATCGAATGGGCAAGTGGTTTTTCGCAGAGAATCATTTTGCCTGCTTCAGCAGCAGCAATAGCGATTTCAGCATGCGTATCATTTGGTGTGCAAATATCAATGGCATCAATATCATTTCTATTTACAATTGATCTCCAGTCGGTCTCTACACTTTCATAATTCCATTGCTCGGCAAAAGCTTTTACTTTATCCGGACTGCGGGAACATACGGCTTTCAGTACAGGCCTGAACTTCAAGTCAGGAAAAAAATTGGATAGCCTGTTATAAGCGTTTGAGTGTGCTCTTCCCATAAATCCGCATCCAATCAACCCAATTCTTAATTCTTTGTGTTTGCTCATTTTTATCAATTTTAATTTGTTTATTCCCATCCATGCAGTTCACGAACTTTTATCATCGTTGCAAGAATATCATTCCATGTTTTTTGCTGCATCATGACAGAATTGTCAAACATACATCCATCCCAGCAGATGTGCTTTAAAGCTTTGGTCAATAGCCCATTTTCATCCCGCAACCAAAACCCGGCATCATTGGCTACATCAAGCTTCCCGTTTGGATCAGTTGCCAGACAATGCCGACCCGTTTTGTCGTGAGAGCCTGTACCATGAACAGTGCCGTCATTTTGGGCAACGTGAAAATCTATTGTCCATGGCCGCAGCGCATCACTTACTTTTTTCAGTCCTGCAGTCAGGGTTTCCCGATCCGACCAATCAAAATTTTCAGGAAGTATGCGGTCTTCAGGTTTATTGTATCCAAGGAGATACAATAATGTGTGAGACATATCAGCCTGAAATCCAATATTTGATCGATTTACTGCTTCCAGGGTATCCACCATGGTTTTCCAACTGTGCATTCCTCCCCAGCATATTTCACCCTCGGCTGCCAGTTTTTCATCATAATCTGAAGCAATATCACATGCCTGCTGAAAAGTTTCCACTATACGTTTTGAATTTTCAATTGGATCCACGGACCAGGCATCAGGACTGGCAGCAGAATCAATTCGAATAATTCCATATTTACGGACTCCCTGTTCCCGCAAAACTTTACCGAAATGACAGGACTTTCGCACCATTTCAATAAATATCTTACGCTCATCCTCACTTCCCATAGCAGAACCGGCCCAGATTGGTGCGACCAAACTTCCAACATTTAAATCGTGACCTGATATCTTATCAGCGAGTCTTTTGAAGTCATCATCAGAGCCATTGATATCGATGTGAGGATCAAGCAATCCAAGTTCCAGACCATCAAATTTCACGCCGTTTATTTCAGCAGAGCTTGTTATTTCCAGCATTGTATCAAATGGAATCGGTGGTTCAGAATCAGGCCCTTTCCCGACGAGTCCAGGCCATGTTGCGTTGTGTAATTTTGGGTAATTATTCATAATGGATTCATTTTACGAATAGAAACTATTTTATCTATTGCTATTTTGTCTTTTCATTTATTACTAAAGCCCATGTTTTTGACTCATCTTCTTTATAAAATCTAATCCGTGCTCTGCCATGTCCCAGGGTTTTGCAAATTCCCGCCAAACATTAATTGCATTTGCAAAATCAGGATCGTTCCTGGTAAAACCCTCGATGGTAAGCCAGCCCTTATATTTTACGTCGGCCAACGTGGAGAATACTTCATCCCAGGGCACATGGCCTTCTCCCGGGATTCCCCGATCATTTTCGCTGATATGAACATGGCGCAAATAGGGTGCGATTTCTTTAATTGCGTCAGGAATGACTTTCTCTTCAATATTTGCGTGGTGACTATCGATCATAGCCTGAACATTAGGATGATCAGCCAGTTCAATCAGATATCGCAATTGTGCCATTGTATTGCATAGATAACATTCAAATCTATTGAGTGCTTCCAAAGCAAGAACGATCTCAGCTTGTGCGGCATAAAGTCCGGCCTTATGCAACATCTCAGCACTCCTTTTATATTCTTCTTCAGTCGGGGCATGTTGAGCAAACGTAGCAAAAGCAGAATGGAAGGGTCCGCAAAGTACTTTTGAATTTAATTCAAGAGTACGATCGATTGCCCATTTTATCCGGTCCAAACCATTGTTCCTTGTTGATTTTTCTTTTGCGATCAGATTTTCATCCTCGTTTAACACAAATACACAAGTAGTTTCCAGTCCGATATTTTGTGCATGACTTCCGAGTTTTTTATAAGCCGGGACATCCGGCGAACCAACTAAGAATTCCACGCCATCATATCCAATTTTTTTTAACCGATCCATAATAGGTATCAGGTCTTCTGAAATTACAGCTGACCAGGCCAGAACATTAAAGCCTATTTTAACCATTTCTTAATTCTTTTATATTCTAAATTTTCTGTATTCAAATTCAGTGGGGGGCACACATGGACTTGCATGAAATGAACCCTCGACCAGGGGATTATTTTGAGACTTAACAATTGCTTTTTCACCAAAGTGTGTCTTCAAATTACAGCGAAATACCTTAGACTAAAGTTAAGACATACTTTCAAACTATTCAAAAGCTGTATTTCTCTTTTTATTTGTCAATTAGATTAAATATAATGAACCTTTTTACATTAAATAATTTATAGCATCATCGAATTGAGTTATCCTTTGATTCTAAACCCATCCTGTAATGATTGGAATGACAGAAAATATTTTCATAAATTGATGGATATAAATTTTATCCCGAAAAAGAATGAGATATTGTCAGATTTTTTTACTTCTATTTAGTATTTTACTAATATCATGTCAAAGAAATTCGGGAAAACAAATTATGGAGAATCAAAACAAATCAGGAGGCATTGTTTTTATCCGAACCGCCAACCTGGACACACTAATAGATTTCTATATTGACCGCATTGGCTGTACACTCTGGTTAGATCAGGGGGGATGTGCCATATTCCGGCATGGAAACATGCTTCTTGGATTCTGCCAGGCTGATGATCCTGAGACCGAAGGTGTTTATACATTCTTTTATACAAACAAAAACCAAGTGGATGTGATGTATGAGAAATTCAAGGAGCTGGCAGATGGCCCCCCACGCGATAATCCTAAATACCTCATTTACCATTTCTATGCTGCCGATCCCGAAGGGAGAAGCATCGAATTTCAGTATTTTCAGAATAAGATAAAAGATTTTTAGAATGTATTATGAAATTCATTTAACACCTGGTTAAATTTCATAAAGAACAAGAATGTCTTAGATTAATAGAAAGTCTGACCAGGTAGTTTAGCCTTAACACATAATTTTTTCCATGGGCACAGAATTTAAAAAAATAACCACTTTTAAACTATTCAAAATGAAAAATCTCTTTGTTAATAAATCATCAAACAGGCGTGAATTCATTAAACATGCTGGCCTGGGAGTAGGTGCAGGACTTTTATGGCTGCCACAAGTTGCCTGTACTAATAGCAGGCAAGATACAAAGAACACTATCCAGGGATTTGAAGAAACGGAAGAAACGGTAACCGCAAAGAAGTGGATACCTGTTTCGGATCGTAAAATACGAGTTGGCATCGTTGGTTATGGAGTCTGTAAGTTTGGCGCAGACTTTGGTTTCCAGGATCATCCAAATGTTGAAGTTGTTGCGGTAAGTGACCTTTTCCCTGACCGTTGTGCTCAACTTGCTAAAGAAACCAGGTGTAATAAAACATATCCATCTTTGGAAGAACTTGTTAAAGATGACAATATCGAGGCTGTCTTTCTTGCAACCGATGCCCCAAGCCATGCCAGGCATGCCATTGAAGTTATGAAACATGGAAAACATGTAGCTTCTGCTGTTCCAGCCGTATTTGGATCATTAGAAGATGCTGAAATGCTATTCACGAAAGTGAAAAAAAGCGGCAGGAAGTATATGATGTTCGAGACTTCCGTGTTCCGTGCAAACCTGTATGCCATGAGACAGATATACAAGGCTGGCGGCTTTGGGAAAATCATTTACACGGAAGGGGAATACTGGCACTATTCAAAGGAGGGAATCCCTTCATACAATAATTGGCGTCATGGAATGCCCCCACAGTGGTATCCTACCCATTCGGATGCATACTATGTTGGCATGACCGATGGAAGTTTTACCGAAGTATCCTGCCTTGGCATCGAAAGTGCAATGGAGCGATATAAAGATAATCAATACGGCAATCCTTTCGCTACAGAAATCTCGTACTATCGTACCAATGATGGTGGAACAGCAAGAATGGGACGAAGCAGCGATACTCCTGGCAAGGGTTATGGTCATGAGATCGGCAGGACAAGAGGGACAAAAGGTTCGTTTTATGACAAATATGAGGGATTTGAGGAGAATCTTCCGGATATAAGCCGACCCCCTCTTCCTCCGAACGTTCCCGCAGGAGGACATGGTGGTTCTCATGGACTACTTACCGATGAATTTATTACTGCTATACTTGAAGACCGCAAACCATTGGTTGATATAGCTACCTCTTTGAATATGACAGTTGGTGGCATTGTTGCTCATCAATCGGCAATGAAAGGCGGTGAGTGGATGAAAATACCGCAGTTCAAATTATAAATCACATAAGAACCTGATTGTCCGGATCCAGGGGCTGGATTGATTATTTCATCGAACTTGCTTGTAATAAGTACCCGGAGTGGGACTTGAACCCACACGGCCTTAACGGCCACAGGATTTTAAGTCCTGCGTGTCTACCAATTCCACCATCCGGGCAACATTTTAAAAGAACTTGCTTAAAAAAGCTTTGAGTTTTTCCTTATACCTCCTCCGGATAAATGAGAAAATACCGTAAACTTTAACACGTATCAGAAAGGTAAAAGTAAATA
>CBDUBA010000172.1:0-7497 GCA_965365275.1 uncultured Cyclobacteriaceae bacterium | reverse complement strand
GCACCCGCTAATGCTTTGTCGGTTATCCAGGCGGAAAAATCCGGTCTCAGGAATTATTCAATTCTTACATCCCATGTGTTGGTGCCTCCAGCCATGGAGGCTATACTTGATGATGAAGAAACCCGGATCGATGGATTCTTAGCCGCCGGGCACGTTTGTACCATCATGGGAAGTGAAGAGTATGAACCCATAACAAAAAAGTATGGCGTACCTGTTATTATAACAGGTTTTGAACCGATAGATTTATTGTATGGAATAAAGTCATGCCTGGTACAATTGGAAAGTGGGAAGTCTGGATTGGATAACCAGTATAAGAGAGTAGTAAGAAAAGCAGGAAATAAGGAAGCCCAAGCCATCATCTTTGAAGTATTTGAAGTAGGTGACCGCGAATGGCGGGGGATAGGAATGATCCCTTCCAGCGGATATCATGTAAGGGAAAAATATGCTTCCTATGATGTGATGCGAAAATTGAATATTGTTGCTGTGGATGGAAAGGAAAATCCTGATTGCATGGCGGGGTTGATCTTAAAAGGGCTTAAAAAACCAAATGAATGCCCTTTATTTGGAAACAAATGTGCGCCTTCAAATCCACAGGGGGCACCCATGGTATCTTCCGAGGGCGCCTGTGCTGCATATTATCATTTTGGGTACGAACCTGAATAACTGAAAAAACCTATGAGCGACCGTAAGTTTACCCTGCAATGCCCGATGCCGGAACTGGATTTTGACATCGTTACACTTGGTCATGGCAGTGGTGGAAAATTGACAAATGACCTGTTGGACAAAGGCGTGTTCAGTCTTTTTAAGAATGATGCGCTTCAACAACGCCATGATGGGGCTTTCCTGGATATTCAGGGGAAAATCGCTTTTACAACAGATAGTTTTGTTATTAGCCCGATATTTTTTCCGGGTGGAAATATTGGTGAATTGGCTGTAAATGGCACAGTAAATGATCTGGCTATGTGTGGTGCCGATCCTAAATATATTTCATTAGGTCTTATCATTGAAGAAGGTATGCGGATAGATGACCTTTGGGAAGTGTTGGCCGGGGTGAAGATCTCAGCTGAATCTGCCGGTGTACAGGTCGTTACCGGTGATACAAAGGTTGTAGAAAAAGGAAAAGGGGATCAGGTCTTTATCAATACCACAGGAGTGGGTGTAACTCATTCAGCCGTTGATTTCAATATGGATAGAATTTGCCCGGAAGATGTAGTGATCGTGAGTGGACCGATTGCTGCACATGGGATGGCTATTATGTCTGTCAGAGAAGGTCTTATCTTTGATTCAGATATTATTAGTGACACAAGACCCTTACATGAAATAACGAACGCCCTCTTGGAAGAATTTGGGAAAGACATCAAATTACTGCGTGATCCAACCCGGGGAGGTGTGGCTACGGTATTAAATGAGGTAGCTAAATTCAGTAAGGTTGGTATTGAATTGAATGAGTACCGGTTTCCTATTGATATTCAGGTAAGAGCAGCTTGTGAAATGCTGGGTCTTGATCCTTTATATGTTGCCAATGAAGGCATTTTTTTGACTGTGGTTAAAAAAGATATTGCCAATCAGGTTTTATCGACCATACAATCACATAAATATGGAAAGGATGCGGAGATAATCGGAGAAGTGCAGGAGGGAAATCCGGGAAAAGTATTTATAAAAAGCAAAATTGGGGGACGAAGGGTTGTAGGTATGCTGGCTGGTGAACAATTACCGAGGATCTGCTGATCGTAAATTATTCTTTTGGAGCCTGAAGTATACTTTCAGGTGAAGGGATTATTATCCTAGGACCTGCAATTATTTTCACTACTTCAAAAAACCTGTCTTTTTATATTTGGATTGTAATATCTTCTCGTTCATTACAATTCCAGTAGAAATTTCCTGGGTTCTTATAGGTTCATCATTTAAAATAACACTATGTTTTTTTTAGTGTTTTATGTATTTTTTTTATCTTGGGAGGTTAAAAAAAGAAAAATCCAAATTGTTTTAAACCAGGCAGCTGCTTAACTGAAAACACCATGAAAAAAGTATTTAAGCTCATTTTATACCTGTTAATAGCTATAGTAATCATTATTGGAATAGTTTTAGGATACGTATCATTGGGTCTCCCGAATATTCCGGCCGATGAATCGCTTAAAGTGGAAGTTACACCCGAAAGGGTAGAAAGAGGAAGATACCTGGCCAACAATGTTATGGGTTGTATGGATTGTCATGCTGAAAGGGATAAGTCCTTATATACCATGCCCGTTTTAGAAGAAACAAAGGGACTGGGAGGAACACTCTGGGGAGAAGCCCAGGGATTTCCCGGGGAAATGTATTCAGTAAATATTACGCCCTATCGATTACAGGAGTGGTCTGATGGTGAATTATTCAGGGCTATTGCAGCAGGTGTCAGCAGGGATGGTACAGCGCTCTTCCCAATCATGCCTTATCTGATGTATGGAAAACTACCAAAAGAGGATATTTATGATGTGATAGCTTATTTAAGAACACTGGAACCGGAAAGAAGTGAACATCCTCCACGAAAGATGGGCTTTCCGCTTAGTTTAATTGTGAATTTAATGCCCAAAGAAGGAACACATCACCTTGCTCCGAGTTCTGATCCGGTAAAACATGGTGAATATATCATTACACAGGCTGCCTGTTTTGATTGCCATACACCCATGGACGGGGGACGGTTCATCGAAGGAATGGATTTTGCCGGTGGTATGGAGTTTCCTCTTGAGACCGGAGGTGTAGTAAGGGCATCGAATATTACACCCGATAAGGAAACCGGTATAGGAAACTGGACCAGAGAAGCCTTTGTGGCCAAGTTTATATCTTTCCGTGATCAGTACTTCAACCCACATGAGATCAAACCCGGACAATTGAATACGGAGATGCCATGGACCTATTATGCTAATATGAAAGATGAAGAAATTGGAGCTATTTATGATTACCTGATGAGTATAGAACCAGTTTCCAATAAAGTTGAAAAATTTACCGCACCCTGATTGACATATTATCAAAAGACTAATTATCTGAAGTCTTTTAAATTCATCCCAGGTTATAGACAATTTCCACCACCCTGCTTGTTTTAATTTTTTAGTAAGAGATTGAAACGCTCTGAAAAATATTTTTGGCTATCTTTAACCTCGGTTGAAAAAATATCCTTATGAGAAACATTGTATTGCTTATTACATTAATATGGTATTCCCCATTCATTTTCGGTCAGAATGTTGATATCCCAGCTTTGACATGGCCCAGGGATGTTATCCAGGGAGAGGATACAGTAACTTTATATCAACCTCAGCTCGAATCATTTGAAAATAATATTATTGAAGGCAGGATGGCCATTTCAATCAATACAAAAAATGATGGCCTCGTTTTTGGTGCTGTACAGTTCAAAGCTACTGTTAATACAGACCTCGATGAAAGGCTGGTTGAGCTGGAAAAAATGGATATTGTTCAAACGAGTTTTCCGGATTTGGATGAGGAGAAAGCAGCCAAATTTGTAAAAGAACTTGAGCTTGCTATTGAAGGTTCCGCGGAAGTAATGTCACTTGACAGAATATTGGCAAGCCTCGAACTCGTTGAAAAGAAAAGTGATCTTTCCGCCCAGTTCAATAATGATCCACCTGAGATTTACTACCGTGATATTCCCACGGTACTGATCATGATAGATGGTGATCCGATCCTTAAAGATGCGGATGATTCCAACATACAATATGTGATCAATACTCCCTATTTCATTGTTAAGGATAAGAAGCAAAATCAACACTATATCAAAGGGGGTGATTACTGGTACACATCCAGGGAAATTACCGGAAGCTGGGAAAATACTGAAAAAGTACCTAAGGATATTGAAAAACTCGCGGATGAGGTCATAGAAATGGATTCTGTGATGTCTGATTCTTTAATAGCCGTTATGGAAGCCCCTGATATCATTGTGGCCACCCGTCCATCCGAATTAATTCTTGTTGATGGGATCCCTGATTATAAAACCATTGAAGGAACATCCTTATTATACGTTGATAACACGGAAAGTGATATCGTTATGAATATCAATACTCAACAGCATTTTGTTTTACTTTCGGGAAGATGGTATGCATCTAAAACACTTAAGGATGGAGATTGGAAATTCGTTGAACCTGATCGACTTCCGGAAGATTTCAGTAAAATACCAGCCGAGAGTGACATGGGAAATGTCAGGACCAGTGTTCCCGGAACAGAAGAAGCCAATGCGGCTATATTAGAGCAGACTATCCCACAAACAGCAACAGTCGATAGAACCACTACTGTTGAGGTTTCTTTTGACGGTAATCCTGAATTTAAGAAAATGGATGGGACTGAGGTTTCTTATGCTGAAAATTGTGATAAGACCGTACTTTTGATCAAAAATAAATATTATTGTGTGGATGACGGCATCTGGTTTGAGTCGGAAAGCGCCACCGGACCTTATGTTGTCAGTGTGAACCGGCCTACGGAGGTAGATGATATTCCACCGGAATCTCCCGTATATAACGTAAAATATGTTTATATATATGACTCTACACCTGAAGTAGTCTATGTAGGCTATACTCCTGGATATACCTGTTCATATGTTTACGGTGGGGTAGTGGTTTATGGTACAGGATGGTGGTACCATCCATGGTACAGAACCGTATATTATCCACGACCGGTAACATATGGATTCAGAGTACATTATAATCCATGGACGGGCTGGGGGTTCTCATTCGGCATGAGTTGGGGATGGTTCAGTGTAGGATTTCACAGGGGCCCCGGTTGGTGGGGCCCGAGAGGTTATAGATATGGATACCGTCATGGATTTCACCGGGGATATCGACATGGATACAGGCATGGATACCATCATGGGATGCGGGCAGGTTACCGTGCAGGATACCGAGCTGGCCGGGCTTCAGCATCCGGGAATGTGTACCGGAACAGGGCCAGTGGTGTTCGATCAACAGGTTTGGACCGTAACCAGGCCAATTACGCAAGAAATCGTGCCGGGAGTGCTAACCAGGGTACTATTGCCAACAACAGGGCCACTACGGGTAACAGGGCCACTGCCGGGAACAGGGCAACTACCGGGAACAGGGCAACTACCGGACAGGCCACTTCAGGAAACAGGACTGGAAGCGGAACCAGGACCCAACCCTCCACCAGGCAAAATAATGTATATGCCGGAAGAGATGGGAATGTGTACAGAAGAGATAATAATGGTAATATTCAACAGCGAAATAACGGTCAATGGAGTGGTAGCGGATCTTCAGGATCTACAAATCGTGCAGGAAGCCAGCAGCAGGTGAATCGACAATACCAGTCGAGACAACAGGGTAGCAGACAATATAACAACTATAATAACAGCCGCTCGCAGTCAGGTACCAGTTATGGTAGCAGATCAGGGGGCTCAAGGAGTGCCGGATCACGTGGCGGTGGTGTACGTCGCAGGTAATCTATGTTTAACAGAAATACCCTGTTGAAGTATTTATTCTTAATCTGACAGTTTTGTTTAATTGCATCACGAAATTTCAGATTCAAGAAAAAGAGTACAGAAGATAAAATCATCAAAAACAGGCCAACCGGAAGGAAGGCCTGTTTTCATTCAATTATTGTTTAATTGTAGCTCTGTAATAATTACTTTTTTAAATAATCTGTTTCAAAAAAGATGTCGCTTCTAGTACACTTTTGCTTCTGAGGTGTTAATCTCAAGTATTTTAAATTCAACCCTACGGTTTGATTGCCGACCTTCATCTGTTGAATTGGTATCCACCGGAAGACTTTCACCATAGCCTTTTGCAATAATACGATTGAATTCGACACCCTGTTTAATAACATAATTAACCACAGCTTCGGCTCGACCCTGCGACAGGTTAATATTATATTCATCGGATCCTTTACTATCGGTATGTCCTCCGATCTCAACACTCACCGTCGGATTATCCTGCATGAATTTCACAACCCGGTCGAGTTGAGGAATAGATTCCGGTCGCAATGTCGTTTTATCAAAATCAAAGAAAATATTATTTAACCGGACTGTAACACCCACCTCGATGGGCATCATATAGAGATCTTTTGTAATTCCACTGTAAGGATCAAATTCAATAACCTCCAGGCTATCGGAAAGATTTATAAAGCCTTCTTTGCTGGCTATAAACTGGTATTCTCCTGTTGAAGGAATCTGAGTATGATAAAAACCGTTTTCATCACTTTGTACCTGGATAGATCTTCTATCTGGTTTTTCGATTGTCAACTCAATTGATATGGGTAGATGGTCTTTCTTATTAAAAACAAATCCGGAGAGTTCCATTGATTGTGGATTCATATAGAAATCCTTATTGATGCTCAGATCGCCTTTGGTGCCTGATAAATCCAGTGAATCTACCATTAGGTCAAATCCTTCCTTGATGGATGAAAATTCATAAAGCGATCGCTTATTGAGCACTACTTCATAATACCCTTCTTTGTCTGTATGGATCCAGCCCGTATCTTCTTTTATTGCCAGGTATTGAAGTTCCACCTCAAGTGGCCTGTTATTTTTTATGTTTCGAACATAACCAGATACAGTGATTTCAGGTATCGGTATAAGGCCGATAATATCCAAACTGCCACCATCCGCAGTCATTAAGGCCCTTGTCGTGAAAATATCAGTACCGGATGCATCCATTGAAAAATAGGCATCAAATTCATCCGTGTTTACCGGAGGGCCTATATTCACAGGTTCCGACCAGTTTAACCAGGTATCGTCCAACCTTTCAGTTCTATATATGTCGGAACTTCCGTAGCCACCACTGCGGTTACTGGCAAAAAACATAGTTTTATTATCTGCTGTAATGAAGGGGCCGAATTCATCCAAATGTGTGCTGATGGGCTTTCCGATTTTTTTTGGTTTGGACCAGTTGTTTCCTCCCTGACTGAAGCTAACGTACAGATCACTTCTTTTGGCGTCTTTTGTCTCGCTAAAATACAGTACCAGAACCATTCCATCAGAAGTCATGAAAGCTCCTGAAAAGCGGCCTTTATTCATCCTTTCAAATTCCGGAATCCGAAGGGAAACTGGATTTGACCATTTCCCATTTGATCTCCGGGTTATACTTAATCCTTCAGAATTGCCATTTGATCCACGAATTAGTAACGTATTGCCATCAGCAAGCACACTCATGACTTGATTGTATCGTTGGGTATTCAGTGGTGACTCCATGTGAATTGCCTTTCCCCATTCTCCGTATTCATCCTTTTCGCAATACCAGATGTCCTGGCTGTTATCCACTCCATATTTGTTTTTTGGGTGATCTGCAACAAAGAAGTATAACGTTTTGCCATCAGGTGATATAATTGGGGCTGAATCATGGAAACGACTGTTTACTTTCCATCCGAGATGTTTCATCTCCCACAGGATCTCCTTTTCCTGGGCAGGAGCTATTGTGGCCATAGCGATGAACGCCACAAAAAATAAATTCCTCATACAAAGCTGTTTAAACAAAATTGAACCTCTTACCGGTTAAAAACTCTGGT
>CBDUBA010000171.1:0-7498 GCA_965365275.1 uncultured Cyclobacteriaceae bacterium | reverse complement strand
TTGTCATGCACGAATCCTTCGCCATTCCTGGTATAAATCAATACCATTTTTTGTGATTCCTGGGCCATCACATTGCCTGACATTACTATACAGTAAAGGGCTAAAAATAATGTAAATCTTTTCATATTATCCATTTATTTGATCCAGTTAACTATGGGTGGATTGGCGAAATCTTTCCAGTATTGCTCTGCTTCTGCCGATGATAATTCACCGTCAAATACAAGCAGCCGGTATCTTAAAACATAGTTTTTGCCCGGATCCAGCTCCCATTTATTATCCCGGATGGGTGTAAACATAAAAAACATGTTCGCTTTTCCCTTATGGTCGTTGGACGGCCACATGCGCATGGGTTCAGGATGTTCCCGGTTCTGCGGATTACTCATAAATAAGATACCGGAAGAACCTTCCTCGCTTTGTGTTTCCCCTTTAATGATACACCATCTTGCTTTTGTAGCATCGGCCTCATCGCGTGTTTTACCTTCCGAGGTCAATACCGAGCTGTTGTCTTGCCCCCACAATTCTGTGGCCCGGTAACCAATACCTCCACCATACCTGTATTTAAAAAATAAAATTCCATCTTCGGTGTCACAATTAAGTATTGAGGTAAAATCAACAAGCCATATCTTCTTGTCTGTGCCAATATTCCAGACCCGGATATCCCATTCTTCATTCAAGGCGACAACTTCATCCTGATCCGATGTAAAATCAATGTGCTCCTGGTGTGCTCTGAATCCACCGAAAACCGGGCCTTCCGTAAAGGATAGGAATCCTTTGAACCGTACGGTACCCTGTCCCTCAGCCAGGTTCCAAAAGTCGACCTGCCTGTCCTGAAATTTTGTTCTGGTCCAGGGATTCCAGATCCCGTAATGATGATAATGGTCCGGGGGCTGGATCCTCGTCAGGATCTGCTGGTCAGGGGACCATACCGGATGAAGAAATGCGGAACGTTTATATATCTCTTTCACCCCTTCCGGAGGGTAAACCTCAGCCTGATTGTATTGAAGAATGTTTTTATCACCTGATTTAATTATTAGTTTTTTGTCGTCTTTTTGGATCCGTATATTTTCAAATTCAGATGGCGCCTGATCCGTGATTATTAAAAATGTCCGGGTAGAATTTGGTTTCGTGGTTCCCAGCAAAGTAAACCATAATCGTGTATTATATTCCTGCTCAACCTGGGCAGGTATCTCAGATTTTACCCCCCCTGTGGTTTCAAAGAGCGATAAGGAAGACAGCTCTGATTCCTTAAATTGATTGATCTCTATTGATATTGGGGCATTGATACGCTCATAATTACCGCTATGGACTTCAAATTTCAGTTCCCTTTGAGGATAAACTGAACAGGCGAGTAAAAAGAGCAGAAAGGTGAAAAAATATTTCATCATGAGTAAAAAATGTTTCTATGACAAATTTACAATAGTATTATAAAAAGTATGGATATTTTCAGGGCTAACATTCGGAGGTATGCCACCTCCGCATGACCAGATCACATTTTTAACCTCCCCGGCGGATCGAACCATTTCCCGGACCCTTCTTTCCACATCTTCCGGGCTCCCGGCTGCCAGAACATCCCGAGGCGGCAGGTTGCCCAGCAGGGTAATATCCGGCCCGGTCAGGTTACGTATCTCCTCGATTGTATGTTCATGGCTGAAATTAAAAAGGTTTACCCCTATTCTCTGAAGGTATGGGCTGCTCACCAATCCTGCAGCATCATTATGAAAAAACCGTATTGAAGATTCAAAGGATTGAAATATCCGGGATAAATACGGGATCACAAACGTATTACATTCTGCATCCCCTACGAATCCAACAATATCATCAAGAATAAAGATGCCGTCTATTTCCGGGAATAACTCCTTTTGATACTGAAGCCAGTCAACCGTGAAGTCAGAGATCACCTTAAGCAGATAATGGGCTTCCTGAGGGTTCATGATCATAGCCATCATAAATTCCGTAGTACCCATAAGAAAGGAGGCAATATTCAATGGCCCACGGGCTATGGCAAAACGTATCTCATGACCCATTTTTTTTATTTTGGGCTGGTATTCCATGAGTCGATGTGCAACAAATGGTAATAGACCATCTGTTCTGGGATCTGGTTTTTTTATATTTTGTATGTCGGAAACATCAGAGATAATTCTTTCGGCATGCGGAAGGTTAGTAAGATGCCATATGCACTTGGAACCAAATGCACTGGGTTCTGTGCACATACCGAACTCAGACCAGAAACCAGGAAGAAAAATAATATCCGGGAAGGTCTCTATGGCCTTTTTATTTGCCATAAACCATTTATCACCTGAATTGTAATAATCCAGCATGCTGATCCCATTAAATCCGGGCAGCCAGGGACTATCAATTATAAATGCCACCAGATCTTGTTGCGTTGTGTTCCCTGTAACAACCT
The DNA here is from genome assembly GCA_965365275.1 of uncultured Cyclobacteriaceae bacterium. GTDB lineage: Bacteria > Bacteroidota > Bacteroidia > Cytophagales > Cyclobacteriaceae > JAGTVG01. Next base: position 5,094 of record CBDUBA010000171.1, on the reverse strand, counting down.
CCTTCAAATCATTCCATTGGGATTCAGTCATATCTGATCGGAATATTTAATCACCTGAGGTAAACTGTTCACTGAATATCCGGTCATCAAGGGCATGGTCCGGGTCAAATAATAAAATTGCCGACTTTGCGGGATCTTCACTTATCTCTACTGAAAGGACGTCAGTCCATTCTTTAAAATCAGCTGATATGTAAATGGGCCTTTTATCGGGGTCCAGGTTTTCAAAACGAATGATAGCATCGTGTGGGAGTAATGCCCCATTCCATCGTCTTGGGCGGAATGGGCTTACCGGGGTAACCGCAAGCACATTGGACCCCATAGGGATTATAGGGCCGCGGGCTGAGAAATTATAGGCAGTGCTACCAGCCGGCGTGGCCACAAGTACACCGTCGCTTACCAGTTTTGATATTCTCTCAATTCCATTCACGATCAGTCGGATGTTGGCGGTCTGCCTGGACCTCCGGAGGATAGATACTTCATTAAAAGCCATGGCTTCAACCGTATCTCCGTTTTTGAGCCTGGCCTTCATTTTTAGTGGGAAAAGCACTTGTTTCTTGGCATTCCGGATCTTTGCCTCCACGTCCCTGCCGGCAAATTCATTTAGCAAAAAACCCACAGAGCCACAATTCATGCCATAAAATGGTTTTTCGAGGTGCCTGAGTTCGTGAACAGAGAGGAGCATAAAACCATCACCGCCAAGGACAATGATGGCATCTGATTTCTTAGGATCAACAAAATCAATCATCGAACTGAGTTCAACATACCGCTCCAGTGCTGTTTCCGTATCAGAATAAATACATGCTAATTTTATCCCGGACATTTAAAAAATGGGCTGATTTATATAACAATATTATGTGATTTTTGATTGACTTGCCTTGTTTTTTTGAAATATATGTCAGAAATGAAATGTAATAAAAAAGGACAATCCAAACCGGATTGCCCCTCATGTATTATCTTTTGGGAAAACTAGTCTTCTATTTCATCAAGGAATGGGATTTGTAACGCAATCTCTGCATCGATCATTGCCTTGATCTTATTTTCAGCCTGCAGGTATTTTATTGTCCGTTGCGGGGTCAGTATTTTCTGAAACTTCTTGGCATACGATTTTTCGAGTTTTATTAACTCAAGTTCTATATTTATAGATTCACTGATCACTTCTGTAGCTACTTCATCCGACATGTTTTCATAATTATCTGCAAATTTCTGAATGAGATTGAAATATTTGGTGTTTACTACATATTTCTTGTCTTCGTATTCATTGTATAAGGGCCAGAAAGCCTGGCTTTCCTCAGATGTGAATTGCATAAGGTCGGCAATAAGTGCTTTTTTCTCGGTTTTAAGTACCTCCCTTGAAACTTCAAGATAATCGTTAAAATCCTGTGCATTAACTGTAATGCCCAGAACCAGTGCAAATAAAAGTAAGTTAAGTTTTTTCATAGTTTTAAAGTTAATTAATTCCCAAATTTAGTTCTATTTGAATAATCTGAAATGATGATTGGATATTATTTAGATTAAAATTCCGAAAATTTTTGATGCGATAAAAATCCAAGACATGGCAGGTCTAGTCGAGGAATTTAGAATGGGTAACCTATTGCCAGGTTCCAGATCAAATTATTCCTCCTCCATTCACTGCTGAGTATATTGAAGTCCCCAATAACCCATCGATCTCCTTCTTCCAGATAGGGTACATATAGAGGCCAGGCCATATCCAATCTGAACACAAGCACCTGCAGGTCAAACCTGAAACCAATCCCCGTCCCTATGCCAAATTCTTTGTAGAACCTATTCAGTTGAAAATCACCCCCTGGTCTTTCAGGATCGACATTACGGAGCCAGACATTTCCAACATCAACGAAGGCAGCCCCCAGGAACCTTCTGGTGAAATTAAAGCGGTATTCCGCATTAAATTCAAGCCTGATATCGCCGGTCTGGTCTACTCCGAGATTTTCCACCGGGGCCAGGTAACTTCCCGGTCCGATTGTCCTTGCCACAAACGATCTGACACTATTGGTTCCACCAGAAAAAAATTGTTTTATATAGGGTAATACCCGGGAATTGCCAATAGGTATACCGATTCCCAATAAAGCACGGGTTGCCAAAACGCTTTTCCCTCCGGTTTTCAGATAATACCTGAACTCCGGGTTAACGATGAAATACTGGGCAAAGGGCACTCCAAATATAGTATATGGATCTTCCAGAGAGGGAGAATGATCGGAAAATGCTTTCGCCATTAAATAAGCCAGATTTCCGGATAGATCTACTAATCCTCTGAAATACGTTGTACCTTTTTTGGGATTCTGAAGGTCATCATATGTAAAGGAATAATTCCAACCAAGTATAAATTGTTCCTCAAAACTAACTGCAACAGTCGGGTTGTTCTCAAGATATTCCCTGAAAGCATCTGTAGCATCGCTTACCCTGGAAAAAGTAATATCAATCAGGTTCAAATTATGGTTTACCTTAGAAGATTTTCTCCAGGAGTATCCAAATACCGAGAAAAAAGAATTCATTGTATATAATTCCACCCTTCTATATAAATTGAATCCTCCCAATATCCTGGTACGCGGTATAGACTCCTTTTTTCTTGCCAGGCGCTTAATCAATAAAGGTCTGGGAATATCCAGACCAACTTCAAGTCCGGCCTCATAGGAAGTATTGATTGAATCTGCACCAATCTGGACTTCAAAACTTCCAAGCAGATTTAATGATAATTCTTCTGCTCCTCCAAATATATTTCTGTGCCGCCAACTGATTCTTGTACCCGGTCCGACATAGTTTGTTGTTTCAATCGTTGTATTTAATTCTGCTGTCAGGGCACTCTTTTTTAATGGTGTTGCATATACATATGCATTTAAAATATTGGAGGATGAATCCTCTCTGAAATCCGTGTTTACAAATCGATAGGTTCCCAGGTTAGATAATTGACTTATAGTCCTTAAGTGCCTGCTTCTCGAATACCTTTCATTCGGTCTCAGGTGAATGCGGCCCACTATGATATCAGGACGAAAAACATGGCGGTTCGAAATGTAATACAACCCCCGGTATTTGGTTGTATCCGGATTATAATTTTCCGCCGAGTAATCATCAAGAACAAATATTTTATTCAGGTATACTTTCTGATTCACAAGGGGTGGAATATTAGGTTTCATTTCCAACCTGAGGTTTACATGTTTGGCTCTTTTAAGCGTATCGGCTTTATAAATGAGGAAATCCTTATCAAAATAATAGTATCCGGAATCTTTTAAGATGAATTCAATCCTTTCCCTTTCAGATTTCAGGTTTTCCAGTATGTAGGGTTCTCCGGCAACAATTGTTGATGTTGATTCCGTTGATTGTATATTTTTAACCAGATCAGTCTCTCCACCCTCATACTGAACTGAGTCAATTAAAAACTGCTTTCCACTTCTTATTGTGTAATTTATCTGGAATTTCTTATTTAATGTATCTCTTTCAAATACTATATCAGCGTTAAAAAAACCTCTGTTAAAAAAACGATTCTTCATTAGAGAAGACACATTTTCCGGAGATACAGCATCGGCCAATACAGGTGGCTTCCCTACCTTATACTTTAGCCAGTGGCGAAATCCTTTTTCTTTTTTCGGTTCCCTGACCATATTATGTATGGCTATCGACGGACGCATCCAGAGTAGTTTTCCATTGGGTTTCGGACGGTTTACATCTTTTAGTTCATACTTCAGGTCATATGAAAGTTTATCATCCGACTGTATATCAACATTTGATCCAATGTATAGCGGACTTTCCTCGGTAATGTGTTTCATGCCGGTACATGAAATACCAGATAAAATTATCAGAAATGCAATCGTCCATTGTATTCTGTATACAATACATCCGCTAATTCCCAAACCAGAACTACAGTATCCCAATAATATTCTGATAATATATGAATATCCCGCCTGCACTTTTACATGAATAATAATATGAGTCTATGCATAATCATTTTCTGGATTTTCTCTCCTTCTTGTATTTGTCAAATTCCTTAATGAAAATTACTGCAATACCCCCCATGCGGGTATCTTTATAAATAATGTCATAGGCTGACCGCTCAAATACTTTAAGTTTATAATCCCCTCTTTCCGTTAGATCATAAATAATGGCAAAGTCGCTTTGGACAGCATTCTGGTCCGTGGCATGCTTGTATTTGTCTCCCTCGTTTTGCAGGTCGAAAGAACTCTGGGCTTCTATTGTCACCCGGTCATCAAACAGTTTTTTTGAAAGTCGGACATCCATGGTGGTCCGGTTCGTTTGTCCCCCACCTCCCATATCACTAAAAGTTTGCATCCCAACATCCAGATCGGCGAAGGTTATGTATTTGCCAGACAATTTATTCAATTCATTGGTCAAAATTGAGTTCAGACTATTTGCGGCAGCAGTAGTTGCAAAGGCGCTACCCACATCTGATCCGGTTCCCGGCCCTGTTGTTTCCGGGATAAAACTTCCTATCGTAAGCAAGCCAAACACTTGTCGTGTAAGCTCGGATTCCTTACCAGGTTCTGCCAGCTGGTTGAGTTTAGCTTCTACGAGCGGGAATCCACTTTTCTCCTCTTCAGGCAGATCAATCCCAAAACTTATTTCCGGACGGTCCAATTGACCATTTATATTTATCTCTACCGAATAAGGTAAGGTCCTCCGGTATTTACTTTTTTCTTCATCTGAGAGTCCATAAACTTCTCTTGAAACTAATCCAATAGAGGCTGTTCTTATGTTGTGGCGGGCTTTCAGGCTCAATTGAGCAGTATAAGGGTCACCTGACCAGGATATGAAACTTCCCGGTTCAAATTCAAAGGTTTTCTTTACCAGTCCATAAAAGGATACTTCATAGATTCCCCGGTCGAATACATAAGTCCCTGTAATCTGCGGATTCTGTTGCTTCTGGACCAGCATGTTGAAATTGCCAGTTCCGCCAAACTGTATATAATCCCCTGACAATGGATCCATATCAATCATGAATTGAGCAGATTTGTCGACTGTTAAGGTGGCATTCAGATCAATCCAGTTCAATTTGGAAAAAATCGTATCACCGATCACCTGTTCAAATCCTATTTCCTCAAGGGAATCCGGATCAGAGAAATTAAC
>CBDUBA010000170.1:0-7512 GCA_965365275.1 uncultured Cyclobacteriaceae bacterium | reverse complement strand
GAGGATTCCCCTTGCCGGGTATTAATGTTCTGGCTGGTGTTGAACTGCGATATCGAAAGTAAGGATTGTTAAAATATTTAAAACAAAGACAAAACGGTGGACTGGATGTACCTTAATGTCCACAAAAGACTGGACTTGGGGCTGGGATTCTTTATTTGATTAGATCATTCAGGATTATCCTGAACCTGAATGTACAATTTGCTGGAGGCAGTTCTGCCTTTTTTGTCGATGCCTTCAACGCGTATTTCATATAACCCTGTGTCATCAGAAGTATAGAACTCAAGTGTCGCTTCCCCCTTTTCATTCGTTCTGAACTGTGGATCCCAGTATAATACATTCCGATAATCCGGGATGCGTGTTTTCTTATCCACTTCCTTGGCATATTCAGGATTTGGGTATTTACGAGTGGTCTGTATCCCTTCATAATCCATTACTTCCGCCTTTTCCTGCAAATTAAACCCGTAAAGATCTCCCTTATATGTAAAAAAACTAACTATACCACTATATTCATATCCGTCTTTTATGAACCTTTTCCTGACCGTTTCTATTTTTTTTATGAACAGCGGATCAGTCTCCATGATTTCATCCGCGTCGAATATTGGTACTCCGTCAATCAGCATTAGCGGATTTTCCTGAAATGTTTCTATCCTGTCCAGATCAAGGATTTTATAATGAAATCCTTCCTGGTTCTTCCTGACATATACGCCGGCTACATATTCCCGCATCACCTCTTCCATTACCGGGAACCTGGTATAATCATCCAGATAATACACTTCATCAGGTTCATAAAATACAGATGAATCGGAATTTTGCTTAACCTCCATTATTGGAGAATATTTTAAATAGGCATTCCTGATCTGCATGTTCCTACTTGAATTTTTAAGAAAATCCTCAAGCCCCTCATCTAGGTCGAAATTCGGGATATTGATATTGGCATATTCGTTTGAGAACGGATCATCAATCTCAATTTTACTGTTTGTATTTTTTGTGTAGTCTGTTTGGACGATAATTTTATTCAGGTCATGATCTTTTGGCAATTCAAATATCAATCTTCCATCTTCCCTGGATTGATCAGCTATAAAATTTGCATTCTTTGATGGAGAAGTTAGATAGGCCATAACACCTGGTTGCGGAAGTTTTGTCCGAATGTCAGTCAATGTACCTGTAATAATATGATTTCTGAATTCAGGGATAAATTCAGCTGAACCATGATCATATTCAAGATCATTCTGTTTAGAATCAACATCTGAATCGACCAATAGCAAAATATCCAGCATCTTTCGCCCGTGTTCGGTGCTGCAATCTTTTACTTTTTTACAAAGATCAGGATTGGTTTTTATTAATTCATCTAGTAGGAGATAAGAGCCCATATCATTTCTATATCTGTCAAAATATGAATTATAGAGTGAAACAGAGATGGTCAGATCCATATCAAGGGGTATCCCTTCGGGATCCCTGCAATCAATTTTAACCACTACTTTCTCTCTTTTTTGGTAAGTGTTATTGTTGGTTTGTACATTCAAATGAATTTTTTCTGCCGGGTAAATAATTGTTTTACGCTGGTTTATGACCTGGCCTTGTGAATTTTTAAGGCAGACCTGCAGAATGCCTGGTTTTAGATCACTATGCGGGATTTGGATACTACCATTGCCTTCTTCCACATCGATGTTGTATTGAAACTGGATGCCGGTATCGTTTATCCCTTCAAGTAACAATCTTTCTTTATTTGATTTATTAGTGGATTCTACCTGAATTAATAGATCCTGTGTTTTCAACTTTTCAAAAAGCATTACATATCCGCCGGATTTAATTTCAGGCAACTTGAAAAGATATTCTGAACTGTCCGGCAGTATGATCCTGGCATGGTATGATCTACCTGATTCCGGTTTGATAAAGAATGTGCCCAGTCCGGACTGCACAGGAGTGAACTTAAGCAGGGCACTGTCAGATTCATCGAGAATATAACCGGCAAAATCAATTCCGTTCCCAGAATCGTCCGTAGCATGGAAAGCAACTTTTGATCGCAGTCCATATACTAATTCACCACCCTCCGGAGAGAATTTTATATTGATTTTATCTGATGTGGGCTCAGGTAATAATCCGGCTTTCCGGAAAGGATTAATGATGGGAATAACTGAATGGAAAAATGCCTCCGGCCCCCAGTTTCTCATCCATTTTGTATAAGCTCTTAAAATATAGTTACCGGAAATGAAATTTGACGGGATAAAAAGATCACCGTAGCCAGTCCCCCGGGTAAGTTGTATTTTTGCCTGCAGCAATGAATTGTTGCCTGTGTCAAGCAATTCTAGATATGCGATTTTACTTAAATCGGAAGGATTATTTTTACCAGATTCGAAACAGTAGATCTTGAATCTTAAATATTCTCCCGATAAATAAAAATTATTATCATAGCTTACATAAACACTTTCTTTATAAGGTTGGATTCCCTGTTTCGGATCAGGACGACTCACAGCTGATAAGGTATCCGAATCAGCACAGAAAACTCGCTGGTCAAAATGTAAAAACAATATAACTATTCCAATTACAATTTTTAGGTTCATAACCCTCACAAAATATACAATATCATTCCCAAAAATCCGGTTCAACATTACTTCCGAATAAGGTGCAGTCGACGCACGATTCGTAGGACATCAGATATCTTGTACCAGTAGTCCCCGAAAATCCGCCAACAAGCATAAATCCCTCACCCAATAATGAACGTATCTGACCATAACCTACTATCGTGTCTGTACAATGCGCATAGTTATTCAGGGTATTAAAAAACGGATATTCTCCTTTTTTAATGAAGATCCTCTTTCCCTGAACAGATGAAGCATCAAAGAAACCCAGTACGATCTCATTTTCATCTTCCGGATTATATATATTTCCTTTAATAACGTAGGGCTGAGGATCGAAGAGTGTACCGAGGTTTTCATTGATCTTTTCATGGTCTTTCCAGTAATTATAACTTTCTTCGTTCAGGGCGTATTGCTTCACCAGGATGCTGTATTTTACGCCTAATCTATCTGTAGCGCCTGAGACGTACTGGACCGGAAATGCTGATATTATATCTTTTTCCAGGCTTTTGGATGAGGATACCAGTATGTTTGATGAGTTATTGTACTTCCAGCACCTGTAAACCTGTTCGATGCGTTCCTCAATCTGTCCCTCATCCCAAATTAGATCCGAATCATACAAAGATCTGAATTCCCAGGTTTCTTCAAATTCCCAGCGATAATACCAAGTGCTGTTTTGTGGATCATGAGTGGTAAGATAGATCTGTAATCCAGGAATTTTATCAATGCTTTCTATAGTTACCCTTTCTTCGTATTTATAATAAATGCTATCTATCGATGGTGTTTCTCTAAGGAGAACAGAATCCGATTCATATCTACTGCCCTTTGTGGTTTGTATGTGCAACTGGTAAATCCTGCCAATTTGAGCTCTGAAGGATGGAGCGCTTGCATATTGTCCGTGAGAATATTCTGTAAGGTATTCAATATTTCCGGTATTGTCAGCAATACTGACCAGGGCTCCTGTTTCGGGGATAAGACCGGCTGTATCGATGGGAATTGACCTGGATAATTTGACTATAAAGGGCTCTTCGCTATTTTGCAGCATAGCTTCTACCACCAGAAGGTTTTCATAGTCTTTTGAAGGTGGATCAAAGTCAAATATGCAACTGTTGAATATTAACAGCAGGATAATTAAAAGGCTATTTCTGTTTACATTTATCAATTGCTTAAAATTTAAAATTATAGGTTAAAGTTGGTATCGGGTTGGCGAATACCGACAGTTTATACCCATTGACCTTACCTTCCTCCGATACAAAATAGATCGAATATACGTTATCTCGGCCTGTTACATTATAAACTGAAAAGGTCCATGAACTATGATTGAGTTTTTTGATTTTATGATTTCCCTCGAGGTTAATGGATAGATCTAACCTGAAATAATCAGGTATTCTGAACTGGTTCCTGTCTGAATAATGCAACCGGGCGCCATTGCCGTAATAGTATTTGGCTACCGGATACGTTATGGGTCTGCCGGAACTGTAAGTCATATATCCCGATATGCTGATCCTTCTTGAAAATTTATAATTGGTCATCACATTGACATTATGCGGCTTATCATAACTTGCGGGGAAGTATTCCCCATCATTGATGGATTCTCCTGAAAATTCAGATTCGGCCTTGATTAAAGCTCTGGAATAGGTATAGCTCATCCAGCCATTTAACTTACCCGTTTTCTTTTTAACAAGGAATTCAGCTCCATATGACCTGCCTTTTCCTTTGATTATTTCGGTCTCTATATTTTCATTCATTAACAGCAGTGCCCCGTTCTTAAAATCCAGAAGGTTTTCAATATTCTTATAATAGACCTCCACTGAGCTCTCAATAGCATTATTATTGAAATTCCTGAAATAACCCAGGGATACCTGATCTCCAATTTGCGGTTCAATATATTTACTGCTCAGGATCCAGATATCGGTAGGAGAGATCGAAGTGGTATTCGATAACATATGGATATACTGCCTCATCCGGTTGAAGCCCAGTTTTAATGAACTGGTCCTGCCTACATCAAATTTCATGGAAAACCTGAATTCAGGCCCATGGTAGGTTTGAATGTTATCGAAAGTGCCGTATTCTTCAATATCTATAACATTGTCATCATCAATTGGTGCATTCTCCGAATAGATCCTGACTGTTTTAGGCCCCAGGCTGTTAAATATGGAATACCTGAGCCCTAAGTATAGAGAAAGAGCGGGGGTAATGTCAAATAAATCTCCAACATACACCGCGCTTTCAATGCCCTGTTCCTCTTCCAGGATATCAGGACTGATCAGGGCCTGTTCTCCTCTAGGGGTCAGGCTGCCAGGTTGTATGCCATATAATATTGAACTGATCCCAAAATCCATATTATGTCTGTTGGCAGGGAAATAACTGAAATCCATTTTAGCTATGAAATTATTCAATGAGTAATCGAGGTTAAAAGCATTTACCTCGTTCTTATCATTACTAATGTTATAGGAATACCCGCTGTAAATTCCTGAGAAAACACTGTAGATCTTGTTATTGTATATATGTTTCCATTGTACTGTGGCACTGGTATTGGTATAGCCGTATAATGTATCCGAATTAAAACTAAAACCATCTTTGCTGAAATATCCGCCTGCATATAATGAATTGTTCTCATTGATGTTGAATGATACTTTGCCAAACAGGTCATAAAATGAAGCTGAACTGTTCTTAAGTTCCGCATTGGGTAACTGTTTCAGAATCCAGTCAGAATAAGTGCTTCTAAAACCTGCAATAAAGGAAGCTTTGTCTTCTATAAGAGGTCCTTCCAGTGTCAGTCTAGCGGTAACTGGACTGATGCCTCCACTTCCTGTGAATTTTTTATTGTTCCCTTCCTTGGTTTTTACGTCCAGGACAGAAGATATCCTTCCACCGTAATAGGCAGGTATACTTCCCTTATAAAGATCGACACTCTTAATGACCTCCGGATTGAAGGAGGAAAAGAATCCGAAGAAATGTGTTGGATTATAAACAGGCGCTTCATAAAAAAGAACGAGGTTTTGATCGGCTGAACCTCCGCGTACATGAAATCCGTTGGCTGCTTCCCCTACCGATTGTACACCAGGTAAGGTTAATGCTATTCGGAGGACATCCACTTCGCCCATTATTGGTGGAACCTTTTTCAAGGCCTGCATATCCAGTTTGTTCAGACCCAATTGTACCCCGGAAATATTTATATCGCTCTCAGATTCGATTACCACCTCCTTTAAAGGGATAATATCCTCCTCCATATCGATGTCCAGCTTACCATCGCTTTGCAGGATGATTTGTCTTTTGGTGTCCTTATATCCCATACTTTTTAATTTCAATTCCCATCTGCCTTTAGGGATGGATACAGAATAGTATCCAAACTGGTCCGAGGCAACTCCAATCCGCGGATTTTCAATATATATTAAAGCGCCAATAATAGGTTCCCCGTTTTTTGAGTTTTTTATATAACCGGCGATACTTGCCTTATCATCGCCTGAAGCCTCAGATTCACGGCCTATCTTAAAAACTGTGTTTTCTAAAGTGTTTATTCGACTTGTCTCCTCTTCAATCTGTTTCTCAAAATCAAAGATCAGGTTGTCCGTAATGATGGCAGTTGATCCGGACCTGGTAAAAAAATTGGGGGGCAGGTCCGTTTGAATCGAAATATTCTCTGTGATAATGATATCAAAACCGGTATTCAAATACCTGCAGTTGGTATTCTTGAATATGACGTCTAGTACCTTATTGATTTCTGTTTTCTCGAAAGAGCCTGTAACAATAACACTGTCAACCATTTCCTGATGATACATGAAACGGACCGGGATCTGTTGTTCAACATCAAGCACAAAATCTGAGAAGGACATATGAGCATATTCCCCACTAATAAGTAGCTTTTCCTCCTGAGCTATAGCAATCGAGGATGACAGGAAAATATTAGCGATCAGAAATAGCCGGAGGATCATGTTTCTTTATTATTTACAATGGTATTATAGTATTTTACCACCTCTACAAGCTTCTTCTCATGGTCCTTCTTAAATCTTTTTTTATTCAGTTTCATGAAGGATTTCAGCTCACTTTTTCTGTCTGACAGGGTTTTCAACATTGATTTCCTGTTTTTGACCTCATAAAAATTCTCGTCAATACGGATATACAATATATCATTTATAACAAATCTATATTCAAGGCTGTTGAGCGTGTTGGTTTCATTTACTTCTTTTCTGCGTTTTGCCAGTACACTGGCTCTGTCGCCAGGAACAAGCAGATCATAATACCCGGAAATATAACCCAGTAATGAATCTTCCCTGATATTTACAAAATGGTGATCCTTGATTTGGAAAGCACTGACCTTCTCACGATACAATTGAATGGATCTGATGTATCCCTGTTGATCAATGTATTTAATAAGCAGTAAATCTGAATATATGTCGTATTTAATCTCAATACTGTCATATCGCTGGTTATCATATACCACAGAGCCGGTTTCCCATAATATTTCATCAAAGAAGGGATGGCCATTTACACCCTGGTAATGATCCTTATGATACTTACCAGTATAGATCTTAGTATGGTTGTGGATGGCATCAATATATAAGTTAACCGCACTGGTAAAAGCCTGATTTTCATTCACGGGTTGCTCTATCACAATTGAATTCTGAGCTGAAAGGTTTAAAGGGGAAAAGAAAAATACGATAAAAATAAAAAATCGCTTTGCACCATAGAGAATAACTTCTGAAGATGAATGGGTAGACCAAGTAATAGAAGTAGCAATAAGCTGCTTTTCAGTTAAAAAATTAATCCCTTTAATCATCACCTACTAGTTCCGGATTCCTTCTCAGGAAGCTGTGCAAGATACAACTAAATCTTATCACTTGCACATCGATAAAATTAATATTTATTTAATTCAAAAATGTATTTTTTTAATTTATTGTAAGCACTTTGGCACCTTTTATTTTCCTTTCCTTTA
>CBDUBA010000169.1:0-7548 GCA_965365275.1 uncultured Cyclobacteriaceae bacterium | reverse complement strand
ATTCTTTATGCAATCTTAACAATTCATTAATAGTAGCTATATGTCCTTTTTCATAATATGTGTCTCTAAGAATTGCTTTCAACGAATCATCCCAGCATACCTGTTCCATCCAGATCTCAAACCAATTATCGTATTCTCCCAAGGCATAATATGACTCTCGCATGGGACCCCAATTTAGCCGAAATCTCGGATCAAATTCAAGTGCTTTTTCAAATTGATCAATAACCGACTGGTACTCTTCCGCTTCAAAAAATGCTATCCCGCACAATGACAATATCAATGGATTCAATGGATCCAGTTCGACGGCAAGTTTGGCCTGGTATATGGATTCATCAGATCTTCTGAGGATAAACAACAAGTGTGCATAGTATGCCCTGCACCGGGCATCATTGGGATTCAATTCCAGGGATCTTTTGAATGCTCCTTCCGCTTTTTCCCAATCAAATTCTGTCCATGTAGCTTTGATTGCTTTCGTAAAATGGGCACTTGAAGAATTCGGATCGAGCTCAAGGGCCTTATTCATATTATTATAAATTTTTGGGAGTGTGGTGGCTCTTGGCAACCATCCACCAAAGGAACCTTGTTGGGCGGTGCTCAATGCCATTGCCAGACCAGCATAAGGATCGGCCCAATCCGGATCTATTTCAATGGCCTTTTGGAAAAATTCAATGGCCCTTCTTGTAGAATCAGGGTGTAGATAATCCCAATAAATATATCCCATCATATAAGCTTCAAGTGCGTCAGGATCCACATTACGATATTCTGTTAGCAAGATCTCATCCTGAGGACGCAACTTAATATCGATCTCGTCGGATATTTCTCTAGTAATCAAATTGTATAAATTATATATCTGACTTGTTGACTCATGATATTCCTTGACCCACAATTGTTTCCCTTCATCCGCACTTTTAAGCTTTACTTCAAGACAAATACTATCGCCTGTGCATAGAACTGCTGTTTCTATTATTGCATTTACCCCTAATTCTTCAGCAATTTCCGGAATTGATTTGTCAGCATTCTTATATGCCCTTGATGTTGTTTTCGATATTACTTGTAGTGCTCCGATTCTACCCATACTGCCAATTAACTGGTCATGCATACCAGCAACAAAATAGTCGAGGGTATCCGTACCAATATAATTATCAAAAGGCAGGATAAGAACACCTTTTTGGGATCCTGATTGGGATGTAGTCTTAGGTAGAAAATAATACAAGACATAAGCCAGTAATGCGATAATAAAAACTCCTATAAGAATAGTTGTTCTGCCCATGCGGAAAGGTCGTGCCAGTTCACCGGTATCGATGGCATAATCAGGGAGGCGTTCGGCCACGCATGTAACCTTATATATCTCAACCGGTTTTGAAACCCCCTTGAGAAGATGATCTCCAATGGAATCAATATCAATACCTTCTTTGTTTTTAAGGTCATGATATACCCGCTCGGAAATCAAAATATCATTAGCTTCTGCCATGCTCTGGATCCGGGCAGCGATGTTGACGCCATCGCCCAATACATCATTTTTTTCGAATATTACGTCTCCTTGATGAATACCGATTCTAATCGGTATATTGACTTCTTCCGCTGTCTTTTGAATAAATACTGCGCAGATTACTGCATCAATATTCGAATTAAAACTAACCAATGTGCCACTCTCCATTTCTTTCAGCCTACGGCCATTGAATTTCTTAATTAGCCTCTTGTGGATTTGCTGGTTTTTCTTGAGGATTTCAAACGCTTTTTTTTCATCTTCCTTTAATAAGGAATCATAACCGACTATGTCAGTAAACATTATTGCGGCTAAGCGTCTTTCCGACATGTTTTAATCGCCGGAATTTTTAAACACCATAGGTAAATTAGGCACAAGTGTTTAGTGATGGCGATATTTAGTTTCTAAACGAATTAAAAATCAGCCGCACATAAACCTATCTCTATACAAGTTAAGAAAATTTCCATTAAGTTAATATGCTACCACTACTATAGGTACGAAAAATGATTTGAGATCTAGGTTTTTTACTGTTGCAAATATGATTATTCAGCTAATTCTCTAGACTGGAATAATTTGAAAGTATATTTTGGTTTGATGATGTATTAGGTATTCCATTATAATGAATTCCCTGAAATTGTAGAAATATTTAATCGCTTCTCAAAATTTCTCAAAAACTTAAAAATTGAGATATTATTTCGGCAAACTCCTCTCCAAACGATTCCTAAAAGGTTGATAGAAGGAACAAGTGGGGAGAAATAACATAGGTTACATTTTTAATATCATGCTTTTTTTATTAACTTGATTATGTCATTGAATGGAAATTGCTTTGAGAGGGCAATTTTTATAAAGGAAGGGATTTTTAAAAGATTCTCTTCATATGATACCAAACAACAGCCAAACTATCCTACTGGGACCATATGCTTCCCGATCAGAAAAAATATGCCCCAAAAACATTATCCCCTTACATTTTTTTAAAACAATCTGGATTTTTCTGATTGTGGTATTTCATGCATTTTTCAATTTTGTTGGTGCACAGGAAACAATTACAGGAACAGTGACCTCAGAAGATGGTCCATTGGCGGGTGTAAATGTAATGATACAGGGAACAACATATGGAAATATAACGGATCTGGATGGGAAATATACCCTGATGATACCTACCCGGGAAGTTACTCTGATATTCTCATTTGTTGGGTATGAGACCGTCATTGAGCGGGTAAGTAATCGATCTGTAGTCGATGTATTTATGAATCTAAGTACATCGACCCTGGAAGAGGTTGTGGTTACAGGATATTCTTCTCAATCCAGAAAAAATATTTCAGGTTCCATTTCTACCGTGGACCCGGAGGAACTTGCAACAATTCCGGCAAATTCGGTTGCGGCACAATTACAGGGGAGAGCAGCAGGAGTAACCGTCACAAATGCCGGATTACCGGGAGGAGGGACCTCTGTGAGGATCAGAGGGTATGGAACAATTTCACAATATATGAACGATCCGCTTTATATCGTAGATGGTATTCCAATTGAAAGCGATATCATTGAGTCTTTGAATCCGCAAGATGTAGAATCCATACAGATATTAAAAGATGCTTCGGCCGCTTCAATTTATGGGGCCCGGGCCGCGCATGGTGTTATAATTATTACAACCAAATCCGGAAAGATAACAGAAGGACCGGAAGTAGCTTTTAACTCATATTTTGGAGTACAGGATTTTTCTAATTCCCCTGAATTGCTTGATCCGGATGGACTTGCTACCGTTACACGATTAGGTTTGGAAAACGCAGGATTGGATCCAACCCATCCTCAATACTTGCTTTCTGATGGCAGTTGGGGACTGCCCGATTACCTGATCCCTGCTGGACATTCAATAGCCCTTGACGGACCTGTAGATGAATCCGAGTATGATCTCGAAACAAATCCCATTGTACGTGCTAATCAGGAAGGTACTAATTGGTTTGAAGAGATCACGGGGCCTTCCATTATCCAGGATTACAATTTAACTGTAAATGGCGGAAGTGCTAAAGGGAAATATGCAGTTTCATTAGGTTATTTTGGGCAGGATGGCATCGTCAATCATACAGGATTCAGTAAACTGATGGCACGGGTAAATACTTTGTTCAATATTAAGGATAAAGTAAGGATTGGTGAAACTGTAGGCATTACTTATCAGATTCAACAAAACACCCCCTGGTTGGCCGGCCACCCGGCCATTCGGGAATCAAACAGGGCTCCTCAAATTAAGCCTGTTTATGATATCGCCGGCAATTATTCGAGCAATAAAACCCCGGGTATAGGAAGTGTCTCCGACCCAGTTGGCAACCCGGTCGCCGACCTTGAAAGGCATAAGGATAATTTGGAAAAACGGTTTGTTTTTATGGGATCATTTTTCCTGGAATGGGACATTATTAATGATCTGACTTTTAAAACAAGTTTCAATCCTATGCTCAATATGACTTATGAATATAAACGTTTTTCACCAATTGCACAGCAAGACCTAGAAATGGGGGAGGCCAGCCTGGCTCAATATTCATGGAACGAAATGAACTGGACCTGGTATAATACACTCACTTATCAGAAAACTTTTGTCAACCGACATAATCTGCAAATATTGGCTGGAACTGAAGCCATAGAAAATGAAATCACGAGATTCAGCGCACAAAGTGAAGGATATTATTCACAGGATATCGATTACAGACATCTGGATGCAGGAGAGCATTTACTTGACAATAGTGGATACTCAAGTGAATGGTCACTTTTCTCTCTTTTTGCCAAATTGGATTACAATTTCGATGAAAAATATTTACTCAGCGCTACAGTTCGCCGGGATGGATCGTCACGCTTTGGTCAAAACAATAAGTATGCAGTTTTTCCAGCCTTCAGTGCTGCCTGGCGATTATCGGGTGAAAGATTCATGGATAGATTAAATGCACTCAATGATCTGAAGATCAGGGCCAGCTGGGGACAGACCGGAAACCAGAATATAGGTGATTATATCATATACGATACTTTTAAAAAGGATATAAAGAAATCCGGTTACGATGCTTTTGGCACTCAAAATACAGCGATTGTTGGTTTTCTTCCCGATGCCTTCGGAAATCCGAATGCGAGGTGGGAGACAATCACTACTGCAGATATTGGTCTTGATTTTACCTTATTCAACAACCAACTAAGCGGGACGATTGATTTTTATAAACGAACCACAACCGATATGCTTATGCAGGTTACGCAACCCGGCTTAATGGGTCAGGCAACCAGGCTTTGGAAGAATATTGGTGAAATGGAGAATAAGGGTATTGATTTCTCACTAATGTATAGTAGTAAATCAATCAGGGATTTTAGATGGGATGTTGGCATCAATATTACGCATTATCAAAATGAGGTCACCAAACTGGCAGAAAATGATACAACAGAATTTTATGGGCACTGGGACAAAGGGGGTAGTTTTTCGCATATAATTACTGTTGGTAAGCCGATTGCCACATTTTGGGGATATAAGATCCTGGGAATTTACCAGAATGAACAGGAGGTTTTGGATGGCCCAAAATATGTCTATGGGAGATGGGAAAATGATAGCACCTGGGTACCGGATCCAGCCGCAGGTGTAGGCAGGTGGAATTTTGCAGACGTTGATAAAAATGATTCCATTGATAGCGATGACAGAACGTATATAGGATCCCCGCATCCGGATTTTACTATTGGAATTCCCATTAGCTTAAAATACAAAGGATTTGAATTGACAATGTTCTGGTATGGTTCCTTTGGAAATGATCTGTACAATGTTAATAAAGCGCAAACAGATCTCTATAAAACTCAGGGAGGTCGCTATACCCAGAAAGGAGCCAGATTGCTCCAGTCATGGGGTTACCCGGGATTGGATAATTCGCAAGCCATTCTACCTCAAATTAATTATGCCGCTCCGGAAAGGGAATCCCACAACAATTCCTATCTGGTAGAAGATGGAACCTATTTCCGGCTGAATCAAATCTTGATAGGATATACATTTAACACGAGTGGCTGGAAGGGGATAGGAAATTTTAGGATTTATCTCCAGGGAAATAATCTTCTCACCTGGACAAATTATTTAGGTTTAGATCCAAATGTCTTTAATGATGATCATGCATTGGGGTACGATTACGGATACTACCCAAATGTCAGATCATATATGCTTGGATTAAACATTGTATTCAAATGAAACCTGAAAATAAACAGTATCTAAATACAAGAATCCTATCCGAATTCAGGAGAATTCAGAAGATTCTTGTTATAGGTATTCTTCTGGTTTTTATTTCTTGCGGGGATAGTTTTCTGGATAAGAAACCGCAGGGCGTAGTATTCTATGAAACCCTAGCCAATCCGGCAGGCATAGAGGATTTGATTATCGGTGCCTATAGTTCACTCCATGGTACAATTATGGGTTGGTTTTCTTCACCAGGTAGCAATTGGGTTTTTGGTAGTGTTTATGCTGATGACGCCTACACGGGATCCTACCTTGGTGATATGCCAATGTGGGAAGATATTGAAAGCTATAATCTGACACCTACAAATAATTTCTATGGCTGGCGGTGGAAAACTCTGTATGACGGTATCATGCGATGTAACCATATAATCCGGGTTACCGATCTGGCCCTTGACATGCAGACCATAACCGAAACAGCCTCTATTCAATATAAAGCGGAAGCACTTTTCCTTCGTTCCTATTTTCACCTTGAAGCCATAAAAATGTGGGACTTTATTCCTTACTCGGATGAATCAAATGAGGATGGATTAATAGAAAACTACCCTCCCCCTGCTCTTGAATCAAATGCCGGGGATACGCCATGGGGTCAGTTGGATGAGAGCATTCCCTGGAACAGGGTTGAAGAGGATATTCAGTATGCAATTGACAATCTTGATTATGAGTCAATTGGAGGAGCGGCAGGCCGTGCCAACAAGTACAAGGCTATGGCAGTTTTAGCCAGAGTCAAGATGTATCAGGGGGATTTTATTGCCGCCCTTCCAATACTAAACGAAATTATCAGCAGTAACCGATACAGTTTGTTTAAAGATTTCCATACAAATTTCAGGGTTGCGGGGGATAACCTGGAAGAGGCAATATTTCAGATACAGGCATCCGTAAACGATGGGGCTGTGGGTGAATTAGGTAATATGGGTGATTTGCCTGCATATCCTTTTGGCGGAGGACCAGGTAATCCGGGCTGGGGCTTTTTTCAACCTTCACAAAATCTTGTAAATGCTTTTAAGACACAAAACGGTTTACCCTACCTTGAAGCCTTCGGACTTGATTTTAATGAACCGGGGGATGATGTGAAAAACGATATGGGCGTTAGCTCTGATGATACTACCTGGACTACTGAATCAAGGCCATTGGATCCCAGACTAGACTGGACCGTAGGCAGAAGAGATATCCCTTATCTGGATTGGGGGGATCATCCCGGGCAAGCGTGGATACGGGACCAATCCTGGGGTGGACCCTATAATCCCATTAAGCATGTTTATTACAAATCTGAAGAGAACACCTACGCACAGGCTTCAGGTTGGTTAAGGGCCATGTGTGCCAACAATTACAGTATAATAAGATATGCAGACATCCTTTTGATGGCTGCTGAGTGTGAAGTGGAAATAGGAAGTCTTGATAAGGCCAGGGAACTGGTTAATGAAGTCCGGGCAAGAGCAAGAGATGGTGCTTGGGTATTAGAAAACGGTGCTTTTGACGATGGATCTCATATTGGACCAAACGGTGAAAGACCAGCCGCTAACTATGAGATCAACGAATACCCGAGTAATGGAAGTAGTATGGATCCATTTAACAGTATAGAATCAGCCAGAGAAGCTGTACGATTTGAAAGAAGACTTGAACTAGGAATGGAAAACCATCGTTTCTGGGACCTGAAAAGATGGGGAATAGCAAAGAGCACGCTAAATCAATATATTGAAAGGGAGGTTCATATCAGGAAACTATTAAATAGTGCTATTTTTGAAGACCGACATATCAGACATCCTATTCCGCAATCCGAAATTGACCTCAGTGAAGATTATTTAAAGCAGAATCCGGGGTATTAATT
>CBDUBA010000168.1:0-7848 GCA_965365275.1 uncultured Cyclobacteriaceae bacterium | reverse complement strand
ACATTGTCTCTGGCAGAGCTTATGAAATCAGAAAGCGAGAATTTTGATGAAGACCAGATGATCTGTATCAATGGCATCATAAAATCTCTGAATCGCATGGTTAATATGGTAGACCGCATCCTTGATGTAAAAGCCCTTGAAGCAAAACAGGATCAACTAAATCTGGAAAAAGTAGAATTATCTGAACTCATAAAAAACACCTACGAAAGCTTTAAATCTAAAATAGAAGAAAAAAAATTAAAGGTTCATCTTAACCTTAATAAAATCTATGCGGAGGTTGACAGGCAATATTTGTTTCAGGTACTGGAAAACCTACTCTCCAATGCAATCAAATTCTCCCCACCTGAAAAATCCATATTTCTTAATTTATGGATCCATGACGGAAAAGCACATATAGGGATTAAGGATGAAGGCCCCGGAATATCCACTGAAGATCATAAGAAACTTTTTCACAAATTTCAACAATTAAGCGCAAAGCCAACCGCAGGGGAAAGTTCAACAGGCCTGGGTCTATCCATTGTAAAGAAATATACAGAATTGATGAAAGGTAATGTTTGGTGTGAAAGTGAACCTGGTAAAGGCGCAAAATTTGTTGTAACTTTTAAAAAGGCCTGAAACTAAATGCATTGGAGTTAATCTGGCTTTGCCTTGGGAGCATAAAACATTTTTTAAAACAAATTATTCCTCATGTCTGAAAATTCAACTGATCCCAGCAGGAGGGAATTTCTGAAAATCGTCGGCATGACTGCTGCGTATACCGGTTGCAGCAGTTTTCTGTTTCAAAGGTGTAAAAGTGATCCACATATTGAATCAGATCGTACCCTGTTTGAAATCTTTAAGGATCCTGACAACGAAGCCAGGCCATTTTTCCGCTGGTGGTGGAATGGAAATAATGTTTCAAAAGAAGAGATATCGCGGGAACTAAAAATAATTAAGGAAGCGGGAGCTGGTGGAGTTGAAATTAATCCGATTGCCATGCCGGAGGAAGTGGAAGATCCCGGAAACGGATTGATCTGGCTCAGTAAGGAATGGTGTGAAGCGCTGAAACATGCTGTGGAAGAAGCCCGGAAACTGGATCTCGTGACTGATCTGATCGTCGGTACGGGTTGGCCTTTCGGGGGAGAATTCATTGAGGCTGATGAAACTTTACAGGGTTTAACATTCGAGTCTGTTAATTTTAATGGGCCGGGGAGAAAGTCAATAGAGATAAGATTGCCTGAGGATGAACATGAAAGAATCCTGAAAATAATCCTCATCCCTGAGATTCTGAAGGATCTAAATGATTCCTTGGATCTGACAGACAAAATAAATCCTGAAGGAAACCTGGTCTTTGAAATAAAAGAAGGGGTGCATACCCTCATGATCGTAAGATGGAGAAATAAGTTCAGAACAGTGATGCTAGGATCACCAGGGGGGGCCGGTGCCGTGCTGGACCATTTTAACCAGCAGGCGGTAAAAAAATATCTGAACCACATGTCGGAAAAACTGTTGCCATATTTCAATAACAACCTGGGAAATGGAATCAGGTCACTTTTCTGCGACAGCATTGAACTGGAAGGCGCCAACTGGACGGACGATATGATTGCGTCTTTTAAGGACCGAAGGGGTTATGATGTAGAAACTTTCTTACCATTCATTCATATCGATCCTGAAAATACAAGTGAACCTATCCGGCATACACTTCGAAGGGTCCGCTATGATTTCAGCCTTACACTGGCTGAATTTCTAATGGAACGATTTATAAAGGTTTATCATGAATGGTGTAAAGAAAACAACGTGTTGAGCCGATACCAGGCATACGGCCATCCATGGCTGTATACTGATATGATTGATGGATTCATGGTCCCGGACATACCGGAAGGGGACCAGTGGTTGTATAATGCAGGGTGGTCGCTGGCCGGTATAGATGAGATAAGATATGGTATCTGGAACAAATATGCTTCCAGTGGCGGTAATCTTGCAGGCAGAAAAATAATCAGCAGTGAAGCCATGACCAATCTTCGTGGTGTTTTCAGGGCATCCCTGGAATATATCAAGCAAGCCACTGACCTCAATTTCGTAACTGGTATAAATCACCTTGTGCTGCATGGTTATAATTATTTTCCTGAAGAAACAGAATTTCCGGGGTGGATACGATTTGGGACCTACTTCAATGAGCACAATACCTGGTGGAAATTTTTTCCCTTATGGGCTGACTATACAAGCCGCCTCAGTGCAGTCTTTCAGCAGGCAAGGGCCATATCCCAGGTTGCTATTTTAGGCCCAACCGCGGATGTATGGAGTGATTCCGGGTTGGACAGGAATCCTTTCAACATGACACCGTGGTATCTGCATTCGATCTGGCAGGCCTTGAACCATAATGGGATATGTTCGGATTATGTAAACAGCAGTATCATTATCAATTCCACAATGGTAAAAGGAAAAATGACATACGGAGAAATGTCCTATGCTACACTGATTATCTGCCAGGTAAAAACCATTGAACCCTCCACCTTGAAAAAAATCCTTGAGTATAGAGAGAATGGATTGAATGTGGTTATGATTGGTGAAAAGCCATCTTTGTCTCCGGGATATATAGATCATATTGAAAGGGATAAAGAAGTACAGCAATTGAGTTACAAGATCCTTCAGTCCGGGGCAAATTTTATAGAAAATCCGGATCAGGAAAAAGTCGATCCCCATCAGGGATTATCAGATTGGACAAAGAACATGATAGATGGATTTAACATCGAAAAGAACATTTTAATTCAACCCAATGATGCAGCGCTTTTTTTTATTCACCGGATATACCACGATACCAATTTGTTTTTCCTTGTGAACACTGACCGGGAAAAGACCATAGATACTGTTCTTGGTTTAAATATTCAGGGTAAAAATATCTGGCGCTGGCACCCTGAAACCTTCGAGAGGGAGATTTTATCCGAACACTCAGACCGGAATCTCGAATTGAGTCTATCTCCTCTTGAATCAGCTTTGCTGGTAGTCGATGAAGAGAGTCAAAGCGATAATTCTTATGAACCTGCTAATTTAAAAAACAATTTTATTGAACTTAAAGGCAACTGGATAGTGGAAAGTCAGCACCACATAAATCATACTGTATTCAATACTGAATTAAAGGATCTGATTGATATGTCCGAATTGGAGGAATTACATGATTTCAGTGGACGGATTTCCTATACCTTAAAGTTTGATCTCAATGAAACGGATTATACAAGTATCGATCCCGGCCTTGTATATGACATTGCGGAAGTTTCTTTAAATGGTACGGACATAGGAACTCGATGGTGGGGAAAACTGCCCTTAACCATACCAGAGAATTTATTAAAAAAGAAAGATAATACATTGGTTATAACAGTCTACAACCGATTATTTAATTATTGTGCATCCCTGACTGATAATCCGGTGGCAAAACGATGGATTGAGATGAACAGGTATAAGTCAAAACTTCCTGCCGGATTACTGGGTCCTGTAAGATTATCCTGAGCTCATTGATTTTTAAAGGAATATCCAGTTTTATCTTCTTCATTTAAAAATTTTAATTAAATTAAGCATAAACCAATTTTTATTTCAATTATTCGGATTTATAAATATCGAATTTATGAATGAGTCTAAGAAGCCAAACTATAAAGCATTTATTCCTGTAGGAATAACATTTTTGGGTACAGGGGTAGTATTTATTACGGCAGTGAACACGGTTATTGGTCTGGGACTTATAGGGGTAGGGATCGCATTTATTGCTGTTGGAATTAAAAATAAGAATAAAGATTGACCAGGTAATAATTCTAAATCCCGAAAAATCTTTTTTTGCATTTTATCCGGGACAGACATCGTTGATTAATTGCCTGGCACAGGATTTAGTATCCATGATCAGCGTAAGAATAAATAAATCACACCTGGTCAGTTGAAGAATCCTTATCCTTTTCCTCCAGGTATTCTATCATTTTCCTGTCAGTCTGTAACATGACATCCATCACCTCAAGTAATTTTTCATAATCATCAGCTATCTTTTTCACATCCTCTGAGACAGTTCGCCCGTTTTCCATTTTAAATTTGTGAAAAAGCTTGAAGCCTTCCAGAATTTTGTGCATTTCCTCGGATTGGCGGATGAATTGCTGAATTCTTTCGTCGCGATTCATCAATCGTTTTAATAAACGTCCTTTTTCCCAGTTTACAAGATTATCAGAATATGATACATTTTCTTTCAGTGAAGATATTTCGTGATCAAGTTTTTCAATACCTGCCAGGTCCTTCTCGACAAGGTCTTTCACTTCCACCTTGAATACCTGCATCATTTTTATCAAGTTTTCTATTTTAGGCTCAGCCGATCCTTTTTCATAACTTGCTATATTACCTCTGTTCAACCCAAGTATTTCAGCCAATTTCTCCTGACTTAATCCCAATTTTTGTCTCAAGAACTTAATATTATCTGCAAGATATTTCATCACTTATTCTTTAACGCCAATATATTATTTTACGAATTTATGAATAAATTTTACATTTTTGTTATTTTATTTTACGTATTTGTATCCATTTTGATTGGATTTCCGTATAATAAACTATATATTGTAAAGAATTTTATCAAATTGTAAATATTTTTAACACTATTAACCAGATTACTTATGAATACATCATTGAAAGTATTGGCTGGATTCGCAATAGGAGCGATAACCGGCGCTGCAGTTGGAATATTGACTGCCCCAGACAGTGGAGAGAGAACCCGCAAAAAGCTAAAGAAGGACGCACAGAGATTTGCTGAAGATGTCAGTGATTCTGCATTAAAAAAATTCAGCGAAGTTAAAAATGAGATAAACGATAAGCTGGATGAAGTCCTGGAAAAAGGCAAATTACAGGTTGAGAAATTAAACAAGACATTAACGCACAATTAATAGGTCGTTAGACTTAGACATATATACGATTAAGTTTTACTGGCTTAATACTATGTAGCGGTATTCCGCAAGGTTTACCGCTATGATTTATTCAAATCCCGCAATCATTTGCTAAAAGGATGATTTCGGGATTTTACATTTTCCTTAATCCCGGGAGATAATAATTGTATACCGAGGCTACAGGGTCATTTACATTATGCCTGAAATTCAGTATAATTGTCCATAGCATTTTTTAATTTTTATTTTTTCACAAAGGCCATTTTTAAAATGAAGAGAGGAATAATTATGCTTTTATGCATCTATTATGGTGCATTCGCATACTGCCAGGAAAAAAGATCATTCACGATATATGACTATTTAAAGCTGAAAACTGTTGGAGAGGCTTCCATTTCTCCGGATGGTAAGCAAATCGCCTTTACTGTTATATCACGCAGACCAGTTGAAGATGGCAAAGGCAGCAATTATAAGGAATTATTTATCTGGAATACAAGGTCAACGGAAATTGAACCTGTCTTAACCGGAAAACTGAATTTCTCATCTGTACAATGGCAGCCTGATTCCAGGGCCATTTCCTGCCTGGGGAAATTTAATGATAATCCAAAAAACCAGGTTTTCTCTATTCCACTGGATTCAAAAGATCCTCAGCAGATTACGGATATCCCTGAGGGTATCAGGCAATATGCCTGGAATCCCAATGGCAATGGACTTGCATTTACTTCTCTGGAAAAAACAAATGAGAATACAGAATTAAAAAAGATGGGTTTTGACGCAGAAGTCTATGAGGAAAATATTCCGGATATTAATTTATTCTTCATGGATGGAGAAAATATTATCCAACTTACCAATGAAGGCACCGTATTTGATTTTTTATGGTCACCTGATGGTGAAAAGATTGCAGCACAGATTGCGCCTCAAAACCTGGTCGATCATAGTTATATGTTCAAGAAGATCTATTTGATCAACATTGATGAGAAAAAACAATCACTTCTTGTCGATACCCAGGGAAAATTGACAAACATGGCCTGGAGCCCTGACGGTAAAAATCTAGCTTTCGTGGCGGGAGTGGATTCATCCGATCCTGTTTCCGGAAGCCTGTTCACAGTAGAAGTACCTAATGAAAAACCCTGGGATCAGGTCCTGAACTACACTTTGGATTTTGAAGGATCAGTTACAGATATTAAATGGGTTGACAATAAAACCATGATCTTCTCTGCTGATGAAAGTGTTAATGTCACTTTAAGTGAAATAAAATTGGGAGATAAGTCCAGAACAGTACTGACAGGTCAGGATGGAGTTGTTTTTAACCGCTTCCAGATAATCAATAGGCAAATTTGCATGGTGGCAAATACCAGACAGCATCCCAATGAACTGTACCAGTTTGATTTAAAGAAAAGGTCATTTAAAAGGCTCACCATATCAAATCCGTGGTTATCTGAGATCACCTTGGCCAGGCAGGAAAAAATAACCTATGAAGCAAGGGACGGAATAACTATTGAAGGCGTGCTACAATACCCTGTAGATTATAATCCCCAACAAAAATATCCAATGATCTGCGTTATTCATGGCGGTCCGGAATCCTGTATTAAGGATGGATGGACAACGAGTTACTCCAGATGGGGTAATATCGCTGCCGCTGAAGGATATTTTGTTTTTATGCCCAATTACAGGGCCAGTTCTGGTCGTGGAGTTGCCTATTCTAAAATGGACCACATGGACCTCGGGGATGAGGAATTCCTGGATGTGATCGATGGTATTGAATACCTGGCCCATGAAGGATTAATTGATAAAAACAAGGTCGGTATAGGGGGTGGTTCTTACGGCGGATATTTTAGCGCACTGGGTGCAACTAAATATTCAGAATATTTCGCCGCAGCTATTCCTTTTGTTGGCGTCACAAACCAACTTTCAAAAGTGAACCTTACTGATATCCCCTATGAGATCTACCAGGTGCACTGGACCATCTGGCCAAATGATGATCCGGAATTATTCTATGACAGAAGCCCGGTCAAATATTCTTCGAATAATAAAACGCCTACACTGATCCTGCATGGAAAGGAAGATACCAGGGTTCATCCATCCCAGTCCCTGGAGTTATATCGTCAATTGAAACTGCATGGCAATGCACCTGTCAGGCTGGTCTGGTACCCGGGCGAGGGACATGGCAATAAAAATACCCAGTCTCAGCTCGATTTTAATCTCAGGACAATGCGGTGGTTCAATCACTATTTGAAAGGTGAAGGAGAGCAGGAAGAATTACCACCCCTGGAAGTCAACTATCAGCTTGAAAAGCTAAGTGATACTTCACTGGATATAAAACCGAATCCTTAAAATTCAGAAAGGACCTGTTTTAACATTCTGAAGAGAATTCTTTCCGCGGATAAACATAATGTCCGTAAAAGTATAAGATAGGATACACAGAACTTCTGCAAGTTCATAGGCTGGAATATTTTTAAAAGATCTTCGCGGATCAAAAGAGGTATACGTACTTGCTGAATTTTATGGTATTAAATGTTGTGAATCCTTCCTTTCGTTCTATAACATCCTCTACATCTTCCTGGGTGACAACCTGTAGTCCATCTTTGAGTTTATTGAGAAATATATCAGCAATTCTGATTTCTATATTAGCCATGATGGCGGACGGTGCATTATAGGCAGCAGCAATTTTTCGTGTGGTTTCAAGGTATTCTTTCAGTTTGTCATAACCACCCTTTTCAATATGAAAGATTATGCCCGATATATTGATCTTGATTAACTTTTCCATTTTTCAGATATTAGATTAAACATCAGGATTTGCTTTTGCTCTTTAAGCCGTTCAGGTAAAAATCGGTAATGAAAGATCCCGGACCTTTTGTATCCGGGAATCCCAATTCATTCCCTTTGCCTACGGATTTTCTAAACGATCTTTTCAATGACAGATAATTCGATCAATTCTTTAATTATATCCAGTATTTCAGGTTTATGA
>CBDUBA010000167.1:0-7853 GCA_965365275.1 uncultured Cyclobacteriaceae bacterium | reverse complement strand
GGTTAACACTACGAAGGAAGTCAACACCGTGCACGACACCTTCTGCATTTTCGTTATCCAATCCTATTTCCAGACTTTTATGGGCTCCGGTTGCAAGGAAAACCGCATCATAACCGCTTCTCAGTTCATCAAAAGTCAAATTTTTACCCACAAACTTGTTCAATAGGATCTTGACACCCAGTTTCTTAATAAAATTAATATCCTCATTAAGTATTTTTCGCGGAAGGCGGAATTCCGGTATCCCGGTAATCAGCATCCCGCCAGCTCTTTTTTGTTTTTCGAAAATAGATACATCATGCCCCCTGAGTATGAGGTCGTGGGCGCATGCCAGTCCTGATGGACCCGATCCTACAATGGCTACCTTTTTATTTGTTGGATCCGCTTTTTTAAGGCGAATTTTTTTTGAGGAGTACTTTTCGGTAATGAATCTTTTAACATTTCTGATGGATACAGGTTCATCCAGGCAGGCTCTTTTGCATACTTCTTCACAGGAATGATAACATACGCGTCCGCATATCGAAGGCAGGGCATTTGTCCTCCGTATCAGCTCATGCGCTTCTTTAAACTTTCCTTTCGCGGTGAGTGCCATGTAGCCTTCAACGTCTTGTCCGATAGGACAGGCAATCTTACAGAAAGGCATACCAGTTCGGGAAATGGCGTAGGTATTGGGTATTGCTTGTGGAAAATTTCTGTATATGGCCTTTCTGTTTACCAGACCGGATTCAAATTCACTGGAAATTTCAATAGGGCATACTTTTTCACATTCACCACATCCTGTACATTTATCTGTAACATATCTGGCTTTTTTCCTGATCTTAACCATATAGTTGCCAGGGATGCCTGAAATATCAACCACCTCACTCAAGGTAAGAAGCTCAATATTGGGATGTTGTCCCACTTCCACCATTTTCGGTGTGAGAATACAGGCAGCGCAATCCAGGGTTGGGAAGGTTTTATCGAACATGGCCATATGTCCACCGATTGAACTGGTCCTTTCTACCAGGACCACCTTATGCCCCCCGTTGGCAATTTCAAGGGCTGCTTGTATGCCAGTTATACCCCCTCCAATGATTACCGTATCAGGGTGAACGGTGGATGTTTCCGTGTTGATGTTTCGGTCATATGGATAATCATAAATGATACCAGCTATTAAAGCTCTGGCTTTATCCTGATCGTTCTTCTGGAATATTCCATGATCAGGAAAGCTCACAAGGATTACCTGCTCAGGATCCCTCCCGGCACACTTCATAGCTTTTGAGAAGAAGGTTTTTAAATGACCGGGACGATTACCTACGATCAGGATCTTTTTAAGATTTTCATTTCTAATGGTTGATACGACGGACTGTACATTAGAGAGCGGAAGGTTGGATTCATTCCAGAGCGCCGCCACAGCGTTTAAATTATTCACATAAGAAACCAACTCTGATAATCTGAAAGACTCGGGATGTCCGTTTAGGTATTCGCAAAAACAGACACCAATATTGCTATTTGTATTCATAGCAAAGTCATTTTGTATCCAAATGACTGTGGGAAGAAGAATTTCCCTAATCAGGAAATGATAACCTTGTACGTCAACAAGGACCTGGCTCGACAAATAAGAACGTTTTGACTAACGAATCATATATTGTTCTCGAAATTCACAATAAACCGTAATATATAAACTACTGAAAACCCGTTAAAAAAGCAAATATTATGACTCGAATTTTAATAATATGTATCTAATGCATATAAACAGCTTTTTTATTTTTTTTATATCGTTTATATTGCATGTAACTACTCTTTTAATTGTTTTGATTATACATAATATTTCTTTACATTTCATTAAAAAAGTTCATGGCAATTAGTGATAGTATACGTCGTTTGCTTCGCTACAGGATGTGTTTGGAGAAATTCAAGCGCTTTGGTTGGGATAAAACCTTTTCCTATACCATTGGTAAGGAGAGTGGTGTAAGCTCGGAGCAGATTCGTAAAGATTTCTCAAAATTTAAAATTTCAGGGCACAAAAAGGGGGGGTATAATATCAATGAGATCCTGGAGAAGATCAATCAGATTTTTAAGAAGGATGTCACAGATTATATTATTATTATGGGTTCGGGTAACATAGGAGAGGCTTTAATAAATTATGGTGGCTTTGAAAAGCACAATATTAAAATAGCTGGTGTTTTTGATATTGACCCTGTAAAACTTAAGAAGAAATATAAGATCCCAATTTTTAAAACAGACATGCTTAAGGAGGTGATTGATAAATATGACGTTAAAATCGCAGTTATTGCAGTGCCAGCCATTGCAGCCCAGGAAGTATGTTATGAGTTGGTCGATTGCGGGATCACCGGAATCATGAACTTTTCCCCGGTAATCCTTAAAACACCTGAACATGTCAACGTGTATAATATCGAATTGATCCCGGTACTTGAGGCCCTTCTTTATCATTCAAATAATTAATCCCTTCCAGAAGCAATTTATTCTACCTAATTAATTTAGTTATTGTGCATTAATTCACAAAAATAAATTCATTATTGGGGCATGGGACCTGTTTTATCGGGTTTTATTATTTGATGAATTTACTAGAAATGGATTCTCCCACAGGTACAGAAAACGATTTTTATCTATGAAATAATCCTATAGTTTATTATATTGGTTAATTATCTGTTTGTGCGTTAGTTTCAATTTTATAATTATAGGTATTATAACATATTCCTGATTCGTTCAGGGTGTTCAGATAGGATGTGATTTGGCCTGGATCAGTCACTTCAGGAATATCATCAATAAGATAAAAATCTTTTGTTAAACATTAAATCCTAATCGCATGATACTTGTAATCGGAGCTACCGGAATACTTGGCATGCAGATTTGCCGTATTCTCAGCGAAAAACAGAAACCATTCCGGGCTATGGTAAGAATAAGTTCGGATCAATGGAAGGTGGATCAGTTACGGAGGATGGGTGCTGATATTTTTGTTGGTGACCTGAAATACCCTGTTTCACTTTCTAAAGCTTGTGAAGGAATAAAGGAGATTATTTCTACTGCCTCATCTACCATTACCCATCAAAAGGGGGATAGTATACAGTCGGTTGATCTTAATGGACAGCTTGATCTGGTGAATGCAGCAAAGAACGCTGGAGTAAAAAAATTCGTCTTCATTTCCTTTACCGAAAACCCGGATATCGATTATCCTTTAAATAAGGCAAAACGGGAGGTGGAAAAGGCATTGAAGGAGAGTGGAATGAACTGGACCAGCCTCTGGGCAGGTTATTTTATGGAATCATGGCTGAGCCCTGCCCTGGGATTTGACCATGTCCATGCAAAGGTACGTATTTATGGTTCCGGTGATCGGAAGATCTCGTGGATATCTTTCCGTGATGTGGCTAAATTTGCCGTGCACGCTCTATACAGCCCGTTTGCCAAAAATGCAATTATCAAGGTAGGTGGTCCCCAGCAATTGAGCCCAAAAGAAGTCGTAAAGATATTTGAGGACGTTCAGGAAAGAACATTCGAGGTTGAATATGTGCCAGTAGAAACACTGCAAAAGCAGAAAGAAACTGCTACTGATCCGCTTGAGCAATCTTTTGCCGGACTGATGTTGCAATATGCTGCCGGCGACCGGATTGATATGCGGGAAATCCTGCAAAAGATCCATGTGCACATGACTTCTGTAAAGGAATATGCCAGGCAAATGTCAACGGTTTCTGCCTGAATTTCGAAATCTGTCCTTTTATTGATCTTGATGATACTTTTTTGTCGTATAAGAGGCCTCAGGTTGAAGGACCAACAGCAAGAACTGTATCTATTTAAGGATCCAAAAATGCTTCCGACTACGGGTTTAAAAGGTTCTTATATACATTTTGCATAATCCGGGTTTTGATAGAATCTTCAGCCACCGCATAGGTGGTGAACATCATCACCCCGGTTGAACCGCCGGATAACCCACCTGTTAATACGGTTTCAAACTCTTTCCCGTTTATTCTTTCCGGGTCGTCATAAGCCTGAACGATGGGCCATACTTTAGGGTATGCATCAATTTTAATCTCCAGACGTTGGCTGAACCAGGTGATGTTTTCCGATACCCACTCAGGATCACGACCCATCCTGCCATGGTAAACCATAGGCGAAAACACATCGATAACATCCTTCAAAATATCATAGTCAAGACCCAGGATCCGCCTTCGGGCACCATTAAATTCAGAATCATCCCAGGGACAATGATAAAGACCCAGCAAGGCACCAGGCTTAACCTCTTGTATGATAGCTTTCATATCAACAGCCCATTCTTTTATAACCTCGCACCTCCAGTCCCTCCATTCAGGATCGGTATTTTCCAGGATCCATTCAGCTTTTTCACTAATAGATCCTTCTGGTATATCAATCTCCGTTTCCCTTGAAAATTTATCCAGGCAGTGATTGCAAAAACAAGTTTCCGGGAGTATTGGTTCCGGTTCTTCAAACTGAGCATGCCAGTGCACATAATCCATCCATATACCATCCAGGTCGAAAGTAGTAAGCAGATCACGTAACTGCTTCATCCTGAATGCCTTGAATCCAGGTTCACTGGGACATACCCCCATAAACCAGGAAGCAGCTTCAACCCGTTCACCCTTATCATTGATAGCCCATGCTTCCGGATGGTCCTGAACATAATTCTTACCATTAAGCGTCGCAAATTCCGCATAGACCTTTAAACCTTCCAACCTGGCACTGTTCATCATTTCCTGGTTTATAGAGCCGCTATGAACAAATATGGCGTTAACGCCCAATTCAGGGAGCTTCATCCCCCTATCCCAGAATGGTTTTGGATTCCCATAGATTCCCCGGATCTCAATGACCTTTTTAGAATCCGGAGTACATGAATTCAGTGGAGTCCATAGTGTCAATATCGTTAAGTAGTAAAGACAAATCTTTAAGGATGACATTTTCCAATTCATATTCATTTGTTTTTTGATATCATGGCTAAAATAATAAGGATCATCAAACCGGCTACACCCGCACCAGCAAAAAAAGTAGCATTCAATCCACCCAAACTGTATACCAGTGCAACAAACAGGGGCCCAACCGTCTGACCAATGCGTAATACCATACTGTTTATGGACATAAATCCTGCCCGCTCATTAATGGTAGCATATCCGACCAGCAGATTGAAGATATTCGGCAGTAGCAAGCCATGTCCAATGGCAAAAAATATAATGGCTATAAGGATCATTATCCAGGAATTTGAAACAGGTATGATCAACATGGACAGGAGATAGGAAATAGCGCTGTAGATCAGTAAAGTTCTGGAGCTGAACCTGCGGCTTAGTTTTCCGAGCTGTGCGGATATAAAGGCGGTTATCACCGACATCACCGACATGGCCATGCCGATCTGGAAAGCGTTGGCCTGGAAATGCTCTTCCAGAAACAACGGGAAAAAAGTAAGCAATGATCCGTAGAGTATGATAAAAACGAGAATATTGATAACAAACAGTGCCCAGACCTCCCTTTTATTGATTGATACCCAGGTGTTCCTCAAATACTTTATAAAGGATTGTTTTTTGTAGGGTTCTGGATTATTCAGCCTGAAAATAACAAATAATCCGACCGGTATGGCAAGCAGGGGTAGATAAAACGGATAATTCCAGGCCATCACGGCAAGGGCCCCGCCAATGGCTGGATATGCTGCCGTGCCCACATTCAATACACTGGCATTATAGCCCATGGCTGTTGCCCTTTTGTTACCTGTATAGATATCACCTATCAGGGTTATATTGATCATTCCAAGTGCTACAGCGCCTGTACCCTGGATAAACCTCAGGAAAAGAATATGGGAATATTCTGTCATAAAGCCGCAAAGGAATCCGCTGATCCCAAAAACAAAGATGGAAGGAATCAGTATTGCTTTTCGACCCAGCCTGTCGGCCAGAGCACCCATCAAAGGGCTGAGAATCACACCGGGTAAGGTAAATACAGTGATCAGCAAGCCTATCTCCTCGGCAGAAATATCAAATTGCCTGATGATCTCCGGAAATGCTGGTGTCAGACTGGCGACTCCCATGATCGCCAGTAAAGTGACACTGAATATGATATAGATATTCCTATCCTTAAAAAGATTTTTGCTTTCGGATCTATCCATTGTTCTAAGGTTATTAAAAAAATGGAAATTCAGAAGTGTTTGATGAGAATTAAGCTTTTTTGCCTTATTCTCAACTTATGATGAATTTTTGCACCAGGCGAATGGGGCTTATCTTTGACCAATGGTGATTAGATAAAAAATGATATAAATAATTTTTGATATTTTAAAAATGCCCTCTTTTATACCGGGGTTTTTGAAATTTTTTTAATAAATTGGGTATAAATATTAAGGGTAAAAAATGATTGTTCATGCTATGTTTTATATACCCATTTTTTTAATGCTAATCCATAATAATTCAGACCTAAACAATAGATATAATGGCTAATCAGATCAATAAAGATGCTTTGGTTTATCATGAAACCGGAAGACCGGGAAAAATTGAAGTGATTCCGACAAAACCGTACAGTACCCAATATGACCTGTCACTGGCATATTCCCCTGGCGTTGCAGAGCCCTGCAAAAAAATCGCTGATACCCCCGATGATGTGTATAAGTATACCGCTAAGAGCAATCTTGTGGCGGTTATATCAAATGGTACTGCAGTCCTTGGGCTGGGAGATATAGGTGCCGCCGCAGGCAAACCGGTCATGGAGGGGAAGGGATTATTATTTAAGGTTTTTGCTGATGTGGATGTGTTTGATATTGAAATAGATCGTAAGTCGGTCGAGGATATGATCGAGACCATCAAGGCAATATCTCCGACATTTGGGGGTATCAACTTGGAGGACATCAAGGCGCCTGAGTGTTTTGAAATCGAGGAACGACTGAAAGAGGAACTGGACATACCCGTGTTTCACGATGACCAGCATGGGACGGCCATTATATCGGCTGCCGGTTTGCTCAATGCATTGGAATTGAATGGAAAGAAAATTGAAGAAATTAAAGTTGTCGTAAACGGGGCAGGAGCTTCAGGGATATCGTGTTCCAAGCTATACATTAGTCTGGGTGTAAAACCTGAAAACCTGTTCATGCTTGACAGCAAAGGTGTGATTTCAGAAGATCGAAAAGATCTCAATATTTATAAACAACCGTTTGCCCGAAAGACAAAATTAAAGACGCTGGAAGATGCTTTGAAGGGAGCAGATGTTTTTCTGGGCCTATCAAAAGCAGGTTTGGTATCTAAGAAGATGCTGAAATCCATGGCTAAGGAACCTATTGTCTTTGCTATGGCCAATCCTGATCCTGAGATATCCTATGAGGATGCCACAGATGCCCGGGATGATGTAATTATGGCAACAGGTAGATCTGATTATCCCAATCAAGTGAATAATGTACTTGGATTTCCTTTTATATTTCGAGGCGCACTTGATGTTAGAGCCAAGTCTATTAATGAGGAGATGAAAAAGGCTGCTGTGTATGCACTCGCTGAACTGGCGAAGGAAGAAGTGCCTGAAGTAGTTAATCTGGCATATAAAAGTAAAAACCTTGTGTTTGGCAAGGAATACATCATTCCTAAACCACTGGATCCGCGATTGATCACAACAGTAACTCCGGCAGTGGCGAAGGCAGCCATTGAAACGGGTGTTGCCCGGCATAAGATAAAAGACTGGGATGCCTACAAAATTGAACTGATGAAACGTATGGGTCTATATAACCAGTTGATTAAAAGCATTCGCATAAAAGCAAGGCAGAATCCAAAACGTATTCTTTTTGGAGATGCCAACCATTATAATGTACTAAAAGCGGTACAGGTAGTTAAACTGGAAGGTATTGCCGATCCAATTATGCTTGGTAATAAGGAGGAGATTTTAAG
>CBDUBA010000166.1:0-7855 GCA_965365275.1 uncultured Cyclobacteriaceae bacterium | reverse complement strand
GAAAATCCTCAGGTCCAGATAGATATCGTCGGGGATGGTTGCGGCACCTCCGTACAGCTGAATGCTGCAATAGCCAATCCTGCGCCGGGAACCAATTATTCTTTCCTTTGGACTGACGGTACGATTGGTGGCGTTAACGTATTACCAGCACCAACCACAGGTGAATTTATCGATTATCAGAACCTGTCAGTAGTAGTGGTTAATCAGCAAACAGGTTGTGAAGGAAACGACGGCCCGGTGGATGTCAGAACCTACCTGGATTACAACGTTTTCCTCACATCTACCATTGCATGCGATGATGGCAGCCCGATTACTCTGACAGCTAACATTCTGAATATCTCGGCTTCAAATATTGACACCTATGACTGGACCGGTCCTGAGCCAGGTCTGGGAAATCTGAATACGCAAGCTGTAGTTGTGAATAATGAAGGAACATACGAGGTGATGACGACCTGGGGTGTTTGCCTGGAGACTGCGAGTCTCAATGTCGCCAGGGCACCGGTAACTGATGCCAACATAGACCCGCTCTATCAGATTTGTTCCGAGCCACCAGCTAACGAAGTGGTTATTCTTGAACCCGGCAACTTTGTAAGTTATACGCTCATCAATGAAACAACCGGTCAGATCCAAATCGAAATTCAACCTGGTGTTTATGAATTATTTGAAGAAGGGATCTATAATGGCCTTGGAATAAACAGTTTCGGTTGCGAAACAGCCGACACTTTTGCGGTGGAGATTCTCTGTATGCCAATGATTTATGCGCCGACGGCTTTTTCACCTGAATCGACCATACCGAAAAACCGAAGTTTTTCGATAAACGGGGCATATCTGGGAGACAAATTCCAGATCATAATCTTCAACCGTTGGGGTGAACCGGTTTTTGAATCAC
Source organism: uncultured Cyclobacteriaceae bacterium (assembly GCA_965365275.1). Taxonomy (GTDB): domain Bacteria; phylum Bacteroidota; class Bacteroidia; order Cytophagales; family Cyclobacteriaceae; genus JAGTVG01. The sequence continues at coordinate 6,966 of CBDUBA010000166.1, read as the reverse complement.
AGGACAGGAATTTTGAATGGGATGGAACAAGACTTGGAGAGCCATTACCCAACGGAACCTATGCTTATGTAATGAAATATACAAGCATCACTGATAGTGATCCCACAATCTATGAGAAACGGGGCGGTGTAACTCTGATCCGGTAACCGCATCTGAATAATAGCATTGGTTAACAGGGTATTTCAGGACTATATTAACACGGCCATATGAAGATTCAATCCAATGCTTATCCTGATAGCAGATAACATTAATCATGAATACTGATTTTACATCTGTTGACGAGTACATAAGGACTTTCCCGGAAGAAGTTCAAAAACTTCTCAATAAAATTCGGTTAATTATACAGGAGAAAGCCCCGGGAGCTATTGAAAGCATTGCCTATGGTATGCCTGGCTACAAGCTTGGCGGAAAACCCCTGGTATATTTCGCCGGACACAAAAATCATATCGGATTTTACGCAACCCCATCAGGACATACACAATTTGAAAATGAACTTTCAAAGTATAAACGTGGAAAAGGTTCTGTTCAATTCCCCCTGAACAAGCCAATCCCCTATGATCTTATAGGTCGAATTGTCGAATTCAGGGTGGAGGAAAACCTCGCAAAAGCCAAAAAATGATCTCGATAGATTAAAACAAACCATGATTGTTTTAACAAAAGCCTAGAATTCATATAGTTAATCTATCAGAATATTTAAATTTAGCACAAGCAATTGAAACTGGTTTCTGGTTTTAAAAGATATAGTCTAAATTCATTGCATTTCTAAACCAGGACAGAGATCAATTTAATTTGAACAAGTGATTATGAGAGTATTCATTTTTGGTATAGCATTTATCACAATCCTCTTTAATTGTTCCGATAAAAAAAATAATGATTCTGTCGAGAACGCAATGCAGGAGAAAATCCTCACTGATGATTCCCTGCTGACACTGCTTCAATATCAAACCTTTAATTATTTCTGGGCGGGTGCCGAACCTACCTCCGGCATGGCCAGGGAACGGATCCATATGGATGGCATTTATCCGGAGAACGATCAGAAAGTCATTACTTCAGGTGGTTCAGGATTCGGGATCATGGCAATACTCGTAGGGATTGAACGTGGTTTCATAAGCCGTGAGGAGGGTTTTATGCGGATGCTTATCATAGTGGATTTCCTTGAAAAAGCTGACCGCTTCCATGGGGTCTGGCCACACTGGTGGTACGGGGATACCGGGAAGGTTAAACCGTTTAGTAAAAAAGATGATGGCGGTGACCTGGTGGAAACATCTTTCCTAATACAGGGACTACTTTGTATGCGTCAGTATTTTAAGGATGGGAATCAGGCAGAAAGGAACCTGGCTGATAGAATTGACCAGCTCTGGCGGGATGTTGAATGGAACTGGCATACCAGGGATAATGAATCTGTTCTATACTGGCACTGGTCACCAAATTATGGATGGGATATGAATTTCGCAGTTCGGGGTTATAACGAATGCCTGATCATGTACATATTAGCCGCCTCCTCTCCCACCTACCCGATCGAAGCGGATGCATACCATGAGGGATGGGCTCGACATGGGGATATTGTCTCTGACCAGGAGTACCTCGGTTTCAAAACGGTTCTGGATCACTATGAAACAAACGATTCACCTGTCGGGCCACTTTTCTGGGCTCATTATTCCTACCTGGCCCTGGACCCACGAAAGCTCAGGGATCGATATGCAGATTACTGGGAACTCAATAAAAACCATACTTTGATTAACTACAACCACTGTGTTCAGAACCCAAATAACTTTAAAGGCTATAGCAGCAAATGCTGGGGATTAACCTCGAGTTACTCATTAGACTTTTATTCAGCTCACAGACCTGATGATGACCTGGGGGTAATATCTCCGACAGCCGCTTTATCTTCCTTTCCATATACCCCGGAAGAAAGCATGAGGTTTCTGAAATTCTTGTATAATGAAGCTGATTCCCTGGTTGGGAAATACGGCCCCTACGATGCCTTCAGCCTTGAAAAAGGATGGTATGTAAAAAGATACCTTGCCATCGACCAGGGACCAATCCCAGTAATGATCGAGAATTACCGTACTGGTTTGTTGTGGAACTTGTTCATGTCCAGTCCGGAAATCACGGCAGGTTTGAAGAAATTGGGATTCGAGTAAGATATCTTGGTGATTTATATCCACTGCCGAGTTAAAAAGTCCAATTTATTACAAAATTTCCTGTGAGTAAAATAGATCCCCAAAAGATTCTCAGGAGAAAATCGGTTAATTGTAATAAAAGGTATTTTATGGAGATCTAACAATTGCAGAGGCTGGTCCCAAAGAACTAGGTAATGTCATTATAATGCCCCGAGGATCTGAGCACAAATGATCATAATCACCAACGCAAATGGATATACCGTTGCATAGGCAATGGAAGGTGCATTTGATTCAGTCAGTGAGTCAACCGCACTAAGGCCTGGTGTACTGGTCATTCCGCCCACCAACGTGCCGAATACGGATAAAACGTTGGTTTTAAAAACATATACCCCAACAACGGCCGCGATCAGCATGGGCAATATCGTCAAAATAATACCCACCGATACCAGTATGGTACCGGTCGCTTTCACTGTGTCTATCAGGGTTTCTCCAGCCTGGGTACCCACCGCCGCAAGAAAGAACAATAACCCAATTTGCCGCAGGAGCTGGTTGGCAGGGCCGGATACGTTCCAGATAATCGGTCCCGTTTTACCTATACGGCTCAGGATAAGTCCGGATATCAACACCCCACCTGACAGCCCAAGGTTAAACACGCGTCCTCCGGGTATGGGGATATCCAAGATACCTAACAGCACGCCGATAACGATTCCAGCTGAAATCGGAAGAAAATCAGCTTCGTTCAATCTTTTTACATTATTTCCAAATAATTTGATCACAGCTGGCATATTGCCTTTGGAAGAGGCCACCATTAGCTTATCCCCGAAACGGATCTGGCTTCCGGCATTCGGTGTGATATCAATCCCACTGCGTCGTATCCTGGTCACCGTAGCCATATAATTATTGAACAGGTTTAACTCACCAAGCGTTTTTCTTACCACTTTTTTATTGGTAACCAATATCCATTGTACGTCAAATTCTCCACTCCTGGGCACTTCAATATCAGTTTCCCTTCCAATCAATAAACCTACTTTTTTCAGGGATTGGGTGGTGCCGACAGCTTTAATGAGATCTCCTTTATACAGGATGGATTCTGCATCCGGAGCAACAGCCTGGCCATCATGCACAATTCTTGAAATATTGGCCCCGGTCATCGACCTGATCTCAAGATCACCAATGGTTTTATTTACAATATTTTCATTTCCAACGATAAAGTTTTTACTGATGATCTCCGGGTAATCCCTGGATATATCTTTATCGTATTCCTCTTCTGCTTTTTTTATATCAAACTTCAATATACGAGGTGCCAAGCGCACAAAAAGAATAACCCCAATCACCCCGAATGGGTAGGCGATACCATAACCAATGGACGCCAGGGTAGAATTTGAGCTTTCTATAGCCGCTGCAAGTCCCGGAGTACTGGTCAATGCACCCGTAAACAAACCAACCACCAGTCTATTATCTATCTCCAGGAAAAAAGAAGCCAGAAAGGCAAATACCGAACCCGATACAACCACCAGGGCAGCAATGATGATCAACTGGATCCCCTTTTTCTGAAAGGATTCAAAAAATCCCGGACCGGCCTGTATGCCAATGGAGTATATAAAGAATATCAGTCCGATCTGTTGAAAAATATCGGGGACGCTGAAGCCGAAATGTCCGAAAAACAAGGCCACAAAGATCACAGCTGATGAATCCAGGGTAATGCCAAAGATCTTCACTTTCCCGATCAATATTCCTATGGTGATGATCAGGAAGAGTATAAAATATTCACTACTTAATATATCCATTGCGATTATGCGATAGCAAATTGCAAATATAGGAAGCTCTATTCAATAGTATGTTGACTATAAGCATGAAAATAATTTCCTCACCGGGAAGTAGAAGGTTTCCCTAAAGTTGCCAGCATTCCGCCATCAACATACAATACCTGGCCATTGACATAGTCTGATGCTTTTGAAGCCAGAAATACGGCAGCCCCCTGAAGGTCTTCAGGCCTGCCCCATCGGCCTGTAGGTGTTCTATCTATAATGAAGTCATGAATCGGATTACCCGGTTCGGCAATTGGACCGGTAGCATCGGTCTTTATATAACCTGGTCCTATGCCATTAATTTGAATATTATATTCTGCCCACTCCGTCGCCATACTGCGGGTAAGCATTTTTAATCCACCCTTTGCAGCTGCGTATGCCCCAGTAGTTTCTCTGCCTAATTCACTCATCATCGAGCACATATTGATGATCTTTCCCTGCCTTTTAGGGATCATCATTTTTGCTGCCTCCCGGGCCATCAGGAACTGAGCATTCAGGTTTGTATTGATCACTTCCTGGAAATCCCGGTAAGAATAATCAATCAATTTGATCCTTTTATGCACAGCTGCATTATTGATCAAAATATCAAGAGGGCCGATTGTCCCGGCTATCTTATTCATATTTTCGACTACAGCCTTTTCATCTGTAATATCGAATAAAAATCCTGTAGCCTTCAAGTTCTCAGATTCACATTGATTGATGGCATTTCCCAATCGTTCAGGGGTATGTCCATTAATGATAATCTCAGCTCCGGCATAGGCTAGTGCTTTTGCCATGGCAAGGCCGATTCCATGAGTGCCACCGGTAATCAGGGCTTTTTTACCGGATAAATCAAACAGGTCTTTAATCATAGATTATTTATAAAAATTCATTAATATCAGCGATCCCTTCCCTTAATACAATAAAAGACTCATCGGTACAATCCACAACGGTTGAGGGTGTGTTCTTACCCGGCCCTCCATCTATTACAATGTCGACCTGGTTTTTATACTTTCTAAAGATCTCAATAGGATCAGTAAGGTATTCAACAATATCATCTTCATGCCTCAGCGAGGTAGAGATGATAGGGTTGCCCAGTTCTTTTACAATTTCCCTGGATATATTATTATCAGGGATCCTGATCCCAACCGTCTGTTTTGTTTTGTGAACGAACTTGGGCGTTTTGCTGCTTGCGTTCATTATAAAAGTAAAAGGACCAGGTAACGCCCTCTTAAGAACTTTAAAAACAGGTGTGCTCACATTCTTTGCATAATTCGTGATATCACTGAGATCATAGCAGATGAAAGAAAGGTTTACTTTTTTATGGTTTAATCCCTTGATCCTGCTGATCTTTTCTATTGCCTTTGCATTAAAAATATCACATCCCAAACCGTAAATGGTATCTGTCGGATATATGATCACACCTCCGTTTCTCAGCACCTCTGCTATATGCCGAATCTTTGACACAGCAGGGTTATCCGGATGCATTTTCACCAATTCGCCAGCCATAGTTTATTAAATTTTTTATGATCCTTAAATTCAGCATTCAAGTTAATACAATTTGTTATTTTTGTCCCCAATATGGGCAAAAGAAAAATATTAGTTGGGTTTATACTGGTCTTTACCGTTACACTTTCATCGTTTTCCTTTTATTTCTGGCAGGTAATTACCGCACCAAATATTTTAGTTGATCAGGAAAGCCGTTTTCTATATATTCAACCGGAGGCAACCTTTAAGGATGTACAAAATACACTGTATAATGAGAATTATGTAAATGACCTGGTGGCTTTCAGCTTTCTGGCCAAATTGATGGATTATGATAAATACGTCAAGCCGGGCAGGTATTTATTAGAAGCAAATATGAGCAACCGGGATGCCATAAGGTATTTGAGATCGGGAAAACAGGAACCTGTTAATATAACTTTCAACAATGTCAGGCTCCTGGAAGATCTGCCTCCAAAGATATGTGCCAACATCCACCTCGATCCTGAAACATTTATGACAAAACTTGAAGACTCCACTGTTTGGGAAAAGTATGGATTTAATGAATATACGTTCAAGTGTATGTTCATCCCCAATACCTACCAGGTTTTCTGGACGATCACAGCAGATGAATTGGTTGATAGGATGTCGTATGAGTATAAACAGTTCTGGAATGATTCCCGTATGGCCAAAGCTGATTCCATCGGACTATCTCCGGTGGAAGTTTCCATCCTGGCCTCTATTGTCCAGGCTGAATGTAAAATGACGGATGAAGCTCCCACTATTGCAGGTTTGTATTTAAACCGGTTAAAAAAGAATTATTTACTGCAGGCAGATCCTGCTCTAGTATACGCTAGTGGTGATTTTACCATCACAAGGGTGTTGAACAAACATAAGGAAATTGATTCACCATTCAACACATACAAATACCAGGGATTGCCTCCCGGTCCCATAAATGCCCCGGAGATCAGGTATCTCGATGCTGTACTGAACTATGAAGATCATAACTACCTGTACATGTGTGCGAAGGAAGATTTTTCCGGATATCATAATTTTTCTACCAACCTGCAGCAGCATCTGGTCTATGCGAGAAGGTACCAGAGGGCACTGAACAGGGAAGGCATATACCGGTAAAGGTGGGCTGTAATTTCGGGGAGGTGAGATCGTGTGCCGGGTGAAATATCATTAATTAATTGGGATAAATCATTATTATGATAACCAGGAGACATTATTAGTTTTATAAAATTTTATTGATTAATGTATCAATTTGAAACAAGCGTAAGAGTCAGATATGCTGAGACAGACCAGATGGGGTATGTATATTATGGGAACTATGCTACCTATTACGAGGTAACAAGAGTAGAAGCGCTTAGATCCCTCGGTATTTCTTATAAAATCCTGGAAGAGAATGGTGTGCTGATGCCTGTCCTGGAAAACTGGTCTAAATATATCCGACCTGCAAAATATGATGATTTGCTGACAATAAAGCTGATTCTTAAAGAAATGCCAGCTATGAGGATAACTTTTGAATACGAGGTTTTTAATGAAGATAAAAAATTAATTAACTTAGGATC
>CBDUBA010000165.1:0-7997 GCA_965365275.1 uncultured Cyclobacteriaceae bacterium | reverse complement strand
AAGGCAAATCTTCGAAATTCAGCATCTGAGTCATTCAGGAGTTCATTCTTCAACTGACTGATTGTAAATTCGCCGGGAAGTGCTTCAATAAGTCTGGAATATTTATTCGGAATATGTTCATTCTTAGAGCCGATGAAGTCCAGGAAATCATCTTTGTTTATAATATAACCATTGGAATAGATCCCGCCCCGCATTACATTGAATAAGGTATTCGACATATGGCGCATATTCCCTCGGGTACTGGCACTGACCTGAAGTCCATCACCTTGTGAAACAATGCTGAGAAGATTTTGAGTGCTTTCCTCAATCCCATTTTCAATCAATTCCACCAAATTTTCACTTTGAAGGATTTCATGCTCCAATGCAGCAACCTGAACTGCCGATTGATTTGCGTCGGCTACAAAATACCATGACCTGGATGCATTAGCATCCAAATCAATCTGCTTTGATACCAGATAGGCCCCGGGTTCAGCCCTGACGTTTAACTCATCCTCAACAAACTGACCTGATATAAAACGGTCAATTTGCAGGCTGCTCAGAAGTTGATTGGTTCCTTCCAGCCCAGCTGACCAAACAGTAGTGGCCCTGAGCGCTTCGCTGGGTTCAGGCCGGTCAATGATATTTGAACTCAGGCAGTATATTCCCAATCTGGATTCCGGCCTGAATTCATTCTTTTTATAAGCATTGGCCAGGTTGCTTTTAGTCTGCTGGACAACCTGGATGATTCCTGCAGGCAAAACATTTATCAAACCATCTATAAGCCGAATCTTTTTTTCGCTGGAGGAAAGGTTTGATATATTCGATTTCTTTACAATCCCGAATTTTCTGGAACTTGACCAGGTATAACTAAAAGAGAATCCCAATTCATGGTTTATTTCCTCGAATTCCAGTTTATTGCCCAGGGCATTCTTATATATATTCCTGCTTAATTGATATACGCCTGTATATCTATTCGAAAAGGGTTCCCATAATTGCCATTTGTCACTGTCATGAACCAGAAATATAGATTTGCTACCCGTATTTTCATGATGTTCTGATACGAGATCATCGGTAAAATAAGGAAAAATGGCTTGATCAGCATTTTTTCTGCCTGCTGTGATCCCTCCGCTACTGGAAATAAATATCCAGATATCCGAATCGCTGGTAAGGCTCATAAAAAAAGGGCGCATAAGATCATAATTACTGATCTTATAGTACAGATCTCCATTGCGATTTATAAGATCTCCTTTTACCTTTCCCTTATTTAATTTCAGATTATTGGTGCCGATAAATATTTCATGATCCTGTTTCATAAAATATATGATTTAGTTCACGAGAAAAGGTATATTGGCATGTGCTGTATTTCCATTTCCATCATCCGCATAAATAAACAAGCGGTAAGCCCCGCCTGTTGATGGTGCCACTAGTTCTATCGTATCACCTTCTCCTTCGATCAGCCCCTTCATACTTTCGGGAGTCGTTTCAAAATCACCTCCATCTCCCAGATCCGTACTTTCTGGTTTCACATCCCATATATACTTGATATTATCTCCATCCGTATCTTCAATCTGTACTACGGCAGCATAGCGTTTGTTTGGAGCAAGCGTTATGTTATCCATTGCTGTTTTGCCGTCAAGCTGGAAATTGACAAGGCGTGGGCTACGGTTGGATGGCCATTCATTATTCCATAAAAAATGCATTACATCTACCGATTCTGTTTCGTTCCCATTTTCCATAAAAATCCCATACCAGGTCGGGGTTCTTTCTTGTTTCTGTCCCCATAAGAATACATATGAACCCAGGCATTGATCTTTGTACGGTTCTATCGCAGTCTTGTATCTTTCCAGGTAATATTCTGCTTTTACTGTAGAATTGTTTTCAATGGGCGCCCCCCATTCGGTAGAAGCGACCTCCCAATGACCTGTGGCTCCCCATTCTGTAACAATATAGGGACCATCCCAGCCAGTTTCTTCGATATACTTTGGCAAATTCACTATATCGGCATACATCTGAATGCTTAACAGATCCAGATCGGGAGCCCTTTGTTTTATATCATCCACCAGTTCCTTACTGATCCCGGCAAGGGTAGTCGTGGTCAGGTGATTCGGATCAATTTCATGGATCATTTTTGAAAGATCATTAACCGCGTCCCAAACTTTTGGATTGGTAGCCCGTAAATTCAATTCATTACCTATCGCCCAAATGATCAATGCAGGGTGATCCTTTAATTCCATTACTTCAGCCTTGAGTTTTTCAAATTGAACAGCTACAGCAGCTTTATTATTGTAATCAAAGCCATGTCGCTCCCGTTCAACATCAAGTCCCATAGTTACATATAGACCATGCTCATAGGCTTCATCTAAAACTTCCCTGCCTGATCGCTGACCATTATTCGTACGCCATGTTCTGAAAGAATTCCCACCGTGTTTTGCCAATGCGGGAATATCTCCGAATTCCAGTCCGGCTCCTTTTATATAAAATGGTTTCCCATCTACATACAGTTGAAAGGTATCGCCTTCTTTCTTGATTTCAGCAATTGTAGGTCGCACGGTCTTATTATCCTCTCCCCTTACGTTCAGGTTACATCCCGATATACCGGATGCAAATAATAATATGAAAGTTATTATAAATAAGCGTTTCATAATTCTATTCAGATTTAATTTTTGATTAATTCTTTTTCTAGTTGTTCCAGGGTTTTATTCTTCGTTTCCGGGATCATTTTGAGAATAAATACGAGTCCGGCTACAGCAAATAATCCGTATAGCAGGAAGGTAGTGGAATTTCCAAAGTTGTCCAACTCCCAGGGGAATACCAGCTGGACCAGGAAGCTGACGGCTGAATTGATCAATCCAACAAATGATATGGCCAGACCTCGGACCCTGTTTGGGAACAACTCCGAGAACAACACCCACATGACAGGACCGAGTGAAATTGCGAAAGAAGCGACAAATCCCAGAATTCCGATCAATATCAGAGTGGGATTCATATTAATACCCGCCTTGATCAACTCAGATTCATATTCTGCTGCTTTGACCGTACCTAAAGATTCTTTGATCGCCTGTTTGAATTCAACATCGCTATCATAATTCACATTGATCATCGAACTTAGTTGATCCTTTTCGATATCCATGGATATCCCTGCCATGTTTTCTTCGGTCAATTGGTACGTTGCCGAATTAAATCCGTAGGCCAGCAGGAACATGCATATGGCTATCCCCGACACCCCATAGATTAAAAGGGGCTTACGTCCGAACCGGTCTATAAACGCTATAGCCAATATTGTAAAAACCAGATTCGTTATCCCAACCAGAATGGCCTGAACAAAGGATGCATCCGTGCCTATCCCCGATTGTTCAAAGATCATGGGTGCATAGAAAAACACAGAATTAATCCCAGTGATCTGCTGCAGGATGGCAATAACAATTCCTATGGTTAACACAAGTGTCAGAGCGGGCTTAAACAGTTCTCCAATTCTCACCTTCTCCTTTTTCTCTTCCGATTTAATACTCAATTCAATGGCCTGAATATCCGCCTCTACCTGTTCCGGATCATTATACTTTCTCATGATCGAAATGGCATCTTCAGTTTTGCCTTTCATTAACAACCATCTTGGACTTCTCGGCACAAAAAACAACCCTGTAAAATAGATCACGGCCGGTAATGTCTCAAGTCCAAGCATCCACCGCCAATTGTAAATATCAAGACCAAGGGATTTAGCCCAAGGTGCCCCGGATTGTCCGAATACCAGGATCAGGTAGTTTGTAAAAAAAGCAAGGGAAATACCGATAACTATGTTCAGCTGGTTGAATGACACCATCCGACCTCTTATTTTTGCAGGGGAGATCTCAGCAATGTACATGGGTGCAAGTATTAAGGAAGCACCCACACCAAGACCACCTATCATTCTGGCAATTACAAGGGAAATGAAACTAGGCGCAAGCGCTGAGAAAATCGCTGATATTGCATATAATACAGCCGCGATTCTCAGCATAGTTCTTCTTCCATAACGGTCACTAAGGGGCCCCGAAACCATCATTGCGAGGGTCGCCGTTAAGGTAAGTGAACTCACTGCCCAACCAAGTTCTATTTTGGTAAGTTCGAATTCAGCCTCGATAAATCTTATTACACCGGAAATGACCGATGCATCAAATCCCATTAATAATCCGCCCAATGCTACAGTCAGGGCTATTCCAGTTATGCTTTTTTTATTGTTCATATTTTAGTATTTCCATTATTAAAGATCCAACTATCTCTATGGCCTGGTTCAATACCCGTCGGAGGTTATCAACGCCGGTTTATCCTCCGATTTTTGATTGACAATTTAATCGGATCAAAGACTTAAACCAACTTTTGCCGGTTAATATTTCCTACTGGTTTAATAGTTTAGTATTATTTGCCGGTATTAGTCAAGAGCGACCGAAGATTTCAAGGTAGTGGATCCAGGAGATGCAGATCCAGGTCAATTCCATTTAGGCCTAATCAATTAATATTATACAACCAGCTTCTCAGCATTTCATGATCTTCCTGCTTTTTATCAATCATATACATCTTCCAGTTCAGCTTTTACTTAATGGGATAGTAATAATTATGGCACATGTCATCTGCGGATGTTTTTTCAAAGGTCCATCTGATTAATAAGTTCGTTAAAAAATTAGGACAAAAATTACCTGAAAATCGAAACGCATTTAATAACTTGATAAAATGAAGGGTGATTCATACTAAAATTACGAAACAAATAGACATAATGGAGCATAAAATCTTTGAGATTCCCGAGCTTGGCAAAAGCCAATCAGTAAGTAAAAACACCTCTTTTTTTTGTGCGATATTCTTTTGTTTAATAAAATCCCCAGGCTTTGTGATCTTTATTCTTTTGACATCTTTGCTATTTGCGACTTGCCAGTCAGACCGAAAACATAGTGATGATTCCGGGACTCATGACTTTTCTACAAAGATCGCTGTGCTCACTTTTGATGATGCGGTTAAATCACATCATTCCTTTGTAGCCCCTTTGCTGAAAGACTTGGGATTTAACGCTACCTTTTTTATCACTTATGAATGGATGGACGATACCGTAAATTTCATGTCCTGGCAGGAAGTAGCTGAGTTACATTCCATGGGATTCGAAATAGGGAACCACAGTTGGCATCACTGGGATTTTTCCCAGCCAAAAACTGCTGCGATGATGGAGGGCGAACTGGGACTTGTGAATTGGATGTTGATGCAAGTTGGTGTACCCAAGCCCGTCAGTTTTGCCTGGAATGGAAATGGTTTTGGTCCGGAAGCTGTTGAGGTGCTGGAAAAGGAAGGTTTTCAATTTGCCAGACGAGGAAAACAACCCGAAGTACCGTACGGTGAATTGGAAGCCGGGCCAGGGTATATACCCGGCAAACACCATCCTTTGCTGATCCCAACCACCTGTGATGCATACCCTGATATGGATATAGAACATTTTGCAGAAGTACTTGAATCTGTTGGTGAAAATGATATTACTATTCTCCAGTTTCACGGTGTGCCGGATAATGCACATCCCTGGGTAAATACATCGCAGGAACAGTTTAAAGAGTACATGAAATATTTGGAGAAAAACAATTACCATGTGATTGCCATGAAGGATCTCGATAAATATCTTCCAGATGAGGTTCCTGATGACCCGATGCTTAATTACAGATATACCTTAAAAGGAGATGATGCTCTGGATTGGCCGGTGGAGGTTCTGGCTACAAGAGAAAATTTAGAGTTCTGGCTAAGAAATATGAAATGCGATCACAGGTTTACGAATGAGGAAATGATGCAGGCTACAGGGTTGAGTTCAAGAGCGTTGGAGGAAGCGCTGTCCGCATTGGAAGCTGAAATGCAACCGGAAATACAGTCTGAGGAGCGTAAGGAAATGAAATCCAATGAGCAGCAGGAGATCAATTCTGAGCAGCGGGGGAAGATCAGGCTTGAAGAGGAGGAGGATATTAGGTCTGAGGTACAACAGGAGGTAAAGTCTGAGACAGGACAGGAAATCAGTCCTGATATGCCTGAAAATGGGAATACACAAATGGTAAAAGTCAGACCTTACCCCGGTGTCCGGCACCCGAGAATAAACTTCAAAGAAGGCATGTTAAGTCCGATGAGAGGTACCAAAGTAAGTATTTTTCTTCCCTGGGATCCGGATGATTACGTAGTACTGGATCTTCCCGAAGCACTTTTTTCACAATTTGGGCTGACTTTCCTGGGGCATAAGCACATACCTACACTATTTGACTACCATAAGATAGTCATAGAAAACACGGACTGGAGCATTTTGGATGGAGGTAGTTTTCATAATATCTGGGATCTGCCCAATAATATGAGGATAGGTGCTGACATTTATCCAGGTATAAATGAGCTTGATTTAAAGTTATGGCTTCAGAATAATACGGATACTGTGCTTACCGATCTTCAAAGCCAGGTATGTATCATGCTCAAAATGGCAACTGAATTTAATGCATTAAATAACGATAATAAAATATTTGACTCCCCTATCGCGGCTGTTAAATCAGTTGATGGCCAGCACTGGATTCTTACAGCCTGGAATGGGGGGAACCATGCATGGGGAAATGAAAACTGTCCCTGTCTGCATTCTGATCCCCGGTTGCCGGTATGCTTGCCAGGTGAGACAGTAAGCGTAAAAGGAAAGATCTGGTTTTATAACGGGACCGATATTAAAGACAAAATTGAATCAATAAAAAAACAGTTCAGTGCCTATAAATAGTAAGATTGGGCATGCAGCTTAGTGTATCATACAGGATACTCACCAATTGAACTTACCTGAGAAAATATTGAGTAATTCAGAATTTCGAAACAAATTCTGAAGGTGGATAATAGAAGATCACGTAAACCAGAATGCCGGACAATATATTCCGGTGATTCAATCCTCAATCCTAAAGAAAACTTCCCATAATTGGTGCAATGGATTTTTATTTTTTACTTTGCCGAAGTTAATTGCAATTAAATTGAGCAGGTCCCTATCATTTCTTTTAGTATTAGCAGAGTCTAAAATATCACATGATTAAGCTTTCAGTGATCACGGTAAATTATAGAGGGTGGCAGCCTTTAGAGAGTTGTCTTAATTCCCTATTGTCGTTGAAGCTTGAAAATGTAGACCTTGAAGTAATAATTGTTGATAATCACTCCAATGATGGTAAACTGGATGATTTTATTGAGAAATTTCCGGATTTTACATTTATAAAGAGTGAAGGCAACTATGGATTTGCTTACGGTAATAATCTTGGTGTACGACATGCATCCGGAGACTTTCTCTTGTTTCTGAATCCAGACACGGTCATATCGGAAAAACCATTAGCCTCTATGCTAAACCTTGCACGGCAGGAAACAAAATATAGCATAGTTTCTTCCCAACAGGTCGATTTAAACGGGAATAATGAGAATCCATTTGGCATATTCCCCTCTGCATGGACCATAAACAGTATTGTAAAAGCTATTTACAGCCTGTTCTCAAACAAGAAATTAAGTAAGACCTGTGAAAAATCACAGTTGGTCTTTCCGGATTGGGTATCAGGTTCCCTTATCTTGATGAGTAATGAGCAGTTTGATCAGATTGGGGGTTGGGATGAGGATTATTGGTTATATTCGGAGGATACGGATCTTTGTAAAAAGGTCAGGGATAAGGGGGGAACCGTTGTTTTACAATGTCACCCAGCCATCACCCATCAGCATGGGGGTACTACCCGGAGGACCATGCGATTAACCGCTTATTGCAAGGCTATGGTGATCATATCCAAGCATATTTATTTCAGAAAGCATTATTCGGGTGCGTACCATTTCTTTTTACAGAGTTTTTTACTACTTAATACCCTTTTATTTGACAATTTAATCCCCGCATTATTGGGATTATTACTTTTCCCATTCGGATCGATTCGAAAATACCTGCTTATATACCTTAATTTATTGAAGTACTATTTCAATTCACTTTTCAGACTTTCCTGGTATATTGACATCAAAAAAGTAAATTTTCCTGAGTGAAATTATTT
>CBDUBA010000164.1:0-8145 GCA_965365275.1 uncultured Cyclobacteriaceae bacterium | reverse complement strand
GAATTCTGCAATACCACCGAGCTTCGGGTCTAACCTGCTGTCAACTGTCCACCATCCCTGAATTCCCTCACTGGTTGAAACAGCCTGGAACACAATAGAGGACCTGCTTCTTATTATAACATTATGTTTTATATAGAACACTTATTCTTTGTATTATAAGGGATTGATTCTATTGAAATTATTGATATAACTTAAACTTACATTATGGCTCCTTCCTTTTCCGGATCCTTTTTCGAACCCATGCCAAAATCTGAATGGTAATAACTGCAAAAACCGCAGCCAGGGTATTGAATAATATATCCTGAGGATCAAAAACCCGGCTGGGTAGCAACAGTTGAATACATTCATCAAGTAATCCAATCAGTGAAGTAAGAATAATGGCAAATATTGCGGGATATGGAACTCGTTTCCCATTCCTTTTTCTTTCGATTAAGACTTCATAGATAAAAACAGCCACCACACTATATTCAATGAGATGTGAACGCTCTTCAAACAAGGTGATTCGCATAAAAGCCATGAAATAGACTGCTGTTATACCCAATGCAATAGCAATTTCAGCACCACCGGGTCGGATCTTCAATCCCTGTGTTACAATGGTCATTCCCACAAAGAACATACCGAGCAGAAAAAAAACAGCCTGTAGATCCTGATTTTTAATATACTCTGCCATTTTCAAAGCAAGTCCCAGAGTAGAGTATATTGCTGTAATAACAATAATTATGAATATCCAGAGATTTTTTTCCCTTCGTGATGTGAACAGACTCATAATTTTGACTTACCAGGATTAATAAGGAGATGGATTTATTATTCAATCCAACTTTAAATATAATTATATTTTGCGTAAGTGCAATCCCGGTCGATCCTCCAA
Organism: uncultured Cyclobacteriaceae bacterium; assembly: GCA_965365275.1. Taxonomy (GTDB): domain Bacteria; phylum Bacteroidota; class Bacteroidia; order Cytophagales; family Cyclobacteriaceae; genus JAGTVG01. The sequence goes on along the minus strand of CBDUBA010000164.1, from coordinate 7,277 downwards.
TAAGCTGACCGACATTCGTAAAAATTTATTCAAATCAGTATATTAACCGATTGGGATATTAAGATCAACCCGGCATAGAAAGATTTCTATCTTCACTTATTTCTCCTTCAATGTTATAGTAGGCCACTACTTTATCAATTTTATCATCCTTTACATAATGCCATTCACTAACATCCAATGAAAAATTTCCCTTTTTTGCTGTATAGCGGATACAGGCTTTGTCCTTTTCGTATATTGTATCATGAATTTCAAAAGAATGCCCTAAAAATTTGTCAATATTTGCCACGATTAGATCCAGATAGGCCTTTTTCCCTTCTATTGTACCGTAAGGACTTGTGTGCATGAAATTCTCCGATAAAGGTAAATTCATAAATTCTCCATTCTCCCATCTTTCAAACCATTCATTTACTAAATCAACTATCTCCATTACTGATGTTTTGGATTTCAAATTAAATTTTCAATATAATTCTTTCTTATGATCCAATGGATTTCAGGCATTATTTGCCTGCGGCACCCGGGTACCTTCAAAATCGGATATTTTTAGCTATAGAACATTTGTTTTTTCTACTAAATGGATCATTTTGAAGAAATAATTTATTTTGTTTAATCTATATTAGACAATACATGTTCTATCATCCAATCCACAATTTTTTCAAAATCGTAGTTTAATGGTCCATCCTCCCACTGTTCGAGAGAATAAATTCCTTTGAAGCCGCCCTCTTCCATGATTCGTACACATTTATCAAAGTCGAATGATATGTGATTGTAGTTCTCATCATAAGTATGCGTTTTGGCTGAGACGAGGAGGGTATAGGGTGCGATCATTTTCAGAGCCTCATATCGATCGATATTTTCCGGATAATTTCCGAAATCAGCCAGTAGTCCAAACCCTTCCCCTTTCATTTTTTGTGCCACTTCCAGATGATTTTCAGGAATAGATAAAAGATCGAAATGATTTTCGGCAAGTAATATCATGCCCTGACTCCTTGCATAATCAATTAATGATTTCATAGATTTCATTCCTTCTTCGAAGGATTTGTGCATAAAACTTGCCCGTACCATTTTAGAACCAAGAAATTTTCCTACATCTATCCATTCTTTAATTTCCTGAACGGCCAATGCACTGTTACCATTTTCAGGATTTGAGATATCCTTGCCCGGCGTATCGGCCTGTATATTGATCAGTTTACAATTGTTTTTTTGAATCAATTTTTTTAAATCTTTCAGGTAGGATGGTTCCCTGGATTCAAAATGCTCGGACCAGAATTCCAGATTGCGGATACCGAATCTTTCTGAAAAATACTGCGGGATATCATTCAGTGTGAGTTCATCAGAAGTTAAATCAGGATTGGTTTTGGAGAATTGGTTTCGAAACACAACCGTTGTTAAACCAATCCTTGACATAGGATCAGTTCTCAGGGCATTACCAAAGAGGGCTGGGCCTGCCAGGAGTGTTCCGGTGACCAGCCCGGTTTTACTTAAAAAATGTCTTCTTTCCATTTTATTGTGAGTTGTAAACTAATATTGATATCATTCAGAATAGGGGTCATAAGATCTGTTCATTACAGTTTTTACAGCTTCAAGGTGTTGAAATCCAAATTTAACATCGGGTAAAAGGTATCCGCCCTCAATCCACTCATTCCATGAGAATATTGTAATAAGCCCTGGTTGAGCGGGATGATCATCACAATATTTCCTTGCCAGCTCCAGGGAGGCTGCAAAACTCTCCGGCGATTTGTTGTAGCGTACGATATCTGCCTCTCCCTTAGCAGGGAATCTTGGTGTGTCATCCCAACCGATAGAGGCATTTGGGAAGTAGGGAATATCAAGGCTGTTATCCCACTGATCTCTTTGTTCAACGGCCTTAGTCGCCCACTTAATATAATCCTGTTGCTTAGACCATCCCCAATTATATTTTGTTACGCTGTTAAATTCAAGTGTTTTTATATTATTGACAAGGTCAGCATTTGGGCTCCCAAAAACTACCAACTGAAGGTGAAGACCCGGATAACCTGCTTTGCGGGTTTCTGCCCTGAAGTAATCCAGGGCCGTTTTGGTTTGCTCAACACCTCCAAGACCCTCCAATAAATTCCAGATGGCAAAAATGGAAAAAACTGGTTTCCCTTCAATCCTGTAATAATTGGGCTGAACGAAATATCTTGAAATCACACGGTCTACAATTATCTTGAAATTTTCAAGATCTACTGCTCCATCCCAGAGTATGGATTCGTCATCAGTATATTTATGAACGTTCCAATAGTTTCTTTTGACGTCATGATTCGCCCACATAAGATAAAAATTCATTTTATTCCGGTTCTTAGCTTTAAGAAATCCATTGTTCAGGGAACTTTCCAGAAAAGGACCATCATCGAACCAGTACCAGTCGAATATAAAGGTATTTATCCCATGGTCCGTGGCAGCATCTATCCACTTTTCCATCACATGTGGATCATCATCCAATTCATAGCCCCATAAAGGCACCTTTGGCTGATAATGCCCTTCAAACCTGGGCGTTCCTTTTTTGATTATCTCCCATTCACCCATTCCCTCTGGCCAAAGCATCTCCCCAAACCGTTCATCGTGGTGACATGACGGCCAGATATAGGCCGCCACCTGGTAATTGCTGGCTTTATCTTCTGGAATTTCAGGTTGTTTACAGGTATACAACGATAGGGTGTATATGAATAGAAAAAGTAAAAAAACACCTTTGATCATTGAATTTTTCGAGTTCCTCATGGTGTAGGCATTTAATTGAATAAAAAATCAATCAATAGTTAAATTATAAAATCCTTTACAGAATTTAAGGTAATAAAATCCTTACTTATTGACTCACCTTTTTATTTTATATTTTATGGATGACCTGAAATCAGTATAATGAATATATTTCTGATTTTCCATCCATAAGACAACTTCCGGATCATTAGCATTTAATCCACGTGGAATAAAGGGGCGCACATTGTCAAATTCAGAGTTTTCTGTAACGCTTTCATGCTTCCAGGTTTTACCGAAATCAGGTGTTTCCCATCGCTCAATTTCAAATATTCCTTTGACCTGTCTTGACAGATAAACAACTTTAGCGTTATCAGGATGTATCGTCAAGCCCCCAAAATAATGAGGTTCCCGTTCTGTCTGCCCGGGCTGTGTTTGAGGGAACCATTTGCCTGATTTACATATTTCGTAATTTAACCATTTACTGCCATCGAAACGCGCATACCAGTAACGGTGGTCTGTCTCTTCCGGACTTTTAGTATATAAAACCACTGGATTCCCCTTATCGTCCTGCCCGATATCAGCAATCCAGGACCTGCCTTCTTCCTCATTTGACCTGTAAATGGTGGAGGCATCACCGGGTTCAAAGGGTATATTTTCAATGTCCCTGATGAGACTGCCATCAGTTTTATAAAATTTGCCCTTTTCATAATAGGCATGATAAACAGAGTTTGTTGGCTCTATACGAGGATGGCCATCAGTAAATACAAAATGAATTCGAGACTTACCATCGGAATAGTATTTTACATAAGGTCTGTTGCCTGGATCAAAAGGATAATTTGTAATAAACACCCTGCTTTTTGTCCAGGTCCTCCCATGATCATCGGACCACATCATGTTGGGCTTGAAACCAGTCCACCGTCCAAAACAGTAAATTCTATCTTCCTCCTCTTCCAATAGAAAAGGATTGGCATACGTTATGGTTTCGCGTGGGAATTTCTCGAGTTCTTTTTTACTGATGGGATGGATCAGCTGTGGTCCCCGGATCGAAAAATCATTGCCAGCCGAATATAGTTCATTTATAAAAAGATCTTTTAGGGAATGTCTTGTATACATTGCCAAAACATTACCTTCAGAGGTTTTTACGAAGGCAGGATTATTATGATCATCCTTCTCGAGGCGAAAATATAAATCACTTGTTTGGATTGATTGATTTGAAATATCAAATAAAGCAGCTTCAATGGTCCCATTCGATTTTACCCAACCGGTAATAACCCGTCTATCTGTATATATTGCCCTTGGATCCGAAAACCAACACCAGGCTCCGTCCGTGGTCAGATAACCTGAATCAGAGGTGTTTTGTGCAAATAATTCAACACTAATACATAGAAATATTGCAATGTGCTTTATATTATTCATTTCTCTGCGCCTTTCTGATTGAAATCCGGATTCATTAATGGGGTGCTGGCCTTCATTGAATTTTGAAGTTCATGAAGCCTGTTCTTCAGGGAATCTGCTTTTTTGGGATATTTCTCGGAAAGATTGTTTGTCTCGGAAAGGTCTTCTGATATGTTGTATAATTCAACCTTCCCTGATTCATAAAACTCGATCAATTTCCAGTTTCCCTGTAAGACCGCAGCTCCGGGAGTCCACCCACTGCCATGATAATGAGGATAATGCCAGAACAACTCCTTTCTATTTAAAGTTCTGTTTTCATACAGCACAGGACTGATATCGATCCCATCAATCAATTCCGGGTCATATTTTATTTTGGCGATTGAAAGAAAAGTAGGGTAGAAGTCATGACTGACCACAGGTTCAGCACAGATTCTTGCATTATCAGAATAATTTGATGGCTTTATCAATAGAGGAATACGAATTCCACCTTCATATAGCCAGCCTTTACCAGCTCTTAAGGGGAAAACGGATGTTGGTGCTTTTTGATTTCTGTCTTTTAAAAGCGTTGAAAGCCCGCCATTGTCGGATGTAAAAACGATGGTGGTGTTTTCATATAATCCTTCTCCCTTTAATTTACTAATCAGACGACCAATATTTTTATCCAATGCATATACCATAGATGCGTAGGCAGCATTACGCTGTTCTAAGGTGGTGATTGCATTTTCTTCCTCTTTGAATGAATTAACGGTATTTCCTTTTGCAGCCAGTTTCTCTTCAAATTTTTCAATGTATTCCAGGTTTGGCTGGATCGGCGTATGTACGGTATAATAAGCTAAAAATAGAAAGAACGGATCTTTACCTATATTTTCTAAAAACTTCATAGATTCATTAGTCAGCCTGTCCGTCAGGTATTCCCCTTCCGGCCCATCTTCAAGTTTCGGATTGTTGTATGGCGAATAGTATCCTCCGGGAGGACTCCCAACGTGATGACCTCCCTTGTTGATATCAAATCCTTGATCCTCAGGAAAGTGTCCATCACTTCCCAGGTGCCATTTGCCGGCGAAAAATGTCTTATATCCATTTTCCTTCAGAACTTCGGCCAGGGTATTTTCTTGCAGTGGTAATGCATCCAGGTCTTGAGGACCGGATAATTTCTGATCTTTAGGATCATAACCCGGTATCCAATCTGTGATATTTACTCTTACAGGATGCTTACCAGTCATTATGGAAGCTCTGGTAGGAGAACAAATTGAAGCAGAAGCGTAGGCCTGGGTAAACTGAATGCTTACTTTACTCAAGGCATCAATATTAGGAGTTTCATAAAATGTACTACCTGAATATCCCAGATCAGTCCAGCCCAGGTCATCTACAAGAATGAATAGAAAATTCTGTTTTTCTTCTGTACAGGAAAATAGGAGAGGCAACAGTAAAATTAAAAATACATATTTTGACATTATTCTTAATCAGTAATTTAAACGATTTATTATCTGTATAATTGAATATATTATTGCTCCCAGCCCCCAATAGAGAAAAATCCTTTATTTGTCCATAACCCAATTATTCCAAGTAGTGATGGTACCGCCCACAGAAATACAGCGGTCATCGCGGTTTCAGTATCCATACTTTCTCTGAATAAATAGAACATAGGGAAGTAAACACAAATTGCAAAAACCATCATTGCCGTAATAAAACCAATGAATTTTTTTCTTAGCAATCCAATAAATGCAATTATTGTGAGTGGCAGGGCCCAGACTATATCAGCTATGGCAACGCCTTTTTCTACATCTGCGAGGGCCCTTTCAGCAGCATCACCAGTAAATCTTTCGTTTTGCAAACCAAGATCCACGGCAGCTTCCCAATCTAGTAAAGAGTATGCCTGCATTATCCATGCTAGAAATACCAGGATCAATGCCACAATGGCAATCCATATTCCCAGAGGGTATCGATTGATTTTATTTTTTAAAAAATTCATTCTCTGGATTTATTATTTTCTTTCTATTATCATCTTTTTGATCAGAGAGATCTGTCCTAAATGATAGTAACAATGTTCTATCATACCTTCTATATTTCTTTTGTACGTACCATATTTTTCATTTACAAAAATTTCTTCCAGTTTTTCATCGGACATAGATTCAATGTGATTTGCAAATTTTTCAGCATTTGCCCACATATCATTTAAGAGATTATCCCAATCTTCTTTCGATCTGACAAGTGGGGAATCAAAACTGTATTGATCATGAATATCGAGGGATCCACCTTCAAAAAAGTTCAGTATACCTTTAATGTAATAATTTATGTGGTTTGATAGATCAGCAACAGTATTTAATGAATCAATTTTACGCGTTGCCTGTTCCCAGGTTAAACTGTTTAATAAATCCTTATAATTTGTGTTGGCGACCCATTTGCCATTTAAAAGTACTTCCCTGAAACGTGATGCAATTTGATTCGGATTTTTCATAGGCTAAAAAAAATAGATTATTCAAATAGCAAAAATCCCCTTGAAAACGAACTTGTCAATACTGTAATTTGGTCTTCCTATTGTATAAATATATAATGTTCTTTATAAACTAACCTAATCCGAGCATTGGTAAAGTTTTTACCTTATGATAAGTTAATCCAGTTATAATACATTTTTTTAACTGAGCTTTGGGAATTTTATCATTCATTCCGAATATAATAGCACGATCTCCCTCGAAGTTAAATACATCATTAAATACTATTTTGAAGGTAGAGACTAACTTACTTGTACATTTGAAATATATGGCATATTGATCCGGCTTGTTTTGTTTCCAGTCAATTCTTATTGTGCTTCCAAATTTAGTAAGATAGCTGGGCTCGCCCCATTTTAGAGTTTCCTCTAGTTTTGTTATCTCTTCAGATTCCCTGGCGGTTTCTATAATCAACCTTCTTAAATTTGATATCTTTATGCGAACCTTATGAGGATAATTGTTGAAAACAAGTTCAACCTCAGGATTTGAAATAATTGTTAGTTCTTTCACTTTTTTGTTCTGTATGGGGCCATATAATTGGATAATAAGAAATTAACTAGACAAACAGGATTTATATACTTCTGGATATTCATGGTTTAAGTTTCATTCAATAGCCCCTGTAATGATTGCTTTAATCCCACTTGTTCTTTTAAGGTTTTAGCCAAGCAAAAATATAACCAG
>CBDUBA010000163.1:0-8260 GCA_965365275.1 uncultured Cyclobacteriaceae bacterium | reverse complement strand
AGATATTTAAGATTACCCATCGGTGCTGACATTATATTAATCAAACTTAACACTAACAATTTACCGAGTAATTCTTGCTGTTTAAACCGGGCCTCAACCTGTTTTCAGGTCTCCGGATTTCCGGAGTTAACAGTGGATTGTTGACACAGTTGAGAAGCTCAAATCCTGTCAATTTGAGGTTTGATTACCTTAAATCGCTCGATGGGTTTTTTTTATTTTAATAAAGTACACGGAACCTGATGGTATTCTCTATTTTCCTGAATTCCTTAATTACCTGCCTGTCATACTCCTTGTCCACTGCAAGAATCATATAGCCTATATTTTCATTCGTCTTTAAGTACTGGCCAACTACATTTATATTATGCATGGCAAGAACATTGTTGATCTTTGCCAGGATTCCTGGCACATTATGGTGGATATGGATGAGGCGATGTGCATCTTTAAGCACCGGCAGTTGCAGTTCAGGGAAATTCACACTATTATTTGTATTTCCAGTATTGATATAATCGATAATCTTATTAGGAACAAATTGTGCAATATTTTCCTGTGCTTCCAGTGTAGATCCACCTACATGCGGAGTTAATATAGTATTTGGAAGATTTCTAAGTTCAGATATAAATGGTTCTTTGTTATTCTTAGGCTCAAATGGAAATACATCAACCGCTGTGCCGGCTATTCTACCGGATTCAATATGCTTTTGCAAGGCATCAATATTTACAATCTGGCCCCGGCTTAAATTCAGAAAAATAACACCTTCTTTCATCAGCTTAAATTCATTATCTCCTATCAGATTCGTATTTTCTTTACGGCCATCGACGTGAATTGAAACGATATCCGAATCTTTCAGCAATTCTTCCAGAGAACCTGCTTTTTGAGCATTACCGAGTGCAAGTTTTTCCTTGATGTCATAATAGCAAACCTTTAATCCAAGTGATTCAGCAAGAATCGACAATTGTGATCCAATATTGCCATATCCAACTATTCCAAGCTTCTTACCCCTGATTTCATAACTCCCCCTGGCAGATTTGTTCCATATTCCATTATGCATACCTTGGGATTTATCCGGGATATTTCTGATCAACATGATGATTTCTCCTATTGCCAACTCCACAACCGACCGTGTATTACTGAAAGGAGCGTTAAATACTACCACCCCTTTATCCTGACATGCCTTCAGGTCGATTTGATTTGTTCCTATGCAGAATGCCCCAATGGCCATAAGTCGGTTGGCCTGCTGCAAAACTTTCCTGCTAATCACAGTTTTGGATCTAATCCCTAGAATTGAAACATCTCTGATTTTTTCACACAATTCATCCTCATCATAACCTGAAGTAACAGTTTCAACCTGATATCCTTCCCGCTTAAGTAATTCAGCTGCCTGAGGGTGCACATTTTCCAAAAGAAGTACTGAGATCCTGTTCTTGGGATAGGAGATAGAGGCTTCTATCTTGTTTTGAAATAATATCTCATCAAGGCTGGGAGCTACATGATCTGCTCTCTCAACAACTGAATTCCGCTCTACATTTTCAGTAAAAGCATAAAATGTATTGGCTAATCCAGCTTCTTTGATCTGATAATCAGAGTAACCATCCCCAATAACATATATATCCCCTTTTAGGTTAAGGGATTTTAACAACTCTACCTTTCCATTATCCTTACTTAAAATATTATTTCTGTCGAACCCTGTAATTTTACCATCACTGGAATAGGTAAAGGTATTGGCAAAAATATTTTTTTCAGGAATATTGAAATCCTGAACTACAGGGACAATGATCTCGCGAAATCCATTGGATATAATATATATCTGATCGGAATAATTTATAAAGAATTGCCTGTTCCTGGAAAAAGAAGGTGAAATATCTCCCCTGATTTGCTCAATTAGTGGTCCAAAATGATCCTTTGAAGCCTCTAATAAGGCTATTCGGCTTGACAGGGACTCCGAAAAATTTATATTCCCTTCCATAGCTTCATCTGTGATCTGATGTATTTTTTTAAGTTTTTCTTCAGCATCCGGCTGATCCGCCAAGGAATATCGACCTAATAAATCGAAGGTCTCTGATTTGATAAAAGTGCTGTCAAAGTCTATAACAAAAATGATCTTTGAAGTATCCATAATTGAACCATCTTTCATGAACAAATCTATACAAATGATAAGGATTATTACCCGGAAATCAATTAAAATGAATTTCTGTCGTTATACATTTAATTAAATCCATCTGAATGAAAAATTTACTGTTAAAACTCCTTATCGCTGTTTTTTTTACTTCGTGCAGCACAAGCAGTACTTTGATGCAGTCGATTATGTACGGGGATGAAGGGCTTTCAGAGTCTGAAGTAATTCAAGGATTAAAAACTGCTTTGGATATCGGTACCGACAAAGCAGTGAATCTGGTATCTGATCCTGACGGCTATCTTATGGATCAGGCTATAAAAATCCTACTACCTCCGGAACTGAATAAAATCATTAATGATTTAAGAGATGCTCCTGGCGGCGAACAGATCTATAATGCAACAGTAAAACCAGTAATTGAGGATCTGATCGTTGCAATTAACCGATCAGCTTCTGATGCTGCCACCTCTGCCATTCCGATTTTTAAAAATGCTATAAAAGAAATGACTATTCAGGATGGGTATGCAATCCTAAAAGGAGACTACAAAGGCGCAGGCAAACGATCTGCGACCAGATACTTCCAGGATAAAACCTCGGCGGACCTGAGTAACCTGTTTGAACCAAGTATTGATGCTTCATTGAGTAAACCACTGGTTGGTAATACTTCCGCTAATGTAATATGGGATAAGTTTCTGAAAGCTTATACAACAGTTCAGAAAAGCCCTGCCAATTTTCTCATGAAACTTGAACCTGTCAATGAACCCGACTTGTCGGCTTATGTTACCGATAAGGCTTTGGATGGTTTGTTTGTTAAGATTGCTGATGAGGAACAAGAAATACGGAATGATCCCTACAAATATGCAAATGACATTATCAAAAAAGTATTTGGGGATGACTCTTTGAAATGATATTCTGAATTCAGAATAGTTTATTTTGTCAGCTGCCTTTCTTCTATCTTACTTGGTTAGTGACTTCAGTTGAATTCTCAATTGAAGCTCCAATGGCACATGGGAAGTTATCGACTCTCATTCAGGCTTATGAAATGGACTGGTTCTAATTTAAAAAATCACCTTTATACAATATGTCCATGTCGCCACAATGAATCCTATTTTTCAATCTTTTTTACCTTTTGAAATTCCGTGGCGGCATCCACCATCAAATGCCAGGTTACGACCTTTCCGGTTTCTATCGACTCGTATGCAAGTCCTTTTTCTGTTTCAACCACCTTCGATGTACCCAGGTCATACCTTAAGGCCTCAACCATATCCCCAGGTTTTAATGGATTCTGGTCAAGGTCGACCATTCGAAGATTTGATGATTTGTCGGACTTCCTTTTCTTCTTAAAAAAGTTAAACATAATGTGTTTTGATTGTTCCCCAATTTGTACAAATCAAATATAACCAACTGGTGGGTTAATTTTTATAAAAAACCTCAACCTTTTTAAAATCTATCCGTAAAATATAGTATCTTTATGATATCATTTTAATATCAATTTAAATTATACAATAATGGAAAAGGAAAAAGATTATAATCCCATCTCCGGCTATTTAATGTTGATTGTACTGCTGGTTGTATTGACATTCGGAATTTATTCCGTAATCATGGTGCCAAATCCTGTTTTTATTGTCCTTTTGGTGCTTTTTACTGTCCTGATGATCATTGGTTTTGTAATTGTATACCCAAACTACTCCAGTGTCCTTACACTGTTTGGAAAATATAAAGGGACGATCAAGAAAAATGGTTTTCATTGGGTGAATCCTTTCTTTGTACGGAAGAAGGTCAGTCTGAGAGCTCAGAACTTCGATAGTGAAAAGATCAAGGTAAATGATAAACTGGGTAATCCCATACAGATAAGTGTCATCCTGGTATGGAAAGTTGAGAATACATTTAAAGCGGCCTTTCAGGTAAATGACTATGAGCATTTCGTCCGTGTACAGTCCGATGCTGCCGTTCGCGGGCTTGCCGGAACATATCCCTATGATAACTTTGACGATGAAGAGGCTGAGATCACACTTAGATCCGGATTGAATGAAATAAATCACGCGCTGGAAAAAGAATTATCAGAACGGCTGGATATTGCAGGGCTGCACGTAATTGAAGCCAGGATAGGGTATCTGGCCTATGCCCCCGAAATTGCGAGTGCCATGTTAAGACGGCAACAGGCAACTGCGATCGTTGCGGCCAGGCAAAAGATCGTAGAAGGAGCCGTGGGTATGGTGGAAATGGCACTTGCGGAATTAAATAAGAAAGATATAATCGATTTAGACGAGGAAAGAAAAGCAGCAATGGTTAGTAATTTAATGGTGGTATTGTGTGCTGATAAGGATGCAAGTCCTGTTATAAATACTGGCACTTTACATCAATAAATGAAATCATGGATAAGAAATTATTCAGTGAAGAACAGCGTTTTGACCAATTGTGGCTGAAAGTCCCCCTTTATGTTTTGGCTGTCGGCAATGTAGTATTATTCGCCTACGGATTTTACAAACAACTTATAGCCGGCAAACCATGGGGGGACAATCCCATGTCAGATGTGGGTCTTGTCTTCACAACATTTTCTGTTTTACTTATTTGGGGGCTGATATTCTTTCTTTTCGAGAAAACAAAATTGTTTACAAGCATTTATGAAAATGAAATAAGGCTCAGATTTCCACCCTTCTTCTATAAAGAAAAAATTATCCCATTCAGAATGATTCAAAAAATGGAAGTCAGGAAATACAATCCGATCACAGAGTATGGGGGATGGGGATTGAGATACGGGCTAAGAGGAAAGGCCTATAATGTCAAAGGTAATATAGGTTTACAGATCCAATTTATAAATGGCAAAAAGCTCCTTATAGGAACACAAAAACCTGACCAGGTAAAATGGGCGATAAGCAAGATGCAGAAGGAAGAGAAAACGCTTAACAGAATGGAATAATGGCAAAGAAAAAACCATTTGTTTTAAGGATCAGCCAGGAATCAATGGAGGCGGTTGAAAAATGGGCTGCCGATGAATTCAGAAGTACCAATGGACAAATAGAATGGATCATCGACAAGGCTTTAAAGGAATCCGGAAGAAAACGAAGTGAGAAGTAATATTTTAATATCTGTTTTTAGACCTCAATGATCTTAGCGATAATACTATCAATTACCAACACAATTCTCTAGTGTGGGAGTTAGTGGGACAAGTAAATTCAAAGAGTATTCAAAATAAATTGTAGAAAAATGAACAATAATTTATCACAAATCAACTACCGATGTCCTAAGTGTAACAACAGGCAATATCGAACTGAAACTGTAAGCACAACCGGAGGATTACTGAGCAAAATATTTGATGTTCAGCATCGTAAATTCACCGCTGTAATATGTGAAAGGTGCACATACACTGAGTTTTATAAAACCAAGAGCAGTCAGCTGGCCAATGTCTTCGATTTCTTTACAAGTTAGGACAATCAGCTTTAATGGCAGTATATTAATCCGCCATTACTTTATATATTAGATTTTATTTAATATTTTGAGGAAAATTTTTAATAAACCTGGTTATGCGCAAGAAACAATTAAGTTTAATGATTCAATTGGCGATATCAGATAACAGACTGTCTGAGCGTGAAGAAAGGCTGATTTTTAATCTTGGGAAACTTCATAATATATCAGAGGCTGAAGTTAAGGAATTGATCAAAAAACCGGAACCCATTGGTCCTATCGAAGCATTAACCAATGATGAAAAATTTCAATACCTGTATATGGTCATTCAGATGATGAAAATTGACCGGAAGGTGTTTAAATCGGAAATTGAATTTTGTAAAGACCTGGCAGACAAATTAGGATTTAGGAAAGGTGTAGTTGCCGAATTATCATCCAAGATATACAGTGACCCGGTTATCACTGCTGATCGTGAAGAACTGATGAAATCTGCCTTCAGGTACTTAAAATAAAGGAGCTGGCCAGTTAAAAATTTTTTATTTTAAAGAACTTCCTGATTTGACATATCCTCTTTGCTATTATTCCGTAATAATGCAATATGGCTTTTAATAGATTGATTATATCTTTTTTAATTCTGACCTGTTTACCTCTCTCTGCCAGCAGCCAGAAAGATATACCTGATGTAAACAGCAGGATTATAAACTATGTAGAAACCATGATTGGTTCAACCGTGGGACGAGGTGAGTGTTGGGACCTGGCGGATCATGCTTTAACTTTCGCAAATGCTCAATTTGATAAGACCTCACAAAGCACAATTTATATTTTCGGCAAACTGTATAACCCGAAAAAAGAAGAAGTCCTTCCTGGCGATATCATCCAGTTTGAAAATGTAGTAGTATCCTACAAAGACGAAAACATGATATTTACAGAAAACTACAAACATCATACAGCCATTGTATATGATATAAAAGAAAACGGATCATTACAACTTGCCCATCAGAATACCAGCTTTGGTGGAAGGAAAGTTGCCCTCAGCGAATTCAATACTGAAAATGTAAAAAAAGGCAAACTTCTTTTCTATCATCCAATCCCGGAATGATCCGATATTAAACCTGACACAATTCACCCACTCATTGTCTGCTTTCCAACCTGCTATCAGGACATTGATACAGCATTTTTGAATTTAAAAACATATTTATACATTTTTTATTGGTAACCTGTTACAGCTTATGATTTAATACAATTATTATTATCTTTCGTTTTCAATAAATCTGAGCGAAATGAGCTTTACTCTTCTGGGTTTTATCCTGTACCTCCTGATCATCCTTGTTGTTGGCATGATCACTTATAAATCAAACAAAAGTCATTTCGACTTTTTTCTTGGAGGTCGTAAAGTCAATCACTGGGTTGTTGCTTTCAGCGAAAGGGCATCTGGTGAATCTGCCTGGTTATTATTAGGCTTGCCTGGTGCTGCCTATGCCATGGGTGTCGTTGAAGTCTGGACGGCCATTGGATGTGTCTGGGGAATAATCTTTTACTGGTACATGATTGCGGAAGATCTTCGTAGAGAATCTGAAAAAGTAGTTTCGATGACTTTGCCGGATTTTTTCGCACAGAAATTTCAAAAAGGGAAGACGGCCATTAGAACGACCGCTACTTTGATCATCATTTTTTTCTTCACGTTTTATCTTTCAGCTCAGTTCAACGGAGCAGGGAAGGTACTCTTTGTCACCTTTGGTATTGAACAGTTCTGGGGTATGGTGATAGGGGCATCGTTTATTATCGTATACACCATGCTGGGTGGATTCTTTGCCGTGGCGTTTACAGATATGATCCAGGGAATCATTATGATCAGTGCACTCGTTATACTTCCCCTGGCTGGAATTGCCGAAATCCTCAGCACAAAAGGTGAGTTTGCGCAGGCTATAGCTGCTTCAGGTGATAGTTATGTAAGTCTTACCGGAAATAAATCCGGCTGGCTGGCCTTTGCATTTATAATCAGCGGACTCAGCTGGGGCTTTGGATATATGGGACAACCCCATCTTTTAACCCGTTTTATGTCGATAAAAAATCCGGCAAAGATCAAGATCAGCAGGAGAATAGCCATTGCCTGGGTCATCCCGGCCTTTACAGGCGGCTTGGTCATAGGTCTGGTAGGATTGGGACTCTATGGGAAAGGTTATTTTGATGATGTGGAACAAGTCATGCCCCACCTGGCAAACGAATTGTTACCTTCGTGGTTGGCTGGAATTTTCATTTCAGGCGCCATCGCAGCCATGATGTCTACTGCCGACAGCCAGTTACTGGTTATTTCCTCTTCTGTGATTGAGGATATTTATCATAAAACACTCAACAAGAAAGTTTCCGAAAAGATTCTTTTAAAATTAAGCCGCGGGATAACCATTGTTATTGGGATTCTGGGATTTATAATCGCTGTTTCTTCAGGAAAACTAATATTCTCAATGGTATCTTATGCATGGGCAGGATTAGGTGCTTCTTTTGGACCAGCTCTATTCCTGACACTAAAATGGAAAAAAACAAGCTGGCAGGGTGTTCTTGCAGGCATGATCATTGGTACTTTATCTACCATTATCTGGAGTGAGATCACCTGGCTTGACGCGATAATTAGTGCAAGGCTATCCTCCTTCGTGATGGCCTCTTTAACAGTATATTTTGTAAGCCTGTTCACATATTCTGAGAGGTAGAATCTCTTTATTACGTATAATCTGGCCGTTTATAAGATTG